>NZ_JBIATQ010000004.1:0-606066 GCF_042891955.1 Streptomyces sp. NPDC001843 | reverse complement strand
CGCACCCACCCCATACGACAACGTCGGTCTTCAAGACCACAACCAGGTCTTGAAGACCGACGTCACGCACGGCCCCGGATTAACCAACAGCATCCGGTGGGGCGGTCGGGGCGTAGTGAGGGCGGGCCGGAACCCGGTCAGCGGCTTTCGAGCCGGAGGTGGAGATCCCTCTCCTGATCGCCGGAGGCCGTGCAGGTCTCGTGGACGGTGAACATCGTGTCCAGCGTGTGCCGGAACCGGTCGACGGCCCAGTAGCCGCCCTGCACGTCGGCGAGAACCGGCGAGGACAGCCTGACCGGCGAACAGGACTCGGCGTGGGAGTCCGCGACGTCGTAGGTGCCGAGCCACACCATGGGACGGGTCTCATGGAGCTGCTGGGGCACCTCCTCGGGACCTCGGTCGGAGGAGAAACAGTGGCTCAGGGCGTCGAAGACGACCCGGGCGTCCTCCTTGGAGCACCCGCTGATCTCCACCGAGACGGTTTCCGGATGCGACCGCTCCGCGTTCATTTTGATCGCTCCTTTCGTGGCCGCGCTGCGGTGGAACGGGGTACCCCGCCGAACCGCGTCCATCCTCAGGAAAGCACTACTCGCGCGGGAGCACTACGCCGGAGAGCCGGTGTGGGCGCGGTAGAACGTGCGAGCGCGGTAGAACGTAGAACGGAGAGAGGCGGCACTGGGGAACGCGTGCCGTGCGGACGGCAGGAGGCGGTGCGTGGCATGAGTGCAGCCGAGGCTCCCATGGGCGGGAGCGGGGAGACCCCGCGCGGGCCGGTGCGGCCCAGCGGTCTCCTCGACGTGCTGGGTGTGGCCTCGGTGGTGCTGGACCTCCGTGGGCGCGTCGTGCTGTGGAGCCCCCAGGCGGAGGAGCTGTTCGGCTACTCGGCGCGGGAGGCGCTCGGGCAGTACGCGGCCCGCCTGATGGTGCACGAACAGCACATCGAGCTGGTCGGCGAACTCTTCGCCGACGTGCTGCGGACCGGTCAGAGCTGGGCCGGGGGTTTCCCCGTCCGGCACAAGGACGGCAGCACCCGTCTGGTGGAGTTCCGCAACATGCGGCTGCTCGACGACCGGGGCAACGCGTACGCGCTCGGTCTGGCCGCCGACCAGTCGACGGTCCGCCGGCTGGAGCAGGACCTGGCGCTGTCCCAGCGCATGGTGCGGCAGTCGCCGATCGGTCTGGCCGTGCTGGACACCCGGCTGCGGTACGTCTCGGTCAACCCGGCGCTGGAGACGATCAACGGTGTGCCCGCCGCGGAGCACACCGGACGGACCATGCGCGAGGTGGTGCCGCGGCTGGACGCCGACGCGCTGGAGTCCGCGGCCCGCGAGGTCCTGGACACCGGGACGCCCGTCGTCGACCGGTCCACCGTGGGCCGCACCCCTGCCGACCCGGACGAGGACCATGCCTGGTCGGTGTCGCTGTACCGGCTGGAGGACGCCACGGGCACCGTGCTGGGCGTGGCGGCGTCGATGGTGGACACCACCGAGCAGTACCGGGCGGGCGTCGAGGCCGAGGCCGCCCGGCGCCGCCTCGCCGTGATCGCCGACGCCTCGGCCCGGATCGGCACCACGCTGGACCTGGACCGCACCGCCCGGGAACTGGCCGACGTCGCCGTGCCGGAACTCGCCGACGTGGCCGCCGTGGACCTGCTGGACGCAGTCGTCGAGGGCCGCCGCAGCACGCTCGGGCCGGCCGAGCCGGCGCTGATCCGCGCCCTCGCCGTCCGCGCCGAGGGCGGGTCGGACGCCCTGCGCGCCGCCGACCCGCCCGGGCAGATCGCCCGGTACGCGCCCGACCGGCTGGTCACCGAATGCGTACGGACCGGCAGCCCGGTCCTGGTGGCCCAGGTGAAGGACGAGGACCTGCCCCGCATCGCCCGCTCCGCCGAGGCGGCCGTCCTGCTCGGCCGGGCCGGCCTCCACTCGTATCTGGCGGTACCGCTGATCGCGCGTGGGGAGGTGCTCGGCGCCCTTGATCTCAAACGCACGCGGAACCCGGAGCCCTTCGGCGAGGACGACGTGCTGCTCGCGCGGGAACTGGCCGCCCGCGCGGCCGTGCAGATCGACAACGCCCGCTGGTACCAGAACGCCCGCGACACCGCGCTCACCCTGCAGCGCAGTCTGCTGCCCAGCCATCCGCCGGTGACCACCGACCTGGAGGTGGCCTCCCGCTACCAGCCGGCCGGGGCCACCAGCGAGGTCGGCGGCGACTGGTTCGACGTCATCCCCCTGGAGGACGGCAAGACGGCACTGGTCGTGGGGGACGTGATGGGCAGCGGCATCAGCGCCGCCGCGACCATGGGCCGGCTGCGGACCGCGACGACCACGCTGGCCGCGCTCGACCTGGATCCCGCGGCCCTGCTGGAGCACCTCGACAAGACCACCTCCGGGCTCGACCACTCCATCGCGACCTGTGTGTACGCCGTGCACGATCCCCGTCTGCACCAGTGCCGGATCGCCAACGCGGGGCACCTGCCCCCGGTGCGCGTGCGGGCCGGCGGTTCGCCCGAACTGCTGGAACTGCCGACGGGCGTGCCACTGGGTGTCGGGGGCGTGGGCTTCTCCACGGTCACCGTCGACTTCGCCCCGGGGGACGAGCTCGTGTTCTACACCGACGGTCTCGTCGAGACGCGCCGGCACTCGCTCGACGAGCGGCTGGACGCCCTCCTGGCCCTGCTCGACGGACCCGCCCGTCCGCTGGAGGAGGTCTGCGACCTCCTGCTGCGGACGATGCACCACCCCGACAACCACGACGACGTGGCGATCCTCATCGCGCGGGCGCAGGAGCCGGCGTAGGCCCGTGATGGGTGTGTACACCGATCACGACATGGGCGTACAGCTCCTCCGACACGGCCAGACGCGTGGTCAGACCGGCGCGGGCGAAGGCGTCGACGGCCGCCGGGGACTGGTGTTCGCTCGTCTCGACGAGCAGACAGCCGCCGGGGGCGAGCCAGCCGGTAGCCGCCGCGGCGACCCGGCGCAGGACGTCCAGGCCGTCCGGGCCGCCGTCGAGGGCGACCAGGGGTTCGTGCTCGCGTGCCTCCGTGGGCAGGAGTCCGACGTCCGCGGTGGGGACGTAGGGCACGTTGGCCGCGAGGATGCCGACCCGGCCGCGCAGCTCCCCGGGGAGGGCCGCGAACAGGTCGCCCTCGTGGACGTGACCGCCGTAGGGGACGACATTGCGGCGGGCGCAGCGCACCGCGGCGGGGTCGATGTCGGCGGCGTGCAGCTCCACCTGCCCCAGGGCGGCGGCCAGGGCCGCGCCGACCGCGCCCGAACCGCAGCACAGGTCGACGACGACGGCCGCCTGCGGGGCCTGGGCGAGGGCCTGTTCGACGAGGAACTCGGTGCGACGGCGGGGTACGAAGACGCCCGGCTCCACGGCGACCCGCAGCCCGCTGAACTCGGCCCAGCCGAGGACGTGTTCCAGGGGCAGCCCGGCGACGCGCCGGTCCACCATCGTGGCGAGCTCCTCCGGGTCGCGGGCGGTGGCGAGGATCAACTCCGCCTCGTCCTCGGCGAAGACGCAACCGGCGGAGCGCAGCGCCGTGACGACGGCGGCGGGGGAAAAAGGAGGAAGAGGAAAAAGAGGTGACATGGAAGCAGAGAGCCTTTCGACGGACCTGGGGCCGTAGGGCGCTCTCGCGACGCGGTCACCGGTGGCGGTGACCCGTGCCGTCATCAGGAGAGAGCACCCGGGCTGACACAGCGGTAATGGGTCCCACCTCCTCGACAGCCTGCGGCCGGGGACTGTCCTCGGCCGGACGGCAACCTTACCCCAACGCCCCGGACGGCCCGTCGGCCGCGGCGAGTTCACGCCGGTGCGAAACTGCGTGGCGCGTGCTGCGGGGGCCCGCTACGCTCCCCGCGACGACAACCCACTCCGCTTCCGGATCAGGGGTCCCGTACGCGCGAGGTGAGTGCTGACGCTCACTGCGACCGTGTACGGGGATTCCCGGATTTCCCCGCCGCCGTGCCGGGGATCGGGCGGGGGCGTGCGCCGCCGCCGGTGTCGACGTCGACTTCGATCTGCGTTCCGTCACCCGCCGCCACGGCCGTGAACTCGCGGCTCGGCTCCGGGCCGACCTCCGCCGTCTGGCGCCCGACCTGCTGCGCCGGCACGTGCCGAGGGTCGCACCCGACGGGCTGCTGCGTCCGGGGCTGCCCCTGATGCCGGCCCGGTACGTCGGCACAGGACGTGCCGCGGCCGACGCGCCGCATCTGGTGGCCCGGACCCCGCCGGCCTGGACGGACGCCGGTCAGCGGATCGGCCTGGCGCTGTGGGACGCGCGCAGGTCGGACGAGCTGCGGGTCCGCTCCGGTGCCGACCGGCCACCGCACACCGACGGCGGATCCGCCGCAGCCTGAACCGGGAACCTCCTCCACCACTAGTTGTAGAATGCAACCAGAGTGGCGGAGGAGGTACACCCGTGACAGCAGCCGAGACGGCCGTCGAGACGATCCAGCGCGAGATGACCATCTTCGCCCGCCGGGCCCGGGCCTCGGCGGGGCGCATGCATCCGGAGCTGTCACTGGTGTCGTACACGCTGCTCGGGCATCTCGAGGAGGTCGGCGGCTGCCGGGCCACCGACCTGGCCGCGCACTACGCCCTGGACAAGTCCACGGTCAGCCGCCAGGTGGCCGCGCTGGAGCGGGCCCGTCTCATCGAGCGGCGCCTGGACCCGGAGGACCACCGGGTCAGCCTGCTGCACCTCACCGGGGCGGGACAGGAGATCCTCGCCCAGGTCACCCGGCGTCGCCGGGCGGTCTTCCGGGAACGGCTCGCGGGCTGGCCCGAGGAGGACCTGAGGCGCTTCGCCGCGTACCTGGAGCGGTACAACGCGCGGTCCCCGGAGACCGGCGGCGCCGGGTGAGCGGATCTCCAGGTCACGCGACCGGCACTGCCTCCCGGCCGTCGGCGAGCGGGGCGGGTGCCCGGGCCGCGAGGAAGGCGGTGCGGCGGCGGAGCCGGAAGCCGAGCGACTCGTACAGCCGTATGGCACCGGTGTTCTCGGCGCTGGTGTGCAGGAAGGGGGTCTCGCCGCGTTGTCGGATACCGTGCGCGACCGCGAGGATCAGCCGGGTCGCCAGGCCCTCGCCGCGGAAGGCCGGGTCGGTGCAGACCGCGCTGATCTCGGTCCAGCCCGGCGGGTGCAGCCGCTCCCCCGCCATGGCGACCAGCGTGCCCTCGCGCCGGATGCCCAGGTAGGTGCCCAGCTCGACGGTGCGGGGCAGGAAGGGACCCGGCCTGGTCCGTTCGACCAGGTCGAGCATCTCGGGTACGTCGGCGGGGCCGAGGCGGACCGCCTCCGCGTCCGGTGCGGTGGCCAGTCCGTCGTCGACCAGCTGGACGCCGTCGATCCGGAACGTGATCTCCCAGCCGTCCGGGACCTCTCCCCGGAAGCCGGGCAGCGGCACCTCGGCACCCGGTCCGGCCAGCGCCGCGAGGTCCGCCCAGTCGTCGGCGTCGGGTTCGTCGGGCAGGGCCAGCCACGGGGACACGTCGACGGGGTAGCGCAGGACCCGGCCGCGCCGCTCGGCGAAGTGGGCGTGCGGGCCGGTCAGTGAGGCGAGGGCGGGGTTGTCGAGGACGGCCTGGCCCACGGTGCTCATCGGACGACCTCGATCACGATCTTGCCGCGCGCGTGCCCGCCCTCGACGGCGCGCAGGGCCTCCCCGGCCCGTTCCAGCGGGAAGGTACCGGTGACGTGCGGGTTCAGGTCGCCCTTGATCACGAGTTCGGCCACCGCCTCCAGGACGGCCGCGGTGCGGGCGCGGGCCACCCGGGCGCCACCGAGGTCCGCGACGGTCCGCTCCGGGGCGCCCGCGGTGATCAGCTTCGACCTGTCGGTGAGCAGCCCGGCCGCCTCGGCCAGCACCTCGCCGCCGACCAGGTCGTACACGCCGTCGACCCCGTCGGGCGCGGCAGACCGCACCCGGTGGGTCAGGCCCGGCCCGGAAGACACGTGCACGGCGCCCAGCGACCGCACGAACTCCTTCTTGCCCTCGCTCGCCACGCCCACGACCCGCACCCCGAGAGCGCGGGCGATCTGCACGGCGGCGGCCCCGACCCCGCCGCCGGCGCCGGTGATCAGCAGGGTCGCGCCCGCGGGCAGACCGAGCTGGTGCACACCGTCGTAGGCGGTGGCGGCGGCGACCGGCAGGGTGGCGGCGTCGGCGAAGGAGAGCCCGGCCGGCTTGTGCGCGGTCACCTCGACCGGCAGCAGTGCGTACTCGGCGTATCCGCCGGCGACGGTGTTGCCGAAGACCTCGTCCCCGGCGGCGAAACCGCTCACTCCCTCCCCGGTCGCCTCGACGATGCCGGAGACCTCGTTGCCGAACACGGCCGGGAACACCCGGTCGCCGCTCTCCCCGGGGCGGCGGAAGCCGGTGCGCAGTTTCCAGTCGACCGGGTTCACGCCCGCCGCGCGGACGGCGACCAGGAGCTGACCGGGGCCGGGGCTCGGCCGGTCGACGTCCACGAGTGCCTCGGTCTCCGGTCCGCCGTACCGTGTGAAGACGTACGCCTTGGGCATCTTCTGCTTCCTCACTCTCCTTCGCGCTGCCGACGCCAGGACACCGGCGTCGGCACTCAGCGGCAAGGAGTGGCGCGCGAGGGCTATTCCCGGGCCCGTGCGGAGTTCAGCAGAGTTCATACGGCCGCAATGATCGGCGGGACGGGTCCCGTGGGCGTCCAGCGCCGCTGTAGGGGGCTTTGCCACCCTCACTTCGGTGTGCCTGGCTCAAGTGGTGGTCCGCGAGGTGAGCGAGCTGGGCCGTACGGGGTACGAGAGCGATGTGGACGCTCGCATGCGTGCGACGTGCGCGGGGAGGAACGAGCCGGCTCCGGCGAAGACCGGCCCGCCCTTCTGCTCGGGTGACGGCGAGGAGGTCGAGATGCGGACCCGGGTGCGCGGATGGCGCTGGCGGCGCAATCCGCTACGACGCCGGTCGGACGTCGTGGAGGCGTGGACGGTACTGGCCGTCGCCGTACTGCTGCTGGTGGGCGCGCCGCTGGCCGGAGCGCTGGCGGGGCTGTGGGCCCATGACGAGGCGCGGACGGTGGCCACGGCACAGCGTGCCGAACGCCACCGCGTCCGAGCCGAGGTGATCGGCGAAGCGCCCGAGCAGCTGCCCTCGGTGGGCGACCGGCACGCCTACCTGACCACCGTGCGCTGGACGGAGCCCGGCGGGGAGACCCGTACGGTGTCGGCGCGGGTTCCGGCGGGGGCACGGCAGGGGGACGTGGTGGACGTGTGGTTCGACTCCCGGGGCCGCAGCGTCGCACCGCCGCCGAACGACGTCGCGGTCTGGCAGCACACCGTCGGCATCGGCCTGTGCGTGGCGGGCGGCGCGGCGGCCGTGGTCCTCCTCGGCCACGGCATCGCCCACCGCGTGTCGCTGCGGCACCGCATGGACGAGTGGGAGCGGGAGTGGGCCCGCACGGGGCCGGACTGGACCCGGCGGAGGGCCTGACTCGGGCTCGGGCACCGACGCGTGGGCCTGGCGGGTCCTCCGACCACCCACGTACGGTGTGATCATCCGCACGCTCTCACTCAAAGGCGGTTGTTGATGGCCCTGTTCGACCTGCCCCTCGACGAACTCCGCACGTACCGCAGTGAGTCCGACGCGCCCGAGGACTTCGACGCCTTCTGGTCCAAGACCCTCCAGGAGGCTCGCGAGTACGACCTCGACGCCCGCTTCGAACCGGTCGACACCGGACTGTCTACGGTTTCGGTGTACGACGTGACGTTCGCC
The DNA here is from genome assembly GCF_042891955.1 of Streptomyces sp. NPDC001843. Classification (NCBI taxonomy): domain Bacteria; kingdom Bacillati; phylum Actinomycetota; class Actinomycetes; order Kitasatosporales; family Streptomycetaceae; genus Streptomyces; species Streptomyces sp. NPDC001843. The sequence goes on along the minus strand of NZ_JBIATQ010000004.1, from coordinate 598,306 downwards.
GGATTCGGCGGCCACCCGGTGAAGGGCTGGCTGACCCTGCCCGCCGGTGCCGAGGAGCCGCTGCCGCTGGTGGTGGAGTTCCTGGGGTACGGCGGCGGGCGCGGGCTGCCCCACGAGCACCTGCTGTGGGCGTCGACCGGCCGGGCGCACTTCGTGATGGACACCCGCGGCCAGGGCAGCGCCTGGGGCGGCGGGGGCGGCACCGCCGACCCGGTGGGCGGCTCGCCCGCGTACCCGGGCTTCATGACGCGCGGCGTCGACGCCCCCGAGAACTACTACTACCGGCGGGTGTTCACGGACGCGGTACGCGCGGTCGAGGCTGCCCGCTCGCACCCGCTGACCGACGCGGCGCGGACCGTGGCGACCGGCGGCAGCCAGGGCGGCGGCATCGCCCTCGCGGTGGGCGGCCTAGTCCCGGACCTGTTGGCTGTCGCCCCGGACGTGCCGTTCCTGTGTGACTTCCCGCGGGCGGTGACCCTGACCGACCGCCACCCGTACCGGGAGATCGGCCTCTACCTCCAGACGCACCGGGGCCGCACCGAGGACGTCCTGCGCACGCTGTCCTACTTCGACGGCGTGCACTTCGCGGCCCGCGGCGGGGCGCCCGCCCTGTTCTCGACGGCCCTGGAGGACCAGACCTGCCCGCCGTCGACGGTCTTCGCGGCGTTCAACGCCTGGACGGGCGACGACAAGGAGATCGAGGTCTACGACTTCAACGACCACGAGGGCGGTGGCCCGTACCAGCAGGCGGCCAAACTGCGGTGGCTGCGCTCGTACGCCTGAGCCGCCACGCCCCATCGCTTGCCCCGGGCCGCAGTGTCGCGGCCCGGGCTCGTGCTACGGGTGCACGGTGCCGACGGCGGGGTGAGGGCCGCTGCGCGCCACCACGAGCCGGGCGCGGGGGCTGCCGTCCGGGCGCCGCCCGAACCCGGGCAGGGTGTGCAGGTCCACCACGAACCCGGCGCGCTCCAGTTCCCTCAGCAGGTCCCCGAACCGGACGGCGCGGTAGTACATGACGAACGGCGGACGCCACACGGCGTTGCGCACCCGCATCACCATGTCGAAGCCGAGCAGCATCCAGTAGCCGAGGGACGACGGCCGGGGCGGGGCCATGACGGGGAACGCGAACCGGCCGCCCGGGCGCAGCACCGAGTGCACCTGGGCGAACAGACCGGGCAGTTCGCGGGGCAGGAAGTGGCCGAGCGCCCCGAAGCTGACGACCAGGTCGAAGGCGGGACCGAAGGGCAGGGCACGGGCGTCGGCGCGGACCAGCCGGACGGATGCGCCGGTCCGCCCGCGCGCCTCGGCGAGCATGCCCGCGCTGAAGTCGACGCCGGTGACGCTTCCCCGGCACACCTCGGCGAGGACGTCGAGGCCGGCGCCGGTGCCGCAGCACAGATCCAGCCCGTCCTCGTAGGGCGCCGTCCGCCGCAGCGCCGCGGCCACCGCGTCGAGTACCGGGCCGGGAGTGCGGAAGGGGGTGTGGTCGAACTTCGGGGCGAGCAGGTCGTAGCCGCGCTCGACCGACGAGAGCGCCTGGACGGCGAGTTCACGCAGCGTGGGCCCTTCGGGGCTGAACATCCGGGTCAGCCTAGGGCAACGCGCTGCTTCAGGATCGCCAGCACCCGCTCGCACCAGCGGATGTTCTCCTCCTCGAAGGCGATGCCGGCCATCAGGGTCAGGAACGGGCCGATGCGGTCGCCCTCGCTCAGGTACTCGTCCTCGGTACGGCCGTCGAGGAGACGGTCGCGCGTACGCAGATAGCGGTCGAGTTTGCCGCGCGCCCAGGACATGCGCTCCTCGACCAGATCGCGGGTGACGGCCGGGTCCACGCCGTCCATCGCCTGGACCTTGATGAGGAGTTCGTCCCGGAGGGCAGTGGGCCTGCGGGGCGGCTCGGCGGCGAAGGACCGCAGGTCCGCGCGCCCCGCCTCCGTGAGGGTGAACATCCGCTTGTTGGGCCGCCGCTCCTGCTGCACCACCCGGGCCGCGACCAGACCGTCCGCCGCGAGCCGCTCCAGCTCGCGGTAGAGCTGCTGCGGGGTCGCCGGCCAGAAGTTGGCCAGGGAGACGTCGAAGACCTTGGACAGTTCGTAGCCCGAGGCCTCACCCTCCAGGAGCGCGGCCAGGACGGCGTACTTCAGCGACATGTGGACACGGTAACAGCGGGTGTTTATTCTCGTCAGCACCTATTCAATTAATTGACTATGAGGTGGTCCGATGCGTGCGTTCCGCGAGGCGGTCGAGGCGGGCGACATGGACGCAGTGGAGGCGCTCCTGGCCGAGGACGTCGTCTTCACCAGTCCGGTCGCGTTCAAGTCGTACCCGGGCAAGGCGATCACGGCGGCGATCCTGCGCGGGGTCGCACGGGTCTTCGAGGACTTCCGGTACGAGCGGGAGCTCACCGGCGGCGACGGGCGCGACCACGCACTGGTCTTCGCCACCCGGGTCGGCGACCGCGAGCTGACCGGCTGCGACTTCATCCATCTGAACGAGGACGGCCTGATCGACGAACTGACGGTCATGGTACGGCCGTTGTCGGGCGCGCAGGCGCTGGCGGCGGCGATGGGCGCGCAGTTCGAGGAGATCGCGAAGGAGGCGGAGGCCCGGTCGGCCTCCGCCTCCTGACGTCGGACTGGGTCAGCCCTTGAGGTTCTCCAAGGTCGCCTTCGTGTCCGTCTTCAGCCAGTCGGTCACCTCGGCGAGCTGCGGAGGGTCCTTGTCCTTGTCGTACGAGGACAGATAGGCGCTGTAGCTCATGGTGTACGTCATCCAGCCGTCCCGTACGGCCAGCGTGGCGTACCGGGAGCCGCTGGAGGAGCCGCTGGTGGTGTCCTCGGTGACGAGGTAGGCCTCGTCACCGATGCCGCTCACGGCCTCCACGTCGTAACCGGAGTGGCTGTCGTCGTAGTTCTTCCAGGTGGCCGTGAACTCCGGCCCGGGGTCGGTCTTCTTGTGCAGGTCCACCTGGGTGGTCAGGTAGGCGTCCGCGTAGCTCGAACCGGTCTTCTTCAGGCTGAGGCTGCAGTAGCCCTCGTCGAGGGCGGCGGCCTTCAGGGAGTTGTGGGCCGGGGCGGTGTCGTTCTCCGGGTACTCGTCCTTGAAGGAGGAGTAGTCACCGCCCGAGCAGAGGTTCGAGGGCGCGGAGTAACCGCGCAGGTCCGCGCCGTCCTTGGCGCCGACCACGAAGACCCCGACCGCCCAGGCCGCGGACGCCACCACGGCGCCCACCGCGGCCCAGAGAACCGCCCGTCCGACGCCACTGTCGCCGCCGCCGGGCGGCGGGGCCGGCACGGGACCGTAAGGGCCCTGCTGCACATACGGATTGCCGGGCTGCGGTTGCGGCGGACCGCCCGGCTGCGGCTGGGCCGGCTGGCCGACCATGGTCGGCTGGGCGTAGAAGCCCTGGGCCGGGAGCGTCGGGGACGCCGGGGGCGGGAATCCGGCCGGCCCGACGGGCGGCGGCGACTGCGGTGCCGGATAGGGGTACGCGGTGGGCTGACCGGGTGCTTCCGACGGCTGGTCGGGGTGCTGCGGCGGCGTGGACATGACGTGAAGATAGAGCATGTGGCCGGTCAAGTCCCGCCCCGTCCGGGATCGTTATGGTCTGGGGACATCTGGTGCGGACCGGTGACGGCACGGGTGAGGCCGGGGTGTTCACCCGTGCCCCACCGATGCCGCCGGTCTCACGCCGCCCGCATCGACGATGGCGAGCGGGCCGGCGGCCACCTCCAGCCTCGCGTCCACGCCGTTGGCGGTCATCGCGTGGGGTACGGCGTTCCGAACGCCGCGGGCGGGCGCACGGGGAATGGATCCGGTCGACGCCATGTTGACGGACGCGGGACCACTGGTACAGTGCGATCAGCACCGAGGCGCGACCTCTGTTCGGCGCCGGTGCCGGTTCCCTTTCGTTCAGCCGCTTCGCCCGTCGCTCTCCGACCGGCACACCGGCTTCTCCGCACCACCTCGTGAGCAGGGCTTCCGTGCCCCTGGCGCGTCGTTCCCCCAGCCACCCGAGGTGCTGCTCCCACCGCCGAGGCGTGTTCCTGCGCCCCTCCCGCGCGGTCCGATCCCCCCATGCCTTTTTCCCACCGTCCGGAAGGACCCCATGACCACCACGATCGAACACCCTGCCGCACGACAGCGGCCTCAGGCCGACCAGCTCGTCACCGGTGTCCTCGACATCGACGCGCACGGGAAGGGGCACCTGCGCGCCGAGAGCTGCCTGCCCTCGCCCGCCGACCCCCAGGTCTCCCCCGCTCTGATCCGGCGCCACGGCCTGCGCCGGGGCGACCTCGTCGAGGGCGTCCGCGGAGAGCGGCGCGCACTGACCGACGTGGCTCGCGTGGGCGGACGCACCCCGGGTGCGCTGCGCGGACGCCGCCACTTCCGTGACCTGACTCCGCTGCACCCGCGCGAGCGCATCCGGCTGGAGCACCCGGCGTCCGGCCTCGCCGGACGACTCGCCGACCTGTTCACGCCCGTCGGCAAGGGCCAGCGCGGGCTGATCGTGGCCCCGCCGAAGACCGGCAAGACCGTGCTGCTCCAGCAGATCGCCGCCGCCGTCGCGGGCAACCACCCCGAGTGCCGGCTGATGGTGGTGCTGCTCGACGAGCGCCCCGAGGAGGTCACCGACATGCGGCGCTCCGTACGCGGCGAGGTGTACGCCTCGACCTTCGACCGGCCGGCCAAGGAACACACCGCGCTGGCGGAACTCGTGATCGAGCGTGCCAAGCGGCTCGTCGAGGACGGCGAGGACGTCGTCATCCTGCTCGACTCCCTGACCCGGCTGTGCCGGGCCCACAACAACGCGGCCTCCGCCGGCGGCCGCACCCTCAGCGGCGGTGTCGACGCGGGCGCGCTGCTCGGCCCCAAGCGGTTCTTCGGCGCGGCGCGGAACGCCGAGGAGGGCGGCTCGCTCACCATCCTCGCCACCGCGCTGGTGGACACCGGCTCCCGCGCCGACGGCCTGTTCTTCGAGGAGCTGAAGAGCACCGGCAACATGGAGCTCCGCCTGGACCGGGAACTGGCCTCCCACCGGCTGTTCCCGGCCGTCGACCTGGACCAGTCCGGCACCCGCCGCGAGGAACTCCTGCTGTCCCCGGCCGAATCGACCGTCGTACGGGGCCTGCGCCGCGCACTGCGGTCGCGGGACGGCGGTCCGGCGAACCTGGAGACCCTGCTGCGGCGGCTGCGCGAGACCCCCGACAACGCGACGTTCCTGCGGCGGGTCCTGCCGACGCTGCCGGCCGACTGACCCGCGTGCGGCATCCGGGTTGCTCCCCGGCGCCCTCCGGCCCGGGCAACGCGGTCCACGGCACCTCCGTTCCTACGTTGATTCATATGATGATCGGACTCTCTTCCCGGGTGGCCGCCTCGACCTGCGCCCTGTGTGCGGCGGGCGTGCTCGCGCTGATGCCGGCGGTGGCGGATCCCGCCCCGCCCGGCCGGCCGGGGGCGGCGGTCCCGCAGCCGTCGCTCCTGTACCGCTCCGGCACCCAGGTCCGGCCGCACCCCGGGGCGCCCGGGGTGCCGTACGTCTCCGCGCTGTCGTGGCTGGTGGCCGACGCCGGCAGCGGCGAGGTGCTGGCCGCGTCCGACGCGCACCGCCCGCTGCCGCCCGCCAGCACGCTGAAGACACTGTTCGCCCTGACCGTGCTGCCGTCCCTGCCCGGCGGCACCCGGCACACCGTCGACGCCAGGGAACTGGCGGACGTCGGCGAGGGCAGCAGCCTCGTCGGGGTCGTCGAGGGCCACACGTACCGGGTGGCCGACCTGTGGCGGGGAGTCTTCCTCAGCTCCGGCAACGACGCCGTGCACGTCCTGGCCTCGCTCGGCGGCGGCTGGGAGGCCACCGCGGCCCGGATGCAGTCCAGGGCCCGTGCGCTCGGCGCCCTGGACACCAAGGTGGTCTCGCCGGACGGCTACGACATGCCCGGCCAGGTGTCGTCGGCGTACGACCTGGCGGTCTTCGGCCGCGCCGGACTGCGCAACCGTGACTTCGCCCGGTACTGCTCCACCGCCGAGGCCCGGTTCCCCGGTGACGACGGCGGGTCGTACGGCATCGAGAACACCAACCGGCTGCTGACCGGCGAGGACGGCGTGGAGCCGTACCCCGGCCTGATCGGCATCAAGAACGGCTACACCAGCAACGCCGGCAACACGCTCGTCGCCGCGGCGCGCCGGGGCGGACGCACGCTCGTGGTGACGGTGATGAACCCTCAGGAGGGCGGCGGCTTCGCGGTGTACGAGGAGGCGCGGGCCCTGCTGGACTGGGGCTTCGCCGCGTCCGGCCGGGTCGACCCGGTGGGCTCGCTGGACGCCCTGGCTCCGCGCCGGCCCCACCCGGCCGCGTCCGTGCCGCCCCTGGCGGCGCCGACGTCGTCCCCCGTGGACACCGGGTCCGACTGGCCCGACGCCGGCGTCATCGCGGGCGCCGCCGGCCTCGGCACGACGGCCGTGGCGTTCGCGCTGCGCGCGAGGGGCAGGCGGAAGGCGAGCGGCTGACCGGCCGGCAGGCCGAGCAGCAGACCGAGCGTGATCCACGTGTAGGTGTTGCTGCCCAGGAACCCGTCGAGGCCCGAGGCGTCGTCGTACCAGAGCCACACCACGCTGGTGCACATCACGGCGTACAGAGCGCCTGCCAGACGCCGCTGCCCGGCGCGGACCAGCACGGCGAAGGACGGCAGCAGCCACACCAGGTGGTGCACCCAGGTGATCGGGCTGACCAGGCAGGCGGTGAGGCCGGTGAGGGCGAAGGCGGCCGGCCAGTCACCGGCCGCGACCGCCCGGCGCGCCCGCCAGGCCCACACGCACAGCACTAGCAGTACGGCCGTCGCCCACACCGGGCGGCCCGGCTCACCGAGCCGGGCCAGTACGCCCTGGAGGGACTGGTTGGAGACGTAGTCCAGCCGGCCGACCCTGCCGGTGTCCCAGAGCGCCTCGGTCCAGTAGAAGCGGGAAGCGCCCGGATCCGCCCAGGCCGCGAGCGCGCTCGCCCCGGCGGCGACCACCGTCGCCAGCGCGGCGGCCCGCCACCGGCGGGCGAGCAGCAGCAGGCCGATGAAGAGGGCGGGGGTGAGCTTGATCGCGGCGGCCAGTCCGACACCGGCGCCCGCCCAGCGGCCCCGCCCGTTCGCCAGCAGCCATCCGTCGCCGAGCACGAGGGCCAGCAGCAGGAGGTTGACCTGGCCGAAGCCGAAAGTGTCGCGCAGCGGTTCGAACAGCGCCAGCAGACAGACGGTCAGGGACCAGTGGTACCAGCCGTGCCGTCGCCGGCCGGGCCCGGCCAGGATGCGCAGCACGACCGCCAGCGCGGCCAGGTTCAGCAGCACGGACGTGGCGACCGCTGCGGGCAGGCTCATCAGCGCCATCGGCAGCATGACCAGGGCGGCGAACGGGGGATAGGTGAACCCGTACGGCGTGCCCGGCATGCGGTAGTCGTAGATCCGGCCGCCGTGGTGGATCCAGCCGTCCACGGTGCCGTAGTAGACGCGCAGGTCGAACCAGCCGCGCAGCAGCGGCACGGTCGCGGTGAAGACGGTGACCGCGGCGGCGAGCGCCAGGACGAGCAGCAACCGCCCCCGGTCGGTGTCCGGCCCCCTCACGCCGCACGCCCCAGGACCGGTGTCCGGACGGCCTGGTGGGCCTGATGGGCCTGCGCCAGGACGACCACCGCGAGAACGCCACCGGAGACCGCCAGCACCAGTTGCCCGGTGTCCGCCGGGCCGCCGCCCGGCAGGACCGCCAGCGCGAGCACGCCCGTGACGGCCGCCACCCGCCGCCGTACCGAGGTGCTGGGCGCGGCCGCCGCGATCAGGAACAGGCCCCACAGGGCGTACCAGGGGCGGATCGCCGGACCGAAGGCGGCCACCACCGCGAGGCTCAGGCCCAGCGCGTACACCGGGGTGGGCCGCAGCCGCAGCCAGATGAGCAGGACGGCGGCGGCGGTGGCCGCGAGGCCGAGCACGTGCCACGCAGGGACGGCCAGCGGGGCCAGGTCGCTGCCGAGGCGCGCGAGCAGTGCGCCGCTGGCACGGCCGAGCAGACTGGTGAGCGCCCAGTTCTGCGGGGAGACGGGCGTGTCCAGGGCGGCGATCCAGCCGTACCCGGTTCCCGCGACGGCGGTCGCGACGGCAGTGGTCGCACCGGCCGCGAGCGAAGTCGTGAGGACGGCCCGCAGTGGCGTGCACCCGCCGCGCACCAGTACGACGACGACCGCCAGCAGGCCGAGCGCGGCGGGCGCCTTGACCAGGGCGGCGAGGGTGACGAGGACGGCGCCCAGGACGGGCCACCGCCCTGGGGGGCGGCGCAGCGCCGCCACCAGGCCCAGTCCGAGCAGGCCGAGCATGATGGCGTCGTTGTGGGCCCCGGCCACCAGGTGCAGCAGGACCAGCGGGTTCAGGGCGCCCAGCCACAGGGCGGCGGCCGGGTCGGCGCCGCTGTGCCGGGCGAGGCGGGGCAGCGCGGCAGCCATCAGCGCCACCCCGGTCAGCGCCACAAGCCGCATCCCGATCAGCCCGGCGGGCAGCTCGCCCCGGGTCAGCCCGGTCAGGGCGGAGGCCACTGCCATGAAGGCCGGGCCGTAGGGGGCCGCCGTGTTCCGCCACACCGGGGCGACCTCGTCGGCGAGCGGACCGCCGAGGCGGCCCGGGCCGTGCGCGTACACGTCGATGTGGGCGTCGACCATGGCCCCCTGCGCGAGATAGCTGTACACGTCCCGGCTGAACAGCGGCGGCGCCAGCAGCAGCGGGGCCGCCCACACGGCGAGGACCAGCAGCAGGGCGCGCGGGGTGGGCGGACGGTCGCCGCGCACCAGGCGGCCCAGCAGCAGCCAGGCCGCGATCAGCAGGACGACACCGAAGTACACGCCGACCAGGCCGAGGGCGGCGCGGGCGGAGGCGGGGGCGAGGAGGTCCCGGACGGGCAGGGCACCGGCCGTCTCACCGCCCAGCGCCAGGCAGGCGGTACCCGCCAGGCCCAGTGTCCGGCAGCGGCGGAGATCGACGGGAGAAACCATGGCCAACACCGGGGCAGAATCGCAACGCCGGGTGGCCGGAAAACGACGCCTCTCCTTCCGGTGGGCGGCCTGCTCGTGACCGCGGTGTGATGGCTTCCCGGGCCCTGTACGGGATCAGAACACCGAGAGTCCGGTGAGGGTCGTGAACCTGTCGAGGGCGGCCAGACCCGCCACCGAGTTGCCGCGCTCGTCGAGTCCCGGGCTCCACACGCACAGGGTGCAGCGGCCCGGCACCACCGCGATGATCCCGCCGCCGACCCCGCTCTTGCCGGGCAGTCCGACACGGTAGGCGAACTCCCCGGCCGCGTCGTACGTCCCGCAGGTCAGCATCACCGCGTTGACCTGCTTGGCCTGGCTGCGGGTGAGCAGGCGAGTGCCGTCGGCGCGGATCCCGTGCCGGGCCAGGAAGGTCGTGGCGAGCGCCAGGTCGGCGCAGGAGGCGGCGACGGAGCACTGCCGGAAGTACTGGTCGAGCAGGACCGGTACCGGGTTGTCGATGTTGCGGTAGGACGCCATGAAGTGGGCGAGGGCGGCGTTGCGGTCGCCGTGCGCGGTCTCGGAGGCGGCGACCTCCTTGTCGAAGTCGAGGGCCGCGTTGCCGCTCTCGGCGCGCAGGAAGGCCAGCAGTTCTCCGGCCGCGTCGCCGGTACGGGTCTGCAGTCGGTCGGTGACGACGAGCGCGCCCGCGTTGATGAAGGGATTGCGCGGAATGCCGTTCTCGTACTCCAGCTGGACCAGGGAGTTGAACGGGTTGCCGGAGGGCTCCCGGCCCACGTGCTCCCAGAGTTCGTCGCCCTCGCGGGCCAGGTCGAGGGCGAGTGTGAAGACCTTGGTGATGGACTGCGCCGAGAACGGCTGCCGCCAGTCCCCCACTCCGTAGACCGTGCCGTCGAGCTCGGCGACGGCCATGCCGAAGCTGCGGGGGTCGCAGGCCGCGAGCGCCGGGATGTAGTCGGCGGGACGCCCGCGGCCGGGCGTCCGTGCCATCTCCTGGGCGATGCGCTCCAGGACCGGCAGGAAAGCGGGGGACGACGTCGTTGTCATGATCACCATTGTGCTCCGGCCGGTCCGGGTATGTGAACGTGCCTGCGTCGGCGCAGGTCAGGCGAGGGGCGCCCCGCTGCCGGCGAGGACCTCCGGGCGCAGCAGCCCGGCGAGCGTCTCGGCGGGCAACAGGCCCTTCTCCAGGACCAGTTCGGCCACGCCGCGGCCGGTGGCGAGGGCCTCCTTGGCGATGTCGGTGGCGGCCGTATAGCCGATGTGCGGGTTGAGGGCGGTGACCAGGCCGATGGAGTTCTCGACGGTGGCGCGCAGGGCTTCGGTGTTGGCGGTGATGCCGCTCACGCACCGCTCGGCGAGGGTGACGCAGGCGCTCTGCAGATGGGTGATGCTCTCCGACAGGGAGTGCAGGATGATCGGCTCGAAGGCGTTGAGCTGGAGCTGCCCGGCCTCGGCGGCCATGGTGATGGCGACGTCGTTGCCGATCACCTCGAACGCGACCTGGTTGACGACCTCGGGGATCACCGGGTTGACCTTGCCCGGCATGATGGACGAACCGGCCTGCACCGGCGGCAGGTTGATCTCGCCCAGGCCCGCACGCGGTCCGGAGGACAGCAGCCGCAGGTCGTTGCAGCTCTTGCTCAGCTTGACCGCGATCCGCTTGAGCACGCCGGACATCTGGACGAACGCGCCGCAGTCCTGGGTGGCCTCGACCAGGTTGGCGGCGGTGACCAGGTGCAGGCCGGTGATCGCGGAGAGGTGGCGGCGGGCGGACTCGGCGTACCCCGTGGGGGCGTTGAGGCCGGTGCCGATCGCGGTCGCGCCCAGGTTGATCTCGTGGATCAGCTCGACGGCCTCCGCGAGCCTGCTGCGGTCCTCGTCCAGCATCACCGCGTACGCCGAGAACTCCTGCCCGAGCGTCATGGGAACGGCGTCCTGCAGCTGGGTACGGCCCATCTTCAGCACGTCCCGGAACTCCACCGCCTTGCCCGCGAAGGAATCCTGCAGGACGGCCATCGCCTTGAGCAGCCCGCGCACCGCGAAGACCGTGGCGATCTTGACCGCGGTCGGGTACACGTCGTTGGTCGACTGACCGCGGTTGACGTCCTCGTTGGGGTGCAGGTACTGGTACTGGCCCTTTTCGTGCCCGAGCAGTTCCAGCGCCCGGTTCGCCACGACCTCGTTGGCGTTCATGTTGGTGGACGTGCCCGCGCCGCCCTGGATGACGTCCACCACGAACTGGTCGTGCAGCTTGCCGTCGCGGATCTCGCGGCAGGCGGCGACGATGGCGGCCGCCTTCTCCGGCTCCAGCAGCCCCAGTTCCTCGTTGGCCAGTGCGGCGGCCTCCTTCACGGCGGCCAGGGCGTCGACCAGGTGCGGGTAGGTGGAGATCGGAGTGCCGGTGATGGGGAAGTTCTCCGTGGCGCGCAGGGTGTGGACACCCCAGTACGCGTCGGCGGGGACGTCACGGTCGCCGAGCAGGTCGTGTTCGATGCGGGTGGCGGCGGCAGTCATGCGGTGCGGGCCTCTTTCGGAGGTTCGGAGGTGATGATGGGGCTGGGTGGGGTGGGGTGAGTGCGGACGGGCTGTGCGGGCGGGGCTTCGAGAGTGCTGACTCCGGTGAGGGAAACGGAAGGTGGACCGGCCCGGACGCCTCACCCACGACGGACGGCAGCGGGTCGGCTCCGCCGACGGATCCCGGCTGCGGGCCGGTGGGCCGGACAGGCCCCCGCGGGGCCACGCCCCCGACGTGACGGACGGGCACGTCTGCCGGACGGCGGCGGCACGACGGACACCGGCTCGGCCCCGGGCCCGGACCGGCGGCACGGCCCGGCAAGAGCCCGCGACCAGGACGCCATGAAACGGCCATCGGTACGACTCGTCGCGGCCGCACCGGACGGGACCCGGACCGCTCTGTGCGACGGACCCGCGTGCCTGCCGACCGCCGGGCAGCCGCACGTACGGACACCGGCTCGACCGGGGTCCGCGGCATGACGCTGTGGAACGGCAGTCGGCGGCCCTGCCCGGCACGCCATGCACACGACTCGACGCCGTGCGACGCGGTGCCGGGTGGAAGCCGGCCCCGCCCCTGCCGAACCGCCGCGGCAGCGCCCGCACATGCCCGCCGGCGGCGGCATGGCAACCGCCACCGGCGCCACACCCGCCTCCGAGCGGCAGCCCGGGCACCGCCCGGCGACGGCACCCGACCGACACGGCCGGCACCGCACCGCGACGGCACCCGGCCGGCGCATCCGGCGCCGCACGGCGATCGGGCCCGGTCGGCGCCATGAACACCGCCCAACGCGCCGACCACCCCCGCGTCGCGGACACCCGCACCGCAGTCACCGCCGAAACCGAGCGTCGCGGCTACGCGCAGGCGGACAGCAGTGCGACCGGGTCCAGCGCGCGGACCGGCTGTACGCAGCCCACGGGCTCCCCGCCGCCGAGCAACGGCTCACCCGCGAACTCGGTGAGCAGGGCGGGGTCCACACCGGCGCGGACCAGGGCGGCGGCGGTGACCGGGACACGGGCCCGGTTGGCGCCGTCGGAGATCTTGACGGCGACGGCCCGGCCGTCCGGGAGGGCGGCGACCTCGACGCCCTCGAAGCCGTCCTTGGCCAGCAGTCCGGGGACGGCCCGCATCAGGGCGGCGACGTCGCGGCCGGAGCCCGAGGCCATCTCGGCGTGCTCGCGCATGGCGTCGGCGACCTGGCCCTCGGCCGTGCTGGGCGCCGCGGTGGTGATGCGGGCGGCGGCGCGGGCGAGGCCGTTCAGGGAGACGGAGAACAGCGGGGCGCCGCAGCCGTCGACGGTCACCCGGGCGATGCGCTGGCCCGTCAGGTCCTCGACGGTCTGAGCGATCGCCTGCTGGAGGGGGTGCGCCGGGTCCAGGTAGTCGTCCAGGGACCAGCCGTTGAGCTTGGCGGTCCACAGCATCGCCGCGTGCTTGCCGGAGCAGTTCTGGGCGAGCCGGGAGGGCAGGCGGCCCTCCCGGACCCAGACGTCCCGTACGACGGGGTCGAACGGCAGGTCGGGGACGTTGCGCAGGTCGTCCTCGGCCAGCCCGGCGAGCTCGAGGATCTGCCGGGTCCCGGCGAGGTGGTACTCCTCTCCGGAGTGGCTGGCCGCGGCGAGCGAGAGCAGGGCGCCGTCGAGCGGCAGCCCGAGCCGCACCATGGCCACGGCCTGGACGGGCTTGAGCGCCGAGCGGGGGTAGAAGGCGGCCTCGACGTCACCGAGTTGGAAGCGGATCTCCCCGCCGGTGCCGAGGACGACGACGGAGCCGTAGTGGACGCCCTCGACGATCCCGCCACGTATGAGGTGGGCCACGGGAGCGTGGAGCGGCTCGCGGGCGATGGGTGCTGCCAGGGGTGAGCTGCTGTACATCATTGCCTGAATCACTGGTCGGTGGTGTGGTGGACCGGCGCCCGGTTCACGCGTCGGCCCCCGTGGACTGGCGCGCCGTTCGGCCGCGGACGGCGTACCAGCCCGCGACCAGCGCTGCGACGATCAGCGGCAGGCACAGCACGGTGGTGCGTCCGGCGCCGCCGTCGGCGTACATCAGGACCAGGACGGAGGCGAGGAACGCCAGCGTCACGAGTTCGGTCCAGGGGGAACCCGGCAGCCGGTAACCAGGCCGGGTCAGTTCGCCCTTCTGGGTCTTCCGCCAGAAGAACAGGTGGCAGACCATGATCATGCCCCAGGTGGCAAGGATACCGATCGCCGCGAAGTTGAGCACGATCTCGAAGGCGTCGGCGGGGACGACGTAGTTGAGGCCGACGCCCAGCACACAGATACCGCTGGTCAACAGGATCCCGCCGTACGGCACCTGGCTGCGGCTCATCCGCGCGGTGAACTTCGGGGCCGAGCCGCTGACCGCCATCGAGCGCAGGATGCGGCCGGTGGAGTACAGGCCGGAGTTGAGCGAGGACATCGCCGCGGTGAGGACCACCAGGTTCATCACGCCGCCGGCCGCCGGGACGCCGATGTTGGAGAGCACGGTGACGAAGGGGCTCTCACCGGCCGAGTACTTGTTCCAGGGCAGCAGCATCGACAGCAGGACGACCGAGCCGACGTAGAACACGCCCACCCGCCACATGATCGAGTTGATCGCCTTCGGCATGATCTTCTCGGGGTTCTCGGTCTCGCCGGCCGCGACGCCCACCAACTCGACGGAGGCGTAGGCGAAGACGACACCCTGGATGATCAGCAGCATCGGCATCAGGCCGTGGGGGAAGACACCGCCGTGACCGGTGATCAGGGACGGGCCGGGGTGGTGGCCGTCGACCGGGTGCTGGGTGACCAACAGGAAGATGCCGATGCACATGAAGACCACGAGTGCCCCGACCTTGACGATCGCGAACCAGAATTCCAGTTCGCCGAACATCTTCACGGATATCAGGTTCACGGTCAGCACCACGGCCAGCGCGATCAGCGCGATCACCCACTGCGGGATGTCGGAGAACATGCCCCAGTAGTGGGTGTAGGTGGCCACCGCGGTGATGTCGGCGATGCCGGTGGTCGCCCAGTTGAGGAAGTACATCCAGCCCGCGGTGTACGCGCCCCTCTCCCCGAGGAACTCCCGGGCGTACGACACGAAGGCGCCGGAGGACGGCCGGTGCAGCACGAGTTCGCCGAGGGCGCGCACGACGAGAAAGGCGAAGACGCCGCAGACCGCGTAGGCGATGAACAGGGAGGGCCCGGCGTCGGCCAGCCGGCCGCCTGCGCCGAGGAAGAGCCCGGTGCCGATGGCACCGCCGATGGCGATCATGTTCACGTGCCGGGACTTCAGGGACTTGCTGTAGCCCGAGTCGCCGGCGTCGACGTGACGGGACGATGGGCGCGTCTCTTCTTTGAGGTGCTCGCTCACGCCTCGGGTCCGCCTTCCGTGGGGATGTCCGTGCGCGCGGAGCGCACGATGTCGGTGAGGGTCGTCTCGACGCGGTCGAGGTGGTGGGACATGGCCTCCACCGCGTCGTGCTCGCTGCCGTCGGCCAGCGCCTCGACGATCGCCCGGTGTTCGCGGTTGGACTGCTCCCGGCGGCCGCCCAGTTCGTTGAGGAAAGCCGACTGACGCGCCAGTGCGTCGCGGATCTCCTCGATGACCCGGCGGAAGACCGGGTTCTGGGCGGCCTCGGCCACGGCGAGGTGGAAGAGGGTGTCCATCGCGACCCAGGCGGTGGTGTCCGTCTCCCGCTCCATGCGGTCCAGCAGATGGGCGAGGTGGTCGAGGTTCTCCGGGGTGCGGCGCAGGGCCGCGTACCCGGCGACCGGGATCTCGATGTGCCGGCGTACCTCGAGCAGGTCACTGGCCGCGTAGTCGCCGAAGGTGGGGTCCTCGACGGCGTTCGCCACGACGAAGGTGCCTTTGCCCGTCTTGGAGACGGTCAGGCCCATCGTCTGCAGGGCCCGCAGGGCCTCCCGGAGCACGGGCCGGGAGACCTCGAGCGTGCGGCAGAGCTCCGCCTCGGACGGGAGCTTCTCCCCGATGGCGTACTGACCGCGCTCGATGGCGCCGCGGAGGTGGGCGAGTACCGCTTCCATCGCACTGACGCGCCGCGGCCCCGGACCACCTGTCTGGCTGTCTGACAGGTTCACGGGCTCGATCTTGGGGGTTACGGAACGACGCTGTCAAGACACCTGGAAAGGAAACATTCACGGGGTGTGATGCATGAATCTCTGCATCACACCCCGTGGAGATCACGGACGGCCGGCGACCGGACGCCGGTCAGCTGTCGAGCACCCCGCTGCCCAGCAGACCGAAGAGCGCGAGGCCGACGACGATCCGGTACAGCACGAAGGCGTTGAAGGAGTGCTTGGCGACGAACTTCAGCAGCCAGGCGATGGAAGCGTAGGCGACCACGAAGGAGACGACGGTGCCGACGGCCAGCGGGGCGGCGCCCACGCCCGCGCCCAGGGCGTCCTTCAACTCGTACAGGCCGGCGCCGGTCAGGGCGGGGATGCCGAGGAAGAAGGACAGACGGGTGGCGGCGACGCGGTCCAGGTCGAGGATGAGCGCGGTGGACATGGTGGCGCCGGAGCGGGAGAAGCCGGGGAAGAGCAGGGCGAGGATCTGGGAGCAGCCGACCAGCATCGCGTCCTTGAACGAGGTGTCGTCCTCGCCGCGCTTGTGCCGCCCCATCTGGTCCGCCGCCCACATCACACCGGACCCGACGATCAGCGAGCCCGCGACCACCCACAGTGAGGCGAGGGGGCCCTCGATCAGCTTCTTGGCGGCCAGGCCCACCGCGACGATCGGAATGGTCGCGTAGATCACCCACCAGGCGAACTTGTAGTCGTGGTGGTATCGCTCCTGCTTGTTGCGGATGCCACGGCCCCAGGCCGAGACGATCCGCACGATGTCCTTGAAGAAGTACACGAGCACGGCCGCGATCGCGCCGACCTGGATGACGGCGGAGAAGCCGACGACGGACTTGTCGTCGACGGGGATGTGCATGAGCCCCTCAGTGATCTTGAGGTGGCCGGTCGAGGACACGGGGAGGAATTCGGTCACCCCCTCGACGACACCGAGGACGGCGGCTTGACCGACGGAGATGGCGCTCATGGGATCCAGTTCTACTGAGGAGTTGGTCGACAGTGCTGTAGACAGTCTTACTATGCCCGGGTGTGAGTCCCGTGCCTACGCCCATACCGCCTGGGCGAGTGACACGCCGGCGAAGGCCGCACCGAGGCCCACCGCCACACTCGCGACGGCGTTGGCGGCAGCGTAGAGCCCCGCACCGGTCTCGGTCAGCCTCAGGGTCTCGTACGAGAAGGTCGAGTACGTGGTCAGCGCTCCGCACAGGCCGGTGCCGAGCAGCAGCCGCAGGTGCGCGTCGGCGGCGGACGCCCCGGTCAGCAGGCCGAGGATCAGGCAGCCGGTGACGTTCACCACGAACGTGCCCCAGGGGAAGAGCGAGTCGTGCCGGGACTGCACCGCGCGGTCGGTCAGATAGCGCAGCGGAGCACCGACCATGGCACCGAGGGCGACCAGCAGCCAGTTCACAACGACTTCTTACCCTTCCCGTCCGTGCCGCCCGAGCCGCCGCCGCGGCTCATGTACCTGATGACCTCGCATTCGTCGAGGATCACCAGGCCTTCGGTGACCATTTCCTCGAGCTGGGGCAGGAAGGCCCGTACCCGCTCCTCGGTGTCGACGATGACCACCGCGACGGGCACCTCCTCGCTCAGGGACAGCAGCCGTGAGGTGTGGATCAGGGAGGAGGCGCCGAAGCCCTCGATGCCCCGGAAGACGCTGGCGCCCGCCAAACCGGCCGCATGGGCCCGGTGGACGATCTCGCTGTACAGGGGCTTGTGGTGCCAGGTGTCGTTCTCACGGATGAAGGCGGTGACGCGCAGCGCGCCGCCGGTCAGCCTGGTCATGGCTGCCTCCGCAGCAGGACACGGCGGGCCGCCGCCGCGGCGGCCCACACCGCCGTCAGGGCCGCGATCAGGGTCGCGGCGAGATAGGCGAGCGCCGTACCGGGGTGACCGTCGTCGAGGAGCTTCTGGATGTCGACGGCGTAGGTGGAGAAGGTGGTGTATCCGCCGAGCACACCCGTGCCGAAGAAGGGGCGGACGAGGCGGTGGGCGGCCCAGACGTCAGTGATGACCACCATGAACACGCCGATCACGGCGCAGCCGGTGACGTTGGTCCAGAAGGTCGCCCAGGGGAAGCCTCCGGCGGGGGTGGGCAGGCCCAGGGACAGCGCGTAGCGGGCCGTCGCGCCGATGGCGCCGCCCAGGGCGACCACGGCGACCACGGGTCCCTGCGCACGCCAGACCGACGGCCACGCGGGGCCGGACCGGGCACCGAAGCTCTCGGCTCGCGGGGCTGTCATGGTCGTGCGTCTCCTGATTCGGCCCCGTCGTCTCGATCACTGCCGGGCACCAGAGTACCGCCGGACGCCCGCACCGGTCACTTCGCGAGGGGCGTCTCGCAGACCGCGATCCCGCGCTCCCAGAGGCTGCCCAGGACCAGGTGACCGCCGGTCTCGCAGACGCTGGTGACCATGCGGAAGCCGGACCGGCGGCGGGTGAGGTGGTGCACGGTGGTGCCGTCGTCGTCGACGGCCAGGACGCCGGCGTAGCCCGTCGGGCGGAAGGACGCGTGCGCGGCCGCGCGGGCGGCGGCGCGGCGCACTGCGTGCGGGGTGCGGTGCAGCAGGTCCAGCGGGGGGACGGGCGGTGCGGCCAGGGCCACCCAGAGCGGGCCGGACCTCCCGGCGCGCCAGATGTTGTCGGGCATGCCCGGGAGGCCGTCGGCGAGGGGCTCGGCGGTGCCCGCCCGCGGGCCGGTGAGCCGGTAGCGGGTCAGCCGGCGGGCACCGGTCTCGGCCACCACCAGGCAGGACTCGTCCGCGCTCGGGGCGAGGCCGTTGGCGAACTGCAGCCCTTCCAGCAGCACCTCGGGGTTGCCACCGCCGGGCGGGAGGCGCAGCAGGCGCCCCGTGCCGCTGTGTTCGACGAGGTCGGCCATCCAGTGGCGCAGGGGGTGACGGCGGCTGAAGACGGTGAAGCACAGGCTGCCGTCGGACAGGGCCACCACGTTGCTGCAGCCCCGCAGCGGCTCCCCCGACACCGAGTCGGCGAGTACGTCCACGGAGCCGGCGGCACGGCCGCCGAGGCCGACGCGCAGCAGACCGCGTTCGGCGTCGCAGACGACCAGGTCGCCGTCCGGGAGGAGTTCCAGGCCCAGGGGCCGGCCGCCGGTCTCGGCGAGCACCTCGACACGCGCCGTGCCGGGGTCGGCGAGGCCGTCGAGGCGCAGGATGCGGCCGTCCTCGACACCGGTCAGGACACGGCCCCGGTCGTCGGCCACCACGTCCTCGGGTCCCCGCCCGCCGATCGACACGTAGTGGCGGGGTACGAGTTCCCTGGGACGGCCCATGTGCGCCCTGCCCTTCGTGATGGGGTGCCGCGGCCGGGGAGGCCAATGTCGCAGGTGCCCCTACCAGCCCTTCTCGAACATCCGGGCCACCTCGGCGATCCGGACCTCGTCCCGCCGATAGTAGGTGCGGCGCCGGATCCGCTTGGCCCGCAGCAGACCGATCCGGGTCAGCAGGCCGAGGTGGGTGTCGGCGGCCCGGCGGGAGACGCCGAGCTTGGCGGCGATGGCGCGTGCGGTGACACCGTCCTCGACGGGGTCGGCGTGGCGCTCACGTGGGAAGTGCGTGGCGGGGTCCTTGAGCCACTCAAGGATGTCCAGGCGCCGATCGCCCGCGGGAGTCCTCAGCATCGCGTCGCCTCCGTCCGCGCCTCCTCATGTTCCGTCTTCCCACTGTCCCGCGGCCTTTACCGTCACGTACGGGACTCGCCGGCCCTTGTCCGGTACCGAACGGCCTTTCCCCACAGGGGAGTTCTGCTTCCGGCCCAGGCAAGACGCCGAAGGGCCCAGCCGCCCCCACACGGCCGGGCCCCGTCGCGGCGGTTCAGCGGTGGCTGAACCACGACATGGACGACAGCGCCTTGTCGTCGTAGCCGAACAGCGCCTGGTTCTCCCAGCCGTTGCCGGAGCCGGCGTCGGCCGGGTCCCAGCCGTTGCCGGTGACCGCGGTCCAGGTGGCCTCCCAGTAGAAGACGCCGAGGCCGCGGCCGTTCGGGACGGCCTCCACGATGCTCGCCACGTCGTTCATCCACCGGGTCTGACCGGCCACCGTCGCCGGGTAGCCGGTGACGAGCTCGCCCGTGGTGTCGATCTGGTTGGTGAGCGAGTCGTCGCTGTCCAGCCGGAAGGGGTAGGCCGTCTCGGCGATGAACACCGGCTTGCCGTAGCGGGCGGCGGCGTCGTCGAGGGTGGTCTGCGCGGCGGCGAGCGAGCCGTGCCAGTAGCCGTAGTAGGACAGGCCGATCACGTCGTAGTCGATGCCGTACGTCCTGGCGTTGTCGAACCACCAGCGGACGGTGGCGTCGTCACCGGCGTTGGCCAGGTGCAGCGCGACCCGGGTGCCGGAGGAGACCGCCTTGGTGGCGCTGTAGCCGGAGTTGATCAGACCGGCGAGCTGCGGCCAGTTGTCCGTGGAACCCTCGGACCACAGCATGCCGCCGTTGATCTCGTTGCCGATCTGCACCATGTCGGCGGTGGTGCCCTGCGCCTTCAGCGCGTTCAGGACGTCGTACGTGTGGTGGTAGACGTCGGTCTTCAACTGGCTGTAGGAGTGCGAGGCCCAGGCGGCGGGCTTGGTCTGCTTGCCCGGGTCGGCCCAGGTGTCCGAGTAGTGGAAGTCGACCAGCAGCTTCATGCCGGCCGCCTTGATGCGTCTGGCCATGGCCAGCACGCGCGTCTTGTCGTTGTAGCCGTCGGCCGGATCGACCCAGACCTTCAGACGGGCGTAGTTCATGCCGGCGTTCTTCAGGATGGTGACCGCGTCGCCGGTGCTGCCGGAGCTGTTCTTGTACACCCCGCCCTTGGCCTCGCTCTTGGCGAGGGAGGAGATGTCGGCGCCCTTGACGGTCAGACCTGTCCTGCCCGGGGCGAAGCTTAGGTCGTCGACGTTGATCCAGTTGCCCGCGTTGGCGTCCGAGTTGATGCTGATCGTGCACTGGTTGTTCGTCACGGCGATCGAGGTGACGATGCGGACCCAGCTGTTGGTGGACACCGGCAGGTCGGTGCGCTGGGTAGCACTCCCGCAGTTCTTCAGCGCCAGGTAGGCGGAGTTCTGCCCACCGCTGGAGCGCACCCAGGCGGTGAGGGTGTAGGTGCCGTTGGCCAGCCCGGACAGGTACTGGTACGTCTCCACCTTGTAGGCGGACGACGAGTAGTGACTCAGCCGGTAACTGCCGCCGTGGCCACCGGACTCGGTGTACGAGGCGCCGGTGTCGCCGTACTCCGACCAGCCGCGGGGCGTGGCCGCGCCCGTGCCGTCGGACTCGAATCCGCCGTTGGTGAGCGTGCTCGCCGCCTGGGCGGTCTGGGCGGGCAGGGCGGTGAGGGCGAGCCCCGCCGCGAGCGGCAGCAGCAGGGCTCTCAGGGTGCGTCTGGGATGGAACATCGTCGTCCGTCGTCCCTTCGACGTGGTGGGTTGGGGATGTCCTCCCCGGGGGGTGGGAGGAGAGCCCCTCCGCCCACGGCTCGTACGGCTCACGCGGGCGGAGGGGAGCCGGTGGGGCCCCAGGGGATCGCCGGGTCTTCCTCAGCCGTCGAGCCGTACGACCCGGACGGCTCCCGCGGGGACCACCAGGCGGCCCGCGGCACGTTCGCCGGTCAGCAGTTCGGTGCCGGGTGTCTCCAGGGGCACCTTGGCGTCGGTGGCCGTGTGGTTGATCGCGAAGAGGAAGGCGGGGCTGCCCGGCTCGCCAGCGCGGCGCACGACCTCCACGTCCCGGGGCAGGTCGACGCGCGGTGCGATCCGGGCGTCCGCGGCGGCCCGAGCGAGCACCTCGTCCAGGCCGTGCGTGTCGAGGCGGGTGGAGACGTACCAGGCGGTGCCCTCGCCGAGCCGGTGCCGGGTGACGGCGGGGCGGCCGGCGGTGAGGCCGTCGGCGTACGTCCAGACGGTCTCGGCGCCGCGCGGCACCACGAACTCCGTCCACACGTCGGCGGTGAGCTCCGAGCCCTCGGGGCCGGTGACGCGCACCCGCTGGTTCTCCAGCAGGGGTGAGAACTCCTCCACGGTCAGTCCGAGGACGTCGCGCAGCGGACCCGGGTAGGGGCCGTCGTGCACGGCGTCGTGCTCGTCGACGATGCCGGAGAAGTACGACACCACGAGCGTGCCGCCGTTCGCCACGTACTCCTCGAGGTTGTTCCCGGCGGCCTCGGTCATCAGGTATAGCGCCGGTACGACGACAAGGGGATATCTCGACAAGTCGGCTTCGGGGTGGGCGAAGTCGACGGTGAGGTGACGGTCGTACAGGGCCTCGTAGAAGGAGTCGGCGCGCTCCCGGGCGTCGTGGTCCTCGCTGGGGCGCCACTGGAGGTTCTGTGCCCACCAGGAGTGCCAGTCCCAGAGGACCGCCACGTCCGCCTGGGTGCGGGTGCCGCGGATCCGGCTCAGCGAGTCGATGCTCGCGCCGAGTTCGACGACCTCGCGCCACACGCGGGTCTCGGTGCCGCCGTGCGGCAGCATCGCCGAGTGGAACTTCTCGGCGCCGCGCCGGGACTGCCGCCACTGGAAGAACATGGCGCCGTCGGAGCCCCGTGCGACATGCACGAGGGAGTTGCGGGCCATCTGGCCGGGGGCCTTGGCGGGGTTGCGGGGCTGCCAGTTGACGCCCGAGGTGGAGTGCTCCAGGAGCAGCCAGGGTGCGCCGCCCGCGACCGAGCGGGTGATGTCGGCGGCCATCGCGAGGTTGACGTGGGTGCGGCGGCCGTCGGTGATCAGATAGTGGTCGTTGGTGACGAGGTCGACCTCGCGGCCCCACGCCCAGTAGTCCATGGAGTCGCACTGGCTGAGCGCGGTCATGAAGTTGGTGGTGACCGGGATCCCCGGTGAGAGACGGTGCAGGATGTCCCGCTCGGTGCGGAAGTTCTCCCGGACGGTGGCGTCGACGAAGCGTTTGTAGTCCAGCGCCTGGCCGGGGTTGCCGACCGTGGGGGTGGCGCGGGGCGGGTTGATCTGGTCGAGGCCGGTGTAGCGCTGACCCCAGAAGGCGGTGCCCCAGGCCTCGTTGACCGCCTCCACATCGCCGTAGGTGTCGGCGAGCCAGCGGCGGAAGTGGGCGGCGCAGGAGTCGCAGTAGCAGGCGGAGACGGGGACACCGTACTCGTTGTGGACGTGCCACATGGCGAGGGCCGGGTGGCCGCCGTAGCGCTCGGCCAACCGGGTCGTGATGTTCGCGGCGGCGGCGCGGTACTCGGCGTTGCTGTGGCAGATCGCGCCGCGCGAGCCGAACTCGTAGCGCACGCCCTCGGCGGTGACCGGCAGGGCCTCGGGGTGCGCCCGGTAGAACCAGGCGGGCGGCACCACGGTGGGCGTGCCCAGGTCGACGCGGATGCCGTTCTCGTGCAGCAGATCCAGGATCCGGTCCAGCCAGCCGAAGTCGTACTCGCCCGGTGAGGGCTCCAGCAGGGCCCAGGAGAAGATCCCGGCGCTCACCATCGTGACGCCGGCCTCCCGCATCAGCCGGACGTCCTCGAGCCAGACGCTCTCCGGCCACTGCTCGGGGTTGTAGTCCCCACCGAAGGCGAGCCCGGTGAGGCCGCTGGGGGTGGTCTCCGGCATGGATGTCTCCCGGGATGTCGATCATTTGGGAACGTGCACACACATCATCGGCGGTGCGAGGCCAACATAACCGCACAGCAACAACCATTGACAAGTGTCCGGGATGTTTCTCTACTGTGAACGCTCACAGAAGCAGACAGGGCCTCGCGACGGGCGGGGACCCGGGTCAGCGGGCTTCTGCAGGGCAGGTTCCCGCAGCGGGCGGGGACCCAGGTCAGGGGAGAGTTCCATGCCGCACACGAAGCGCCGTCGCCTCGTGACAACCGCCGTCGCCGTCTCGCTCGGCGCCACCGCCCTCGCCGCCTGCGGCTCCGAAGACGGCAGCAAGGCCGAGTCGGGCCCGGTCTCACTCACGTACTGGACCTGGACGCCCGGTATGGACAAGGTCGTCGACCTGTGGAACAAGGGGCCTGGGAAGCAGGACAAGATCACGGTCACGGTGAAGAAGCAGGCGTCCGGCGACACGCTGGTCACCAAGATCCTCACCGCGCACAAGGCGAAGAAGGCGCCGGACCTGGTGCAGGCCGAGTACCAGGCGCTGCCGACGCTGGTGAGCAATGACGCGCTGGCCGACATCTCCAAGGAGGTCGGCGACGTCAAGGGCAAGTTCGCCGACGGTGTCTGGCAGCAGACCACGCTCGGCACGGACTCCGTCTACGCGGTCCCTCAGGACATCGGGCCGATGATGTTCTACTACCGCGAGGACCTGTTCAAGAAGTACAAGCTGAAGGTCCCCGCGACCTGGGAGCAGTTCGCCGAGACCGCCCGCGCGTTGAAGAAGGTCGCTCCCGACAAGGACCTGACCACGTTTTCCGCCAACGACTCCGGTCTCTTCGCCGGTCTCGCCCAGCAGGCCGGCGCCAAGTGGTGGACCACCTCCGGTGACAAGTGGAAGGTCGCGATCAACGACACGGCCACCCAGAAGGTCGCCAGGTTCTGGGGCGACCTGGTCAAGGAGGGCGCCATCGACAACCAGCCCATGTACACCCCCGCCTGGAACAAGGCGCTCGACACCGGCAAGCAGATCGCCTGGGTCAGCGCCGTGTGGGCGCCGGGCACGCTGACCACGGCCGCGCCCGACACCAAGGGCAAGTGGGCCATGGCCCCGCTCCCCCAGTGGTCCGACAGCGAGAACGTCACCGGCAGCTGGGGCGGCTCCTCCACCGCCGTCACCACGGACTCGGCGCACCAGGAGGCGGCCGCGAAGTTCGCCGAGTGGCTGAACACCGACCACGACGCGCTCAACGCGCTGGCGAAGGACAGCGGCATCTACCCGGCCTCGACCTCCGCCCAGCTCTCCGGCGCCTTCACCAACCCGCCGGCGTACTTCTCCAACCAGGCGGACTTCTACACCGAGGCCGCCAAGATCGCGAACACCACCGCGCCGTCCGCGTGGGGCCCGAACGTGAACGTCGCCTACTCGTCCTTCAACGACGCCTTCGGAGCGGCCGCGAAGAACAAGTCGGACTTCGCCGCCGCCCTGGACAGGATGCAGAGCGACACGGTCGCCGACATGAAGAAGCAGGGCTTCGAGGTTTCTCAGTGACCAGCACAAGCCGGAAGGCGTACGGGGTCAAGGGGGCCCCGTATGCCTTCCTCCTTCCCGCGACGATCCTCTTCGCCCTGTTCTTCGCGCTCCCCATCGGGTACGCGGTCTGGCTCAGCTTCCGCAAGGTGCACGTCTCCGGGCTCGGCCTGGGCTCGGGTGCGCGGAAGGAGGTCTGGGCCGGGCTGGAGAACTACTCCGACGCCCTGCGCGACCACGAACTCCTCGACGGCGCCCTGCGCGTGCTCGGCTACGGCTGCATCGTCGTCCCGGTGATGCTGGGCCTCGCCCTGCTGTTCGCGCTGATGCTCGACTCCGACAAGGTCCGCCTCGCCCCGTTCACCCGGCTCGCGATCTTCCTGCCGTACGCCATCCCCGGCGTCGTGGCGGCGCTGCTGTGGGGCTTCCTGTACCTGCCGGACGTCAGCCCCTTCTACTTCGTGCTCGACAAGCTGCACCTGCCGCAGCCGAACCTGCTGGACGGCGGCCCGCTCTACTTCGCCCTGTCGAACATCGCGGTCTGGGGCGGCACCGGCTTCAACATGATCGTCATCTACACCGCGCTGCAGGCCATCCCTGCCGAGGTGTACGAGGCGGCGAAGCTGGACGGGGCCACCCCGCTGCAGGTCGCGCTGAAGATCAAGATCCCGATGGTGGCGCCCTCGCTGGTGCTGACCTTCTTCTTCTCGATCATCGCGACGCTCCAGGTGTACAACGAGCCGACCACCCTCAAACCGCTCACCAACTCCCTCAACACGAGCTGGAGCCCGTTGATGAAGGTGTACCAGGACGCCTTCCACCGCAACGACATCTACTCGGCGGCCGCCGAGGCGACGTTGATCGCCCTGGTCACGCTGGTCCTGTCGTTCGGTTTTCTGCGGGCCGCGAACCGCCGCAACAAGCAGGAGGAAGCAGCATGAGTTCTCTTGCCGTCCGCAACGCCGCCCAGGCCGCCGACACCACCCCCGGCACCGCCCAGGGCCCGCCGCTGCGCCGCCGGATCGCGCTGGTCCCGACGGTCACTCTGCTGCTCGGCGCGATCTACATGCTGCTGCCGGTCGCCTGGGTGGTGATCGCGGCCACCAAGTCCGGGCACGAGCTGTTCTCGACGTTCACGTTCCTGCCGGGCACCGGTCTCGCCGACAACCTCAAGGACCTGACCGCCTACCGCGGCGGCATCTACTGGAGGTGGCTGGGCAACTCCGCCCTGTACGCCGGTCTCGGCGCCCTGCTGTCGACGGTCGTGTCCGCGATCAGCGGCTACGCGCTGGCGACCTACCGCTTCCGGGGCCGCGAGACGATCTTCAACGTCCTCCTCGCGGGCGTGCTGATGCCGCCGGTGATCCTGGCCGTCCCGCAGTACCTGCTGCTGGCCAAGGCGAACCTCACGGATTCCTATCTGTCCGTGCTGCTCCCGCAGATCCTCTCCCCCTACGGCGTCTACCTCTCGCGTATCTACTCGGCCGCCGCCGTCCCCGGTGACGTGGTGGAGGCCGGGCGGATGGACGGCGCGAGCGAGTGGCGGATCTTCACCCGGATCGCCCTGCCGATGATGGTGCCCGGCCTGGTGACGGTGTTCCTCTTCCAGTTCGTCGCCGTCTGGAACAACTTCCTGCTGCCGTTCATCATGCTCAGCGACGACGAGAAGTTCCCGATCCCGCTCGGCCTGTACACGCTGCTGGAGCAGGGCTCCAACACCCCGGCGCTGTACACACTGGTGATCACCGGCGCCGGACTGGCCGTCCTGCCGCTGATCGCCCTCTTCCTGGTCATCCAGCGGTTCTGGAGCCTGGACCTGCTGTCCGGGGCCGTAAAGTCATGACCATGAGCAGCAATGCGGCGGGCCGGCGCAAACCGCCGACGATCCACGACGTGGCGCGCGAGGCAGGGGTCTCCAGGGGCACCGTCTCCCGGGTGCTCAACGGCGGGCACTACGTCAGCCCCGCCGCCCAGGAAGCGGTGAACGCCGCGATCCGCAGGACCGGGTACGTCGTCAACCGGCACGCCCGCTCGCTGATCACCGGACGCTCCGACTCGATCGGCTTCCTGCTGACCGAGCCGCAGGAGCGGTTCTTCGAGGATCCCAACTTCAACGTCCTGTTGCGCGGCTGCACCCAGGCACTGGCCGCACACGACATCCCGCTGCTGCTGATGCTGGCCGGTACGGAGGACGAACGGCGGCGCATAGCGCGGTACATCACCGCCGGGCACGTCGACGGGGTGCTGCTGGTCTCCAGCCACTCCGGCGACCCGGTGGCCCAGGAACTGCGCGAGGCGGGCGTGCCTCTGGTCGCCTGCGGCAAGCCGATCGGCCTGGGCTCGAAGGTGAGTTACGTGGCCGCCGACGACCGTGACGGCGCGCGTGACATGGTGCGCCATCTGCTGTCGATCGGACGCCGCCGGATCGGCGTGGTCACCGGCCCGCTCGACACACCCGGTGGTGTCGAGCGTCTCGCCGGCTACAAGGAGGTGCTCGCCGAGGCGGGCGTCGGCCTCGACGAGGACCTCGTCGTCTCCGGCGACTACAGCCGGGCCAGCGGTGAGACGGGCGCGGAGCGGCTGCTGGCGCAGGCCCCGGACCTGGACGCCGTCTTCGTCGCCTCCGACCTGATGGCGCAGGGCGTGCTGGCGGCGCTGCACCGGGCGGGGAAGCGGGTGCCGGCTGACATCGCTGTCGGCGGTTTCGACGACTCGCCGGCGGCGACCGCCGTCACCCCGGCCCTCACCACCATCCGCCAGCCCTGGGACCGGATCAGCAGCGAGATGGTGCGGGTGCTGCTCGCCCAGATCGGTGGCGAGGACCCGGCCGCGGTGATCCTGCCGACGGAGCTGGTCCGCCGGGAGTCGGCCTGACGGCGCCCGGGACGCTCACCGCTTCCCCGCTCTGACCAGCCCGGTCTCGTAGGCGAGGACGACCGCCTGGGCGCGGTCGCGCAGGTGGAGCTTGGCGAAGATCCGGGCCACGTGGGACTTGACGGTGGCCTCGCTCAGGGTCAGCTCTGCGGCCAGTTCGGTATTGGACAGGCCGCGGCCCATCAGGGTCAGCACCTCGCGCTCCCGGGGTGTGAGGGCGGCGAGCTCGGCGGGCACGCTCTCGGGTGTCCGCCCGGTGTCGGCCGCGTACCGCTCGACCAGGCGCCGGGTGATCTGCGGGGCGAGCAGGGCGTCGCCGGTGCCGACGAGCCGGACGGCCGCCGCCAGATGCTCCGGGGTGACGTCCTTGAGCAGGAAGCCGCTGGCCCCGATCGACAAGGCCCTGTAGACGTACCGGTCCAGGTCGAAGGTGGTCAGCATGAGCACCCGGCAGTCACCGGCCCGCTCCAGGATGCGCCGCGTTGCTTCCAGGCCGTCCATGGTGGGCATGCGGATGTCCATGAGCACGACGTCCGGGTGCAGCTCCCGGGCGGCGGCGACCGCCTCGGCGCCGTCGGCGGCCTCCCCCACGACCTCGATGCCCCGGGCGGTGAGGATCAGCCGGAAGCCGGTTCGGATCAGGGTCTGGTCGTCGACGATCAGGACACGGGGCGCCCGCTCGGGCGCGCCCGGGGTCACGGGCGGTCCAGGGGTATGCGGGCGCGGACCCGGTAGCCACCGCCGAGTCGGCGACGGGCGTCGAGGTCGCCGCCGTACACGGCGACCCGCTCGCGCAGCCCCAGCAGGCCGCGGCCCGCGCCCTCATGGCGCCGCGACGGCACGCTGCCGCCGGTGCCGGTCAGCACGCTGGGGCCCGTGTTGAGGACCTCCACGCGCAGCGCGTTCTCGGTGTAGCGCACCGTCACCTC
Organism: Streptomyces sp. NPDC001843; assembly: GCF_042891955.1. NCBI lineage: Bacteria > Bacillati > Actinomycetota > Actinomycetes > Kitasatosporales > Streptomycetaceae > Streptomyces > Streptomyces sp. NPDC001843. The sequence continues at coordinate 569,800 of NZ_JBIATQ010000004.1, read as the reverse complement.
CGCCTTGCCGCCGTCACCGTGCCTGAGTGCGTTGGTGAGGGCCTCCTGGACGATGCGGTACGCGGTGACGTCTATGCCCTGAGGCAGTGGGCGGGGGTCACCGGACATCCGTACCTCTACGGGCAGTCCGGCGAACGATATCCGGTCGACGAGGGGGCCCAGGCGGTCGAGGCCGGGTTGCGGGGTCAGGTCCGCATAGACGCCGGCTGGGCCCGGATCCTCGTCCTCGCCGCTCGCCGACGGCGCCAGCAGCCCCAGCAGATGGCGCAGATCGGTCATCGCGCCGCGCCCCGCGTCCTCGACGGCCCGCAGCGCGGTCGCGGCCTCCTCCGGCATGCTCCCCAGTACTTCCCGGGCTGCGCTCGCCTGGACGACCATGAGGCTGACGTTGTGGCTGACGATGTCGTGCAACTCCCGGGCGATCCGGTCGCGTTCGGCGGCGATCGCGGACTCGGCGGCGCTCTCCCGCTCACGCTCCAACAACCAGCCGCGCTCCCCCACGGCCGCCTGCCACCGGCGCCGGGTCCGCAGCAGCGCCATGGCCAGCCCCGCGACGACCGCGCACGCCACCCCCAGCAGCACCGTCAACAGCTCCAGTTCCCCCATGCCCTCACTCTGGCAGAAGCCTCTGGCCTCCGCATCGACCTGTGGATCCAGCCTTCTGCATCTACGGGATGAGACGTGGGCCGAGGTGCGATCCGGAGGGGGATGCCGGGCGACCGGTCACGCCCTTAGCGTCCTCACCATGGTCACTGAGGTGCGAACGAAAGAGGCCGTCGTGCGACTCGACGGCGTACGCAAGGAGTACGGCGAGACGGTCGCGTTGGACGGTGTGTCGCTGGAGATCCGGGCCGGGGAGGCGGTCGCGGTGATGGGGCCGTCGGGGTGCGGCAAGTCCACGCTGCTCAACATGATCGCCGGGCTTGACCGCCCCACGGGCGGCTCGGTCGTCGTGCACGGCGAGAACGTCGGCGAGTTGAGCGAGACGGGGCTCGCGCTGTACCGGCGGCGCCGGATCGGCATGATCTTCCAGTTCTTCAACCTCATCGACGACCTGTCGGCTCTCGACAACGTGGCGCTGGCCGCCCAGTTGACCGGTGCGCCTGCCCGGCAGGCCCGTCGGCGTGCGCTGGAGCTGTTCGACGAGCTGGGCATCGCGGACCGCCGCAACGCCTACCCGGGCGTGCTCAGCGGTGGTGAGCGGCAGCGCGTCGCCGTGGCCCGGGCGTTGATGAACCGGCCGGCGCTGCTGCTGGCCGACGAGCCGACCGGCGCGCTGGACAGCCGGGCCGGGGAGCAGGTGATGGACCTGCTGATCGATCTGAACCAGATCGGCCAGACGCTGATCATCGTCACGCACGACGAGCATCTCGCGCAGCGCTGCGCGAGCCGGCTGGTGCGGTTGGCCGACGGCCGGGTCACCGGCGAGCACACCCTGGAGCCGTCCGCATGAGGGCGGTGTGGAAGGCCGCTCGGGCGGCCGTACGCAGGCGGAGACTCCAGACGCTGGTGATCTGGCTGGTCACCCTGGTGTCGACGGGGTCGATCGTGGTGGCGCTGGGGCTGGTGGACGCGGCGTCGGCGCCGTTCGAGCGGGTCTTCGGCGCGCAGCACGGACCGCATGTGGTCGCCGAGTTCGACCGGGGCAAGGCGACGAACGCCCAGTTGACAAATGCGTCGCGGAAGCCCGGTGTCGAGGCGGTGGCCGGCCCGTTCCCGGAGGCCACGGTGGACGTTCCGCGCGGTATGGAGGACCTGGTTCTCGGCGGCGAGGCCACGGTCGTGGGCCGGCCCCGGCCCGGCGGCGCGGTGGACCGGGTGGATCTGTGGGCGGGCCGGTGGCCGGCCCGGCCCGGCGAGATGGTCCTCAACCGCCAGTCCGACTGGTCCCGCAACGCCATCGGTAAGACGTTCCGTCTGCCGTCCGGGCCGACCCTCACCATCGTCGGATTCGCCTTCGATCTGAGTCACACGGCGGACGTGTGGGTCACTCCGGACCAGGCCGCGGCCCTGCACCCGAACGCCACTCAGATGCTGTACCGGTTCCGGGACGCGTCCTCTCAGGACGCGCTGCGGGCGGGGCTGGCCCAGGTGACCGAGGGGTTGCCCAAGGGCTCACTGAGAGGATCGCACAGCTATCTGACGCTCAAGGACAAGGTCGGCGGCAGCGCGCGGGCGTACGCCCCGTACCTCATGGCATTCGGCGTCCTCGGCATTCTGGTGGCGGTGCTGATCGTCGCCAACGTGGTCGGCGGCGCGGTGGTGTCGGGCTTCCGGCACATCGGCATTCTCAAGGCCCTCGGATTCACTCCCGGGCAGGTGCTGGGCGTCTATCTCGTGATGGTCTGCGTGCCGGCCGTGCTGGGCTGCGCACTGGGCACGCTCAGCGGCAACCTGCTGGGCAAGCCGTTCTTCCGGTTCGTGTTCTCGGGGCCCGGTGCGGGGGTGCTGCACGAAAGCGTCGGCATCGCGCCCTGGGTGAACGTGTTGGCTCTGTGCGGCATGCCGCTGGTCTGTGGGCTCGCCGCGCTCGGCCCGTCCGTGCGCGCCCAGCGGCTGTCCGCGGCGCGGGCGATCAGCGCGGGCAGCGCGCCGCGTGCCGGGCGGGCGCTCCGTGTGCAACGGCGGCTCGCGGGGCTGCGGTTGCCGCGGTCGGTGAGCCTGGGGGCGGGGCTGCCGTTCGCCCGGCCCGCGCGCAGCGCGCTCACGCTTGCCGCGGTGGTCCTGGGAGTGACCGCGGTGACGTTCGCCACGGGGCTGGCCACGACGATGACCCTCTTCGGAGACGGCGGCAGGGATGCGTACGACGTCACGGTGTACGCGAGCGACCACGTCCATGGCAAGCAGGTGCTGCCGGTGCATGGCGACCGCCAACTCCAGCATTCGCTGGGCTCGTTGCCGGGCGTGGCACGGGTGACGGCCCGGGGTGACGAGGACGCGCGACTCGAGGGTTCCACACAGCGGGTCGTCGTCGAGGGCAGGCGCGGGCCGGACCCGTCCCTGGGCGACGTGCTCGTCCGGGGACACTGGATGCACCGTCGTGGAGAGGTCGTGGTCGGTACGTCCTTCCTGCGCCACAATGGAGTGCACATCGGTGACCACCTCCGGCTGCGCAAGAGCGGCCACGAGGAGGAGGTCACCGTGGTCGGTGAGCTGATGCAGGACAACGACGCGGTGGTCGTCGGCACCTGGCCGACGTTCACCGCGCTCATCCCGGACGGGAAGGCGTTCGCCTATCACGTCGAGCTGCGCAAGGGCGCGGATCCGGCGGCTTACGCGCGCGCCGCCAGAGCCCTCGACAAGGGGCTCAGCACCCAGCTGACCGGTCCGAGCAGCGGCGCCGAGACCATCATCGGCTCGGCGACCGGCCTCACCCTGATGCTGGCCCTGGTCGCCTCCCTCGGCGTCTTCAACACGGCCGTCCTCAACACCCACGACCGGCGCCGCGACCTGGGCATGCTCAAGTCGATCGGTATGACCCCGCGCCAGGTGACGGTGATGACGGTGACGTCGATGGCGATGCTCGGTGTGATCGGGTCGGTGCTCGGCGTCCCACTGGGCGTCGCCGCGTACGAGACGGTGGTCCCCCGCATGGCCGCGGGCATCGACATCACCCTGCCGTCGTACATGACGGACGTCTGGCACGCGGCGAGACTGGCGGAACTGGCGCTGACGGGGGTGGTGATCGCCGTGGCGGGCGCACTGGTCCCTGCCAGGCGCGCGGCCCGTCTCACCGTCGCGGAGGTGCTGCACAACGAATGACGGCAGTGCGCGGAACCGCAACCGGTCAGGATCGAAGAAGCCCGGACGGGCTCCCCGGCCCTAGCGTGAGAGCACCGACGGGGAACCCGTCGGACCGCCCACCCAGAGGAGTGAGTCTCATGACCGCCGGCCTGCAGACGATCATCTACCCCGTCAAGGACCTCGCCCGGGCCAAGGCCCTGTTCTCGGCCCTGCTGGGCGTCGAGCCCTACGCGGACGAGCCCTACTACGTCGGTTTCAAGGCCGCCGGGCAGGATGTCGGCCTCGACCCTAACGGGCACGCCAAGGGCATGACCGGACCGGTGCCGTACTGGCACGTCACCGATCTGCGGGAGCGGCTCGCCGCCCTCCTGGAGACGGGCGCCGAGCTGCTGCAGGACGCGCAGGACGTGGGCGGCGGCAGACTGATCGCCTTCGTCAAGGACACCGACGGCAACCTCGTCGGGCTCCTCCAGGATCCGGCTGCCTGAGTACCGTACGACTGCTTGGCACAAGCACTAGTTGCACACTCAACTATTGGCCGGATCGGTGTTACCGTGCAGTCATGGCAGTCAAGACGGCCGAGGCTCGGCTCGAGGAGCGCTGGCGGGACATCCTGTCCGTCCACGCGCGCACGATGTGCGAGATCGACCGGGCCCTGCATCCGCACGGGCTGGGCGCCAGCGACTTCGAGGTGCTGGACCTCCTGGTCTCGGAGTCGGGCGAGCAGGGCGACCAGTGCCGGGTGCAGAACCTGGTCGGGCGGGTCCATCTCAGTCAGAGCGCGCTGTCCCGCCTGATCGCGCGCCTGGAGAGGGACGGTCTGGTCGAGCGCTCGGTGTGTGCGGAGGACCGGCGCGGCGTCTGGGTCGCGCTCACCCGCAAGGGCCGCGAACTGCACAAGGCCGTGCTGCCGCTGCAGCGGGCGGTGCTGGCGCGGATGCTGGAGGAGCGGCGGGACTGACGGACGGCCGGGGTCGCCCCGGCCGCCGAAGCCTGCCCGCTCAGCCCGCGGACCGGGCGAGCAGGGTGCGCACCCCCTCGGAGGTGAGGGTCAGGCTGTGCTCCGAGCTGCCGTCTATGGTGAGCGAGATGTCGTCGGCCGGCCACTGGGAGGCGAGCGCGCCCAGGGGCACCAGACGGTAGCGGGAGACGAAGGGCAGCAGTTCGGCCATCGTCGTCTCCGAGGTGAACACGGGCACGACCGGGTTGTCCCCCGGCCTCTCCAGAACCGGCAGCGCCACCGCTGAGGGGTCGGTGGCGTCCTCGGCGGCGGCGTCGTCCGGCACGGGGAGCAGCACGTCGCTGCTGGCGAGCGTGTGCAGCGCGACCGAGTCCTCGGCGTTCTCGGCCAGCGCGTCAAGCGCCCGCTGGGCCGGCGTCGGCATGTCGTCGTACGCGGGTGTCTCCATGGCAGATCCCCTGCTAGCGGCGGTCTTACGTCCGCCCGGGGCAACCCGGCCCCGGGCGCGGTCCTGAGCGCGTACCCCAGTCGGCCCCGCCGCATGCCGACCGGACGGCGCCGAGTGGGTGACGGAACGGTGAACCGTGCGTCGTCCCCCAGGGTGGGCCTTCACGCCGATCCCATGGTCGGCGCCCGGGTGGCGGACTTCGTAGTCCACGATTCCCTGCTCGTACGTACCCACCGCCGAGCCCGTGGTCGTGCACGCGCGTTCCCGCAGTCGGCCGGGACGCCGCCAACCCGCTTGGACCGCCCGGCCGGCCGGGGTCTCAGCCGCCGAGGAGTTCGGCGAACCGCTGGGCGCCGATGTTGCCGCCGGAGAGGATGACACCGATCCGGCGGGGCAGCGGATCCAGGCGGTGGGACAGCAGGGCGGCCAGGGCGCTCGCGCCGCTCGGTTCCACGACGGTCTTCAGACGCTCGAAGGCGAATCGCATCGCCTCGCGGATCTGGTCGTCGCCGACCAGCGTGATGCCGTCGAGCAGCCGCCGGTTGATGGAGAAGGTGAGTTCGCCGGGGATGTCCGCGGCCTGGCCGTCGGCGATGGTGCGGGGCACGGGGATGGACACCCGCCGGCCGGCCTCCAGGGACCGCTTGGTGTCGTCGCCGGCCTCCGGCTCCACGCCGATCACCCGTACGCCCGGCAGGAGTCCCTTGGCGGCGGTCGCGCTGCCGGCGATCAGTCCGCCGCCGCCGACCGGCACCACCAGGGCGTCCAGCTCGCCGGCCTCCTCGATCAGCTCCAGGGCCGCCGTGCCCTGCCCGGCGATGACGTGGGGGTGCTCGTACGGCGGGATCAACGCCAGCCCCCGGTCGGCCGCGAGGGCCTCCCCGATCGCCACCCGGTCGCCGGTGTAGCGGTCGTAGGTGACGATCTCCGCACCGTACCCGGCGGTCGCCTCGAGCTTGGCCCGGGGCGTGTCCTCCGGCATCACGATGACCGCCGTGGTGCCGAGTTCACGGGCGGCCAGCGCGACGGCCTGGGCGTGGTTGCCGGAGGAGTAGGCGGCGATGCCCTTGGCCAGCTGTTCCGGAGTCAGCCGGGAGGCGGCGTTGTAGGCGCCGCGGAACTTGAAGGCACCCACCCGCTGGAGGTTCTCGCACTTGACGAAGACCTCGGCGCCCACCAGCCGGTCCAGGGTCCGCGAGCGCAGCACGGGTGTCCGGTGGGCGAGGCCCTTGATCCGTGCGGCGGCGTCCTGGACGTCGTACAGGCTGACGGGCGGGGTCTCGGGCAAGGGAGTACTCCGTTCTGGGCGCTGCCGACCGCTGCGGTCGCCGGATGCCCGGCCACGCCGGACTGGAACCATTGTCCAGCATCTAGACGGAAAGTCCAGAGCCCGCTTCTCGTGCGGATCCGGCAGCGCCCAGCCGTGAGTGCTTCCGTGAGCGCTTCCCGGCCAGGCTCAGTGCGTCTGACCGGGGTCGCCGGGCCGGATGCGCCCGCGCCACGCGCCGGTCTCGCCACCGCGGTGCTCGATGTAGTCCTTGAAGCGGCGCATGTCCCCCTTGACCCGCCGGTCGATCATGCCCAGCGCGTCGGCGCCCTTCTCCGCCATGCCGCCGGGCTCGACGTCCATGACGAGTTCCACGCGCGTGTGGGTGTCGTCCAGGCGTTCGAAGCGGACGCTGCCCTTCTGCTGGGCCTCACCGCCGACGGTGCGCCAGGTGATCCGCTCGTCGGGAAGCTGGTCGACGATCTCGGTGTCGAACTCCCGCTTCACTCCGCCGATCTTGGTGGTCCAGTGGTTGTGGCGGTCGTCGAGCTGCCTGACTTCCTCCACTCCCTCCATGAACTGCGGGAACTGTTCGAACTGCGTCCACTGGTTGTAGGCGGTGTGGACGGGGACTTCGACCTCGACCGTTTCCTTCACCGTGCTCATGGGTGCTACCTCCTTCGTCGGTCGGTCACGGCGACCATGGGCCGCCTTTCGTCGGCCGGCCTTCGAGTACCCCCGTGACCGGTCCGATCACAGCTGTTTCGTGCGGCCGTCAGCGGTCCAGTTCCTCCTGGATCGGCGTCTTCGGCTCCTCCCGCAGATGCTGCGACAGCCCGGGCCGGCCGCCCTCGCGGGCCTGTTCCGCACGCTGCGCGGGGTCGTGCCGGAGGTCCGAGTCCGGGTCGACCCGGACCGAGCGGGCCACGTCCTCGGGACTGCCGTACTGCTCCGGCGGGATGCCGCGCAGCGCCTTGAGCACCTCGTCCGAGGCACCGGCCGAGCGCGCCGCCGTCAGCAGCTCGTCCTTTCCGGCCGGGAAGCCGACGTCCCTGAGCGTGCCCAGCACCTCGGGAACGCTGGTGTGTGCCATGGGGGAGCCCTCCTCGTGCTACTTGTCCTCGAAGTCGTTCCGGTCGACTCCCGCCTCGTCCAGCGCCTCCCGCATGGTGCGGCTCGACGGTCCGGGGGTGCGGCGCCGCTCGTCCTGCGCCGAATCCATGACCACCTCGTCCGTGGTGTCCGTCTTCGGGCGGTTCTCCTCGGGAACGGTCATGACGGGAATCTCCTCATGCGTGCGTGCGCCTTGCGCGTCTTCGTGTGCCTGCGGTGCGGTGAGTACCCGGGAGCCGGCCGGGGACACCGGGTCACCCGCGACCCCGGAAGACCTCCTGCGTCGCGGTGAAGCGCAGCTCCTCCAGCGTGCGCAGCTGCCGTTCGGCGCGTTCGAGCAGCTCGTCCAGTTGCCGCGGGTCGAGGCGCTCGTCCGTGTCCGCCAGCGCACGCAGCATCCGCCAGCCGGCCGCCTTGCCCTCGACGCCCAGCAGCAGGAACTCGAGCTCGACGACCGTCGTGAGCGGTGAACGGCGCACGACGCGTCCGTTGGGCTTGAACCGCCCCGCCCATTCGGCCGCGGTCCCCGCGAGGACCTTGTACCGGCGCGCCGGGACCCCGAGCCGGCCCATGATGGCCAGCAGGCTCCTGCGGTCCTCCGCGATCTCCTTCGCGAGCGGTTGCAGCACCCGCCCCAGCGGGGTGCCGTGCTGGGCCTGGGCCACGTAGTGGGCGCGGCGGGTGCCGACGGTCGCCCCTGTCAGATGGTCGTTGAGATAGATGCCGAGCAGGTCCACCCGTAGCGAACCGGGCCGCCTCGCACTCGTCGCGCTCCCCCTGGGGACGTCACTGGTACTCACCGCAGCCTCCTCGTCCGACCTGGTCATTTCTCCGGCCGGCGTCCCGGGTACCCATCCGGTGCCGATATCAGCTGACGACCGATCTGCCACATAAGTCAGAAAATGAACCGTAGGACCGAAAAGGCCGAATCGTCTCCGCGCAGGGCGGGTACCTGAGCAGTCCGGCGCGCCTTCCGACGGCGTCGGACAGACCATCGTCGACAACTCACCGCCTGGAGGAACCATGGCGGCTGTCAGGCCCCCTGATCTGCAGAAGGCCCTGTCCGGAGCGGAGTACCCGGCTGACCGGGACGAGCTCCGGAAGGTCGCGGAGAAGAACCACGCGCCGAAGGAGATCACCGAGCGTATCTCCCACCTCGGCAAGAAGGAGTTCCAGAATCCGGCCGAAGTCAGCAAGGCCGTGTTCGAAAACGAGTGATCCGAAACGAGTGACAAGGACCTGTGGACAGGGCGGCCGGAACCTCGGGCTCCGGCCGCCGTCGCTGTCCGGTGTGACGTTGATCGGTAGTTGGCGGATTTGATCGGTAGTTGGCGAGCCGCGGTCCGGTGACTGTGAGTTGTGGTCGTGTACGGAGATACGTGCACGCCTCGTACGCCACGGTGCTGTGCTGGTGCCGTGAAGCCACGCGGAGACGCCCGGATCCGGTCGGACGTGTGCGGGTTGGACGGGATGGCCTCCGCGTACGACGTTGGGGATGCTGTACGCACTCGGCTGCAGCTGGACGACTCGTGGCCGCGGCGATGGTCCGCTACGTGGTGTTTCGACGGCGTCGAGGTGGCTTGGCCCGTGCGGGACCTGGCGGCGGTGCCGCTGCTGTCGTCTCAGCCGGTACGTCGGTTCACCTGGCGGGCACGTCAGCGGCACAGGCCAGGGCTGCAGTTCATGGTGTCCACCGGTCGCCATCATGGGTTCGAGTCGTTGGAGGAGGCCCGGCTGCTGCTCGCGCTGGACTTCGTGACGGTGACCGAGGTCCTCCCGCAGCCGTTCCGTCTCTTCTTCCAGCACAGAGACGGGCGGGCAGAGCACACTCCGGACTTCCTCGCCGTGATGCCGGATGGCGGGCGGTGGCTGTTCGACGTCCGGCCGCGGCAGCTGGTGCGGGAGGACGACGAGTTGAAGTTCGCTGCCGCCCAGGAGACGGCGGCCGCCGTGGGCTGGCGCTACACGGTGGTGACGGGCTGGCGTCCGCACGTTCACGGCGGGGTGGACCAGATGTCGGCTCAACGCCGGCCTCTGCAGGATCCGCTCGGTCTGCAGCGGGAACTGGACGTGGCCGTGGGCACGGAGCCGGTGGAGTTCGGTCAGCTGGTGGAGAGTACGTCGCTGCCGGCCGTCGCACGGGCCCACGCCCTGCATCTACTCTGGCATCGCCGTCTCGGCTTCGACCTGGGCAGGCCTTTGAGTGACTCCTCCCGGATCTGGCGGTCACAGCGTCAGGAGGAGCGATGACGTCCCTGCTCGATCTTGCGCCGGGCACGGCCTTGCGGATCAACGGCATCGAGTGGACGGCTGAGGAAGTGCTGCCACAGGTCGGCCAGGTCGTTCTCAGCGGCCGCGACGGGGAACGGCAGACCCGGTCGATCCGCTGGCTGATGCACCATCCCGACTGCCGGCCCGCGAAGTTGGGGCATCCGTCCGGAAGGCGGGAAGTCGCTCAGCAGCCGGTGATGAGCCGGGACTTGACCGAGGCTCAGGTGAAGCGGGCCCGGTTGCGGGCCGCCCATGTCCTTGAGGCGGAGACCGGCTACCGGTCCGGGCACCCGTCGCGGGCGCTACCGGGTGAGCCGCGGCCGGCCTACGACCCGGACAGGACCACCGTTACGGAACGGCGCCAGGCCAAGGCCGCTGAGCTGGCAGCACTCGGCCGCGAGGAGGCCGAGCTGCTGGGCCTGGCGAACATGAGCGTGCGGACTCTGGAACGGCTGGCAGCTGTCCCGAGCGGCGAGAGCCTGATCATGGCTTGCGCGGACGGCCGCTGGACGCGCAAGAGCGGTGGCCACCCGAGTATCACGGAGGAGATCCGGGAGGCGGTCTTCGCCGTCCGGCAGGAAGTCCTGCAGCGATCTCGGATCAGCATGCGGGCCCGGCACCGGCTGATGCACCAGTACGTCCGGGAGACCTTCCCTCAGTTCCCGGAGGAGAGGATCCCCGGCTACTTCACGCTGCGGAACGTCTGGAAGGAGTGGTTCGGCCCGGACGGCGCCCGCCAGCGCTACGTCCGGTCAGCGGAGACGGCGAAGGACGCCTCCGCACGGGCCGTGGTGCATCGCCCGGGCCAGGTGGTGGCGCTGGACACCACACCGCTGCCGGTCAAGGTCCGTGAGTCCGTCTTCGGTGACCCGGTGACGGTGATGCTCACCCTCGCCCTGGACCTCTACACGCACTCGATCGTCGCCTTCCGGCTGACGATGGTGTCGGACACGGCCGTGGACATCGCGATGCTGCTGCGGGACGTGATGATGCCGCTGCCGATGCGGGAAGGCTGGGGTCTGGACATGGAGTGGCCTTACCCCGGCGTCCCGGCCACGCTGATCGCCCGGTTCGCCGGCCACAAGGTTGCCGCCCTGCCGTTCTTCCCGCCCGAGACGGTGACCACCGACCACGGCGCCCCCTACAAGAACCACGATGTCGTCGAAGCAGAGCGGACTCTGGGCTGCACGATCCTGCCCGCTCGCGCTCTTCGGGCAACGGACAAGTACGCCGTCGAACGGGCCTTCGGCGCGATCAACAGCCTGCTGCTCGAGCACCTGCTCGGCTTCACCGGCGTCGATGTTGCTGACCGCGGCGCCGACCCCGAGGCCGAGTCCGTGCTGACGATGTCGCAGATGGAGCACCTGATCGCGACCTGGGTGGTGAAGGTCTGGCAGAACCGGGTGCTGGGAGAGTACGCACCGTCCTGGGGGCCGGGTGAGGAGCACAGCCCGAACTCGCTGTTCGCGGCCTCCATGCACCAGGGCGGGTTCTCCATGCAGATCCCCAGGCCAGAGCTTTACTACCAGGTGCTCAAGGCCCACCACGTCAAGATCCACCCCGGACGCGGAGTGAAGATCGGCGGGCTTTGGTATCACGACGACGTCCTGGACGAGGACCGGTTCCGCCAGCCCTCCGCCCGAGGCGGGCAGCACAAAGGCAAGTGGGTCGTCCGCTCTGACCGCCGTGACCGCCGCACCGTGTTCCTCCAGGACCCGGCCGACCATGACCACTGGCACGTCCTGCCCTGGACGGGCCTGCCGCCCAAAGGCGAGGTTCCGGCGTTCTCTGACCGGACCACGGAGGAACTGCTCGCCGAGGTGAGGAGGCGTCGTCTCGCACCGAAGTCGGATGCTGAACTCCTGCCGACCCTGTTGGACCTGCTCGGCTCAGCGATCCCGGTCGATCAGTGGCCGACGCAGATGACCAAGCGGGAGCGGACCGCACGCTCTCGCCGGGCCGCGCAGGGCCGCGCCGCCGAGCGGGACCGGACACCGGCAGCGGGAGAGGAGGAGACGCCCGCAGACGTGATGCCCTGGCCAGAGCAGGCCCGCACCGTCGCCGAAGCCGTCGACGCTGACCGGCGCCGACGCCGCGAGGCATTCGCCGGACGTCAGCCGACACCGCCGCCCAGGCTGGGCGAGGCCCTCCGCCGCCGCAGCCTGTTCCTGCTGCCTCCGGACGAAGAGGCCGGCGAGCCGGCACAGCCCAAGGAGAACGCGTGACCGACGTCCTGCCGCCGCACGTCCTTGCGGAGATGATTACGGGCAAGCCGCCGCGACGGGACACCTTCGAGGGCTGGCAGCACTACCGCACCACCCGCGGTCAGTTCGCCGCGGCGCCGAAGCTGACCTTCGCCCAGTGGCGGGCCCTGACACCCCATCGGCGGTCCCTCTATGACCTGCACCGCACGGCCATGCACGTGAACCTGCCGCTGCAGGAGACGCCGATGTCGCTGAAGGTGTCGAGACTGGTGAACCGGCGGATGCGCAACAACGCACTCAAGCAGAAGCCGGCCACCCGGGCCGGTGTGATGGTCACCGGCTGGGGCTACCAGGGCAAGACCGAGACGGTCTGCGAGGTCGCCGCCGGCTTCGAGGACGCCTGGCTGGACATGCACAACCACCTCAAACGCGGCATGCTCACAGCTGGCGGGATGCCCGAGTACCTGATGCGCCGCACCGGCGGTGTCGTCGGTCTCCTCGAACGGCTCATCGAGGACGGCGCCCAGGAAGCCATGGACAGCGGGAAGGAGCTCCTGGACGAGGGCTTGCTCGACGAGATCGTCATCAGCCTCGACGACCCCGGCCGCGACCCCGGCGCCGGTGAAGTCCCGCCGGTCCCCGGCGCCACCCGGCAGCCCAGGAAGAAGACGGCCGGTACGGCGAGACAGAAAGGCGGCCGTTCCTCCCGGAACACCGTGTTCGACGACCGCGGGCCCCGCTCCGCCGCTCGGGGATAGGCAGAGGTGGACGACCGCCCGCTCCCACGGAGCCTGCTGCCCCTGCCAGGGGAAAGCCTTCCGGGACTTCTCCTGCGGCTGGCCCACCGCCTGGACCTCTCGCCAGGGCGCCTGTCCATGGTGACGGGCCTGGTTCACGGCGGGAAGGTTCATATCGGCAGGTCGACCACCAGTCACCTGCTGATGCTCACCTCCAGCGACCGCGACCGCTTCGCGAGTTCTCTCCGCCTGCTGCCCCAGCAGGCCGACCAGCTCACCATGCGACCGCTCTTCGGGCGCTTTCCGCCCGTCGCTGAGGCCCTGACGCGGCCAAGTGACCCCTCCCAGCTGCGGCCTCGCGGCTACTTCCCTCCGTGGCTGCTGGGCGCCAGCACCCGTTACTGTCCCTTCTGTTTGGCCGGTGACGGCAGCGACATCCAACGTCGCCACGGCGGGGCTTGGAAGCTGCAGTGGCGCCTGGGTGTGGTGTTTCTCTGCACCGAGCACCGGATCTTTCTGCAGGACGCCTGCCCTGCCTGCGAGATGCCGGCTCACTGCGGACACCCGACCGGCACGCTCAAGCTCGTCGCGTCCGCGACGATCGGGGGTCTGCACCCGGCTCAGTGCCGCAACGTCGTCGGCTCCCGGGCCTCCGATCTCTGCGGTGACCGGATGGACGCCCCCGGGCACATCGCCCCCTCACCCCCGCCCAGCGTCGATGTGATCCGACTGCAGCAGCGCCTGCTGGGCCTGCTCCATCCCTCGCACGACGCCGCCAGCGCGTTCACCGCCTTCAGCGATCTCCAGGTCGTCGCTGCGATCGTCTGCGCGACCTGGCCCGCCGCGGCTACCGTCACGCCGGAGCACCCCCTTGCCACCGCCCTGGACGATCACGTCGCCGAAGTGCGCCAGGCGGATCCGGAAGCGATGACGCACATCGCGAGGGGGAACCTCTGGGTGACGCCGCCGCGGTCCGCCATTGCGACCGCTGGACTTCTCGACATCAGCTCCCGCCTTCTGGCCCTGCCCCCGGACGCGCTTGAGCATGCGCTCCGCGTGCTGCTGAGCACCGCGCCAGCCGAGCGGACGAGCGGCTGGGGAAACACCTGGCGGCTTCTGCAAGGACACGGCTCACGCCTGCTTCAAGAACGCGTGATCAGCGCGGTCCCCACGCAGTTCACCCCGGGGTCCCACTACTTCGCAACAGCCCGCCGACGGGCCCGTCAAGCCGTCATCCCGGCCCGGATCGGCCACTTCGAGCCGGATCACATTCCGCAGTGGCTGCCGGACGACTGGTTCTCCGTGATGTTCACGGGCTTATCCGTCCAGGCGATGGCCCGCAGCATCGCATTCCGCCGTTATGCAGCCGTTCAACTAGTACAGATCGCGGCCGACATGCCCTTCAACGACGCCGTTAGCTTCCTTGGTCTCCCCGAGCACTGGCACCGAGGTGACAGCAGGAGCAAAGGCCTGAAAATCCGCTACAACAGCCACTACCGGTTCTGGCGCAGCGAAGACCTGGCCACATCCTTCACCGCCCTCGCACAGCACGTCTCCCAGGTCCAGCAGCACACTGACTACCGCTCCAGACGGCTCCGCTTCGGCGGCTGGACCCTGGGCACGGACGCCTGGGCAGACATCGAAGCAGAACTTCGCCGCCGACACGGATACCACCACGTGCTCTCCTATCCGGCCAGCTTCTTGCGCGGCTGCTCCTCGAAGTTCATCTGGTCCCGCGTCACCGGCAGTGAGTGGAGCCTGGCCCCCACCAGCACTGAGCTGGCGCCAGGAGGCGACGAGCCCACATCGCAGAGGGAAACCCGGGTCCGAAGGCTCCTCCGCAACCCCACGTGCAGCATCTTCTTCAGAACGCTCAAAGCAGCCCTCATCCGCTACTCCGACTCGCTCACTGCGTGACGCTGTCGGGGGTTAGAGCGGGGCCGGCCGGAATCGGCGGGCGCCGGGTGAGAAGACGATCACTCACCCGGAAAGGGGACGTGCCTGATGGGCACCTACGCGCTTCCCGACATGCCCTACGACTACGTCAAGCTTCTCTGGGAGAAGAGATGCGGTGCGAGGCGGAGTTCATCGACTCAGTGCAGCTCAGTGCCAGTGTAGATAACGGTATCCGGTGCAACATGTGTGCGCCATCGCTGAAACGAGCGGTGGCGCCCTGTTGCAGAGCGACGGCTCACTCTGCCGCGTGCCACACCGGGGCCGGGCCCGTACGGCAGCTGGCGCAGGTGTTGTCCGAGGTCGCGAACGAACCGACCACGAACGCCGGCCGGAGCCTCGCGCTCCGCGCGCACGCGCGCCTCCTGGCAGATGCGCTCCAGGACGGCGGCTAGGGTGGTGGGGCCCAGCGCCAGACACCTGTCCGACGGGCGTCGACCGGTCAGGCGTCTGCAGATCAGCCGAGCCTGGCGGTCAAGTGGTAGCGGCCCGAGGGCAGCCGGTACGAGGCCACGCCATCCTTGTGGCCGAGGAGACGTACTCCGTCCACTCGGGCCAGCGGGGTCCGTCCTTCATAGACGGCATCGGCGGAGACGGCTGAAAGGCGCAGCGTCGCTTCGCTGTTGGCGGGCACGACCGCGTCGTACACCAGGGCCCTGCCGCCGTCCTCCACCTTCCACTCGCTCCTGATCTCGCCGTAGGGAACGCCGACGCCAGGGGCCTGCGCGGACAGACGTACACCATCGGCGTGATGCTGCCCGACATCCGTAACCCCTTCTTCCCCGAGATTCTTGACGGCGTCACCGCCTCGCTCGCGGACACCGAGTACCAGGTGCTCCTGGGCCCGGGCCGCAACGGGGAGAAGGAGGAGGCCCGCGTCACCGAGGCAATGATCGACCGCGGCATGGACGGCATCATCCTGGTTGCACCGATCTCTTCACGCGCCCATATGGAGCGCGTCGGCACCGCAGTGCCGACCGTCGTCGTCGGCCGCCACGGCTCGTCTCCTGCGTACGACACGGTGGCCGACGATGACGTCGAGGGCGCCGCTCTGGTCGTCGGCCACCTGGCCGGACTCGGACATCGCCGGATCGCCCACATCGAGCATCACGAGACCGACCCGACGCGCCTTACGGAGATGCCCAACGCCCGCCGCGCCGACGGCTATCGCCAGGCCATGCGGCAGCACGGACTGGAGGAGTGGATCGACGTCGTTTCCACCAGCTACACCCAAGACGGCGGCTACCGGGGCACGAAGGAGCTGCTGGCCCGCCCCGTCCGGCCCACGGCCGTCTTCGCCGGAGCGGACATCGTCGCCGGAGCGGACATCGTCGCCGTGGGCGTGCTCGAAGCGGTCACCGAAGCCGGGCTGTCCGTGCCCGGCGACCTCTCGGTGGCCGGCTACGACAACACCACGTTCGCCGCGTTCGGCCCGATCTCCCTCACCAGCGTCGACCAGGCCGGTCGCGAGATGGGCCAGAACGCCGTACGACTTCTCCTGGAGCGGATCGCCGACCGGCCCGTCCGTCGGTCAAGGTAACCCTCTCTCCCACGCTGGTGGCGCGCCGGTCCACGGCCGGGCCGCCAGCGTGAGGCGTCGACGCCGAGCCGCATACGGGAGGGAGACGCAGGCTCATGGAGGTTGCTTCCTGTGAATGCGGCTGGAGGACGACGGAGCGGTGCCGTAGGTCTCCGGGCCGAGCGGTCCCCCGGCCGACCATCCGGTGGCCGGGGAGGTGACTGCGAGTGGGTGACTACGAGAGCGAGTCGCGGCGCGGCATCAGGTGTCGAACCGCACCCCGCCGAGCCAGGTGACCTTTTCGGGGTCGTGGTGGTCGAAGATGTGGCTGCGGCCCGTGTCCAGGCCGGCGATGCGTGCCATCTCGTCGGAGGTGAGCTGGAAGTCGAAGACGTCGAGGTTTTCTGCCATGCGTTCGGGCCGCACCGACTTCGGGATCACGACGATCTCGCGCTGGACGAGCCAGCGAAGGGCGATCTGGGCGACGGACTTGTCGTGGGCGCGGGCGATGTCGACGAGCACGGGGTTGTCGAAGAAGCCCTGACCGCCTTCGGCGAGCGGTCCCCAGGACTCGTGCTGGACGCCGTACTCACGCATCAGCTTCTGGTCGCCCGCGCGCTGGAAGAACACGTGCGTCTCGATCTGGTTGACCGCGGGGACGATCTCGTTGTGGGCGATGAGGTCGGCGAGCCGGTCAGGGTAGAAGTTGCTGACGCCGATCGCCCGGGTGCGCCCGGCCCGGTTGAGTTCCTCCATGGCCCGCCAGGCGCCGTAGTAGTCGCCGAAGGGCTGGTGCATCAGGTAGAGGTCGAGGTGGTCGAGACCGAGGCGGTCGAGGGAACGGTCGAAGGCGCCCTTGGCGCTCTCCAGGCCGTAGTCCTGGACCCACAGCTTGGTGGTGATGAACAGCTCGTCGCGGGGGATGCCGCTGGCGGCGATCGCCCGGCCCACGGCTCGCTCGTTCTCATACGCCGCGGCGGTGTCGAGCAGGCGGTAGCCGGCTTCGAGCGCGGCCTCGACCGCCTGCTGGGTCTGGGCTTCGGGGATCTGGAAGACGCCGAAACCGAGGATCGGCATCTGCACGCCGTTGTCGAGGGAAACCTGGGGGACCTTGCTGGTCATGGGGGGCCTTTCTCGTGTACGGGTTTCAGAGATGGGGGTGTGGGACCGGAACCGGGGATGTGGTACCGGGGAAGCCGGCGCCCCCGGTTCGGTGTCAGCCCTGCGCTGCTCCCGTCGTGCGACGGGAGGCGGCCAGGAGGCCCAGTGGCAGCAGGGCTGCCAGGGCGAAGGCGAAGCCGGTCAGCGACGGGCCCTTGAGGCCCAGGCTGGTGGTCAGGGCGATGCCGCCGAGCCAGGAGCCCGTGGCGATGCCGACCTGGAACGCGGACGTGGCCAGGGCCATGGGCAGGGAGCGGCCGGCTCCGGCGATGCGGACCACCTCGCCGACCACGATGGGGTTGCAGGCGAAGCCGGCTGCGCCGAGCAGCACGACCAGGAACACGGCCAGGACGCTGCTGGTCGCCCACAGGGTGATGGCGCCCAGGAGCACGGCCGTGACCGCAGTGGCCGGGATCAGCGTGGTGTAGGGCTGGCGGTCGCCGACGCGTCCGCCGAAAGAGGTGCCGCCCAGAGCACCGAGGCCGAAGCCGAGCATCGCCAGCGGCACCACGGTCGTCGCGAGCCCGGCCCGCTCGGTGAGCAGGGGGGCAACGTAGCTGTAGGCGGCCATGATGCCGGCTTGGATGAGCGCGATGGCCAGGTAGACCAGCCACAGGCGCGGATGCCCCAGCGCTGCCGCCTCCGCGCGCAGGGAGCTGTCGGCACGTGTGCTGTCGGCGGGCACCTGGCGGGCCACCACGGCAGCGGCGGCCACCGCGAGCGCGGCGAGCGTCCAGAAGGGGGCCTGCCAGCCGCCCAGTTGGCCGGCTGCCGTACCGAGCGGGACGCCGACGATGTTGGCGAGGGTGATGCCGCCGACCATCACACCCATGGCGCGGGTACTGGCCGCCGGTCCCGCGGCGGCCGTCGCGACCACCGCGCCGACGGCCCAGAAGGTGCCGTTGCCCAGAGCGGCAGCGCCCCGGCCGACGAGCGCGAGCCCCAGGCTGGAGCTGAGCGCGCTGACGACGTGGCCCGCGGCGAAGACCAGCAGCGCGGCTACCAGGGCCGAGCGACGCGGCAGGCGCTGGGTCGCGACGGACATCACCGGCGCGCCGATCATCATGCCGACGGCGAAGGCGGTGATCAGCGTCCCGGCGCTGGAGACGCTGACACCGAGCGCGCCCGAAATCTCCGGCAGGAGGCCGGAGACGACGAACTCGCTGGTGCCCATGATGAAGGCGATGGCACCCAGCAACCACACCACCGGCGGCAGCTTGACCTTCCCGGCAGGCACTGCCCTGCTGCCGTCACCCGTGAGCGGTGCGGCGGCCGAGGTGTCCGGTTTCGTGGACGAGGGGGAACTCACTGACGATCCTTTCAAGAGAGCCTGCGCGGGCCCGGTCATCCGAAGGCGTTCCGGCAAAGCGGCATGCGCGCCCAAGGCTGTGCGGGCGGAACGCTTCAGGCCCGCTGCACTCCACGTAACCAGCAGCCAAGCCCGGCATCCAGGCACGCTTGTGAGGGGTAACAGCAGGGACCCCCTCATGCCGAGAACATGAGCGTGCATAGGGCGAATCGGGGTAAACGGCCGCAGCACAGAAGAGGGCGGTCCTGCTCGCCGGAACTGACATGACGCCGTTGTGACGGGCGTGAAGTGCAGCAGGCCGATCGGCACAGGGGCGGTACTGGGATGGAGAGGTCTGAAGGGAGGCGCCGGGCTCGGTGTCAGCGTTCGGTGTCGGCGTGCGAGGCGACCGCGTCCCGGTCCTGGCTCGCCGCCCAGCTGGAGAGCAGCTTCAGGGCGTCCGCGGCCGGGGTATCCGGATCGGCGCTGTAGACGGTGAGTGACAACCCCTCGTCGCCGGGCAGCTCCAGCGTCTCGTGGACCAGCTCCATCTCGCCCACCGCCGGGTGGTGGAACCGCTTGGTTCCCCCGGTGAAGACGTGCACGTCGTGCGCGCCCCACATCGTGCGGAAGGCGTCACTGCGGGTGGACAATTCACCGATCAAGTTCGACAGTTCACGGTCGTAGGGGTTCTTGGCGGCCTCGACGCGCAGCACGCCCACGCCTTGGCGGGCCACGCGTTCCCAGTCGGGATACATGCGGGTGGCCCGCGGGTCGAGGAAAACGAACCGGCAGGTGTTGACCGGCTCCACCTCGAACACCTCGCTGTGCAGAGCGCGGGCGAGCGGATTGGCCGCCAGGATGTCCATCCGGTTGTTGCGCACGTACGCCGGCTGGTCGTGCAGGCCCTCGACGATGCGCAGCACACTCGGCCGCACGGTGACCTTCTTCGGGCGGCGCCGGACCCGGGCCGGGCTGGTATTGGCCGCCTGGGCCAGGGCGTAGAGGTGATCCCGCTCGGTGTCGTCCAGGCGCAGGGCCTGGGCCAGGGCGTCCAGGACGCTGTCGGAGACCCCGCTGAGATTGCCGCGCTCCAGGCGCGTGTAGTACTCAACGCTCATCCCGGCCAGCATCGCGACCTCACCACGGCGCAGCCCGGGCACCCGCCGCTGCCCGTACACCGGCATGCCCGCCTGCTCGGGTGTGATCTTGGCGCGGCGGGACTTGAGGAATGCGCTGACTTCGGCCCGGTTGTCCATGGATCCCAGCGTAGGAAAACACAGTGGCCAGTGGGGGTCCCTGTCAGTACCCCTCACAGCACGGACCCCCACGACAGGGCCGAGTGGAGTTCCTCGCTACCGCGCTGTCGTCGACCCGGCCGCAGTCGGCCTGAACTTCGGGACACTCTTCTTTGCCGCTCATAGTCCGCGGGCTGGACGCGACGGTGGCCGTCGGCTCTTCGAAGGCCGTGACGGTATCGGGGTTCCCCAGCGCAAGGCCGATCGGTATTTGACTCGATCGTGTCTGTGAGGTGCGTGGGCGGCGGTGGGGGCTGTGGTGCTTAGTGTGGTGGGGTGGACAGGCAGCGGGAGATCAGGGACTTTTTGGTGTCGCGGCGTGGCCGGGTGTCGCCGCGGCAGGTGGGGTTGCCTGCGCTGGGAGCCCGTCGCAGGGTCCCGGGATTGCGTAGGGAGGAGGTCGCTCTGCTGGCCGGCGTCAGCGTCGACTACTACGTGCGCCTGGAGCGCGGCCACTTGGCGGGAGCGTCGGATTCTGTGCTGGATGCGGTGGCCGATGCACTGCAACTCGATGCAGCGGAGCGGTCCCACCTCTTTGATCTTGCTCGTGCGAGCCGCGGTGGGGGACTCGTGGCGCGGGAGGAGGGCGTGCCGGAGGGGGTGCAGCGGGTGCTGGACGCACTGACTGCGGTGCCGGCCTTCGTGTGGAACCGACGGTTGGACCTGGTGGCGGCGAATCATCTCGGCTACGCGCTGTACGCACCGGTTCTCGCGGAGGCGTCGGCGAGGCCGGTGAACATCGCGCGGTTCAAGTTCCTCGATCCGGCGGCGCGGTCGTTCTTCTACGACTGGGAGACATCGATCCGCAACACGGTCGCGCTGTTGCGGACGGGGGCCGGGATGATGTCCGACGACCAGGGAATGAAAGACCTGGTGCAGGAGCTGTCGGAGGCCAGTGAGCCGTTCGCCCGGTGCTGGCGCGATCACGATGTGCGGCTGCACTGGAGCGGGGTTAAGGAGTACCAGCATCCAGCGGTGGGGCGCCTGAGCCTGCCGTTCGAGACACTGACGCTGCCGGGGCGGCCGGATCTGATGCTGTCGGTCCTGACGCCGGATCCGGGCAGTGCGTCGGCTGAGGGAGTGCGGCAGTTGGCCGACTGGGCGGATGCGCAGCATGCGCTCTCCGCGCGCGTCGAGCCAAGCTGAGCGGGCTGGGTCGAAACGCGTTCGGCGGGCTACTGGTCAGGGACGGGGGCGTCCTGGTGGGCTTCGTCCGGGCTGGTCGCGGCCCAGGATGCGAGCAGGCGGAGCGCGTCGTGGTCGGGTGTGCCTGGTTCGGCGCTGTAGGCGGTCAGCGTGAGGCCGGGGTGTGCGGGCAGCTCCATAGTGTCGAAGTCGAGGGTGATCTCGCCGATGGCCGGGTGGCGAAAAGGCTTGCGGCCGGTGTGGTGCAGGCGCACGTTGTGCTTGGCCCAGGCCGCACGGAACTCGTCGCTGCGGGTGACGAGCTCGCCGATCAGCCCGGTCAGTTCGGCGTCGCCCGGGGCTCGGCCGGCTTCGGTGCGCAGCAGGGAGACGGTGGTGTGGACGGCGGCGTTCCAGTCGGGGAAGAAGCCGCGGCTGGTGGGGTCGAGGAACTGGAAGCGGGCGATGTTGACCGGGCGGCCCGAGCCGGTGAACAGGGGAGCGTAGAGGGCCCGCCCGAGCGGGTTGACGGCGAGGATGTCGAGGCGGCCGTTGCGGATGAAGGCCGGGGCGTCGGTCATGGAGTCCAGAACGCGGGTGAGGCTGGCCGGGACGGCAGTCTTGGCCTTGCGGGCGGCGCGGCGCGGCGGTCGGTGACGCTGGGCGGCGGCCAGATCGTGCAGATGGGCGTGTTCTGCCTCGTCGAGCTGGAGGGCCCGGCTGAGGGCGTCGAGGACCTCCTCGGAGGCGCCGGCGAGCTGGCCGCGTTCCAGGCGGGCGTAGTAGTCGATGCTGACACCGGCGAGCATGGCGACTTCCTCGCGGCGCAGCCCGGGCACTCTGCGGTTCGCGCCGCCGAAGGCCGGCAGCCCGGCCTTCTGCGGGGTGATCTTCGCGCGGCGGGTGGCGAGGAACTCTCGGATCTCGTGGGCGGCGTCCATGCGGTCCACGCTAGGCCGGGTGGAACAGCCCTGGGGGGTTCTGCCAGTACCTGTAACGGCAGTGCCTTCCGTACGGCTGTGAGCTGCGGTTGCCTCGATGGTGGCAGCGGATGCGGTCCGCATCCGCGAGGCGGGGGAAACCCTCCTGCGGATGCCCGTCGGCTTCTCTGGCCGGCAGTGGGCAACGCCGCGTCCTCGTGTTCGCACCTTTGCAGGGAGTCACCTCATGGCACAGCAGTCCGCACCTCGGGAACTGGCCGGTATCGCGCCGAAGCTGGTCGAGGTCACCGACGAAGTCCTCTTCCAGGATGTGTGGGAGCGCCCCGGGCTCGCCCCGCGGGACCGCAGCCTGGTCACGGTCAGCGTGCTGGCCGCGCTGTACCGCAGCGAGCAGCTGCCCTACCACCTGGGCGTGGCGCTGGACAACGGACTCACGGTGGAGGAGCTGTCCGAGGCGATCACGCACCTGGCCTTCTACGCCGGATGGCCCAACGCCATGACCGCGATCACCCAGTTGAAGAAGATCGCGGACGAGCGTTCTGCCTGATCACGGCACATGCTGCGCAACGATGCCCCGCACGGTCGGCGGGGCGGATCGAATCAAAGGAAAGAACGAGATGGCTGTCAACGAATTTGATCAGATGTTCCCCCTGGGGGAGAAGAACGACGCCTTCGCGCAGTACTTCATCGGCCAGAGCTACCTGGCTCCGCTCGCCTCGGGGAGCGTCCCCGTCAGCAACGTCTCCTTCGAGCCGGGCTGCCGCAACAACTGGCACATCCACCATGGCACGGGCGGCGGCGGTGACCAGATTCTGCTGTGCACGGCGGGCAGCGGCTGGTACCAGGCCGAGGGCGAGGACCCCGTCAGCATGGAGCCGGGAACAGTGATCCGCGTCCCGGCGGGCACGAAGCACTGGCACGGTGCGAAGGCCGACTCGTGGTTCTCCCACGTCGCCTTCATCACGCCGGGCGACGACGTCAGCAACGAGTGGCTCGAACCGGTCACCGACGAGGTGTACGGAGCGCTGCCGAGGAACGGAGCGAACGCATGACCATCCAGGACGAAACGTACATGCTGTCCCACGGCGTCGAGATTCCCAAGCTGGGGCTCGGCACCTGGTTCATCGACGACGACAAGGCCCCCGACGCGGTCCGCGCAGCCGTCGAGATCGGCTACCGCAACATCGACACCGCCCAGGCGTACGGCAATGAGCGCGGCGTCGGCGAGGGGGTGCGCACCTCGGGAGTACCCCGTGACGAGCTGTTCGTCTCGACCAAGCTCGCAGCGGAGATCAAGGACTACGACCAGGCGCTGGCCGCGATTGACGGCTCTCTCGCCAAGCTGGGCCTGGACCATGTCGACCTGATGCTGATCCACAGCCCGCAGCCGTGGGACGACTTCCGCGGCGGCGACTACGCCCACGGCAACCGCGAGGCATGGCGTGCCCTGGAGGAAGCCCACCAGGCCGGCAAGATCCGGTCCATCGGCGTCTCCAACTTCCAGCAGCACGACCTGGAGAACATCCTGCAGGGCGCGACCGTCGTCCCGCATGTGAACCAGCTGCTCGTGCACGCCGGCAACACCCCCTCACAGCTGCTGGCCTATTGCGAGAGCAAGCAGATCCTCGTCGAGGCGTACTCGCCGATCGCCCACGGCGCGATCCTGAAGCACGCCGAGGTCCAGGCGATGGCAGAGAGGTACGGCGTGTCCGTCCCGCAGCTGTGCATCCGCTACACCCTGCAGCTGGGCGCCGTGTCGCTGCCCAAGACGGCGAACCCCGACCACATGCGGTCCAACGCCGCAGTCGACTTCGAGATCTCCGACGAGGACATGGACGCCCTGCGGGACCTGCGCGACGTGGACTACGGAGAGCACAGCGCCTTCCCCGTCTACAGCGGCAAGTGACGCCAGACGAGCGCCACCACGCGCTGGCACGGGTCCGGTCCTGACGGCACTACCGAGCCGCTCGGACGCGCAGTCACACGTCTGCGACTGCGTTGACCGTCGCACCTGGTCGACGTGTCTCGCCAGGTGTCTCAGAGCATCCTCGGCTCTTGGCCTGCCGACCAGCACCTGCCCGCGCCAGCCCCGCCCACCTGACCCCGTCGGCGGCACTCTCGCGCCGCGAGCGGAATCCGCGCGTACAGCCCAGGTTTTCCTCACACCGTCACCGCACAAGGAGCATCACGATGCACATCCGCACACTCGGCCAGGGCCTTGAGGTCTCGGCGATCGGTCTGGGCTGCATGGGCATGTCCCAGAGCTACGGCCCCAACCCCGGCGACCGCCACGACATGATCGGCGTGCTCCGCGCCGCCGTCGACCGGGGCATCACGTTCTTCGACACGGCCGAGGTCTACGGCCCCTACGTCAATGAGGAACTCGTGGGCGAGGCGCTCGCGCCGGTGCGTGACCAGGTCGTCCTCGCCACCAAGTTCGGCTGGCACATCGAGGACGGCACGTCGGTCGGGCTCGACAGCCGGCCCGAACAGATCAAGAAGGTCGCCGACGCCTCGCTGCGCCGGCTGCGCACGGACACCATCGACCTCTTCTACCAGCACCGGGTCGACCCCAACGTCCCCATCGAGGACGTCGCGGGCACGGTCGCCGAACTCGTCCAAGCGGGCAAAGTACGCCACTTCGGGCTGTCCGAAGCCTCAGCTGCGACGATCCGCAAGGCCCACGCCGTCCACCCGGTGACCGCCGTGCAGAGCGAGTACTCCCTGTGGACCCGCGACCCCGAACCCGAGGTGCTGCCCACGCTCGCCGAACTCGGCATCGGGTTCGTGCCGTTCAGCCCGCTCGGCAAGGGCTTCCTCACCGGCACCGTCGACACCACCACCGCGTTCACCGAGGGCGACATCCGCGCCACCATCCCGCGGTTCAACGAGGACAACCTCGCCGCCAACCAGGCCCTGGTCGACCACGTCGCCACGCTCGCCCGCGCCAGGAACGCCACCTCCGGGCAGGTCGCCCTGGCCTGGCTCCTGGCCCAGCAGCCCTGGATCGTTCCGATCCCCGGCACCCGCCGCACCGAGCGCCTGGAGGAGAACGCCGGCGCGACACAGGTCGCCCTGTCCGCCGACGACATCGCGGACCTCGACGCCGTGGCGGCCCGCCTCGGCGTGCACGGCGACCGCTACAACGACCAGCACATGCGCCTCGTCGGCGGGTGAGAGGGGCGCCCGCTCTCCTGCGCCTGTGATCTGGCCCGCCTGATCCACGGGGCCCGTCGCACGCGCCATCCGCCCGCCGCCCTGGATGGGATTCCAGATGACCTATTGGTGACGGCCGTTCGCTGCGGGGAGGGGAGCCAAAGAAGCAGCTATCGCCCCGGAACATGGGTGCAACCCGCACTGGTGAAGGCCGACCGGGAAGCCAGCGGCCCGGATGCGGGCGAGCCCGAACGGAAGGACCCGGCCCGGACCGGGGCAGCCTGTCGCGCCCTCGGCATCGCGCAGCGGGCACATAGCGCCAGTCGCTGTCCCGGTGACCGAGGACCGTAACGCCGACACGGCGCAACGAACCCCTTCGCGGCGGCCGCGGTCCGCCCTCAGGGGAGCAAGCGGCCCGGTGCCGGCGCCCTTGCGATGGCGAACTCGGCGTCGAACCGCTCCTTGCCGCCCCTCTCCACCATGGTGGTCAGGTACCGCAGATGCGCGGGGGCCGACTCCGTTTCGCCTCCTCCGCACGCTCCCGCCGCGGACCGTAGATCCGCTCGTTCGCTCAAGCCCGCCGCCGACCGGGCCCCGGAGTCCTGCCCGGGTGCGCGAACCTGGGGGCACGGGCGAACCGTGCCACCAGGATGGCGACCCCGGCCTCGTAGCCCTCGGCCCAGAGCAGCCGCGTCGCCGCGTCCAGCACCTCCTCGGTGTCGAAGAAGCGAGGCCGTCCCGTTCTGGCCATCGGAGTCTGCCTGAGAAGACGCTCGCCCCCGCGATCGTGCGCCGTCTGACGACTCTTCGCAGTTGAGCCAGGCGAAAGGGACCGCGAGGGCGCCGTCCTAGCCGCAGATGACGGTGACCGCGGCATCGGCGATGCGAACCAGGTCCTCGCGCGTGCTGCCGGTCCGCGCGCGGATCGCCAGGGACTGCAGCACCGCCGAGGCGATCGCCGCTGCCGACGCGGGATCGACACCGACCTTCAGCTCGTCGGCCGAGCGTTCGAACCTTTCCCGGAAGACGCGGTCGGCGTCCGCGACGTAGCGCGCCGCGATCGTTCGCGTGTCGGCGTCCTGGAGTGCCTCGGTCACTGCGGTGCACACGATGAAGCAGCCGCGGGCACCCTCGTCGCCGGCCAGTGTGCTCTCCGCGGCGGCGAGGAGGAAGTCGTGGAGCGCCGTGGGCAGCGGGTCGTCCCCCGCCAGGTATGTCTCGATCCCTTCGATCGACACGGCCCGCATGTCCTCGAGCACGCGCAGGTAGATCGCGTGCTTGTTGCCGAACGCTGCGTACAGGCTCGGCCGGTTGACCTGTGACGCGGCTACCAGATCGTCGAGCGCCGTGGCCGCGTAGCCCTTGTTCCAGAACACGTCCCGCATGCGCTCGGCGACTTCCGCCTCGTCGAACTTCCGGGGCCGGCCCCGGGGCCGCGCGGCAACCTCTCCAGATTTTTGTACCATCTCGCATTCAATCCTTGCCTCGAGCGATTTCTATGCGCTACGGTACATAAATCGCCTCGAGGGGTCAACGAGATCACTCTGCGAGGCCTCGTCCGAACCCGGCGAGGTTCCCCGTTCAGCGAGCCCGATGGGGCCGACCAGCACTGATGGAGCCGAAAGTGAAGCAGTACCCGCTCTACGAGAACCCCTACGACGACCTCCAGGTCGACCGCGACACCGAGTTCGAGCTGCACGCCGTGACCCTCGGCCAGAGCGAGCTGGCGGCCTACGTGACCAGCCTGTCGCCGTACGCCGCCAAGCTGGAGACGTACTTCCGCCTCTTCGACGTCAAGCACAAGGTCGTCGCCGAGCCCATCCCCGACGTCGGCCCGCGCGGGAAGGTGCCGTACATCACCCTCGGGGAGACCAGGATCTCCGACTCCCAGCTCATCATCGACTGGCTGAAGCGGACGGTCTCCGACCCCGACACGCACCTCACCGATCAGCAGAAGGCCATCGGCCACGCCGTGAAGCGCACGCTGGAGGACCACCTCTACTGGATCATCATCTACTTCGAGTTCTTCGACCAGCAGGGCTTCGACTTCATCATCAGCAACACGATCGGTGACACGTCGGTGCTGCCGGCCGAGATCCAGGAAGCCATCCAGGTCCGCCGCGACGACTTCCGCAAGCGCTGCTACGACCAGGGCATCGCGCGGTACACGCACGCCGAGATCATCGACAAGGCCAAGAAGGACTTCGAGGCCATCTCGGTCATCCTGGGGGAGAACCGCTTCCTGCTCGGCAACGACGCCCCAAGCTCCTACGACGCGACGCTGTTCGGCTTCATCCAGGCGTTCTTCCAGGCCCGCGGCATGCACCCGGAGATCACCGACTTCGTGCGGACGATCCCGAACCTGGGCCGCTACGTCCAGACCATCCAGGAGACCTGGTACCCCGAGCTCAAGCTGGCCTTCGACCCCGCCTGAAGCGCCACGAGCTGACCCATCCCGGTGGGCCGGCGGGCACGGCGACGTCCACGCCGGCCCACCGGCCCCCGCCCCCCGGACACGTCAGGGTGTCCCGTGACAGGAAAGTGCCATGCCCCTCGCCGTCGCCGTCATCTCCGAGAAGCTGGGGACCTACGCCTCCCAGGACACAACCAAGATCGCCGACGAGGCGCTCGTGCGCGGCCACACGGTCCACGAGGTTGATCCCGCCGACGTCAGCCAGGTCGAGGGGCGCCTTATCGCCAAGGCCCGCCGGTACACGGGCGCCGACGCGGCCGGCAGACAGGAACACCTGCGCATCGACCTCGCGGACATGGACGTGATCCACTTCCGGCCCAACCCGCCGGTCGACATGTCCTACCTCACGACCCTGTACCTGCTGGACCGGATCAAGGACGAGGTCCTCGTCATCAACGACCCGGAGAGCATCATCCGCTTCCCGGAGAAGATCTTCCCCCTTGAGTTCCCCGAGTTCACGCCGCCCACCCTGATCAGCCGCGACGTCGACGAGATCCGCGACTTCGCCGACCGTCACCACGACGTCGTCATCAAGCCGTTGTACGAGTACGGCGGACGCGGCATCGCGAGGGTGACCTCAGCGGCGTTCGACGAGGAACTCGTCAGGGCCCGGCTGGCCGCGGGCAGCCCCCCGCTCGTGTCTCAGGCGTTCCTGCCCCGCATCACCGCGGGCGACAAGCGGATCTTCTTCATCGGCGGTGACGTGGCCGGAGCCTTCGTCCGGATCCCGAAGCGCGGCAGCTACATCGCCAACATCGCGCAGGGCGGTTCGATCCACCCGACGACGCTCACCCCGCGCGAGGAGGAACTCGCACGCCTGCTGGGGCCGAAGCTGGTCGAGCGGGGGATCTACATCTGCGGCATCGACGTCATCGACGATCACGTCACCGAGATCAACATCACCTCCTCCGTGGGGTTCTCCCAGATCGAGGAGCTGTACGGCGACAAGCCCCAGACCGCCTTGTGGGACCTCATCGAGAAGACGGCCTAGCAGCCGCGGGCGTCAGCCGCACGGCACACCGCATTTCCGCCACGGACCCCGAAAGGAGCCGGCCATGCCGGCAGCACACCGCTCGATCACGCACGAGAAGCTGCGTGAGGTCACGGACGCCATGTTCGCCGCGACCAAGGACGACCTGCTGGGACTCGAGACCGAGTGGGCTGTCCATCCGGCGGCGGACCCGGTGGCCCGCCCCGACCTGGGCCAGCTGCTGACCCTGGCCGACTCCCCGCTGCCCGAGGCAGGACGTCTCACCGTGGAGCCGGGCGGCCAGATCGAACTGTCCTCGGCCCCTCAGCCATCCGTCTCGCACGCGATCCGCGCCGTGGAAACCGACGCCGCCGTGCTCGAGCAGCGGCTGTCGCGACTCAGCCTGCGGGCCGAGAGCCGAGCCGTGGACGTGCGCGACCCCGTCCGCATCCTCGACCAGCCCCGCTACCGGGCCATGAACGAGCACTTCGACCGCCAGGGCGCCGCGGGCCGCTGGATGATGACCAACACCTCCTCCGTGCAGGTCAACATCAGCAACGATCCCGCGGACCCTCTCAGCCGGTGGCGGGTCCTCAACCTGACCGCACCGGTACTGATCGCGATGTTCGCGAACTCCCGCGCCGTCGACGCCTCCGGCGCCACATGGGAATCGGCGCGCCAGGGCATCTGGTGGAACATCGACCCCACCCGCACCCGGCCGGTCCCGATGTCCAACGATCCCAGCGGCAGCTGGCTGCGCTATGCGCTCGATGCGCTCGTGTTCTTCATCCCCACCCAGGGGCCGGGACGTCCAGGAGGCGTCGGGGTGAGCGAGCCGATGACCTTCCGTCAGTGGATGCACCGCGGCCACGAGTTGGGGTGGCCCACGATCGACGACTTCCGCTACCACCTCACCACGCTCTTCCCGCCCATCCGCCCCCGAGGCTGGATGGAACTGCGGGTCCTGGACGCCCTGCCCCGCGCCGAGCGTGCCGCCGCCGCGCTGGCGGTCGCGACCATCGGTCAGTCAGGCGTCCGCGAGGAACTCCACGCACGATTGCCCGACACCAGCGACCTCTGGCTCGATGCGGCCCGGCACGGACTGCATCACCCACGGCTCGCCGAGGCCGCGGCCATCCTGTCGAGCGTCTTGTCAGCGCACGCGCCGCACGTGGCCGACACCCGCGAACACGTCGACCTGCTCGACTCCTTCCTCGACAGGTTCACCGCGCGGCACCTCGCCCCCGGCTCCCACACGTGGCTGCCACTGCCCATCGACCTGACCGGCATGAGCGTTCGGCGATCGCCCTCCACGCCACCCATCACGACTCTCGCAGCCGCGCCCGACCTCGCCTGCACCACCTGAACCGGCACTTCGCAGTCGAGGGCGCAGAGGAGGCCGACACGTCGGCCCCGGACGTCCGCAGCGTTTCACCACCGTCCAGACCGCCGCGCCCCGCTGCCGCGTCATCACCGTCGGCTGCGTCAACGCCGACTCCGTCCCAGCGCCGGGCGTCGCTGTCTACGCGCTGACCAAGACAGCCGATGGCCCGTTCGCGGAAACCTTCAAGCAGATCGTGCCGGTCGGTGACTACGCCGAGCTGCCGGCATCGCCTACCGCGCCTGCCCGAGGCCCGGTTCGTCACCGGCACCAGCTCGAATCTCGACGGCGGCTTCGCTGTCTGAACCCACCCCGAGCCGCCGGGCGGGGCATCTCCCCCAGCCCCGCCCGGCCCCCCTCCGCCCATCCCCAAACACACGTCACAGAATGTCCCGCCCCGGCCAAGGCGAACTGCTCAAAGGAGCCCGATAACGATGACCACCTCCCCCCGCACTGCGATGCCGGTGGTCCAGATCGCGTTCAGCGCCCTCAACATCGAGGCCACCACCGCCTGGTACCGCGACGTCCTCGGCTTTCTTCCGGCCGATGGCGTCAACGGCGGCGGCGCCGGATCCGGGGCCACGATGGGGCTGCCCTCGCTGCGCACCGACCTCGTCAAGATGGTCGACAACGCCGACCTCTTCCAGCTGGAGTTCTTCCGCTTCCACGACCCGGTCTCCCAGCCGACCGACCGCCACCCCAGCGACGCCGGCTGGGCACTGGTCGGGCTCTACGTCGACGACCTGGACGCCGCCCTGTCGCGGCTGCGCGCAGCGGGAGCCCCGATCGGCCCCGTCCTCGGCGAGGGGACAGACGGCAGGGTCGTCACCCGGGACCCCGAGGGCGTCTGGCTCGAACTGCGCGAACGCACCCCCGGATTCGGCCCGCACGAGGTCCGCCGGGCCCAGGTGACCACGGGGTTCGTCCGGGCCGTCGTCAGCGACCTCGACAAGGCGAAGGAATTTTTCTCCGGCGGCCTGGGCCTGCGTGACACCGGAACCACCCTGCACGATCCGGCCGACGAGGCCCTGTGGAGCTCCCTCGCCAGCGCAACCCGGTCCGCCGTCCTGTCCACCGACGGCAATCTGGACGGCCTGCTGATCGAACTCGTGCAGTACACCGAGCGGATCCCGCGACCGCTCCCAGCGAACTACCAGCTCTCCGACCAGGGTTTTGTGAACGTCGCCTTCGGATCCCGCAGCGTCGCGGACTACGAGACCGTGACCGAGCAAATCAGCAACGGCGGCTACCGGCTGCTCCCCGAGATGTCACACGGGACGGCCCGCGCCCGCTATCTCCTCGGCGCCGACGATCTCAGCGTCGAGCTGATCACCATCCCCGACAGGGATCTGGAAAAGATCCACGGATTCGAGCCGACGTCCGACAGAGAACCGACCACGCGGTCGCGACCCTGACGCCGCCGCCTCCAACAGCGCCCCGGCCCGAAGAAGAGACACCGCCCGCCCTCATCCGGGCGGGCCAGGAGACCGGGCGGCGGGCAGAGGGGACATCACCCTCCGCCCGCCGCCGATCCCGACCATACGCACACCAATCATCAACAGGTCCTCGCCATGCGACGGCCGCATCACCATAGAGAGCAGAGCACCCATGCCCAGCCAGCCCAGCACTGACGCCGTGCCGAACACCGTCGACACCGTTCCGCACCTGCCACCGGGCTTCACCGACACCTTCACCAGCCGCATCGTCAACGTCGACGGCGTCGCCGTACACGCCGTCGTAGGCGGCGAGGGCCCGCCACTGCTCCTGCTCCCCGCCTGGCCCCAGTTCTGGTACGGCTGGCGACTGGTGATGCCCGCACTCGCCGAGCACTTCACCGTGATCGCCGCCGACATCCGCGGTGTCGGCGCCAGCGACAAGCCCACCACCGGGTACGACTGCGCCACCCTCGCCGACGAACTGGCAGGACTCATGGCCGCGCTGGGCCACGACCGCTACGCCGTCGCCGGCTACGACCTGGGCATGATGATCGGGTACGCACTCGCGGCCAAACACCGTGAGCGCGTCACCCGCCTCGCCGTCGCCGAGGCGATCCTGCCGGGCATCTCCCAGTCCCCGCCGCTCGTCGCGGACGCGGCCACCAACGAGATCTTGTGGCACTTCGTCTTCAACCGCCTGTCGGACATCAACGAACGCATGGTCGCCGGACGCGAGGAGATCTACTTCGGCCACCAGTTTGCCTCCAAGGCCGCCACACCCGACGCCATCCCGCCCCACGCCGTCGACGTGTACGTCGACGCACTGCGCGACCCGGCCGCACTCCACGCCAGCTTCGAGTTCTACCGCGCCGACCACGCACCCCTGCTGACCGCCTGGCAGCAGGAGGGACCACTGGACATACCGGTGCTCGCCATCGGCGGAGAGTTCTCGGTCGGCGCCGGCGTCGAAAACGTCATGCGGGAAGTCGCCACCGACGTCACCGGACTGATCATTCCCGGCTCCGGCCATTTCGTCACCGAAGAAGCCCCCGACGCCATCACCAAGGCACTGCTCGACTTCTTCCGCTGACCGATACCGTCCCCGCCCTCGTGCCCGTTGCGGGAACGCGACGGGTGAGGGCCTCCTGGAATGAGTGATGAGCCATGTGACGGCCTCCCACCGGGCGAGTGCTGCCCTGTTTCGGGCGGCGCCCCTGCCCCCAGCAGATCCACCGTGGCTGGCAAGCGCATCATCGCAGTCGGCGCCAGGGATGCTGGCCGGAACCCACTGGCTGAACGGGCGTCGGGAACGGACGGCAGTTCACGTCTGGCCGCGGACGGGTGCGGAGTGGTTCAGCGACCGGGTCAGCTCCCGGTTAGCTGCGCGGGCCGCGTCGAGCTCTTGAGAGCGTTCGTCGAGTTCACCCTGCTTGTCGGCCAACTGCTGTTCCAGCAGGGTGATACGCCGTTGGAGCTGATCGATATCTGTGGGAGCTGCGAGCCGGGCGTGCTCGCCTGGGAACCCCTCGGCAAGCGCCTGATCGTCGAGCAGGTCTACGACCACCACGGCAACGTCGGCCAGGGCAGCACCCCGCTCCTGGTCTTCGACGCCTGGGAACACGCCTACTACCTGCAATACAAGAACGTCCGCCCCGACTACGTCACCAAGCTCTGGGACCTCGTCAACTGGGAAGATGTCACCGCCCGCTACACCGCAGCAACCAGCGCCTGACCCAGCAGCACAGCACCACCCGGCGGGCCGGGAAGCCACCACGGCTTCCCGGCCCGCCTCGTTCGGCGACCGTCCAGCCAAGATCAGAAACGCATCCGCTCAAGATCCCCCACAGCGTTACGCACTCATCCTCACGAGCAATATGTGAACCCCTGATTCGCCACAGAACGTGACCACCACACGCCCGGACTCGCCAACTAACGTTCAACAGGCCCGCCAACAAGGAATCAACGAAACGCTCCCACCTTGTGCTTCGGGAGCTCAGCCTCGCCATCTATCGATCAAAGTCACATCCGGCCTCACTCCCCCGGCGCGAGCGTGCGGGCGAGCACGCGTGCCGTGTCGGCGATCAGCGCGTCGTCCACCGTCGCGTCCGGTGCGGCCCTCGACGACAGCACGGCCAGCACGAGGGGTGTTCTCCTGCTGGTCCAGGCGACGCCGATGTCGTTGGCGGTGGCGTAGTCACCGGTCCCCGTCTTGTCGCCGACGACCCAGTTCCGAGGCAGCCCGGCGCGGAACCGCTCGTCGCTCGTCCGGTTGCCCTTCAGCCAGGCGACGAGTTGTCCGCGGTCGGCGTCCGCCAGGGACCGGCCCACGGTCAGCCGCGTGAAGCTGCCGCCGATCGCCTCCGGCGTGGTGGTGTCGCGCAGGTCGCCGGGAACGGCGGAGTTCAGGTCGGGCTCCCAGCGGTCGAGCCTGCTGACCGGGTCGCCGATCGAACGGAGGAACCGTGTGAGGCCGGCCGGTCCGCCGATCTCACGCAGCAGCAGGTTTCCCGCCGCGTTGTCGCTGTACTGGATCGCGGCGGCGCACAAGTCGCCGACCGTCATGCCGGTCTCGACGTGCTCCTTGGTGACCGGGCAGTTGTTCAGTTCCACGTCGGCCGGCGGATAGTGGATCACCTTGTCCAGCGGCGCACAGCGGTCGTGGTCGCGCAGGACCGCCGCCGCGGCGAACGCCTTGAACGTGGAGCACATCGCGAACCGCTCCCCCGCCCGGTGGGAAACGACCTGCCCGGTGCGGAGATTGCGCGCGAACACGCCCAGGCGCGCCGAGTACCTCTGTTCGAGGTCGCGCAACTCGCCTTCCATGTCGCTCGATGCGGAGTTCTGCGCGGCCGACGCGGTCGGTGCCGACGCGGTGGAGGCGAGAACGGCGGTGGACACGGCGAGCCCGGCCTTGAGCAGGCCACGTCGCGGAAAAGGGGTTGCAGTGGTCATGCGCACAGCGAAACAGCCGGACCTCTCCCATGTCCAAGAGTGAACTTTCAACGCTCCATAACTAGTTGATATGACTGCAGGGTGGATCTGCTCGCACATCTGGAGGCGTACGTGGCGGCCGTCGACGAGGCCGGCTTCTCCCGCGCGGCCGACCGCCTCGGTATCGCACAGCCGCTCCTGAGCCGACGCGTCAAGACGCTGGAGGAACACTTCGGCGGCCTGCTGTTCGACCGTTCGCGGCGGCAGGTCACGGTCACCGAGTTCGGCCGGCTCCTCCTGCCGTACGCGAGGGACGTGCTGGACCGGGCCGAGCGGTTGCGACACGTCGCGGGATCGGCCCGGCAGACGGCGGTACGCGGCGTGGGCGTCCCCGCGGACTGCGGCCCGGCGGCGCTGGCGCGGGTGATCCGAGCCGGTACGCAGCACGGCATTCCGCTCGGCGTGCACGAACTGCCCCCGGCCGAGCGGGTCGCGGGCCTGGCCGCCGGGTCCCTGACGTACGCGCTGCTGCGCGTCCCCCCGGAGAACGCCGCCCTGCGTGTGCCGCTCGGTCTGGCTTCGGCGCCGCCGAACGCGCCGGACGAAGCGCCTCCCGGCGCGGCAGGGCTCCGGCAGCAGTCCCGTCGGCGCACGGTCCACCTGGAGGATCTGCGCCCGGCACGCGGTCGCGGCGCGCCGCGCGAGCGGCGGGCCGCGCAGCCGATCCTCACCATGGCGGAGGACCAGGTCCCGCACGCCCAGGACCGGTTGCGTCGTGCGGCGGCCAGGGCCGGGCTGCCGGAGCACGTGGTCCGTCCGGCCGGGCCGTCCGCCACCGCGCTCGCCGAGACCCTCGCCGGGCGGGTGACGCTGCTGTGCGCGGAGTCGTTCGCCCGTCGGAACGGTGCGCGGTGGGCGCGGCTGGCCGACGCGTCGCTGCACCGGGGGTACGAGCCGGGGTCGGACCGGAGTCAGGGTGCGGCGGCCGTGCCGGACTGGCTTGTCGCACTGCTGGCGGCCGCGATCGGCGCATCGGCGGACGAGGGGCCCGCGTCGTCCTGGGCGTCCGCGGAGGGCGCCTCGTCGCGGCTGGCGGCGCGCGGATGAGCGCCGGGCCCGGTCGGCGTCCGGCCTGCGTCGGGGACGACGCCGTCCTCCTCGACGTCGCCGAGGCGATCGCCGCGGACTGGGCGGAGACCGGTGTCCGCGGCTCGTTCCTCGCCCGTCACATCGACACCGGTGAGCAACTCGGCTTCGACGCCGACGAGCCGGTGCCCCTCGCCTCGGTGGTCAAGGTCCCGCTGGCGCTGGTCGTGCTGGACCGGATCGCGGCCGGGGAACTGGACGCCGGCCGGCAGGTGACCGTCGACCCGGCCACCAGCAGTGTCGGGCCCACCGGTCTCGCGGCCTTCCGGCACCCGGCCACCGTGGCCGTCGGCGACCTGGTCTTCCTCATGCTCTCGGTGAGCGACAACGCCGCCGCCGACGCACTGCTCGACCTCGTCCCGGTGGCGGACGCCGACGCCCGCCTGGGCGCCTGGGGATGCCCCGGGATCCGGGTGCGGCACCGGCTCGACCGCATGTACCGATGCGCGGCGGGCGCCGCGGGCAACGACTTCTCGCTCGCCCTGGAGCTCGCCATCCGCGACGACCGCTCGGGGCGGCACACCATCGAGACT
This sequence comes from Streptomyces sp. NPDC001843, assembly GCF_042891955.1. Classification (NCBI taxonomy): domain Bacteria; kingdom Bacillati; phylum Actinomycetota; class Actinomycetes; order Kitasatosporales; family Streptomycetaceae; genus Streptomyces; species Streptomyces sp. NPDC001843. The sequence continues at coordinate 533,744 of NZ_JBIATQ010000004.1, read as the reverse complement.
CTGGACCCGGCCCACGCCAATCTGGGGTCCGCCACGGCGCTCGTCACCCTGCTGCAGCGCGTCTGGCGGGACGAGATAGCCCATGGCGACGCCACGGCGGAACTGCGCCGGCTGATGGGGCTGCAGGTCTTCGCGCACCGGCTGGCGAGCGAACTGCGCGCGGACACCGTCCGGGTGAGCGGCAAGACGGGCACGTTTCTTCATCTGCGGCACGAGATCGGCGTGGTGGAGGCAGAGTCCGGTGACCGGGTGGCCATCGCCGCGCTCACCCGCTCCGACCGGCGGGCGAGCCTGGCACCCGACATCGACCTCGCCATCGGGATCGCCGCCCGGCAGGCCTTCGAGGCGCTGCGCCGCTGAGGCGCCGGCGGTCACCGGGCCCGCAGACGTCACCCGGTGGCCGCGGCCTTCTTGATCGCTTCGCGGATCCGGGAGTAGGTGCCGCAGCGGCACACGTTCTCGATCCGGTCGATGTCGGCGTCGGTCGGGTCGGCCGTCTTCTTCAGCAGGGCCGCCGCGGCCATGATCTGGCCCGGCTGGCAGAAGCCGCACTGGGCGACGTCGCGGTCGAGCCAGGCCTGCTGCACGGGGTGCAGGGTGTCGCCGTCGGCCAGGCCCTCGATGGTGGTGACCTCGCGGTCCGCGCAGTCGGCGACCGGCACGACGCAGGGCTGGACCTCCTCGCCGTCGAGATGGCTGGTGCAGGCGCGGCAGACACCGACACCGCAGCCGTACTTGGGTCCGGTGACGTGCAGCAGGTCCCGCAGCACCCACAGCAGCGGCATGCCGGCGGGCGCCTCGACGGTGACGGGCTTGCCGTTGAGGACGAAGGAGTAGGAGGGCATCGGCACCTTCTCGCGAGTGTCAGAAGTTCAGGGGGAAGCGGCGGGGCTTGGTACCGGTGGCCCGGGCGTAGGCGTTGGCGACGGCACCGGCCGCGGCCGGAACGCCGAGCTCCCCCGCGCCGCCCGGTTCCCGCCCGGAGGGCATGACGTGCGCCTCGAAGTGCGGCGGGGAGTGCCGCTGGCGGGCGTAGTGGAAGTCGGCGTAGCTGCTCTCGCGTACCGCGCCGCGGTCGATGTGGAGGCCGGCCTGGAGGACGGTGGAGATGCCGTCGATCGCGGTGCCCATGAGCTGGGCCTGAAGGCCCCTGGGGTTGACGGCGATTCCGACGTCGGCAGCCATCACCACCTTGGTCACCCGGGGGTTCTTCGGGTCGGTGGCGTCGATCTCGGCCAGGCAGGCGACGCAAGAGCCGTACTCCTCGTGGACGGCGACACCCTGTGCCTGGCCGGCCGGCATGGCCCGCCCCCAGTCCCCGGCGGCGGCGACCTTGTCGAGTACGCCTCTGACGGCCTTGTTGCGGAGCGTGGCGCGCCGGAAGGCGACCGGGTCCTCGCCCAGGCTCGCGGCCACCTCGTCCACGAGGACCTCCTCCGCGGTGCGCATCGTCCCGGAGTCCACCGACCGCCACGCGCCGAGCGGCATCGCCAGTTCGACCGAGCCCGAGTCCCCGGAGACGCGGCCGAAGTTGTACAGGCCGCTGTCGCTGGGCAGCGGGCCGGCGGCACGGACTCCGACCGGGGCCCTCCCGCCCTGGGCCGACAGTCCCCGCCCCTCGTACGACTCGCTCACCGAAGCCATGGTGTGGGTGAACGCCACCACCCTGCCCGCGGCGTGGCTGGCCCGGATGCGGTGGTGGCTGGCCGGGCGCATCCTGCCGTGCCGGATGTCGTCGGCGCGGCTCCACATCAGCTTCACCGGGCGGCGTGCCGCCTTCGAGATGAGGGCTGCCTCGATCGCCACGTCGTAGTTCAGCCTCCGGCCGAACGAACCGCCGCCCCGGATCACATGGACCCGTACTCTCCCCTTGGGCAGCCCGATCGCCGAGGCGATGCTGTCCCGCGCGTCCATCGGTGTCTGGGAGGAGAACCAGATCTCGGCACGGCCGGGGCGCACGTCCGCCACCGCCGTCAGCACCTCCATCGGCGCATGACTGACGAAGGCGAACTCGAACTCGCCCTCGACCTGCGTCGTTCCGCGTGGCGGGGTCCCCTGCCGGGGCACGGCGGCCCGCAGCCGCGAGCGGATGCCGGCGTCCGACAGCGCCACGAGCGGACCGGGGGCCCAGGTGATCCGCAGGGCGTCCCTGGCCTGGAAGGCGTGGTGGAAGGTCTCCGCCACCACGGCGACCCCACCGGCGGTCCTGACGACCGCGTGCACACCGGGCATCGTGCGGGCCACCCGGTCGTCGACGGACACGGCCTTGCCGCCGAGCGTGGGCGGCCGGGCCACCACGGTCGGTTTCGCTCCGGCCACCGTCAGGTCGCCGGTGTACTTCGCCTTGCCGGTGACGATGTCCCTGGCGTCGATACGGGTGGTGGGCCGGCCGATCACCCGGTGCCGGGAGGCGGGCTTGGGTCTGCTGGAGACGGCGGGACGGCGGATCCGGGCGGCGCTCGCGGTCAGGGATCCGAAGGTGGCCGAACGCCCGTCCGGCGCGACCACCTTCGTGTCCTTGGTGTGCAGCGACCGCGCGGGAAGGTTCCAGCGCCTGGCCGCCGCGGTCACCAGTTTGGCGCGCGCCGTGGCCGCGAGCTCGCGGGCCGGGCCGTACAGCGAACTCACCGAGCTGGAACCGCCGGTGTACTGGTTGCCCTTGGCGCGGGCCTCGGCGAGCGGCACGTCGACGTCGGCGAGCCGGGCGTCCAGTTCCTCGGCGATCATCATGGCGACGGCGGTGGTGACGCCCTGGCCGACCTCGACGCGCGGCAGCCGTACGACGACCTTGTTCGCTTCGGTGACCTCGAGGACCAGCATCTCCTCGTCGGTGCCGGTCACGAGGACGTCGGAGCGCCCCGGACGCCCGGCGGGCTCGGCGCCTTCCGCGGCCGACGCGTCGCAGGCGAGGGGGGCCGCGACGGTCAGGGTGGACGCGGCGAGCGAGTAGACCATGAACCTGCGACGGGACAACTGGCGGGCCAACAGGCGCTCCTTACAGGTTCCGGTTCGGTACGGCGCTTTCGCCGACTGGTATGAGGGGTCAGCGCCCTCCGGGGTTGCCTGCGCGGGCCCGTGGACCCCCGAGACCCGCGAGAAGACCGCGTAGGCACTCGGAAAAGACGCCACCGGCGAAATACGGGAAATTCACACCACCCGCTCCTTGATGATTCCGTGGCGGGCTTGTGTGGATGGCGTGGCAATCAGCCGTGAAGTGTTGGCGTATAAGCCTGTCGGTACGGATTCTGACCGCTGATGATCCCGGAGAAGGCTTGCGGGGATATCTTCGGTGCAGTAACTAGGTGAATCATGAACTTGTTCAACCGCGGTGCGTCCCTGCGCCGCTCGGCTTCCGCCACATCCTCCCAACTCACCGCCGAACCAGAGGCCTTCGCCGCTTCCGGCCTGCAGGACCCCTCACTGGCGGCGCTGACCGGAGAGTGGATGATCGACCCGGCGCACAGCCGGATCGGCTTCTCCGTGCGGCACGCCATGGTGACGACGGTGCGCGGGGCATTCACGGAGTACCAGAGCCGGCTCTACTTCGACGGGCGGAATCCCGCGCGTTCGAAGGCGGAGATCGTACTGTCCACCGGCAGCGTCGACACCGGCGTGGAACAACGCGACGCCCACTTGGTGGGCCGTGACTTCCTGGACGCCGCGGCCTATCCGCGCATGCGTTTCGTGAGCACCGCCGTGGAACTCGCGGGCACCGACGTCTACCGCATGACCGGCGACCTCACCATCAGGAACGCCACCCGTCCCGTCGTCCTGGAACTCACCTACATCGGACGGGTCACCGACCCCTTCGGCTACGAGCGGGTCGGATTCGACGGGACGACCACCATCAACCGCTCCGAATGGGGCCTGACGTACAACGCCAGACTGGCCGAGGGCGGAGCCATGGTCAGCGAGAAGGTACGCCTCCAGTTCGACATCGCCGCCATCCGGTCCACGCCCGTCGGCTGACGGAGGGCCGGACGCACCGGTCACATCACCAGGAGTCCGGGTCGTCGGCGCCCGGATCGGTGAGCAGCGTCAGATGGGCCAGGTCCCCGGGCGGCGGGGTCGTCACCGACCACAGCGGTGGGGGGCTGCCATCGGCGACCGCGGCCGGGGCGTCGGTCAGGTTCATCCGCTCGCGCAGCCGGCCGTAGAAGTCCATCGGGCCCAGCCGGACCGCCCGCAGCCGGCGCGGCGCCGCGTACACGCCGATCCAGTCCCCCGGATCCAGCACGCCGCGCAGCTGGCCGTCGATGCTGACCGCGGCCTGCCCCGACCGCTCCAGCACGCGCAGCCCGACGGGCTCGTCCGGCGCCGTCACGACCGACCTGTCGAACGCCATGTGCGGGGCGACCGGCGTGAACACCAGTCCCTCGGCTCGCGGCGAGACCACGGGTCCCCCGGCGGCGAAGCTGTACGCGGTCGAGCCGGTCGGGGTCGCCACCAGCAGGGCGTCGGCGGAGTAGGACGCCAGGAGCCGGCCGGAGACATAGACCCCGACCGACACCTGACGGTCCCTGGACAGCTTCTCCAGGACGATGTCGTTCAGCGCGTAGACGTTCAGGGGGATGCCCCATTCGTCGTCCACCTGGCAGTCGGTGCGCACCCGGGGAGGCGGCAGGAGCGGCCCGCGACCGTACCGCATCAGCGCCTCCATCTCCGCCGGTACCTTCAGCCGGCACGAGGCGCGCAGGGTCAGCAGCATGCGGCTCTCCACGTCGACCCGGTCCTCCCGTACGGCGTCCAGGGCCGCGCGCACCTCCGCGAACGGCACCTCCGTCAGGAAACCCACCCGTCCCAGGTCGACACCGAGGACCATGGCGTCGTGCTCGGCGGCGAGCCGGGCGCCGCGCAGGAAGGTGCCGTCGCCGCCCAGCGTGACGATGAGGTCGGGATCACCGGCGGCGTCGACCTCCTCCCGGGCGCTGTGCCGCCCGCCGTCCCGCCACACGTCGATGTCCGCGCACGGCACGCCGTGTTCGGCGCACCACTCACGTACGGTGCGGGCGGCCTCCGCGGCTCTCTCACGCCCGCCGTGCACGACCAACCCGAGCCGGCTCACCGTCACGTCTGCCTCCCGAAAACCTCAGGAACGGCCACCAGTACACCGTAAGCGGCACACCGCCGCGGATGCCACGCTCGTCCTGGGCCGGCGGCTCGTGAGCGGTGACTCCCAGCTCCAGCTGTGGATCATGGACGCGGTGTCCCCCGGGCGCTGTGCCGGTCGCCGCGGTGACCGTCGGTGGCAGGTTCCGCCGGCCGCTGACCCCCGACGGGGCCGGCCAGGCGGCCGGCGCCCGGGCGAGGCCGCGGCCCGGTACCGTGCCGACGCAGGTCACCCGGCCCGCTCCGGGGCGGCGGGTGGTGACCGCGGGCCGGCGGCCGAAGTGGGGGTGGCGGTACTCGGCCAGTACGTCGGCATCGGTCACGGTGAGGCCGTCCACCCACCGGGTGGCGGTCGCGTCCTCGGGCAGCCGCAGCGGGCCGTCGGCCACGGCGCGGACCGGAATCTCGCGCCGCAGGTTGCCGAACTCGTCGTAGCCGACGCCCGCGGCTTCGGTGAGGCGGCCGGGCGCCGGTTCACGCCGGGTCCGGGCCTCGTGGTCGGCGTAGCCGGTGCGCGGGCCGAGGATCAGGTGGCCGCCCGCGTGGGCGTAGGCGGCGAGCCAGTCGAGCGTCGTGTCGTCGGTGGCTCCTCTCCGCGCCGCATGACTGCGCAGACATGTCTACGCAGTCATATGGGGGGCGCCAATACCTCGCGCGGTATTCGCGCTGGGCGGGCCCGGCTGGGGGCTCCGGCCGAACCGAGGACTGACTGGTCCACGTAGGGTCGCCCGGCTCGCCGGCGTCCGTGCGCTGATCACCGACTTCGAGGCTGCTCCCGCGTGGCGATCCACTTCCGTGTCGACGCCGTCGACGCGGGAGAAGGCGCCCTCGACCTCGGCAAGGTCCCATCACCCGGGACGCCCTCCCTGTCCAGCGGGTACCGCCCGGCTTCTCCCCCGTCGGCGACTGAACGGGCCGCTCAGCCGCCCGTCAGCAGCCGGACCGGGGTGCCGGCGAGGAAGGCGGTGATGTCCTCCACCGCTTGCGTGTAGAAGGTGCGGTAGTTCCGTTCGGTGACGTAGCCGAGATGCGGGGTGGCGAGCACGTTCGCCAGGGACCGCAGGGGGTCGTCGGCGGGGAGCGGCTCCGTCTCGAAGACGTCGAGCCCCGCCCCGGCGATCCAGCCCTCCCGCAGAGCGCGCAGGAGTGCCGATCGGTCGACGATGGGGGCGCGGGAGGTGTTGACCAGGAAGGCGTGCGGGCGCATGGCGCGCAACTCCGGCTCACCGAGCAGGCCGCGGGTGCGGTCGGACAGGACGAGGTGGACGGAGACGAAGTCGCTGCGGCGGAGCAGGTCCTCCTTGCCGGAGGCGAGTCGGGCGCCTGCGTCGGCCGCCCGTTCGGCGGTGAGGTTCTGGCTCCAGGCGAGGACCTCCATGCCGAAGGCGGTGGCGACACGGGCCACCCGGGACCCGATCTTGCCGAGTCCGAGCAGACCCAGGGTCCGGCCCTCGAGGTCCTGGCCCACGGTGGACTGCCAGGGGCCGCCCCCGCGCAGGGCCCGGTTCTCGGCGGTGACGTGCCGGGCGAGACCGAGGAGCAGCGCCCAGGTCAGTTCGACGGGCGGGGTGGAACTGCTCGCCGTCCCGCAGACGGTCACGCCCTGCGCAGCCGCCGCGGCGAGGTCGATGGAGGCGTTGCGCATGCCGGTGGTCACCAGCAGACGCAGCCGGGGCAGGCGGCGCAGGAGGCCGGCGTCGAAGGGGGTGCGCTCCCGCATGGCCACGATGATCTCGCAGCCGGCGAGTTCGGCCACGAGCCGGTCCCGGTCGGTGATGTGTTCGCGGAGCGTGCGCACCTCGACCTTGCCGACGAGGGCGCTCCAGTCCGCCAGGGTCAGGGCGACGCCCTGGTAGTCGTCCAGCACAGCACAGTTGAGGGTCATACGATCATTCTGCCGGGAGCACCCATATCCGTTCACAGTCGCTCTTTACGCGGCGCTTTCCTGAAGGTCGTACCATCCGACCGAGCACCATCGGTGGAGCGTTCGCCCACGCCTTCGACGCCGTCACCGGACCGAGCGTCCACACCGGCTGAACCACCGAACCAGCACACCGGAAAGAGAGATCCGCATGACCGCCGTACGTGGCACCACCGTCGACGTCCCCACCCAGGACGGCTCCGCCGACGCCTACTTCGCGTACCCGGACGACGGCGCCGCCCACCCCGCCGTGCTGCTCTACATGGACGCCTTCGGTCTGCGCCCGCAGCTCAGGACGATGGCCGACCGGCTCGCCGGAGCGGGCTACACGGTGCTGGTCCCCAACGTCTTCCACCGGCACGGGCGGGCACCGGTGTTCGCCCTGCCCGAGTTCATCAGCGATGCCGACCGGCCGGCTCTGTTCGAGCAGATCGTCCCGGTCGCGGGTGGACTCACCGGGGACGTGGTGGCCCGCGACGCCGCCGCGTATCTCGACTGGCTGGCCGCGCGTCCCGAGGCCGCCGACGGACCGGTCGGCGTGTCCGGCTACTGCCTGGGCGCCCGCCTGGCCCTGCTCACAGCGGGCGCCCACCCGGAGAGGGTGGCCGCCGCGGCCGGCTTCCACGGCGCGGGCCTGGCCACCGACGCTCCCGACAGCCCCCACCTGCTCGCCGACCGGATCACCGCGGAGGTGTACTTCGGCCACGCCGACCAGGACCCCTCGATGCCGCCCGAGCAGATCGAGCGCCTCGACAAGGCCCTCACCGAGGCGGGCGTCCGGCACCACAGCGACGTCTACGCCGGTGCCGACCACGGCTACACCATGGCCGACACCGACCGCTTCGACGCCGAGGCCGCCGAACTGCACTGGACCGTGCTGCTGGACCTGTTCGGCCGCACCCTCTGACTCACCGTCCCCCTCTGGCCGTTCCACCATCAACAGTCCGCAGGACAGCTCGCCGGACGACCCCGTCACGGGCGCCGGCGGCCAGGCCCGTGTCTCCTACGAGGACTACGCGGTCGCGCTGGTCGACGAGATCGACCACCCACGGCACCTCGACCGCCGTTTCAGGGTCGGCTACTGACAGGGACGCACGAGCGGCCGGACCCGCCCGTCCGCGGCGGATCAGCGCTCCGGCAGCTGGAGCGTGCGGGTCTCCCCGGGTGCGACGGTGACGGCCCGATCGGCCAGTATCACGCGGATCGGTGACTCCTCGGAGTCGGGCACACCGATCTCCAGCCGTCCGCTCCGGCGCCGGACGCCGACTCCCCAGTGACCGCGGTAGCGCAGCGAGAAGCCGTACTCGGAAAGCGCCGGGAGGGGGACCGGGTCCAGCCACAGCGCGTCCTCGCGGGCCTGAAGTCCCGTGAGGCCGCGCTGGACGAGATCGAGGGTCCCGGCCATGGCTCCGAGATGGATGCCCTCACCGGTCGTGCCGCCCTGGATGTCGGCGACGTCCGCCTCCAGGGCCTCGCGGACGTAATTCCATGCCTCGGCTCGTCTGGCCCTGGCGAGGACGAGGCCGTGGACGAGTCCGCTGAGCGTGGAGCCGTGGCTGGTGCGCCGGAGGTAGTAGTCGACGGTTCCGCGCCAGATCTCGTCGTCCAGGCCGTATCCGAGACGCCGGAACAGGCTCCGCAGCTCCCCGGGGGAGAACAGGTAACCGAGCATGAGGACATCGGCCTGTTTGGACGCCTTGTAGCGGTTGACCGTGTCACCCTCGGCCTCGAGGATCCGGTCCAGCCGCCGGATGCCGCCGTAGCGGGCCCGGTACGCCTCCCAGTCGAGCTCGGCGAGGTCGTCGTAGCCCTCGAACTGGCTGATGACACCCCGGTGGAAGGGCACCCGCAGCCGCCTGGAGACCTCGTCCCACTTCAGGAGTTCGCCGCCGTCCAGCCGCAGCCGGTCGAACAGCTCCTCCCGGTGCCACACGGGAAGCCGCCGTACGAGGTCCAGGGCGCGGGCGAGGACCCAGGCGGCCATGACGTTGGTGTACGCGTTGTCGTCCAGTCCAGGCAGGGCGGCGCCCGGGTAGCCGTCGTGGTACTCGTCGGGACCGACGACGCCCCGGATGCGGTAGCGGTCAGTGGCGGGGTCGAGGACCGCGACGTCCGCCCAGAACCGGGCGATCTGCAGCAGCGTCTCGGCTCCCTTGGTGTGCAGGAACTCGGTGTCCCCGGTGGCCTCGCAGTACTGCCACACGTTGTAGGCGACCGCCGAACCCACGTGGTGCTGCAGCCGGGACCGGTCGGGCAGCCAGCGCCCCGAGTGCGGGTTGAGATGCCATTGCGGGGTCTCCTCACGGCCGTCGCTGCCGCTCTGCCACGGGTACATCGCACCGGCCCGCCCGAGCTCGGCGGCGGCCCGGCAGGCCCGCGGGAGGCGGCGGTGGCGGTAGTTCAGCAGCGCCCGGGAGACCTCCGGGAAGCGCAGGTTGAGATACGGCAGGACGAACAGCTCGTCCCAGAAGACATGACCGCGGTAGGCCTCGCCGTGCAGCCCCCTGGCCGGGACGCCCACGTCCAGGTCCGCGGTGTGCGGGGACAGCGTCTGCAGGACGTGGAAGAGGTGGAAGCGCAGGACGCGGCCGGCCTGGCCGGGTACCTGGATGTCCGCCCGCCGCCACAACCGCTCCCAGGCCGCGACGTGGGACTCCAGCAGGGTGGGGAAGCCCGCCGCCGCGGACACCCGGTCGACCGCTTCCGCGAGCGGGTCGCTGATCGCCGTGTCGCGTGAGGTGTGCAGCGCCACGGTCTTCTCCACGGCGACGGGCCGGCCGGAGGCGACCGGCACCACCAGTCGGTGGACGGCGCGGCGGCGGGCGGGACGAAGCTCCGACGAGGCCGCGGTGGCGCCGGCCACGACCGTCCGGGCGGCCAGGGCGACACCGATGTCCGAGGCGCTGGTCCGGCACTTCAGCCAGACGGTGTGGGGTTCCCGCGCCGCCGTGCGCACACGGTTCACATGGCGGCGGTCCAGGGCGCGGTAGCGGTGCACGTTGCCGTTGATCACCTCTGCGTCGAGGGAGGACTCGATCTCGATCTCCCCCGACCAGTCCTCGGCCGTGAACACCGTCCGCAGCGCGGCCAGATGCGGGTCTCCCATGTGCACCAGGCGGGTCTGTTCGACCCGGAGCACGCCCGCCTCGTCGTCCCGGTGGCGGAAGGTACGGGTGAGCGTGCCACGACGCAGGTCGAGGGTGTGCCGGTGGTCGAGAAGGACATGTCTGTCCGGGGAGAACCACTGGCCCCACGCTCCCCCGGTGCGGCGCAGCCGGAACCGGAGAAGCAGCCAGTTCGGGAGGTTGACCAGGTCCTCGTTCACCACCTGCCGCCCCGCCACGGTCGACTCCAGGCGGTTGTAGCACCCGGCCACGTAGGTGCCCGGGCAGTGCACCAGGCTCGCCCGGCTCTCCGGTACCGCGCCCCGTGTGGCGAAGTAGCCGTTGCCGAGCGTGCACAGCGATTCACGCAGCCGCTCGGCGGCGGGTTCGTAGCCCGTCCACTCCCAGGTCCACTCCGTCATCCCTCAGACCTGCTGGGGGACGACGGCGACCGGGCACTGGCGTGGTGCAGCAGGGTGTGGGCGACCCTGCCCAGTTGCAGCCCGAAGTCACCTTGGCGCCGCCGCGCGCCGACGACGACGAGGTCGGCGTCGGCGGATGCCTCCAGCAGGACCCGATGGGCGGAGCCTTCCACCGGGTGACGGTGGACGACGACCCGGGGGTGCTCCGTCACGGCCTTTCGCAGGGCGTCGTCGAGGCCGGCGGAGGCCTGGTCCTCGCGCGACCGGGCGGCAGCGTCGGCGATCAGCATGTGGTTCAGGGGTTTATGGGCGGGAATGCGCCAGGCCCGCGCGGCCGTCAGGGCGCAGCCCCGCACCTCGGCCTCGCGGACGGCGAAGCGCACGGCGCCCGCGCCCCCGGCCGGCTCGCCGATGCCGACCACGAGCCGGCCGGGGGTTCCGCGCAGACCGGGTTCCGCTCCGCGCACGACGACGACCGGGCACACGGCACGCGCCGCGACCGCGAGGCTGACCGACCCCAGGAGCAGACCGGCGATCCTGCCCCGCCCACGAGAGCCGGTGACCAGGGCGAACGCCTCGGGTGCCGCTCGCAGCAACGCGGTCACGGCATCCTCGGGCAGTACCTCGCCCGACGCCTTCACCTCGGGATCGCGGAGCCCGACGGGTTCCGTGCAGGAGGCGACGACGTGCTCGGCCACGACCTCCTCGGCCGGGCGGGCGGTGCCGAAGGACGGCAGGGCTCCCTCGTGACGCTCCCACAAGGAGGCGTGCACCAGGCGCAGGGACAGTCCGTGCCGTGCCGCTTCGTCCACCGTCCAGTCGACCGCCCGCAGGCTGGAGTCCGATCCGTCGACGCCCACGACCAGCGGGAGTTCCATCGCCGCCACCACCCTGTGCATCCGGTTGCCGAACGGCCCCCTGTGAACACGGTCGCACCGCCGACGAACCACCGCGACACACGGACCGGCGAAACACGACCAGGTGGTGCGGACGCCGGTCCGGGCGGCCCGCCACCACCCGTTGATCACAAGGGCCACCCGGCGGCCTGGCGGGGACCCGGCCGGGGCGCACCCATGCCCTCGATGTCCCGCTCAGCGGCGCTCAGCAGCTGGTGCGCGAGGTCCACCATGGCCCGGCCCGCCGCGAGTTCGTCACCGATCTCCGGCACGTTCGCGTCCGCCGGATGACAGTGTGCGGATCCGTGTCCGGTGAGCGCCGTGGTACCGGTGTCCAGCACCGCGTGGGCCTTCGTCGTTCCGTCGTCGTCCTCGAAGAGGTGGAGGCGAACCTTCCACTCAGCCGTGTGCGACATCGCTTCTCCTCTGTCTGGCCACCTGTGCGCTCGATGCGCCACGGACATCGACCGCGAGTACGCCGCACATGCGCCGCGGAGGGGATTGGGGTACTCCTCGAAGGAGAGGGCACCGCACCCGGCACGCCCGCGACGTCCGCGGGACCGGGTTCCGGCGCCTACGACGATGGCCACGGGCCGGACTCCGGCAGGTGCCGGAAATGCTCCGCACATCCAGCTTGTGCGGTGTTGAACGACCGCGCTTGGGCCGTTCGGCCCTCCTGCGCGGCCGGACGGCGCCCGTCGGTGGGTGCTCCGCCCGGGGCGACGGTCGGCCGTGCGCGCGGAGCGGCAGCGGTCATGCGGTGAGCAGGTTCTTCACCTCGACCACGTCGGCGATGCCGTCGACCTCCGCCACCAGCCGGGCCGCCGTCGCCGGGGACATCCGCCCGGTCAGTTCCACCACGCCGTCGTGCACGGCCACCTCCACGCTGTCCCGGTCCCCCGGCGGGCAGCAGGCTGCGATCCTGGCCTCGGCCTCGGCCCGTATCCCGGCGTCGTCCCTGATGAGCACCTGCAGCAGCGCTTCCCGGCGTACGACGCCGACCAGTCGGCCCTCGCGGTCGGTGACCGGGATCCGCTTCAGCCGGGACAGCGCGGCGAGCCAGGCGGCCTCGGCGACGGTGGCACCGGGCAGCACCGTGATGGCCGGGCTGGTCATCAGGTCGGCCGCGGTCTCACCGCGGGCCTTGCCGTGCAGCCGCCGCTCGCGCAGCCTGCCGATGGGTCCGGGCCGGTGGCCGGAGGCCTCGAAGGCGACCTTCGCCAGCAGGTCGTTCTCCGAGACGACACCGACCACGTGGTCCTCCGCGTCCACGACCGGGACGGCGCCGACCTGCTCACGGGCCAGCAGACGGGCGATGTCCCGGTACGGCAGTTCGTCGCGGAGGGAGGCGGCGGGCACGTCCATCACGTCGCGCACCAGCGGCAGCCCGGGTTCGGGCGTGGGCTCCGATCTCGGCGTCCGGCCCGCCGGGGCCGCCGGGGTCCACTGGGTGCCGGCGTGTGCGGCCGCGGCCGTGGCCACGGCGCCCAGGTAGCGGACAAGCGTGTCCTGTCGTGGGGGCTGCCCGGAGCCCCGGGGGCGGGAGGGCAGGTCCCGCCGGGCCTCGGCGTCCGAGGTGAGGTTCTCGTGCTCGTTCACAGCGGCCTCCGGGTTCCGCCGCATCGCCTACGGTCCCATTCTTCCGCGCGTCCCGGCCCCACCCAAGCCGGACGGCCCGGGTGCGAGGGGGTGCCGGTAGCGCGGGGGTCGAGTACGCCCCCGGACCGGACGCCTTCGTCGGGCACCCGACGTCCGTGTACCGGCCGTGGAGTGGTCACCGCCGGTCTGTGGGAGGACGCTGGAGGGAGATCGCCGTAAGGGCGTGACCCCGTGGTGCGAGGCGCGCCCCCATGGTGTGACCGGTGCGAGGGAGGAAGCCATGAAGGTCGGAGTGCTGACCGGCGGCGGCGACTGTCCCGGTCTGAACGCGGTGATCCGCAGCGTCGTCCGCAAGGGCGTCCAGGAGTACGCCTTCGACTTCGTCGGGCTTCGGGACGGCTGGCGCGGCGCGCTCGGCGGCAGCGTCGTCCCGCTGGACATCTCCAGCGTGCGGGGAATTCTCCCGCGCGGCGGCACCATCCTCGGCTCCTCCCGCACCAACCCCTTCAAGCACGACGACGGCCCGCGCCGGGTACGGGACACCCTCGCCGCGCACGGCGTGGACGCGCTCGTGGTGATCGGCGGCGAGGACACGCTCGGTGTGGCCGCCGAGCTGAGCCGGCAGGGGGTCGATCTGGTCGGTGTGCCGAAGACCATCGACAACGACGTGTACGGCACCGATTACACCTTCGGGTTCGACACGGCCGTGGGCATCGCGACCGAGGCGATAGACCGTCTTCACACCACGGCCGAATCGCATATGCGCACACTCGTGGTGGAGGTGATGGGGCGGCACTCGGGATGGATCGCCCTGCAGGCCGGCGTCGCCGGCGGCGCGAACGCGATCCTCATCCCTGAACGGCCGTTCGACGTCGATCAGGTCTGTGCGTGGGTGCAGAGCCGATTCAAGATCAATTACGCGCCGATCGTCGTGGTGGCCGAAGGGGCCGTCCCCAAGAACGGGCAGATGGTCCTGAGGGACCAGACGGTGGACGAGTTCGGTCACGTCCGCCTGTCCGGTGTCGGCGAGTGGCTGGCGCGCGAGATCTCGCGGCGCACCGGCACGGACGCCCGCACCACGGTACTCGGCCACGTCCAGCGCGGCGGCACCCCCAGCGCCTTCGACCGGTGGCTGGCCACGCGCTTCGGGCTGCACGCCATCGACGCCGTCAGGGACGGCGACTTCGGCAAGATGGTGGCGCTGACCGGTACCCGCGTCGTCCGCGTACCCCTCACCGACGTCACGGGCCGGACCAAGAAGGTCGATCTGCCGCTCTACGACGAGTTCGAGGTGTTCTTCGGCTGAGCGCTTCAGTGACGCGAGAGGCATTGACGTCTGCGACGGGACTCCTATCATCCTGAGAGTCCGAAGTGCCGAGCACCGTTCGGGATTTCGGCCATTCTGTCAGGGAACGGCCGACCGCGACGCATCCCTCGGCTCCGCGACAACAGGCAAAGCGCGACGGCTCACCGCACCCGCATCCGCTCGTCAACCTGACCGAGGAGTCCGGCATGCCTGCGAACGCGCCACAGACTCGCCCTGTACGCCGGCTCCCTCCCCGCACGCGGTTCTGACGCCCCCTCCCGTCACCGCGCGAGAGTCACCCCCCACCACCGAAGGAGCTCACTCATGCCCGTCCGACCAGGCTTACGGCCCCTGCAGCGCGCCCTGCTCGCCACCGGAGCGGCCGCCGCGCTCAGCGCCGGCGTGCTCGCCGGCACCGCACCGGCCGCCCCCGCCGTCGCGGCCGCCACCTCGGCACCGTGCGACCTGTACGCCGCGGGCGGCACCCCTTGCGTAGCGGCGCACAGCACGACCCGCGCGCTGTACGCCTCCTACAACGGCCCGCTGTACCAGGTACGCCGCGCCTCGGACAACGCCACCCGGGACATCGGCGTTCTCAGTCCCGGCGGGGTCGCCAACGCGGCCGCGCAGGACTCCTTCTGCGCCCGCACGACCTGCCTCATCACCGTCGTGTACGACCAGTCGGGCCGGGGCAACCGCCTCACCCAGGCACCCCCCGGCGGCTTCTCCGGCCCGGCCGCGGGCGGCTACGACAACCTAGCCAACGCGACCGCGGCGCCGATCACGGTCGGCGGCCGCAAGGCGTACGGCGTCTACGTGGCCCCCGGCACGGGCTACCGCAACAACAACACCAACGGTGTCGCCAGAGGTGACCAGCCGGAGGGCATGTACGCCGTCCTCGACGGCACTCACTACAACGGCGGCTGCTGCTTCGACTACGGCAACGCCGAGACCAACAGCCGGGACAACGGCAACGGCACCATGGAGGCCATCTACTTCGGCAACATCAAGGTCTGGGGCTACGGCAGCGGCAACGGCCCCTGGATCATGGCCGACCTCGAGAACGGCCTGTTCTCCGGCGTCAACCAGCACTACAACGCGGGCGACCCGTCGATCAGCCACCGTTATCTGACCGCCGTCATCAAGGGCGGACCCAACCGCTGGGCCATCCGCGGCGGAAACGCCCAGTCCGGCGGCCTGTCCACCTTCTACAACGGGGTCCGTCCCAACGTGGCGGGCTACAACCCGATGAAGAAGGAGGGAGCCATCATCCTCGGCATCGGCGGCGACAACAGCCACGGCGCCGCCGGCACCTTCTACGAAGGCGTGATGACGTCCGGCTACCCCTCCGACGCCACCGAGAACGCGGTGCAGGCCAACGTGACGGCGGCGGGCTACGGAAGGTAGGTCACGGTTGCGGCTCCGGCCGAAGATCGGCGGAGCCGGTCTTGACCGTGGTCGACGGGCGGCGTTCAGCGCCAGCCGGCGTGTGCTCTCAGCCCTCCAGTGGCTCGTAGTCGAACCAGTCGAAGTGGACGGTGCCCGCCGAGGCGTACAAGCCGATCACACGGCCGGTGAAACCGCCGGCCACCTCGGTGGACAGGTACCGGCCGTCGAGCGCGGCGAGCTCGACGAACGTGCCCTCCGCGTTCTCCACGCCGAGCGAGACGGTGTCGGGTCCCTGGCGCGCGTCGGTGACGTGCTGTGCGACGGACGTCTCGATCCTGAGCACGACCGGGCCGCCGGTCACCGGGTGGGACGCGACCACCGATCGCAGCGGACCGATGCGGGCGATCACCCGCACCTCTGCCGGCGTCGTCTCGATCTCGTAGTGGTGCTGCTCGTCGAGCCGGACGGCCAGACCGCCACGCCCCTCGGCCGGATCGACCAGGGCCCGCGCGCGGCAGGACAGGTGCTGCTGGCGGCGGCCGACGAACACGGCCTCCGGGTCGTCGAGCGATCCGCCCCGGGCGCGCAGACTCAGCCAGCCGGTTCGTTCCTTGGTGGTGCAGTTCTCCTCGGAACGCGAGCGCGGCGAGATCCAGCCCGGGGCGAGTTCGCTGAGCTCGAAGTCGTCCCGGACCGGCACGACGGCAGGCTCCTGAAGCGGCCAGGGCGGCCGGGGCATGGCGGGTGACACCTCGCCGACGACCGGCCAGTCGTCGACCCAGGTCACCGGGGCCAGGAACGTCTCCCGGCCGAGCACGTGCCAGCCCGGCGTGCCACCCTGCGGCCGGACTCCGAGGAACACCATCCACCAGGAACCGTCCGGGCCCTGCACCAGATCGCCGTGTCCGGTGTTCTGGACGGGGTGGTCGGTGCCGCGGTGCGTCAGGATCGGGTTGGCCGGGCAGGGTTCGAACGGGCCGCATGGGGTGTGGCCACGGGCGATCGAGACACCGTGGCACCGCTCGGTGCCGCCCTCGGCGATGAGCAGGTACCAGTAGTCGCCGATGTGGTACAGGTGCGGCGCCTCGGGCGCCTTGGCACCGGGCGCTCCGGACCACAGGCGCCGCGGCTCGCCGAAGGTCTCCCCGGTGCGGGGGTCGATCCGGATCTGGCTGACTCCGGCGACGGTGCACCAGCAGTTGCCCTCCTCGTCCCAGGCGAGGTCCGGGTCGATGCCCTGCACTCCGGGCAGCCGGATCGGTTCGGACCAGGGGCCGGCCGGATCGGTGGCGGTGAACAGGACGTTTCCGTCACCGCTCACGTTGGTGACGATCAGCCAGAAGCGACCGTCGTGATGACGCAACGTGGGGGCGTAGAGACCGCCCGACGAGGTGGAGTCGGGCGGCAGGCGCAGTTGGCTCGGCCGGTCCAGGGCGTTGCCGATCTGGGTCCAGTGCACCAGGTCTCGGCTGTGGAAGACGGGCACGCCGGGGAAGTACTCGAAGCTGGAGCACGCGAGGTAGTAGTCCTCGCCGGCCCGGCAGACGCTGGGATCGGGGTGGAATCCGGGGATGACGGGGTTGCTGACGGTGTTGTCCCTCGCGGACGTGCTCGGCAAATCGAGTCCCTTCACTTCGGACTTTCACCGGAAAGAAACTTTCGTCGAGTAAGCTCGGATAGTTTCCAGAGGAGGCTAGCGACAGCCCTCGCGGGGGTCAACGGCTCGGCGGTGCCGTGCTCTCCCGCACCGTCAGGGTGGTAGCGATCTCCAGCCCGACCTGGGGGGCCTTCTCGCCGCGGCCGAGGGTGAGCGCCAGCTCGGTCGCGGCCACGGCCATCTCGGTGAGGGGCTGATGGACGGTGGTCAGGGGCGGCTCCACCCAGGCCACGACCGGCAGGTCGTCGAAGCCGACGACGCTCAGGTCGGCCGGAATACGCAGGCCCGCCTCGCGCGCCGCCTGGTACACGCCGAGGGCCTGGAGGTCGTTGGCCGCGAAGATCGCCGTCGGGCGGTCGGCCATGGCGAGCAGGGTGCGCGCCGCGGCGCAGCCGTCCTCCCTGGTGAGGCCGGCGTGCACGACGATCTCCGGATCGATCGGCAGGCCGGCGGTCCGCAGCGCGGAGCGGTAGCCGTCCAGCCGGGCCGCGCAGCACAGCTGGTCCTCGGGCCCACCGATCATCGCGATGCGCCGGTGCCCCAGTTCGGCCAGGTGACGGGTCGCGGCCCGGCCGCCGGACCAGTTGGTGGCGCCGACGAACGGGACGTCGTCCGGCAGCTCCATGATGGGATCGAAGACGACGAACGGGATCCCCTTCGCGGTGAGTTGCTCGCGTTCGGCCTCGGAGAGCTGCGCCACGGACAGGACGCAGTTCGGGCGCCGGGACACCGTGTCCTCCCAGGCGGGCGCGGTGGTGTCGTGCAACCCGAACTCCGACACCATGACCCCCACGCGGTGCCGGCGGGCCACCCGTTCCACCCCCCGGATGATCTCCACCGCCCACATGTCCCTCAGCTCGCGGAACACGAGTTCCACGACGTTGCTGCGGCCCGCTCCGGCCGGCTTGCGGTAGCCGTAGCGGTTGATCAGCTCCTCGACCCGGGCGCGCGTGTCCGCGGACACCCCCGACTTCCCGTTGAGCACCTTGGACACGGTCGGGACCGACACCCCCGCCGACTCGGCGATGTAGGCGATGGTGACGGACTTCGGAGCGCCCTTCGCGCTGCCGTCCCCGTCGGCCCGCGCGTCTGCTGTGTAGTCCGCCAAGGTCGCCTTCCCGATCATCGAACCGCTCGCCGTGGGCGTGTCGGACATTCTGACACCTCTTACCGACAGGCCTGTGGCCTCGCACACATCTTCATGTTAACTTCTCCGCCGCGCCCAACGAAACTTTCTCTCATCGAACCCTGCAGGGTCCCGGCCGCCGACCAACCGGAAGGTGCACGTGATGACGAGGAGACGGACAAGGTTTCTGCCGCGACGGCACCGGTCGTCGCGCCCCTCGCGAAGACTGGCGGCGCTTCTCCTGTCGATCGCCCTGCTCGCGCTGGTGCCGCCCGCCGCGGCACAGGCCGCCGGTCCTCCGGCGCCACCGCCCAGTGCCCCGGCCGCCCGGTCCGCGGTGGCGGCCATGCAGCCCGGCTGGAACTTGGGCAACACCTACGACGCCATCCCCGACGAGACGTCCTGGGGCAACCCACCCGTGACCCGGGCACTCCTCAGAAAGGTCAGGTCGCAGGGGTTCAAGAGCATTCGCCTGCCCGTCACCTGGGGCACCCATCAAGGCGCCGCGCCCGGTTACACCATCGACCCGGCCTGGATGGCGAAGGTACGGCAGGTCGTCGACTGGGCGCTGGACGAGAACCTGTACGTGATGCTGAACATGCACCACGACTCGTGGATGTGGGTCGACGACCTCGCGACGGACCACGACACCGTCCTCGCCCGCTACACCGCGACCTGGACCCAGATCGCGACGGAGTTCCGTGACGAACCGTCCAGGCTGGTGTTCGAGAGCGTCAACGAGCCGACGTTCAGCGGCACTTCCGGTGACGACGAGAACTACCGGCTGCTGGCCGAACTCGACAAGGAGTTCCACGGCATCGTACGAGGCTCCGGAGGCGGAAACGCCAAGCGCCTCCTCGTCCTGCCCACCCTGTACACGAACGCCGACCAGGGTCGGCTCGACGCCCTGGCCGGCGAACTGGCCGATCTGCGCGACCCGATGGTGGCCACGACGATCCACTTCTACGGCTGGTGGCCGTTCAGCGTGAACATCGCCGGGTACACCCGCTTCGACACCACGTCGGAGCACGACCTCACCCAGACCTTCGACCGCGCGTACAACACCTTTGTCGCACACGGCATCCCGGTCGTCATCGGCGAGTACGCGCTGCTCGCCTACGACCACAACCGTCCCGGCATCATCGAACGCGGTGAAGTGCGCAAGTACTTCGAGTTCCTGGGCAACTACGCCCGCGAGCGGGGGCTGACCACCATGCTGTGGGACGCCGGTCAGTTCCTGGACCGCGACACCCTGCGATGGCGTGACCCCGAGCTGTTCGCCCAGATCAAGTCGAGTTGGACCACCCGTTCCGGAACCGCCTCCAGCGACCAGGTGTTCCTGCCGAAGTCGAGCCCCGTCGCCAGCCGGACACTCACGCTGAACGACAACGGCACGGACTTCCAAGGCCTGCGGCAAGGCTCCCGGAACCTGGTGAAGGGCAAGGACTACACCGTCTCCGGCGACCAGCTCACGCTGACGGCCGCAGCACTCACCGAGTTGGCCGGCGACCGGGCGTACGGGGTCGACGCGACCCTCGAGGCCAGGTTCTCCCGCGGCGTCCCATGGCGCATCGACGTGATCACCTACGACCCTCCGGAGCTGTCGAACGCCTCGGGGAACACCGACGGCATGGCGATCCCCACGCGGTTCCGCGGTGACCGGCTGGCGACCATGGAGGCCACGTACGACGACGGCGGCGGCAACGCCGGCCCGGCGAGCTGGACGCCCTACCAGCAGTGGGACGCCGCCTTCTCGGCTTACACCGACGACTCCGTCAAGCTGACCTCCGACTTCGTCAAGTCGCTGGGGGACGACTCCCCGGTCACGCTCACCTTCCACTTCTGGAGCGGCACCTCGGCGACCTACCACGTCGTGAGGAGCGGCGGTACGGTGACCGGCACGGCGGCCTGACCTCGCCACCCGGGGTGTCCGGGCTCACCGGCTCGGCCGGCGAGCCCGGCAGGAGGCCGGACTGCCGGCCCTTCGTCGGGTCAGTTGACGCGGACGATCCTCCAGAGCTGGTCGTCGACACTCACGTCGTTCCATTGGATGACGGAGGCGCCGTTGGCGGTGGACGACTGGGCCACGCCTGCCGGTAGACCGCTGCCCGCGTTGACGAGTTTGTAGTAACCGCCGCCCGCGCTGGTCAGGGTCCACTTCTGGGAGCCGCCGCCGGAAGCGCTGTTCTGGACGACGGCCGCGCCTGCCGTGGTGGAGGAGTTGCTGACGTCGAGCTTGAGTCCGCTGTGGACGTTCTGGAGTGTCCACGCGCCGCCGCTCTGGGACTGGAAGGTCCACAACTGGCAGTCGCAGGCCGAGTTCTGCCACTGGTCCGCTGCCGTGCCGGCGGTGGTGGAGGCGGCGGGGATCTCCAGGTACTTGCCGCTGTTCTTGTTCACCAGCTCGTACTGGCCGCTGGACAGCGACGGCAGCGCGGTCTGGGCGAGATTCCAGCGCTGGCAGGCGCAGCCGGTGCCGTCCCACTGCCCGGCGACGGTGCCCGCGGTGGTGGAAGCGCCAGGGATTTCGAGGTACTTGCCGGTGAGCCGGTTGACGGCGGTGAAGCCACCCGACGGGCTGGGTGCGACGGCCCAGTCATGGTCCAGGGTGCCGTTGTCGTCCCACTGCAGCACCTTGGCACCGTTGGCGGTGGACTGGTTCTCCACCCCCAGCACCTTGCCGCTGGCCACGTTGAAGATCCTGAAGTAGCCGGACGGCTGGAGGACGAACTTCCACTGCTGATCGCTGGTGTTGTCGGTGTTCTGCTGGGTGGCGTAGGTCCCGTTGGCGGTCGTACCGCCCGCGATGGTCAGCGGCAGGTTGCTGCCCGCGTTGGTGACGGTGTAGGTGGCGCCGTCGCTGATGCCGCCGCCCAGGTCGATGGTGCTGTAGGTGACCGGGTTGAGGGAGCTGCCGTTGTAGCCGCCGCTGAGGACCTCCAGGCTGTGGCCGTCGGGCAGCGGGAGCATGCCGCGGCTGTAGCCGCCGGCCACGTCGGACTGGATGCGGGTCCAGGCGTTCGCGGCGCCGTTCTGGGTGTTGAGGAACAGGTCGCCGGTGCTGTTGGCGCTGACGACGAGAGTGCCGTTGGCCCCGCCGGTCGGAAGCCAGGTGATGTACGGGGCGCTGGAGGGGACGTAGCCGTCGGTCGACTTCAGCACCTGGCCGGTGACCGAGCCGAAGGCCTCGGGATCGGACGAGATCTTGTAGTAGACCGCGAAGTTCTTCTCCGGCGCACCGCCGTACTCGTAGGTCATCACGTACTTGCCGTTCGGCAGTTGCGCGACGGTCGCCATGCCGGGGCGGTCGCTGTAGGTGGGCATCGCCACGTCGTCCACGACTTGGCCCCAGTCGACGCCGTCCGTGCTGACCTGGTGCACCAGCTTCTGACCGTGGGTGGTGTCGCGCTGGTCGGAGTAGTAGACGACCAGCCTGTTGCCGCTCATCAGGAAGAAGGGCTCCCACACGGGGGTGTAGCCGTTGTCGGAGATGGCCCTGCCACCGGTCGCGATGTTGCTGACGAAGGTCCAGGTGAGCCCGTGGTCCCTGCTCGCATACATGTCGATCTTGGTTGCGGACCGGTCACCGGGGACGGAGTCGCCGGCGATCAGGAGGGTCCCGGCGGGGAAGTTCCCCAAAGCGGTGGGCAGTTCGAACAGCTGCGGCTCCCAGCGCATGCCCCAGCCGTTCTGGGTGTCGGCGACGTCGGAGAGCTTGGTCCAGGAGTTGCCGTTGTCCGTGCTGCGGTAGACCGGGAAGACGGGCGTGCCGGACGTGTACTGCTCGAAGGTGGCGAGCATGGTGCCGTTGGACGAGCCGCTGTGCTCCAGCCGTATCGCCCTCGGGTACAGCGAACCGGGGGCGGGTGCGTTGGACGGAGGGGTGTACATGGTCTGCGACGGGCGGGACAGGGCGTGGGCCCTGCCGGCGGCCGGGAGGAGGACCGTGCCGAGCGCCGCGATCAGGGCGAGCAGCAGGAGGAGAACGGGGGCGGGGCGGCAACGTGGAGCGGCGCCGGGTCTGGCGCCTGGCTGAGCAGGGGACATGTGCGGCTCCCTGGCGGGGAAAGGGCGGGTGTTTCGGGGCCGCCGTCCCCCCGGGCAGCCGGGGCGTGGAACGGCGGAGTGCAGTGGACGCGCGTCAGGTGTGATCGGCGCTCAGGTGGTGCGGGACAGCGGTCGGCCTCGGTGGGACGGTGGGGGCGCGGTCGAGCCGCGGAGGACGAGTTCGACCGGGGGATCGCCCGCCTGCGGCAGGTCGGCGTCGGGTTGTTCGATGGCGTGCACGAGAAGCCTGATCCCTTCCCGTGCCGCGGCTTCGAAGGGCTGACGCACGGTGGTCAGGGGCGGGGAGACGTAGGCGAAGACCGGATTGCCGTCGAACCCGACGACGCTGACGTCCTCCGGCACCCGTCGTCCGGATTCCCGCAGCGCGTGGATCAGGCCGATGGCCATCTCGTCACCCGCGGCGAACACCGCGGTCACGGAGGTGTCCGCCGCCAGCGCGCGACCCGCCGCGTATCCGGAGGCGGCCGACCAGTCACCGCCGAGCAGCGGCGGCTCGTGCGCGCCCCGCGCGGCGAGCGCCGCCTGCCACCCCTCGATCCGGTCCTTGGTGGCGTACCACTGCCGCGGGCCGGCAAGGTGGTGGACGGTCGTGTGTCCCAGGTCCAGCAAGTGTTCGGTGGCCGTCCGCGCCAGTGCACGGGCGCCCACGCTCACGGTCAGCGTCCGGGCGGCGGCGAAGGAAGGCGGCGCCCCGAGGAAGAGGACGGGGACGTCGACGCGGAGCGGGACTTCCCCTGTCACGACGGGTTCGGAGACGACGACACCGTCCACGCCCTGTTCCAGGAGTGACTCCAGTGCGCCGGCGATGCCTTCCGGGTCACCGTCCGGCGTGTTGATCACGCGGAGCGCGTACCCGGCGTCCCGTACGGCCTGCTCGATGTGCACGAGCAGGGACGCCGTTCCGTACCCGGCCGTTCCCAGGGCGACGACGCCGAGGGAGCGGTTACGCCCGGAGGCCAGCGCCCTGGCGGCGTGGTTGAGCCGGTAGCCGAGTTCCTCGGCGGCCGCGAGGACACGGCTACGGGCTTCGTCCGAGACGTACGGCTCGTTGTTGAGAACCCGGGAGACCGTCTTGCGCGACACCCCGGCCAGCCGTGCGACGTCCGCACTGCGCGGCGCGGATGCCGCGTCACGCCCCACACCTGGTGTCATGAAGTCTCCCCAGCGCCGTGTCCGTGAACGAACCAGTTCAGCGACTATGACCGCGCGGTCTGATCGCGCGGTCATATCTACGCAGCCGACGGGCTCGCGTCAAGACTTCTCACCGTGGAGACCGCACGCATCGGGCTGCGCTTCGCGATGTGGCTGCTGCCCGCATGCCCGCTCCTGCCCCGTTCCCGGGCCTGGCTCGCCGCCCAGGCGTGCCGGCCCTCCGCCGTCTGAGGAAAACCTGCACGACGGCGGGAGCGGGGCCGTTCAGTGGGCCGTCCAGCCGCCGTCGAGGACCAGTGAGGTACCGGTGACGAAGGACGCCTGCGGACTGCACAGGTACGCCACGGCCTCGGCGACCTCCTCCGGCTCGATGAGCCGTTTGACGGCACTGTCCTGGAGGAGCACCTCGGACAGCACGCGCTCCTCGGGGATGCCGTGCGCCTGCGCCTGGTCGGCGAGTTGCTTCTCGACCAGTGGGGTGCGCACGTACGCGGGGTTCACGCAGTTCGAGGTGACGCCGTGGGGCGCACCCTCCAGGGCGGCCGTCTTGGACAGGCCCTCCAGGCCGTGTTTGGCGGCCACGTAAGCCGACTTGTAGGCGGAGGCGCGCAGTCCGTGGACGGAGGACACGTTGACGATCCGGCCCCACCCCTGCCCGTACATGTGCGGCAGGGCGCCGCGGATCAGCCGGAAGGGTGCCTCCAGCATCACCGTCAGTACGGTGTGGAAGGTGTCGGGCGGGAACTCCTCGATGGGGCGTACCAGTTGCAGCCCGGCGTTGTTGACCAGGACGTCGGTGCCCGCCGCGGCGTGTTCCGCGGCGTCCAGGTCGGTGAGGTCCAGCACCTGCGGTTCGACGGTGCCCGCCAGGTCCCGGGCCCGCTCGGTCAGTGCGTCGAGGCCCGCCGCGTCCCGGTCGACGGCTCTGACCTCGGCCCCGGCGGCCGCCAGCCGCAGCGCGCAGGCTCGCCCGATGCCACCGGCGGCGCCGGTGACGAGGGCGGTGCGGCCGCCGAGGTCCAGGGAAAGGGCATGGGAGGCGGGCGGGATGCCGGGCGAGGTCATGAACCCACCCTAGGCAGCGTCCGACCGCCACTGCGCATCAGTGCGGGGCGATGGCGTCGGACGCCATGGGGTCGAACCACGTGGGTGCGTCGGACATGGCCTGCTTGATCCGGAACAGTCCGAACTCGGGGAGCTCCGGCAGGGCGTCCACCTCGAACCAGCCCACCTCGAGCGACTCGTCGTCATTGACCCGCGCCTCGCCGCCCACGGCCCGGCAGCGGAAGGTGATGTCCATGAACTGGCAGACGTCACCGTTGTCGTAGGTGATGGGGTCCAGGGCCTGCACGAGGACCACCCGTTCGACGACGCAGTGCACCGCCGTCTCCTCGTGGACCTCCCGCACCGCGCAGACCGCCGGCTGCTCACCCGGCTCCGGGATGCCGCCGATCACGGCCCACTTGCGGGTGTCGGACCGGCGGCCCAGCAGCACTCTGCCCTCGTCGTCGAAGACGATGGCGGTGACCCCGGGGAGCCACAGCAGCTGCTGACCGGCCGAGGCGCGGAGCGTACTAATGAACTCAGGAGTTGCCATGGCCCGACCCTAGCGGGCCGGTTCGGCCCGCTCCGGTTGTTCCGACACGGCGCACAGCCGGGGTACGGCTACACGTCGGCGGCGCGCCGACCGCGCACACCGGCTCCGATCGCCCAGCCGAGCCCGCCCGCGGCGACGATCACCAGGGCGATCTCGGGGAGGATGCCCAGCCGGGTGGCAGGTGTCTCGGTGCTGCGCAGCGGCACCTTCTGGACCAGGTAGGCGGGGACGAACATGCCGGTCCTCTGGGTGATCCGCCCGTCCGGCATGATGATCGCACTGACACCGCTGGTGACCGGCACGGTCACCGTCCGGCTGTGCTCGACGGCCCGGATGCGGGACATCGCGAGCTGCTGGTAGGTCATCTCACTGCGGTCGAAGGTCGCGTTGTTACTGGGCACGGAGATCAGCTGCGCGCCGTCGGTGACCTCGGAC
Organism: Streptomyces sp. NPDC001843; assembly: GCF_042891955.1. Taxonomy (NCBI): domain Bacteria; kingdom Bacillati; phylum Actinomycetota; class Actinomycetes; order Kitasatosporales; family Streptomycetaceae; genus Streptomyces; species Streptomyces sp. NPDC001843. The sequence goes on along the minus strand of NZ_JBIATQ010000004.1, from coordinate 507,963 downwards.
CGTACGGCCCAGTCGAAGGCGGCCTCGTAGCAGGTGACGAGGCCGACCTTGGCGCCGTCGATGTCGAACACGCCGGGCTTGGTGCCCCGGCTGAAGTCCTGGCGGACCATGCTGGTCCAGTTCTTGTTGATCGCCCCGATGAGCGACCGCAGCGGGAGGTACTCGCCGAACGGCTGGATCTGCCGCTTGTCGTACGTCTGGGTGGGCCCCTTGGCCGGGTCCCACAGGATCTGCTCGTTGTAGAGCTTGCCGCCCCGCTCGACGACGCCGCCCACCGAGATGGGGACCCCGACCTCCCGGGCCGCCTGGTCGATCTCGATGGCCGCGTCGGCGTTGGCGAACGGGTCGATGTCGGAGGAGTTCTCCGGCCACAGCACGAAGTCCGGCTTGGGGACCTTGCCGGCCTTGATGTCGGCGGCCAGCTTCTTGGTCTCGCGGGCGTGGTAGTCGAGCACGGCGCGCCGCTGGGCGTTGAACTCCAGCCCGGAGCGCGGAACGTTGCCCTGGATGACGGCGACGGTCGCGGTGCCGTCCTCGGCCTTGTCGCTCACCAGCGGCCGGGCGGCGACCGCGCCCACCACCGGGACGGCCACGCTCAGCAGGGCGGCGGCAGCGGCCCCGCGCCGCACCGCACGGGTACGGCGTCCCTCGGCGGCCAGTCGCCCGGCCTCGTACAGGCCGAAGCCGCACAGCACCACCGCGAAGCCGAGCACCGGGGTTCCGCCGACAGCGGCGAGCGGCAGGAAGACGCCGTCGGCCTGACCGAACGCGATCTTGCCCCAGGGAAAACCGTGGAACGGTACGCGCGCGCGTATCGCCTCCCCCGCCGTCCATACGGCGGCCGCCCAGATTGGCCAGGCGGGCAGCCTGGACACCGCGGCGACGCCGACACCGACCAGCGCGACGAAGATCGCCTCGATGGCGACCAGCGCGAGCCAGGGCCCGGGACCGACCTCCACGCCGGTCCACACCAGCAGTGGCAGCAGGAAGCCGAGCCCGAAGAGGTAGCCGAGCCCCAGGGCGGACTTCCACCCGCGGCCGCGCAGGACCCAGGCGAAGCCCGCGAAGGCGGGAAGTGCCAGCCACCACAGAGTGCGCGGCGGGAAGCTGAGGTAGAGGACCACTCCACACAGCGCTGCGGTGGCGGCCGGGATGAGACGGGCCGGCCGGCGGCCGAGCCAGGTGGGCGGGGTCCGCGGCTCCAGCTGGTCGGGCTGGTCCATGGAAGTTGCGGTGACGGTCACTCCGGGAGTGTACGGCGGACCAGATCGCCCTTGACAGGACGGTCCGGAGGGCGGCGCACGACATACCTACGGTCAGGAACCGCATCTTTCCTGTCCAACTCATCCACAAAAGGGTCATCAGCCGCTACGGTGTGCCCAGCCTTTGTCGTGTGGGCCTGTTGTGGCCCGGCGGCCGGGGCCTGCCACAGGCCGGGGGGCCGGGCACGGGGGCGGGTACGGGGGGCGACGGTTGGGATCCACGCAGACGGCGTCCGCTGCGGGCGCGGAGGCGGACAGCGGCAGACGAAACGTTTCCGACGCGGCGGGCGTGATCGTCCTGGGGGGCTGCGCCGTATGGTCCCTGATCAGCGCGGCGGCACATGACGGCCGGCCGGAGGGCGTCCTCCTCGCGGTGCTCGCGGTGGCCGCCGGCTACGCCTCCGGCCGGATCAGCGGCTCGCTCCTTCCGGTCGCGGCGCCCTGTGCGGGGGCACTGGCCGGGCTCGGGCTGGCGGTGACCCTGCCGCACCTCGCCGCCGGCCCCGAGGTCAGCACCCCGCTCGGGCACGCCGGTGCCGCCGCCGCGCTGCTGACGCTGGCCACCGGAGCCGCCTGCTGCGCGGCCTGGGCCACTCCCGCACCGGCTCTGCGTTTCGCCCTGCGGCTGCTGGCCATGGTCATGGTGGTGACCGGGGCCGCCGTGGGCTCGGCCACCGGATGCCTCATCAGCGGCACCGTACTGCTGTGCTCGCTCGCCGCCGCCCGGCTGCGCTCCCGGGGCCCCGGCATCGCGGGCCTGGCTCTGACGGCGGCCCTGGTGACCGGGACGGTATGGGCACTGACCGGGAACGTCCTGCCGGGCGGGCCGGCCACCTCCCTCGAGGGCCGGCTCACCGCGTACCGCGTCCAGTTGTGGCACGACGCGCTGCGCCTGGCCCACCGGGATCCAACTCTGGGGGTGGGACCCGGCCGGTTCGGCGAGCTGAGCCCCACCGCGTCCCAGGCGCTGTGGCCCGACGGAAAACCGCACTCGGCGCCGTTGCAGCAGGCCGCGGAGCAGGGGCTCGTCGGGGTGCTGCTGCTGGCGGCGGCGTTCTGCTGGATGCTGTTCGCCCTGTGGCGCTCGCCCCGCTCGACGCCGCTCGCGCTCACCGCGGGCGCGGCCCTCACCGGGCTCGCCGCGATCGCCGCGGTGGGAGACGCGCTGAGTTTCACCACGGTCTCGGCGGGCGCCGGACTGCTGGCCGGGCTGGCCACGGCCCGGCCGCTCGCACCCGACGGCGCGGAAGGCGACCAGGAACCCCGCGTACGGTGACGAGGCGATTCGATGTCGGTGGACCGCTCCCGGCGGGGTGGTCGACGTGCTGGTCAACAACGCGGGCGTCGGCCTGTCCGTGACCGTGCCGAGGCGGTCGGGGTCAGTGGGCCGTGCCCGGGGTGACCGTGCGGAGCCGGTCGCGGATGACGCGTACCGCCGACTCCGCGTCGTCCACGGTGATGGTGAACGTGTGGCCGTCCCACAGCCGCAGCACGATCCCCTCTCCCCGGCGCACCACGACCGCGGTGCCCTTCTCGGGCCGCCAGCGGTACCCCCAGCCGCCCCAGTGTCGCGGGGTAACATGCGCGGCGAACTCGGCGCCGGCCACGTGGGACAGCGGGATGCGGCGGCGCGGCAGGCCGATGTGGCCGCAGCGCACCTCCAGGCACTCCCGGTCGACCTTCAGGGCGACGTGCACGAACGCGAGGGTGCCGAAGAGGACCAGCAGCCCGGCGGCGATGCACCCGACGACGGACATCGCCAGCGGGGCGACGCCGGACGTCCAGGTGGAGTCCACGGCCAGTTCGATGCCGAGTGCGAGACAGGCCGCGCCGACCAGGGCCAGCAACCACTGGACGCGGTTCGTGGCGCGCCCGGTCCACACGTCGGCGTGGTGCGCGCTCTCGTCGTGGGTGTGGTGCCTCATGCCTATGAGACTACTCAGGTTTCGCTGCGGGGGTACCTCGTCGCGCAGCGTGACCGACTTGCGTCCCCGCATGGCGGGCCGGAGGAGTCCGGCCCGCCATGACCGGTCAGCGAGCCGGGGTGGCGGCCTGCAGGAGCCGTCCTTCGGCGTAGTTCAACGCGGGTTCGGGCAGCGCCCCCTCCCGGCCGCTGAGCAGCACCGTCAGGGTGCCCTCGGCCGGGGCCCCGGGAGCCGGCCGGGCACCGATCCGGCGCAGCGCCTGGGCGGCCACCGCGCCGGCGGAGCCGTGCAGGACGAGCGGGGCCGCGCCGGGCTGCTGCACCGCGGCGCGGATGCGTTCCGCGACCAGCTCGTAGTGGGTGCAGCCCAGCACGACGGTGGTCACGTCGTCCGGGGTGAGTCCGGCGGCCGCGGCGACCGCGGCGTCGATGGCGTCCTCGTCCGCGTGTTCGACAGCCTCGGCCAGTCCCCAGCAGGGCACCTCGGTGACGGGCACGCCGTCGGCGAAGTCCTCGATGAGTCCCCGCTGGTAGGGGCTGCCCGTGGTGGCCGGCGTCGCCCAGATCGCGACATGGCCGCCGCCGGCCGCGGCCGGCTTGATCGCCGGGACCGTGCCGATGACCGGGATGTCCGGTTCCAGGCGCAGCCGCAAGGCGGGCAGGGCGTGCACGGTCGCCGTGTTGCAGCCGATGATGAGCGCGTCGGGCCCGTGCGCGGCGGCGGCCTCGGCGACGGCGAGCGCCCGGCGGGTGACGTCCTCGGGGGTGCGGGGCCCCCAGGGCATGCCGTCCGGGTCCAGGGAGAGCACGAGGTCCGCGTCGGGTCGCAGGCGCCGTACCGCGGCGGTGGCCGCCAGCAGCCCGATTCCGGAGTCCATGAGCGCGATCTTCACCCGGCCACGATAGACGATGCGCCCTTGGGGGGCCTTCCCGTGGGGCAGACTGCGCGCGTGAGCGCCATCGCGTGGACCGCCGTCGTATCCCTCGCCGCCTGGCTGTGGTTGCTGCTGTGTCAGGGCTTCTTCTGGCGCACGGACGTCCGGCTGCCGCCCCGCCGGGACCCACAGGTGTGGCCCCCGGTCTGTGTCGTCGTACCGGCTCGCGACGAGGCCGCCGTCCTGCCCGCGAGCCTGCCGTCGCTGCTGGCACAGGACTATCCCGGGCGGGCGGAGGTCTTCCTGGTCGACGACGGCAGTTCGGACGGCACCGGCGAGCTCGCCCGCGAGCTGTCCCGGCGCCACGGCGGACTGCCGCTCACCGTGGACTCCCCCGGCGAGCCGCCCCCGGGCTGGACGGGCAAACTCTGGGCGGTCCGTCACGGCATCGCCCTGGCACGCGCGCGTGACCCCGAATACCTGCTGCTGACGGACGCGGACATCGCGCACGCGCCGGACAGCCTGCGGGAGCTGGTCGCGGCGGCGCGCACCGGGCACTTCGACGTCGTCTCCCAGATGGCCCGGCTGCGGGTGGAGAGCCTGTGGGAGCGGCTGGTGGTGCCGGCGTTCGTCTACTTCTTCGCCCAGCTGTATCCGTTCCGGCGGATCGGCGTACGGGGTGCGCGGACGGCGGCCGCGGCCGGTGGCTGTGTCCTGCTGCGCGCGGAGACGGCCGAGCGGGCGCGGATTCCGGACGCCATCCGGCACGCCGTCATCGACGACGTGGCCCTGGCGCGCGCGGTGAAGGCCGGCGGGGGCCACATCTGGCTGGGCCTTGCCGACCGGGTGGACAGCGTGCGCCCTTACCCCCGGCTGCACGACCTGTGGCGGATGGTCTCGCGAAGCGCGTACGCGCAGCTGCGGCACAGTCCGCTGCTGCTGCTCGGTACGGTCGCCGGGCTCGTCCTGGTCTATCTGGTGCCCCCCGCGGCCGTGGTGGCGGGCGCGGCGGCGGGGAGCACGGCGGCCGCGGTTACCGGCGCGGCGGCATGGCTGGTGATGACGGCGACGTACCTCCCGATGCTGCGTCACTACCGGCAGCCGCCCTGGCTCGCTCCCCTGCTGCCTTTCACCGCGTCGCTGTACCTCCTCATGACGGTCGATTCCGCGGTGCAGCACTACCGGGGACGCGGCGCGGCCTGGAAGGGCCGTACGTACGCCCGGCCGGACGCCGTGCCGGACGAGGGCTGACGCCGCCGGAGCGCTATTTCCGTCCGGGCGTCCAGTCCATGCCCCATCCATAGGCGCGGTCGACCGTCCGCTGCGGGCTCACCCCGTACTCCGGTACGAGGTAGCGGGCCTCGCGGCGGACGATCAGGTCGCCGCCCGTGTTGGTGATCAGGGCGAGTGCGCACACGGTCGAGGGGACCGTGCACTCGTCGAGCGAGAACTCGATCGGGGCTCCGTGCTGGGGCTGGAGGGTGACCGTGGCGTGCAGGTCGGCGAAGGAGTCGGCGCCCTCGTAGACGGTGACGAAGACGAGGATGCGCCGGAAGTCGCGCTGGTGGTCGAGGTTGATGGTGAGGTTCTCGCCGGCGGTGACGGCGCCGGTGCGGTCGTCGCCGTCGAGGTGGATGTACGGCGGCCGGTGCAGCGATCCGAAGGCGTTGCCGAGGGCCTGTACGACCCCCTTGCGGCCGTCGGCGAGTTCGTACAGGGCGCACAGGTCGAGATCGAGGTCCGTCGCGCCGCGCCGGCCGGCCCGGCCGGGGAACTGCTTGCGGGTCTGCCAGTTGAGGTTGACCCGCACGGCGCCGGAGGTTCCGCCCTGCTTGGCCAGGGAGACGGTGGGAGCGGCCTTGGTGAGCGTGACCTTGGTGAGCCGCACGGGCCGGGCCGTGGGAGCCGGCGGGGGCGGCGCGGTGACCGGCGGGGCGGCGGGCGGCGCGGTGGGCATCGGCGGGGCGGCGGGCGGCGCGGTGGGCATCGGCGGGGTGGCGGGCGGCGCCGGATGCCGGGGCGGGGCCGGGGGCGCCGGGGCCGGTGGAACCGCGGAAGGTGCGACGGCGGGCTGCGCGGGATGCTGCGGCTCGTCCACCGTGATGCCGAAGTCCGTGGCCAGGCCTTCCAGTCCGCTGCTGTAGCCCTGGCCGACGGCGCGGAACTTCCAGCCTCCCTGGCGCCGGTAGAACTCCCCGAGGACGAAGGCCGTCTCCACGGTCGCGCCCGGGCTGTCGAAGCGGGCGACCACCGTGTCCCGGTCGGCGTCCCGGACCTCGATGTAGAGGCCGGGCACCTGCCCGAACGTACCGCCGTCCGCGGAGGCGGCGAGGACCACCCGCTCGATGACGTTCTCCACGCGCGCGAGGTCGACGAGAAGTGTGTCCGTCACCCGGTCCCCGGCGTCCCGCTTGCCCTCGTGCCGGACCGCGCCGGAGGAGTGCGCGGGCTGGTTGTAGAACACGAAGTCCCCGTCGGAACGGACCTTTCCGGCCGCGAGAAGCAGCGCCGAGGCATCCGCGTCGGGGACGCCCGGTCCGTGGCGCCAGCCCAATTCGACACGCAGGGCCGTCGTGGGCACCGGCGTATTCGATCCTTTCGCCATTGACATGTCCGCCCCCATCACGGTTCACCGCCGGGCCGCGTCCCGGCCCGGCCTCGGCATCGCTGGCTCATCCCTGCCCGGTCAACCTATTCGCGGGGACGGCGAACACCATGATGGGCACGGAAGATCGAGGTCAACCATCGGTAACCGGCCCGGAACTCGGCCTTTACAAGATCGATGCTTCGAGTGGCGTCCTATTTTGCCGAGTTCGCTCGGATTGGGGATGCCGGGTCACCACCGACACGAAAAACAACCCTCTTACCGGTCTCCCCAACCAGCACATCGTGGGCTTAACTTATGTGCCATGACCTCCCCCCGCTCCACTTATGGTGGCGGCTACTACTCCGCCTCCTTCCCGGACACTCCGATCTACGACTCGCTCGTCGCCGAGCGGGGTACCCCGCAGATCGCGCCGATCCGGGTCCCCGCCGCGTACGACTCGGGCAGCCACCTGCCCGCGCTGCCGTCGGCACTCCCCGCGCTCCCCTCGGGCCAGTCCCAGCAGGTCCCCGCCTACGGGTATCCGCAGGCGCAGCAGCCCGCTCCGCTGCAGCAGGCACCCACGGCGTACATCCCGCAGCAGGCCACCGCGCCGCGCGGCTACCCCGGCGCGCAGCCGCAGCAGCCCCGGCCCATGGCCCAGGGCACCGGATACGAGGCGATGCGCCCGGCAGCCCCGCGGCCGGCCGCTCCGTACCAGGAGCCGTACAACAACCAGCAGTACCGCGGTTACTGACGGCGAACCCCGGTTGTCGGTGCCGCCTGGCACCATGGCGTCATGGGGAATGCCGCACTGAAGTCGATCCACGTCCATCCGGTCAAGGCGTTCCGGGGCTTCTCGCCCCGGGAGGCGCTGGTGGAGCCCTGGGGGCTGGCCGGAGACCGGCGCTGGACACTGGTCGACGACGGGGGAAAGGTCGTCACACAGCGCGAACAGCCGCGCCTCGCGCTTGCCGCCGCCGAACTCGCTCCCGGTGGCGGCGTTCGTCTGTCCGCACCCGGCAGGACTCCCCTCACGGTGCCCTTGCCACGGCCGGCGGACACGGTCACGGTGAACATCTTCGGCACCAAGGTGGAGGCCGTCCCGGCCGAGGAGGCCGCGGACGCCTGGTGCTCCGGGCTCCTCGGGACCTCCGTCCGCCTCGTCCACATGGACGCCCCGGCAACCCGCCGCCCGGTGGATCCGGACTACGCCCTCCCGGGTGAAACGGTGAGTTTCGCGGACGGCTATCCGCTGCTGGTCGCCACCACCGCCTCCCTGGACGCCCTCAACTCCCTGATTGCGCGGGGCGGGCATGCCCACGAGGGTCCGCTGCCCATGAACCGCTTCCGGCCGAACGTGGTGGTGGCCGGCACGGAAGCCTGGGCCGAGGACGGCTGGTCGCGCATCGCCATCGGCGAGGTGGTCTTCCGGGTCGTCAAACCCAGCGGGCGGTGCGTCGTGACCACGACCGACCAGGAGACCGCCGAGCGCGGCCGGGAACCCCTGCGCACCCTGGCACGTCACCGCCGGTTCGGCAGCGCGCTGGTCTTCGGTCAGAACCTGGTGCCCCGGTCCCCCGGCACCATCCGGGTCGGCGACCCGGTGCGGATCCTGGAGTGACGGACCCGGGTCCCGCGAGCTCGTGCATCCGGACGGGAACCTGAGGGCCGGGCCGGGTCGTTGGGGGACATGAGAAGTTCATGAACGGTCCCGGTCGCCGTCCGAGGTGATGTTGATCTCTCTTCGACCGGGTCCGCGGGTGCACGGCTCCGCGGGGGTTCATCACGGAGCGGGAAGGGGGTGCGTGACGGTGCGAGTCATCGGCGGACTCTGGCGCTGGCGGAAGAATCCGCTGCGTCGCACGACCGATCTGGTCGAGGCCTGGGTGGCCCTCGTCGCCCTGCTGCTGATCGTGGTGGCCGCGCCCGTGGTCGGCTCGCTCGTCGGCGCCGTGGCACAGGACTCACTGCAGCGGTCCGTCCGCGCCCAGCACGAGTCCCGTCACCTGGTGACGGCCACGGTGACGCGAAAGCTGGACCGTGCACCGCTGGACCCCGAACCCGACACCACGGCGCACGACATACGCACCCGGGTCGTGGCCGCCTGGACGGCCCCGGACGGCACCCGGCTGCACGACACGGTCCTGGCGCCCCTGAAGTCCCCGCACGCCGGCGAGCACTTCCGGCTCTGGACGGACAGCCGCGGGCACCTGGTGACGCGCCCCCTGGACTCGGCGACGGCGACCACGCACGCCGTGCTCGCCGGGCTGGGCGCGGCGATGCTGACCGCGGGAGTGGTCGAGAGCGGAAGACGGCTGGTCCTCTGGCGCATGGTCCGCCGCCGGTACGCGGGCTGGGACCAGGCCTGGGACCGGGCGGGTCCGGACTGGGGCAAGGCAGGCACCGGCAGCTGACGGCCTTCCGGCTGTGGTCAACCCACTGCCCGCCCGCACGCTACGGTGGACCGGCTGACGCATTCGGCATCGACCCGCGCGAGCGAGCTACAGGGGCAGCGCCCCGCAGGCGAACGAGCCATCAGTACGACGAGGTGGGGGCACAGCAACGCCATGGCACAGGGCACGGTCCAGGTGACGCACACCGGCACATCGAGGTGGCGGCGCCGCACGGGTGAGTACGCTTCGCTCGCCGCCGCCCTGGAGGCCGCGGCCGACGGCGACGTCCTCACCGTCGCCCCCGGCACCTACCGGGAGAACCTCGTCGTCCAGCGGTCGGTCACGCTGCGCGGCCCGGAGGGCTCGCCCGGCTCGGTGCGCATCGCGCCGCCGGACGGTGTGCCGTTGACCCTGCGCGCCTCGGCGGTGGTGCGGGACCTGCACGTCGAGGGGCAGGACGCGGCCTCCCCCGCGCTGCTCGTCGAGGAGGGCACCCCGGAGCTGATGGACGTACGGGTCGTCACACGGTCCGCCTCGGGGATCGAGGTGCGCGGTGGTGCCCGGCCGACCGTGCGCCGCTGCACTGTCGACAACCCGGCCGGCGTCGGCATCGCCGTACTGGACGGCGGGAGCGGGGTGTTCGAGGAGTGCGAGGTGGTCGCGGCCGGTCAGTCGGGCGTGGCGGTCCGCGGCGGCGGACACCCCCGGCTGGAGCGCTGCCGGGTGCACCACGCCTCGGGCCCGGGTCTGACCGTGACGGGCGACAACTCTTCGCTGGAGGCGGTCGGCTGCGAGGTGTACGAGGTCCGGGGCTCGGGCGTGCAGGTCACCGCACGGGCCACCGCGCATCTGAGCGACTGCGATGTGCACCGCACCACGGCGGACGGCGTCACGCTCGACACGGACGCCGTCGTGACCCTGGCTGACTGCCGTGTCCACGACATCCCGGAGAATGCGGTCGACCTGCGCTCCCGCTCGGTGCTGACGCTGACCCGGACGACGGTGCGTCAGTTCGGGCGCAACGGCCTGTCCGTGTGGGACCCGGGCACCCGCGTGGACGCCAACCAGTGCGAGATCTTCGACAGCACGGGCGACTATCCGGCGGTGTGGGTGAGCGACGGTGCCACCGTGGTGCTCGACTCCTGCCGGGTGCACGACGTTCCGGACGCGCTGTTCGTGCTGGACCGCGGCTCGCGTGCGGACGTGGTGGACAGCGACCTGTCCCAGGTGCGCAACACGGCCGTGTCGGTGAGCGACGGGGCGACCGCGCAGCTCGACGACTGCCGGATCCGGGAAGCGGCGACCGGTGCCTGGTTCCGCGATCACGGCAGCGGCGGCACGCTCAACAACTGCACCCTGGACGGCACCCAGACGGGCGTGATCGTCACCAAGGGCGCCGACCCCGTCATCGAGCGCTGCGCGGTCGACTCGCCCGCGGAGGCCGGCTTCTACGTGTCGGCCGGAGGCCGGGGCAGCTTCCTCGGCTGCCGGGTCACCGGCAGCGGCGGGTACGGCTTCCATGTCATCGACGGCTGCCGTACGACGCTGAGGAAGTGCCGCACCGAGCGGTGTGCGCGCGGCGGCTACGAGTTCGCGGACGGCGGGCCGGACGCCGCGCCCGGCAGCGGTCCGGTCGTGGAGGACTGCACCAGCGACGAGAGCACGGGGCTCAGACCGCCCCCGGCGGGGGAGTCGGCCGTGCAGACGGCGAGCCAGTCCCCCGGCCTGCTGGGCCTGCTGCCCGAGCAGCGGGCCGGCGACGCGCCGGTGCCGTCGGCCGCTCCCGTCGCGCCGGAGCAGCCGGCCCGCACCTCCAAGGCCGTGCTGGGTGAACTGGACGCGCTGGTCGGTCTGGACAGCGTCAAGCGCGAGGTCCGCGCACTGACCGACATGATCGAGGTGGGCCGGCGACGGCAGGAGGCCGGTCTGAAGGCGGCGTCCGTCAAGCGCCACCTGGTCTTCACCGGGTCCCCCGGCACCGGCAAGACCACGGTCGCCCGGCTCTACGGCGAGATCCTCGCCTCCCTCGGGGTGCTGGAGAAGGGCCATCTCGTCGAGGTGTCCCGGGTCGACCTGGTCGGCGAGCACATCGGCTCGACCGCGATCCGCACCCAGGAGGCCTTCCAACGGGCGCGCGGCGGTGTGCTGTTCATCGACGAGGCGTATGCCCTGTCACCTCAGGACGCCGGCCGGGACTTCGGCAAGGAGGCCATCGACACCCTGGTGAAGCTGATGGAGGACCACCGGGACGCGGTGGTGGTGATCGTCGCCGGTTACACCGCGGAGATGGAGCGCTTCCTTTCCGTCAACCCCGGTGTGGCCTCCCGCTTCTCACGGACGATCACCTTCGGCGACTACGGCCCGGACGAATTGCTGCGGATCGTGGAGCAGCAGGCCGACGAGCACGAGTACCGGCTGGGGCCGGGCGCGGCGGAGGCCCTGCTGAAGTACTTCACGGCCATTCCCAAGGGCCCCGCGTTCGGCAACGGCCGTACGGCGCGGCAGACCTTCGAGGCCATGGTGGAGCGGCACGCGAGCCGGGTGGCCCAGCTCGCCGAGCCGACCACCGACGATCTGACCCTGCTCTACGCCGAGGACCTGCCCGAATTGCCCTGAGGTTCGCCGTGCGTGGGCCGCGGGCCCGGTACCCCGAGGCTCAGCCGGGCCAGCAGGAGCGCCCGTTCCTCGGCGAACGCCGGGTCGGCCTGGTAGTCGGAGTGGCCGAGCAGGGGCGCGGGCAGTGGGTGCTCGGCGGTGCGGCCGTATGCCAGGGGGTCTTCGAGCGGGGCGCGGTCCACGGCCGGGCCGCAGTCGCCGGGCAGGCGGATCGGGCCGCCTATGGGGTCGGTGAGCCGGTAGAGGTTGCGCCAGCAGGCGACCTCCCGGTGCAGGGCGGCGAGGGCGTCCGGGCCGAAGTGGGCGGGGAACCAACGGCCGTACAGGCGCTCCAGCGGGGAGCCGTAGGTGAGCAGGGCGATCCGCGCCCGCGCGGCGGGGGGCAGTTGCCAGGCCGCGGCGGCCGCGAGCACGCTGCCCTGGGAGTGCCCGGACAGCACCAGACGTCCACCGGTGCGCCGGGTCCAGGTGGCCATCCGCCAGGTCAGGTCCGGGACGGCGCGCTCGGCGTAGCAGGGCGGGGCGAACGGATGGGCGGCCCGCGGCCAGAAGGTGCCGACGTCCCACAGGATGCCGATGGTGCGGCGGGCCGAGACGTCCTTGTAGGCACGCCGCCCCCAGGTGACGAACACCAGGAGGCCGAGGCCGGCCAGCCAGGAGCCCAGTGCCTGCGAGGTCTCGGCGGCGGCCCGGACCACGTCGGGAGCCCGCTGCGCGGCCTCACCGGGGGGCCGGTGGGTCGCCTGGGCTCCGGCCAGGGCCCCGGCGCCCAGTAACAGGGTGGCGGCGGAGAGGACGCCGACGGCCAGGGGCGCCCGGTCGGTGAGGGTGGCCGTCGCCAGAATCCGTGCGATACGCCGGGTGCGCGCCGGATCCTCGGGCTCTCCCCGGTGCTCGCTCTCGATCCGGCTCCGTTCGGCACGGGCGAACCGAACGGAGCGCAGGGCCGGCCGGACGGCCGACGCCGACAGCACCAGGAGCAGGGCCGGGACCGCGGACATCTGCCACGCCAGCAGCGCGGGCGGGCCGTCGACGGCGGCGCCGGTGTCGTCCAGCCAGTCGGCCACGCGCCCGGCGACACCGCCCGAGATGACGCCGCCCAGGGCGCAGGCGAGCAACGCGACCGCCGGTCCGCCGAGGCCGCGCAGCGCCGCGCGTGGATCGGGTGCCGTGCGGTGCAGCAGGTGCGCCACCCCGCCGAGTGCGACGACGAGCAGGCCCTGGGTCAGGGCGAGTCCCGCGAACACGGTGTCCCCGGGCAGCCGCCCGGCGGAGTCCCAGCCCGGCCTGGACCAGCCGGTGTACAGCAGGGTGAGGCCGAGCAGGAGCAGGGCCCCGAGCGGCAGGCGCCGTACGAGGTGCTCGTCCAACTCCTGGTCGAGGCGGTTCTCGCTGCGGCCCCGGCCGCAGACCACGGCGATCGATGCCACCGCCCAGGCGAGCAGCGCCACCGCCAGCGACCGTCCCAGCGTCTCCAGCGCGGCGGGCCCGCCGGGCCGGTGGTCGAAGCGGGCCGCCGGGAGCAGCACCGCCGCGGCGACCGTCAGCAGGCCCGCGGCGGTGTGCGCGGCGCACAGCCGTGCCACCAACCGGCGCCCGTACCAGAAGCCGGGCCGGTCCAGCGAGGTGGGGCCGGTCTCCTCGTCGGGCTCGGGCGAGCGGTCGAGTGGCCTCTGCGACTCGTACGCGCTCCAGGTGCGGTGCGAGAGGTACCAGAGCAGGGCGGTGAGGGCGGTGGGGACCAGGGCGGCAAGGGCGAGCCGTCGTCCGGGCCGGCTCCACCAGCCGTCGCCGGAGAGGGCCGGCGAGAGGAAGCCCAGCCAGGCGTGCCGCCGGGCGCAGGGGCCGGTGCCCGCGCACTGCCAGGCCGCCAGATCGAGGGCGACCTCGCAGGCCGCCGCCACCAGCAGCACGGTCAGGGTGAGCCCGACGAGCCGCACCAGCAGCCCGTGGAGGCGCACCGCGCGGGTCCGGCCGGGCGCGGCGGGACGCATCCAGTGGGCGAGGTTGACGATCATGAAGGGGAGCAGCAACAGCCACAGGGCCCGGGTGCCGTTCCCTGAGGTGAGGTTGCACCAGACGTACGCCTCCGGCACGGGGCCCTGCCGGGGGCCGCCGGGTCTCTCCGCGGCACCGGGGTCCTCGGCGTCGACGTCCTCGGCACGCCGGAAGACGGCCGCCGTGTCGTCGCCGGTGATCCGTACCGTGCGCGGGTCGCCGAGCATCTTCGCGGGTGTGGCGCCTCCGACTCCGTGGACCAGGAGTTCCAGGGCGGCAGCGCGTTCCTGTGCACGTTCCACTGTTCGTACTTCCCCCGTGACGCGCCGATGGCTTGTGTCCGTGCATGTAGCAGGATCACCGTTTGCACTGTGGTGTACACCACTTCTGCCGGAATCTCCCTCGATCCGTGGGGACGGCGGCGATGAGCATGATGTCCGAATGACATGTGCGCGTCGGTGCGGGGAGTGGCGCCACCGGGGTCCTCCCGTGACAAGATGGGACGCCCGCGCATCGGGGACGGACGGAACGTCCTGGTCGGAGCAGGTGCGAAGGCGTGACGGACGGCTGACGCGAAAGGACCGGAGCGTACGTGAGCGAGAATCAGAACCTCCTCGCGGAGCAGCGGCGCGCCCTGATCCTCGACGAGGTCCGGCGCCGTGGCGGCGTGCGGGTCAACGAACTGACCCGCAAGCTCGGCGTGTCGGACATGACGGTGCGCCGCGATCTGGACGCCCTGGCCCGCCAGGGGGTGCTGGAGAAGGTGCACGGCGGTGCGGTACCGGTGGTGGAGGCCAGCACCCATGAGCCCGGCTTCGAGGCGAAGTCGGGTCTGGAGCTGACCGCCAAGGAGGACATCGCACGGGCCGCCGCCCAGCTGGTCACCCCCGGCACGGCGATCGCGCTGTCGGGTGGCACGACCACCTATGCACTGGCCCACCACCTGGTCGAGGTGCCCGACCTGACCGTGGTGACGAACTCGGTACGGGTCGCGGACGTCTTCCACGCGGCGCAGCGCTCCTCGGGGCAGCGGCAGGGCGCGGCCACGGTGGTACTGACGGGCGGGGTGCGCACCCCGTCCGACTCGCTGGTGGGACCGGTCGCCGACCAGGCGATCGCGGCTCTCCACTTCGATCTCCTGTTCCTGGGCGTGCACGGCATATCGGTGGAGGCCGGGCTGTCGACGCCGAACCTTGCGGAGGCGGAGACCAACCGGCGGCTGGTCCAGTCCGCGCGGCGCGTGGTGGTGGTCGCCGACCACACCAAGTGGGGGACGGTGGGCCTGAGCTCCTTCGCCGCGCTGGAGCAGGTCGACACGCTGGTGACCGACGCCGGCCTGCCCGCCGGGGCGCGCGCGGAGATCGCCGAGCATCTGCGGCGGCTGGTGGTGGCGGGTGAGCCAGGTGAGGCTGCGGAGGACTTCTGACCGACGGGAGCACCGGAGGTACAGACAGCTGACTGCCCGTCAGCTAGGGTGACCTGCCAACAGATCGTGCACTTCGGGCACTTCCCGAGGGGGTCCGTCGTTCATGGCTCACCGTCTGCGCCCGGTGGGGACCGGCTTTCCCGAGACCGCCCCCGTGCGTCTGGTCTTCGCACGGGAGATCTCCACCTCCCCCGACCTGGTCTTCCGTGCGCTCGCCGAGGACCTGCCGGGCTGGGCGGAGTGGTTCTCCGCGGTGACGTCCGCCCGGCCGACCGAGGGCGGACGGGAGGTCCGGCTGCGGGGCGGCGCCCGCTTCGCGGAGACGGTGCTCGCGGCCCGGGCGCCGGAGCTGTACACCTACCGCGTCGACGTGACGAACGTCCCGGGCGCCCGGGCCTGGGTCGAGGAGTGGCGTCTCACCCCGGCCGGCGCCGGAACCCGGGTACGGATGACCTTCGCCCTCGACGGAACCGCCCCGTTCCGCCTCCTGTGGACCCTCGCCCGCCCAGGAGTGGGCCACGCCTTCCACGACGCGATCACCAAACTGGACCGGCGGCTGACCACCGCCGGGTGACTCAGCCCGTCCACACCCCCGTCAGCAGCAGCGACTCGATCGCCGAGGTGTACGGCGTGATGTCCAGGCCCTGCTCCGCGAGCCAGACGTCGGAGTAGTACTTGTCCAGGTAGCGGTCGCCCGGGTCGCACAGCAGGGTGACCACGCTGCCCGTGCGGCCCTCGGTCACCATCTCGGAGACGATCTTCAGGGCGCTCCACAGGCCGGTGCCCGTGGAACCGCCCGCCTTGCGGCCGATGACCCGCTCCAGGGCCCGCACGGCGGCGACGCCGGCGGCGTCCGGGACCTTCATCATCCGGTCGATGGCACCGGGCACGAAGCTCGGCTCCATGCGCGGCCGGCCGATGCCCTCGATGCGCGAGCCGCAGTCGCAGGTGACGTCCGGATCGCCGGTGGTCCACCCGTCGAAGAAACACGAGTTCTCTGGATCGGCGACACAAATGCGGGTGTCATATTGCATGTAGTGGACGTAGCGTGCGAGCGTCGCGGAGGTGCCGCCCGTGCCCGCGGTGGCGACGATCCAGGCCGGCTGCGGGTACCGCTCCAACTCCAGCTGCCGGAAGATGGATTCGGCGATGTTGTTGTTGCCGCGCCAGTCCGTGGCCCGTTCGGCGTAGGTGAACTGGTCCATGTAGTGACCGCCGGTCTCCACGGCGAGGCGGGCGGACTCCTCGTACATCTTCCGCGGGTCGTCCACGAAGTGACACCGTCCGCCGTGGAACTCGATGAGGCGGCACTTCTCGGCGCTCGTCGTGCGCGGCATCACCGCGATGAACGGCACGCCGATCAGCTTGGCGAAGTACGCCTCCGAGACGGCCGTCGAGCCGCTGGACGCCTCGATCACCGGGCGGTCCGGCCGGATCCAGCCATTGCACAGGCCGTAGAGGAACAGGGAGCGGGCCAGCCGGTGCTTGAGGCTGCCGGTCGGGTGGGTCGACTCGTCCTTCAGGTAGAGGTCGATGCCCCACTGCTCAGGCAGCGGGAAACGCAGCAGGTGCGTGTCGGCCGAACGGTTGGCGTCGGCCTGGACCTTGCGGACGGCTTCTTTCAGCCAGCCGCGATAGGCGGTGTCGCTGCGGTCGACGTCAAGGGTGGCGCCGGTTCGGGTCTGTGGGGTGGTGCTCACGGCGGGGCTCCTTACGCTTCGCGCCGACGGCGCCCAGCGCGGCCGACACGAGGATCATAGGCACCTTTCACACTGCTTCCCACCTGCATAAACGCATCTTTGAGCCACCCCAAGACACCCTGGGGCACGCGCGTACGAACCACCGGCGGACCACAGGGGGCGCATTCGCGCGAATGCTCCGGGCGCCGGTCGCACGCGCCCCCTCGCGCACTGGTGCTCGGCGCCGCACACGGGCAGACTGCACCGACGGGACGGGCCCTCTGCTCCGGTACCCGGTTGTCCCGGTGACACGGCCGAGGTCCCGTACGAGGCGCACAGTGGACGACACGGAAGCACACAGCATCAAGGGCCGGAGCGACCCGAAGGGGATCGGGTCCGGCGAGCGACGCGCAAGGGGGCGGCGAAGGATGGCGGAGCCGGAGTTCACGGCCACGGGTGTGCGGATCGGGAAGCGGATGCGATCACTGACCCGCGCCGGACAGGTCCGGATCAGCGACGGCAGGCTGGAGTTGCTCACCAGTTACGGCAGTGAGATCGACAGCGCGCCGGTCCAGGCGGTGCGCGCCTCCAAGCCCTGGTTCGCCCCGGACGACCGGGCCCTGGCCGACCTCGACGGCAAGCGGTACCTGCTCACCCTCGGCGAGCACGACCCCGCTCCGGGCGAGCCGGGGCCGCCCGCGGCACGCCGGTTCATCGAGGCCGTGCGCCGGGCCGCCCGCCACGGCGGCTGAACGGCCGCGTGAGTTGCGTTACCGCACCCCCTGCGTCACGCTGGTGGCACGTCACTCTGGGTTTACCGGCGATAACGCTGCGAACCAGCCCGCCGGCCACGACAGCAGGCGGACGTTTGGACGCAAGCACCCTGCTGGATCTGTTCTCCGTGTTCCTCCGGGTTCGACCGGACCTCACATCGGGGAGTCGCAGCCGTGATCAGTCATCCAAAGCACTGCACGGTGGAGCTCCAAGCCCTGCCGTCGCGGATCGGCCAGGTCCGCAGAATCGTATCTGCGCAGTTGCGCTACTGGCATCTGGACCAGTTGATAGACCGGGCCTCGCTCGGCGTGACGGAGCTGCTGAGCAACGTCCACCGGCACGCCCAGCCCGACAAGTCCTGCACGGTGGAGATGGAACTGGTCCTCGGCCGGCTCATGGTGTCGGTGCGCGACCACGATCCGCGCCTTCCCGTGGCCGGGGACATGCCCGTGGTGGGGGACATGGAGGACCTCGGACCGCTGGCCACGTGCGGGCGCGGGCTGGCCATGGTGGCGGCGGTGAGCGAGAGCTGGGGGGCGCGGCCGGACGGAGACAAGGGCAAGGTCGTGTGGTTCACGCTGCCCGCCCCCTCGATCACCGACCGGCAGCCGGCCCGCCCACCGCGGCGCGCTGCCGCGGAGGCGCCCGTGCGCCGTTTCGATCAGGTCGAAGTGGAGCCCGCGGCCTGCGCGCCCGCCCCGGTCCACGCCCCCGCCCGGCCCGTCGCCACGGGCTGACCGGGCGGCTGCTGTCAGGCCGGTCAGCGCTCGGCACAGCCGCCGGCCGGCGGGGCGGCCCGCGGCGCTCAGGCCGCACCGCCCTTGCCGATACGGCCGAACTGCTCCTCCAGGACGGACAGCCGGCGCCAGTACTCGTCCTCGTCGATCTCACCGGAGGCGAAGCGGCGGCCGAGGACGGCGATCGGCGAGTCGCCCGCCGGGCGTGTGCCGCCCATCGCCCGCCAGTGCCCGGCGCGCTCGCGCCACACGGTGCGGCGCAGGAAGGTCACGGCGCCGATGACGACGACCGCCCAGATCAGCGGGAAGAACAGGATCCACGGGCCGGGCCCGCCGTTCCAGTTCGCCAGGGTCTGCATCTCGGTTCCTCTCCAGGGTCGGGGGCGTGTGGTGCGGTGATGCTTCAAGACTGATCCCGGGGAGGGCCCGAGGCGTCGTACGACCGACGGCAGTGGGCGTACCCCGCGGGGAGTACACGGCGATCGCGCGTCTGCTCGGCGGAAGGACTGGCTACTGTAACTACTAGTATGTACAGTCACGGCATGAGCACCTCTGAGCGGCTGATCGAGTCCACCCGCGAGCTTCTGTGGGAGCGCGGGTACGTGGGGACGAGCCCCAAGGCGATCCTGGAGCGTGCCGGCGCCGGCCAGGGCAGCATGTACCACCACTTCAAGGGCAAGCCGGACCTGGCGCTGGCCGCGATCCGGCGGACGGCCGAGGAACTGCGGGCCACCGCCGAGCGGGTGCTCGACGGCCCCGGCACGCCGTACCAGCGCATCGAGGCGTATCTGCTGCGGGAGCGTGACGTGCTGCGCGGCTGTCCGGTCGGCCGGCTGACCATGGACCCGGACGTGATCGCCAGCGACGAGTTGCGCGCACCTGTCGAGGAGACGCTCGGCCGGATCCGCGAGCGGATCGCCGGGATCGTCGAAGAGGGCAAGCGGCAGGGACAGTTCGCGTCATCGCTGGACGGCGCGGAGATCGCCGCCGCCGTCATCGCGACCGTGCAGGGCGGTTACGTCCTCGCCCGCGCCTCCGGCTCCCCCGCCGCGTTCGACACCGCGGTCCGCGGGCTGCTCACCCTGCTGGCACCGCAGCACGTGGGTCCCGACGACCACCCCGCCTGAGGACGACCACCCCGTCTGAGAAAGGTTCGCATGTACGCGCTGCAGTACGAGCTGACATTCCCCGCCGACTACGACATGCACGTCATCCGCGGCCGGGTGGCCCGCATCGGGCACCTGCTCGACGACTGGGACGGCCTCGGCTTGAAGGCCTACCTGATGCGGGAACGCGGTGTGCACGGCTCGCCGGTCAACCAGTACGCGCCGTTCTACCTCTGGGACACCGTGCGGGGCATGAACCGCTTCCTGTGGGGCGGCGCCTTCCAGGGGCTCGTCGACGACTTCGGGCGGCCGGTGGCACGGCGGTGGTCGGGACTGGCGTACGAGGAGGGCGACGCCGCGGCTTCCCGGGCCGCCGTCGCCGTCCGCCGGCGCGAGCCGGTGCCGGACAGGGCCGAACTGTCCGGGCTGATGGAGGACGCGGTGCGCGAGACCGGACGGCTGGCCGCCGAGGACGGTGCCGTGCTGGCGGCCAGTGCCGTGGACACCCAGCACTGGGAGCTGGTGCACTTCTCCCTCTGGGAGCACGCTGCGCCCAAGGCGCGCGGGGACGTCTTCCAGGTGCTGCACCTGTCGGCACCGGGCAGGGCCCGACTGCCGCGCGGGCGGCAGTGGTGAGCGCCGCCGTCCGCACCGTCCTCGGGGACCTGCCTCCCGGGGAGCTGGGCGTGTGCGACGCGCACGACCACCTCTTCTTCGGCAGTCCCCAACTGGTCGGCCAGGAACTGAACGACGCCGCCGCGGCGCGCGCCGAACTCGAGGCGTTCCGGGCGGCGGGCGGGGCGAGCGTGGTGCAGTGGACGCCGTACGGCCTCGGGCGCCGGGCCGCTGACCTGCCGGCGCTGTCCCGGGCCGCCGGGGTGCATGTGGTCTGCGCGACGGGACTGCACCAAGCGGTGCACTACGCACCGGAGTTGCTCGACGAGCTGCGCGGCCGGCTCGCCGCCGTGTTCGTCGCCGAGCTGACCGAGGGGATCGGCACGTCCGGGGTCCGCGCCGGGCTGATCAAGGTGGCCGGCGGCTTCCACGCCCTCGACGCGCACGCCCGCTGGACGATGGCCGCCGCGGCGGAGGCGCACCACGCCACGGACGCGCCGATCGCCGTGCACCTGGAACTGGGCACCGGTGCGCTCGACGTACTGGACCTGCTGTGCGGCGAGTTGGAGGTGCCGCCGCACCGAGTGATTCTCGGGCACCTCAACCGCTCCCCCGACCCCGTGGTGCAGCGGCAGGCAGCCCGGAGCGGCTGCTGGCTCGCCTTCGACGGCCCGTCCCGCGCCCATCACGCCACCGACTGGCGGATGCCGGACGCCGTACTCGCCCTGGTGGAGGCCGGGTTCGGACACCGGCTGCTGCTCGGCGGGGACACCGTGGTCGCCGGGGCCCGTTCGGTGGACGGCGGGCCCGGGATGCCTTATCTGCTGCGCCGGGTACGGCCGCGACTGGAGGCGGTGCTGGGCGCGGAGCCGGTGCGGCGGATCCTCGCCGACAACCCGGGGCGGGCCTTCGCCGTCGACTGGCGGTGAGCCGCCCGCCCGCCGGGTCAGGCACCGTCCTTTGCGAAGTCGCGGACGACGGGCTCCAGGTAGTCCACGTGCGGGCCGCCCAGAGCCGCCAGTGCGTCCGGTGAGCCGACCAGCGCGATCCGGTCGAACTCGGGCTCGCGGCCCTGGGCCGTCTCCGCGTCGGCCAGTGCCGCGTAGCGTTCGTACAGCGACCACGCGGGACACGGCGGGGCCAGGAACAGGACGCCGACGGATCCGTTGCCGCCGCGGGTGGCGAGCCCCAGGGCCAGCGATTCCGGCCCGGTGTCCGCCCCGGTCTCCTCGGCCAGTTCACGGGCCGCGTGCCGGCGCAGGGCGGCCAGGTCCAGGTCCTCGCCCGGCCCCGGTGGTTCGACGGAGCCACCCGGCAGCTGCCAGCGGCCGGGCGCGGCGGTCCAGGGTGCCGCCCGGCCCACCAGCAGACGCCCGTCGTCGGTCGGCTGCAGGACGGAGACGAACAGGGACGGCAGCCAGGCGGTGGCGCCCGGGACCCGGCGCAGGGCTCTCAGCCGGTAGCTCGCGCGGGTCCAGGACAGGACGAGTCCGTGCCGTTCCTCCCAGGTCAGCCCCGTGAGGGCGGCCACGGGGCCGTCGAACAGGGCCGGGTTGGCCCGTACCGCCTCGTCCCACACGCGGTCCATCGCCGAACGTTCCTCGGGAGGCAGCTCGGGCGGGGGTGTCTCGATCAGCCGGACGCGGCGTGCCCGCAGGAGTTCGACGGCGCGCGCACCGGTCACCGCAGTGCCCCGAGGGGGTCGTCCAGCACCGGCTGCCACGCCAACTCGGCGGCTCCGACCAGGCTGTTGTGGTCGAGGGTGCAGGGCAGGACGGGGACGCCGCCGCTCTGGCCCCACAGACTGCGGTCGGCGACGACCGCGCGGAGCCGGTCGGGGTCCGCGTCGAGCAGGGTGCGGTGCAGGCCGCCGAGGATGATGCGGTCGGGGTTGAGGATGTTCACCAGGCCCGCCAGGCCGAGGCCGAGCCGGTCGATCAGCGCCTCGGCGGCGGTGCGCACCTCCGGGTCGGCGTAGTGGTGGCGGATCAGGTCGATGGCCTGCTGGAGCAGGGAGACCTCGGGTCCGGGATCGCGTCCCGCCTCGCTGAGCAGCGCCAGCGGGTCCGCCTCGACGTCGAGGCAGCCGCGGCTGCCGCAGTGGCAGGGGCGGCCCTCGGGGTTGACGGTGAGGTGCCCCACTTCGAGGGCGAGGCCGGAACTCCCGGTGTGCAGACGGCCGTCCAGCACCAGTGCGCCGCCCACGCCCCGGTGCCCGGTGGCCACGCACAGCAGGTCCCGGGCGCCCCGGCCCGCGCCGTGCCGGTGCTCGGCGAGCGCGGCGAGGTTGACGTCGTTGCCCGCGAAGGCGGGGCCGGTGATCCCGGCCGCGCGGACGCGCTCGGCGAAGATCCGGCGCACCGGCGCCCCCGCCGGCCAGGCCAGGTGCAGGGGGTTGAGGGCCAGTCCGTCCGGTTCGGCCACCGCCGAGGGCACGGCGAGGCCGGCACCGACGCAGCGGCGCCCGGTGCCGCGCAGCAGCTCGGCGCCCGCCTCGACCACGGAGCCGAGGACCTTCGCCGGGTCGGCGTCGACGGTCTCGCAGCCCGGCGAGGTCGCCACGATCCGGCCGCCGAGCCCGACCAGTGCCGCGCGGAAGCCGTCGGCGTGCACCTGTGCGGCCAGCACGACGGGCCCCTCCTCGGCGACCTCCAGCCGGTGCGAGGGGCGTCCCTGGGAACCGGCCGCCGCGCCGGGCCGGGCGTCGACCCTGATCAGGCCGAGCGCCTCCAGTTCGGCGGCGACCGCGCCGGCCGTCGCCCGGGTGACACCCAACTCGGCGGTGAGCACGGCCCGGGTCGGCGCCCGTCCGGTGTGCACGAGCTCCAACGCGGGCCCGAGCGCAGCGCGCCCCCGGTCCAGCCGCGTCCTCGAGGTGGTCCCATCCCCCGCCGCCCGGGGGTCCGCCTTCCCGCTCATGAGGGCGAGTCTCCCATGATCCGCATGCCGGCCGGTCCGTGTCGCGGGCAAACGACAGGGACTAGAAACCACTGGCCCTGAGAGTGATGTTCAGCCGCCCGGACAACCCCAGCTCGGGCGGCGCCGTGCCGGCGTGTACCCGGGGGACGCCGTGGTGGGCGAGCCGGGACGGCCCGCCGAAGACGAACAGGTCGCCGCTGCGCAGTTCGACGTCCGTGTACGGCCTGGCCCGGGTCTCGGTGTTGCCGAAGCGGAACACGCAGGTGTCGCCCAGGCTGAGGGAGACCACCGGCGCGTCGGACTTCTCGTCGCTGTCGCGGTGCATGCCCATGCGGGCGTCGCCGTCATAGAAGTTGATCAGCGCGATGTCGTACTCCCCCGTGGCCGCCTCCGCGTCGAGCGCGTCGGACACCGCGCGGCGGCCCAGCTCGCCCAGCCAGGGCGGGAAGGGCTTCACGGGGGCACCGTCGCCGTCGACGACCGTGCGGGCGTAGCCGTACGGGTACCAGTGCCATCCCAGACACACCTGCCGGGCGGTCATCGTGCCGCCGCCGGGCGTACGGACGGTGCGCAGGCCGGCCGGGGGGCGTGCCCACCCACGGCAGGCGGCCAGCAGCTCGCGCTGCGCGTCGGTGTGCAGCCAGTCCGGGACGTGCACGGCGCCCGACGCGACCCGGGTGCGCCCCCTGGGGAACAGCTCCGCCTCCATACCCCCATCCTGCCCGACGTGCCGCGGGCCGCCGCTCGGCCGTGCCTGACGGGCCGGATAGCCTGGACGCACGATGAACGACCGTATGACGACTCCATGGGGCGAGCTCGAGCTGTCCCGCTTCCCCGAGGATCCACACGAGAAGCTGCGTGCCTGGGACGCCTCCGACGCGTATCTGCTCCGGCACCTGGCCGAGGCGGAAATCCCCCTGTCCGGCACGGTCGTGGTCGTCGGGGATCGCTGGGGCGCCCTGGTCACGGCGCTGGCGGCGCACCGGCCGACACAGATCACCGACTCCTACCTCAGCCAGGAGGCGACCCGGGCGAACCTCGCGCGCGCCGGTGTGGAGCCCGGTGCCGTACGCCTGCTGACCACCCAGGACCCGCCACCGGGACGCGTCGACGTGCTGCTGGTCCGGGTGCCGAAGAGCCTGGCGCTCCTCGAGGACCAGTTGCTGCGGCTGGTGCCCGTCGTGCACCAGGGCACGGTCGTCGTCGGCACCGGCATGGTGAAGGAGATCCACACCTCGACACTGCGGTTGTTCGAGCGGATCCTCGGCCCGACCCGGACCTCACTGGCCCGGCAGAAGGCGCGGCTGATCCTCTGCTCCCCGGATCCCGCGGCGGAACGTCCCGCCAACCCGTGGCCGTACAGCTACGCCCTGCCCGACGGCATCGGCGCGGCCTCGGGGCGCACCGTCGTCAACCACGCGGGCGTGTTCTGCGCGGACCGGCTGGACGTCGGCACCCGGTTCTTCCTGCAGCACCTGCCGGGCGCGAACGGGGAGGGGCCGCGCCGGGTGGTGGACCTGGGGTGCGGCAACGGCGTCGTCGGTACGGCGGTCGCGCTGGCGGACCCGACCGCCGAGGTGCTGTTCGTGGACGAGTCGTTCCAGGCGGTGGCCTCGGCCGAGGCCACCTACAAGGCCAACGGGGTTCCGGGGCACGCCGAGTTCCGCGTCGGCGACGGGCTCGCCGGGGTGGCGCCCGGCAGCGTGGACCTCGTCCTCAACAACCCGCCGTTCCACTCACACCAGGCGACGACCGACGCGACGGCCTGGCGCATGTTCACCGGCGCCCGGCGCGCGCTGCGCCCCGGCGGCGAGCTGTGGGTGATCGGCAACCGGCATCTGGGCTACCACGTGAAGCTGCGACGCCTGTTCGGCAACAGTGAAACGGTCGCCGGCAACCCCAAGTTCGTGGTGCTCAGGGCCGTGAAACGGGGCTGATGCCGGAGGCTCTCGTGGGCGGGGAGAGGACACCGATGATGCGGGTGACCTCTCGGGCCATCGCCTCGCGGGCCGCGCCGAGGTACTCGCGTGCGTCGACGGCCTCCGGACGGGCGGCGAGGAACTCCCTGATCGCCCCGGTCATCGCGACGCTCAGGGCGGTCCCGACGTTGACCTTGGCGATGCCGCCCGCGACCGCCGCGCCCAGGCCCTCGTCCGGTACTCCGGAGGAGCCGTGCAGCACGAGCGGGACCGGCACGGCGCCGGCCAGCCGCTGGAGGAGAGCGTGGTCGAGGGCCGCGGTGCGGGTGGTCATGGCGTGCACGCTGCCGATGGCGACGGCCAGCGCGTCCACGCCGGAATCGGCGACGAAGGCCCGGGCCTCCTCGGGATCGGTACGGGCGCCGGGCGCGTGGGCGTCCAGCGGCGGACGGGCGGCCTTCTCCCGCCCACCCCGCGCATCCCTCTCCCGCCCGCCCCGCGCATCCCTCTCCCGCCCGCCCCGCCCAGCTTTGCCACCGATCTGACCCAACTCCGCCTCGATCCAAAGGCCTTGGGCGTGCGCCCAGGCGACGGCGGCGCGGGTGGCGGCCAGGTTCTCGGCGTACGGCAGGCGCGCGGCGTCGTACATCACGGAGCTGAAACCGGCGCCCGGTGCCTGCCGCAGCAGGTCGTCGCTCTGTACGTGGTCGAGGTGCAGGGCGACCGGGACCCGGGCCCGCTCGGCGGCGACGACGGCGGCCCGGGCCAGCGGGTGCAGCCGTCCGTGGCGGAACCGGACCGCGTTCTCGCTGACCTGGAGGACCACGGGAGCGTCCGCCGCCTCGGCGCCGGCGATGACGGCCTCGACGTGTTCCAGGGTGATGATGTTGAACGCGGCGACGGCGGAGTGCGCGGCGGCGGCTCGGGTCACCAGCTCGCCGGTGGCTGCGAGAGGCACGGCCTGTCCCTTCCTTTCCGGGGTCCTGTCAGGGTGCGAGGATCACCGAGCGGGTGAGGTGGCGCGGCCGGTCGGGATCGAGGCCGCGCGCCGCGGCGACGGCGACGGCCAGGCGCTGGGCCCGGACCAGTTCGGCGAGCGGGTCGAGACGTCCCTCGATCCACAGCCCGCCGGTGGCGCTGACCTGTCGGTCCAGCCCGTCGGGCGCCGTCCCGAGCATCCAGGTGACCGTGCCCCGGCCGGTGATGCTGATGGGACCGTGCCGGTACTCCATCGCCGGATAGGCCTCGGCCCAGGACAGTGACGCCTCGCGCATCTTCAGTCCGGCCTCGTTCGCCAGTCCGACCGTCCAGCCGCGGCCCAGGAAGGTGAACTGCCTGCACGCGACGAGCTCCGGGGACAAGGGAGTCGACAGGGCGGTACGGGCGTCGGTGACGGCCGTGTCGGTGTGCAGGCCGAGGTGGGCGCGGAGCAGGGTGAGCGCGCTGGTCGCGAACCGGGTCTGGACGACGGACCGTTCGTCCGCGAAGTCCAGTACGGCGACGTCGTCGGCGGCCGACATCACGGGAGTGTCCGGATCGGCGGTGATCGCGGTCGTGCGGACACTCCCCCGCAGCCGCTCGAGCAGTTGGAGCACTTCGGTGGTGGTACCGGACCGGGTGAGGGCGATGACACGGTCGTAGCGGCGTCCGTGCGGGAATTCGGACACGGCGAAGGCGTCCGTCTCGCCCGCGTCCACCCCCTCGCGCAGGGCGGCCGCGGCCTGCGCCATGAAGTACGAGGTGCCGCAGCCGACGATCGCGACCCGCTCCCCCGGCGCCGGAAGCACCGCGCCGTACCGTCCCGCTTCCTCGGCTGCCCGTGTCCAGCACTCGGGCTGGCTGCTCAGCTCGTCCTCGACATGGGTCATGCGCGCCCCTCCCGAAGATTTTTGCTTTTTCCTGCAAGATAGAAGCATCTTTCGAGCAGAATCAAGCATGGTGACCGAATCGGACCGCCTCAGGGTCGCGGAGTCACCGAGGAACGGAGACCGCCGATGTCGCGCGACGCCCGCTGGCGGACACTGCTGGAACTGCTCGTCGAACGCGGTCGCCTGGAGGTCGAGGAGGCGGCGGTCGAGCTGGCCGTGTCGCCCGCCACGATCCGCCGGGACCTCGACCGGCTCGCGGAGCAGCAGATGCTGGTGCGCACACGGGGCGGTGCGGTGGTGCACGGGGTGTCGTACGAACTGCCGTTGCGCTACAAGACGGCCCGCCGCGCATCCGAGAAGCAGCGCATCGCCAAAGCGGTGGCGGACCTCGTCGCGCCGGGTGAGGCGGTGGGACTGACCGGTGGTACGACCACCACGGAGGTGGCCCGCGCCCTCGCCGTGCGCGGCGACCTGACCTCCGCCTCCCCGGCGCTGACCGTCGTGACCAACGCGCTCAACATCGCGGGCGAGCTCGCCGTACGGCCCCAGTTCAAGATCGTGGTGACCGGCGGGGTGGCCCGCCCGCAGTCGTACGAACTCGTCGGCCCGCTCGCCGACGGCGTGCTGGGCCAGATCACCCTGGACCTGGCGGTCCTGGGGGTGGTGGCCTTCGACGTCACGCACGGTGCGGCGGCGCACGACGAGGCGGAGGCCGCGATCAACCGGCTGCTGTGCGAACGCGCGCAGCGGGTGGTCGTCGCCGCCGACTCCAGCAAGCTGGGCCGGCGGGCGTTCGCCCGTATCTGCGCGGCGGAGGCGGTGGACACGCTGGTCACGGACACGGCGGTGGAGCCGGGCACGGTGCGCCGGTTCGAGGAGGCGGGGGTACGGGTCGTCGCCGTGTGACCCGGGATCCCGCGGGCGGCCCCGCCCGGGCCGTCAGATCCCGCTGTGGTCCGCGCTGACGAACCCGGCGCCCCGCTGGTCGTTGCAGCCGACCGCCGGCCGGTAAGTGCCCGGGTCCGGCCAGGTCTGCTGGGCCTGCAGGGCGACGCTCACCAGCGTCAGCAAAAGGTCGACGTCGCTCGCGGCGTCGAGGCGGATGGTCACCCACTGCGAACCCGGGACGATACGGATCGCCCCCGAGCCCTTGAGGTTCTTGGAGAAGTGCCGGATGGCGCGGGCCGTCAGGCGCAGGTCGACATCCCTGTCGGAGTGGAAGTGGGCGATCTCGCCCCCGGCCGAACTCACCGCCTGTCCCAGGCCGCAGCTCGGCGCCGCCTGTCTCAGGTCCGGCCAGGTCGCCAGTTGCGCGAGTGCGCGCGAGGCCAACGTCATGGGCCCATCATGACGCGCTTACTCTCCCGCAACCAGCTCGTGAGCAAGCATTAACCGGACTGTATCGGCCACTTGTCCGAGCTCAGGTCTTCCGTCCAGCGCAAAGAAGTGACGACTGATAGGACAAATCGCCCCCGTTCCGCGCACGCGGCTCGGCACCGCCCGAGGGGAATCGGTGCCCCCGGACGGTGCCGACGCGTACGCGGCGCGGCCGGGGAGCCGTGAGTCCCCGGCCTGCCGGGCCGGGTCAGGGCTTCACGGGCTTGCCGTGTCCCCATCCCCAGGCGAGGCGGTCGGCGCCGGACTGGTTGGTGGTCTCCAGCCAGGGCCGGGAGGCAGGGCCGACCAGCTTCTGCATCGAGTAGGTGTCGTCGGTGCGCAGACCCGGCCAGTAGACGGAGCCCATGCCGAGCTTGCGGAACGTGTCGGTGTCGGCCTGGATGAAGTTGATGAAGTTGTTGTCCGGAGCCGGGTGGTCGTAGTCGAGGCCCGTGGTCATCGGGGCACCGAACTCGTCGGCCACGGTCCGGCCCGCGCAGTCGCCGAGGCGCTCCTTGAGGTCGGACACCCACTGGTCGTAGGTGGCGTAGTCCTTCCAGAACCCGTAGTGGTGCAGTGACAGGTAGGTCCCCTTCAGGCGCGGGTCGGCGCAGACGGAGGTGACGTGGTCGTTGTAGCCGGCGCCGCTGACGAAGACCCGGTTGCGCGGGACGGCGGGGTAGGTGGCCAGCCACTTCGCGGCTATGTCGGCCCACTGGGCGTCGGTGTAGCCGTGCGGCTCGTTCATCGGCTCGAAGTAGACCCGCGAGTTGCCCTTGTAGGCCTTGACCACCGTGTCCCACATCGGCCAGTAGGTGGCGGTGTCGTCGATGAAGCCGTCCTTGTTGGCGCCCGTGCCCTCCCAGTAGGAGACGATGACCTTGAACCCCTTGGCCGTCGCCGCGTCGATGACCCCGCGGTAGGACTTCCAGTACGCGCCGTTGACGGTGTACGGGTTGATGGGCAGCCGGACGGTGTTGGCGTCGAGGTTGGCGCGGAACGCCGAGATGATCCGGCTCGCCTTGGCGTACGTCTGGGCGTAGGTGTCGGAGGTCGACAGGCCGGACAGCTGCAGGTAGTCGTCGGCGTAGTTGTCGCGCGGGTCCGCCCAGTTGACGCCCCGGAACTGGCTGGTGCCGGTCGGCGCGGCGGAGGCGGGGCTGCCGGTCAGGGTCGCACCGCTGACCGCGGCGATCGCCAGCGCCACGCAGGCGGCACGCAGTCGGGG
Source organism: Streptomyces sp. NPDC001843 (assembly GCF_042891955.1). Taxonomy (NCBI): domain Bacteria; kingdom Bacillati; phylum Actinomycetota; class Actinomycetes; order Kitasatosporales; family Streptomycetaceae; genus Streptomyces; species Streptomyces sp. NPDC001843. The sequence goes on along the minus strand of NZ_JBIATQ010000004.1, from coordinate 478,660 downwards.
GGTGAGGCGGTTGCTGGTGGGGGTCTTGCTCATCGACGTGCCCTTTCCGGAGATGGCGGCTCAGCGCCTCGCATGTTTACGTAAACATGACCTGCCGGGGTGCGGGATGTTTACGTAAACTCGACGGCGCCGGAATCGTGGCATCCGCCTCACCGGCCGTCAAGATTTCTCACGCGTAACATCCGGTGCATTGCGCAACAGACCCCGGGGGCGGGGGGACGGGTCGAGGAGGCACGAGTGGTCGAGCGGGGCGGCTCCGGTGTTCCGGGCGGGCGTCGGAAGCAGCGAGTGTCCATGGCCGACGTCGCCAAGCTCGCGGGGGTCTCCTCCCAGACGGTCTCCCGGGTGTCGAACGGCCATCCCGGCGTGATCGGCTCGACCCGGGAGCAGGTGCTCGCGGCGATGCGGGAACTGGGCTACCGGCCCAACAGCGCGGCCCGCGCCCTCAGGTACGGGCAGTTCAACACCATCGGTGTGATCCTCTTCAGCCTGTCCTCGACGGGCAACAGCCGCACGGTGGAGGCGATCGCCACGCAGGCGGCGGCCGAGGGGTACGCGATCACGCTGATCCCCATCGACGTCCCCACCCAGGACAACGTGCTCGGGGCCTTCACCCGGATGGGAGAACTGGCCGTCGACGCCGTCATCGTCATCATGGAGATCCATCTCCTCGACACCGGCACGGTGCAACTGCCGCCGGGCGTGCACGTCGTCGTCGTGGACTCCGATGCCGGCGACCGTTACGGCGTGGTCGACACCGACCAGGCCGACGGCGCCCGGAAGGCCGTCCGGCACCTGCTCGACCTGGGCCACCGGACCGTGTGGCACCTCACGGGGCCCCAGACGTCCTTCGCCGCCCAGCGCCGCACCCAGGCCTGGCGCGCGGCACTGGAGGAGGCCGGACGCCCCGTGCCGCCGCCGCTGCACGGCGACTGGTCGGCCGAGTCGGGCTACGCGGCCGGCCTCGCACTCGCCCAGCAACCGGAGTGCACCGCCGTGTTCGCCTCCAACGACCAGATGGCCCTCGGCCTGCTCCGCGCCTTCCACGAACGCGGCCGCTCCGTGCCCGGGGACATCAGCGTCGTCGGCTTCGACGACATCCCCGACGCCGCGTTCTTCGTGCCTCCCCTCACCACCGTGCACCAGGACTTCGCCGAGGTGGGCCGCCGCTGTGTCCGCAAGGCGCTGGAGCAGATACGCACCGGTGGGGGTTCGCGGCCCGGGACGGACCTGGTGCCGACGACTCTGGTGGTCCGGCGGAGCACGGGGACGGCGCCGACGGGGTGACGGGAGGGGCCGTCACAGGACGTCGGCGAGGCGGTCCACCTGGTCCGGGTCGAGGCCGTAGCAGTAGAGCACGACCTCGTCGGCGCCGAGGTCGGCGAAGGCGGCGACGGCGTCGCGGATCTCGGCCGGTGTGGTGAGCATGCCGGCCACCATCCGGTCGGACATGCCGGTGAACGTGTAGTACGCGTGCATGTTGGCCCGGGCTTCGCGGACCACGTCCTCGGAGCCCAGCGCGACGTTGACCTGCGCGACGATACGCGGTTCGCCGTCGCGGCCGTACTCCTGCCAGAATCTGCGGGCGGTGTCGAACAGGCCGCCTGCCCAGGAGGGTGCCGCGGCGGCGAGGAAGCCGTCACCCCATCGCGCGACGCGTTCGATCGCGGCGGGCTTGAAGCCACCGAAGAGCACCTCGGGACCGCCGGGCCGGGCGGGCGCGGGGCCGATCGGGCCGATGCCGTCGCCGTACGGTTCGCCGGACCACAGGCGGCGCATCACCGCCATCTGCTCGTCGAGGCGTCGGCCCCGGGTGCGTATGTCGGTGCCCGTGACCTGGTGGTCGTCGTCGCGGCCGCCGACGCCCAGGCCGAGGACCAGACGGCCACCGGCCATCCGGTCGAGGGTCGCGGCCTGCTTGGCGAGGAGGGCGGTGTCACGCAGCGGTGCGAGCAGCACCTCGGTCTGGACCCGGATGCGGGAGGTGGCACCCGCGAGGACGGCGAGCGCGACCAGGGGTTCGGGGTTGTCGTAGACCATCCGGTCCAGCAGACCGAGCGTGCTGAAGGGCCCGGCGTCGGCGCGCTGGGCCCAGGTGATCAGGGTGGCGGGGTCGCCGATGGGCAGGCCGATACCAACGTTCATGGGGAAACCTCCGAAAGGAAGGGTCGACGAAGACTGCTGCCGCCCCTCCGGCACCTCAGCGAGGTGGGACGCTCCGCCCTGCGGCGTGCTTCTGGGAAACGTCTCTTCGAAGTGACCTCACCCTAAGGTGAGTTGATTCGGCGCGACAAGCCGATTTCGGCAGACCCGCGAGGGCAGCCGGGCGCGCGCCGCGGCCCTCCATGGAACACCTTGCCCGGCTGCGGCAGACCCCCCGTCACCGTGGTGTGCGCCGCGCTGCTCTCCCTCAGCGTCGCGCCGCAAGGAGATCTTCTGGCTGCCGGTCATCCAGAGCCCGTACGGGCCCGTCCTCCACTCCCACGTGGTGCCGAGGTCGGGGCACCCGTCACGCGGCCATTGGGAGCCTCCCGCGAAGCGGCACGCGCCGGGCGCGCCGACGGCACCTCCGGCGACAAAGGCCGCGGCTCACAAGGTGCACCGTGCCCACCGCCGCCCGGGCGGGCAGTAACCGTGGTCCCTGCCCGCCCGACGCGTCCATGGTTCACGACTTCCGGATCAGAGGTGCATCGGTGTGGGCGGCGATGTCCTCGGCGGTGACATCCGGCGCGCATTCCACGAGAGCGAGGCCCTCGGGTGTGACGTCGAGGACGCCGAGGTCGGTGATGATGCGGTGGACGCACTGTTCGCCGGTGAGCGGCAGGGTGCATTCGGTGAGGATCTTCGGACTGCCGTCCTTGGCGGTGTGTTCCATCAGGACGATGACGCGGCGGGCGCCGTGGACGAGGTCCATCGCGCCGCCCATGCCCTTGACCATCTTGCCCGGGATCATCCAGTTGGCCAGGTCGCCTGCGTCGGAGACCTGCATCGCGCCGAGCACGGCAGTGTCGATGTGGCCGCCCCGGATCATGCCGAAGGACAGGGCCGAGTCGAAGAAGGAGGCCCCGGGCAGCACCGTGACGGTCTCCTTGCCCGCGTTGATCAGGTCGGGGTCGACCTCGGCCTCGGTCGGGTACGGGCCTGTGCCCAGGATGCCGTTCTCGGAGTGCAGGACCACATGGACGTCCGGGGGCAGGTGGCCGGGGATGAGGGTGGGCAGGCCGATGCCGAGGTTGGCGTAGGAGCCGTCTGTGAGTTCGGCGGCGGCGCGGGCGGCCATCTGGTCCCGGGTCCAGCCCAGCTGCGTTTTGAGGGTGGTGCTCATGCGCGTACGGCCCCTCGTGTCGAAGACGCGGAAAGGGAAAGGTGCTCGATCTGCTTGTCGGCGGCCTCGGTCGGGGTGAGGACCACGATCCGCTGGACGAAGATGCCCGGCAGGTGGATTTCGTCCGGGCTCAGCGCGCCCGGCTCGACGAGCTCCTCCACCTCGGCGACGGTGATGCGGCCCGCCATCGCGGCCAGCGGGTTGAAGTTGGCGGCGGACTTACGGAAGACCAGGTTCCCGTGGCGGTCGCCGCGCCAGGCCCGTACGAGGGCGAAGTCGGTGGTGATGCCGTGCTCCAGAACGTGACGGCGGCCCGCGAAGTCGCGGGTCTCCTTGGGCGGGGAGGCCACCGCGACCGTGCCGTCGGGCCGGTAACGCCAGGGCAGCCCTCCCCTGGCCACCTGGGTGCCCACCCCTGCCGGGGTGTAGAAGGCGGGGATGCCCGCTCCCCCGGCGCGCAGCCGTTCGGCCAGCGTGCCCTGCGGCACCAGCTCCACCTCCAGCTCGCCCGACAGGTACTGACGGGCGAACTCCTTGTTCTCGCCAACGTAGCTGCCCGTGACACGGGCGATCCGGCCGTCGGCCAGCAGGACTCCCAGTCCGCGCCCGTCCACACCGCAGTTGTTCGACACGACCTGCAGGCCGGTGGTGCCCTGGGCGTGGAGTGCCTGGATGAGCACGGCGGGGATGCCGCTGAGGCCGAAGCCGCCGACGGCCAGCGACGCGCCGTCCGGGATGTCGACGACCGCCTCGGCGGCGCTCGCGCGGACCTTGTCCATGGGAGAGAGGGCCTTTCTGTCGTGGCTGTCCTGCGTGGTCGCCGGTTCAGGCGTCCGCGCGCAGGGCGTCAGAGATCGACTTGGCGCCGCCGTGCGCGGTGAGTCCGCCGTCGACCGGTATCTCGGCCCCCGTGATGAAGGACGCCTCGTCGGAGAGAAGGAAGACGACGAGCGGGGTGATCTCGTCGACGGTCCCGGTGCGGCCGAGCGGTGTCTCGCGGACGTTCGCCTCTCGGAAGCCGGGCGCCGCGGAGGCGGTCATGTCCGTTTCGATGAAGCCGGGGTGGACGATGTTCACGCGGATGCCGACGGGCCCCAGTTCCATGGCGGCGGTCCGCGACAGGCCGCGCAGCGCCCACTTACTGGCCGTGTAGGCGACCGGGTAGTGGCCGGTGAGCGCCGCGGACGAGCCGACGTTCACGATCGAGGAGCCGGGTGGCATCAGCGGGGCAAGGTGCTGGATGCCCAGCAGCGGGCCGGTGACGTTGACCGCGTGGACCCGGGCCATGTTTTCGGGGCGTACGTCGTCGATCCGGGCCCGCCAGGTGACGCCCGCGTTGTTGACCAAGCCGTGCACCTGCCCGTACGCCTCACGCAGCTCGGCGGCGAGTTCCGCCCAGTCCTTCTCGTTCGTGACGTCGAGACGGCGGCAGCCGGGTGCCTCCGAGACGTCGGTGGCGATCACCCGGGCGCCCTCGCGGGTCAGCGCCTCGGCCTCCGCGGCGCCCTGGCCACCGGCCGCGCCTGTGACCACGACGACCTTGCCGAGGAGCCTCTTGCGGTGGAGGTCGGTCACGGCCGCTCCCGGGAGCGGCGTCGGCCGGTCGGCAGCGGTACCGGGGCGGCCCCGGCGACGACCGTGTTGGAAACGCTGCCGATGCCCTCGACGGTGAGCGTGACCGTGTCCCCCGGCTTCAACGGCGGCGGATTCTGCCTGCCGCGTACGCCCCACAGTTCCGCGAGGCAGCCGCCGTTTCCGCAGGTCCCGGAGCCGAGGACGTCGCCGGGGCGGACGACGGTGCCGCGTGAGGCGTAGGCGGCCATCTCCTCGAAGGTCCAGCTCATGTTGGACAGCAGATCCGTGCCCACGACCTCGCCGTTGATCTCGGCGGTGAGCGCCAGGCGCAGGAAGCCGTCCGCGTCGCGGTACTTCCCCAGCTCGTCGGCGGTGACCAGGTAAGGACCCAGCGTGGTGGCGGTGTCCTTGCCCTTGCAGGGGCCGAGGCCGACCTTCATCTCGGCGGACTGCAGGTCCCGTGCCGACCAGTCGTTGAAGACGGTGTAGCCGACGATGTGGTCGCGGGCCTGCTCGGGCGTGAGGTCGCGGCCCTCCTTTCCGATCACGGCGGCGACCTCCAGCTCGAAGTCGAGCACGCTCGACCCCGGCGGCATGGGGATGTCGTCGTGCGGCCCGTACATCGCGTAGGGGTTGCCGAAGTAGAACGTCGGGGCCGCGTACCACCGCTCCGGTACCCCGGCAGCCCCGTCCACGGACCGCCGTACGCCCTCGACGTGTTCCTCGAAGGTGACGAAGTCCCGCACGGTGGGCGGCTGGAGCGGCGCCAGCAGCCGTACGTCGGAGATGTGGGGGCCGACCGGGACGTCGAGGGTCGCGGAGCCCGCGTCGACCAGTTCGGGCAGGCCGCCGCCCTCGGCGAGCAGGCCGGTCAGTGAGCTGACGCCGGGCAGGGGGTGGAGCGTGCCGTCCTCTGAGACGACGGCCACGTGGCGTCGGTTGCGGTACTCGTACGCGGCGAAACGCATGGCAGTTTCCTGTCGGCGTGAAGGGTGGCACGAAGGCCGGGGGTGCGGCATGGGAGTCAGGGCAGTTGACAGGGCAACCGCACCCCCGGGGGACCGAAGGCTCCGCCGATCAGACCGGCGGAGCGACGAAGACGCCGCGGTCGACGTCGTTGAAGGACTCCTTGGTGACCAGTTCGTTCATGGGGTTGGCGGTGCCCCACTGGTCGGTGACCTCGGGCTTCGAGAAGTCGTAGACGTGCGGGTGCCAGGTGTCCTCGTCCAGCAGCTCCAACTCCGTCGTGTACTCCACCGTGTTGCCGTGCGGGTCGAGGAAGTAGGTGAACGTGTTGTCGCCCGCCATGTGCCGGCCCGGCCCCCAAATCTTCCGGAAGCCGGCGCGCATCACACGGCCGGAGCCGCGCATGTACTCGTCGATTCCGCGCATCTCGAAGGAGATGTGATGCAGCGAGGTGTGCGGGCCCTTGGCGATGGCCATGGAGTGGTGCTGGTTGCTGATCCGCATGAAGTGCATGACGTCGCCGATGTGCGGATGGCCGAGCGTGTCGGACAGCCGGAAGCCGAGGTGCTCCTCGTACCACGCCTTGGTCTTGTCCAGGTCCGGCGAGTTGAGGACGACGTGCGACAACTTGACCGGGATCGACTCCTTCTCCTCGATCTTGCGGTGCTGCCGCACCTCGACGTCGGCCGAGACCTCGATGGTGCGCCCGTCGACGTCGAAGAAGCGGAAGCCATAACCGCCGCCGGGTGTTTCCACCTTGCCCGGCTGGGAGATCAACTGCACGCCTCCGGCGAGGAGTTGCTCGGCGAGCGTATCCACGTCGGCCGGGCTCGCGGCACCGTAGGACACGAGGTCGAGCCGCTTCTCCTCGGCCTTGCGCAGCCGGACGACGTACTGCTCCGGGCTGCCCTCGGCGGCCAGGAAGGCGATGCCGGAGTCCTCGGCGACCTTGGTCAGGCCCCAGACGCCGGCGTAGAAGTCGAGTTGCTTGTCGTAGTCCGGCACGGCGAGGTCGACGTGGCGGAGGTGGGTGAGCAGGCGGTTGCTCATGGGGCGTCCTCCTCAGACGAGGTTGAGCACAGCCGCGGCGTTTCCGCCGCGGACGGAGCGGAAGTCGGTGTCGGACAGGTCCGCGGCGCGCAGCGCACCGAGCGGGTCGTCGGTGCCCATGTCGAAGGGGAAGTCGGAGCCGAGCAGGACCCGTTCCGGGCCGACCGCTCGCAGCAGCTCCCGCAGCACCTGGGGGTCGTGGACGAGGGAGTCGAAGTACAGCTGCCGCAGATAGCTGCTCGGTTCCCGCTCACAGCCCCGGGCGTCGGGACGGGCCCGCCAGGCATGGTCGGAGCGGCCGATGTGGGTGGGCAGGTAGCCGCCGCCGTGCGCCGCGATCAGCTTCAGGCCCGGATGACGGTCCAGGACGCCGGAGAAGATCAGGTGGGAAAGAGCGACCGCGTTCTCGGTGGGCTGGCCGACGGTGTTGGACAGGTACCACCGGTCCAGGCGCTCGTCGAGGGAGCAGCCGAACGGGTGCAGGAAGACCAGGGCGCCTGTCTCCTCCGCACGGGACCAGAAGGCTTCGTACGCCGGGTCCGACAGTTCGTGGCCGGGCGCGTGCGAGGAGATCTCCACCCCACTCAGCCCTTGGTCCAGGGCGTGGTCGAGCAGGCCGACCGCGAGGTCGGGGTGCTGGAGCGGGACGAGGCCCAGGCCGTGCAGACGGTCGGGAGCCTTCGCACAGTGTGCGGCGGTGCCCTCGTTGGCCAGTCGACAGACCCTCTCGGCCAGCGGGGGCTCGGCCCAGTAGTGGTAGTGGGACGGCGAGGGGCTGACCAGCTGGATGTCCACGCCCTGCGCGTCCATGGCCGTCAGGCGCACCGCGGCGTCCGTCAGCTTCGGCACGCGCGCGCCGACCATCGGACCGTTCACTGCCAGAGCCGCCGGGCCGTTGCGGCGCGCGTCGAGGGCGCGGGCGTCGGCGAGACCGGGATGACCGGCGACGGCCTCCTCGACCTCCGGGAGAAGGAGGTGGGCGTGGACGTCGATGGTCGGCACGAAGGATGCGGTGGTGGTCACGGGCGCTCCTTGAGGAGGTTCATGGTGCGGCCGACCAGCCCGGCCATGTCGGCGTCGCGCACACCGTCCAGCTGCCACTGGCCGATCTGCATGGACGCCTCGACGACGGTGCGCACCCGGGGAATGCGGCGGTCGTGGTAGGCCTGGAGCAGCTCGTCGTCCCAGTCCCGGCCGTCGGCCACGGCCCCGCTGAGCAGCTCGGCGAGGACGAGGGCGTCCTCCAGGGACATGGCCGCACCCTGGGCCATGGTGGGCGGGCAGCAGTGGGCGGCGTCGCCGATGAGCACGACCCGGCCCCGGTGCCAGGAGTCCTCGACCAGCAGGCGGTCGAACCAGGTGTAGTTGACCTTCTTCGGGTCGGTGATGTGCTCGGTGATCTCCGGCCAGACCCCGCCGTAGTTCTGCGCCAGGCGGCGCATCTCGTCGGCGTAGGTGGCCGGGTCGATGGAGGCGCGGTCGCGGCACCCTTCGACGACGTACGCGTAGATGGTGTTCTCGCTGGTGGGGCAGTAGCCGGCGATGTAGGCGGGGCCGCCGTAGGCGAGGTCGGTGCGCGTCACGCTCTCGGGCCGCGGGGCGGCGATGCGCCAGATGGCCATGCCGGTCGGCTCGGGTTTGTCCGTGATGCCGATCGCGGCGCGGGTGGCGGAGTTGACTCCGTCGGCGCCGATCACCAGGTCGTAGCGGCCCTCGCTGCCGTCGCTGAAGCGCACCGACACGCCGTCGGCGTCCTGCTCCATCGCTTCGGCGGTGATGCCGAGGCGAACGTCGGCGCCGCAGGTGCGGACCGTGTCGATGAGGATCTGCTGCAGCTGGGGGCGCTGCATGCCGAGGGTGGCGGGCAGGTCCTCGCCGCCGGTCTGGATGTCCTCGGCGACGAACAGGACGGTGCCGTCGGGGGTGGTCACGCCCAGCGAGCCGAAAGCGTATCCGGAGGCTTTCACCTGCTCCCACACGCCCAGTGCGCGTAGGACCCGCAGGGCGTTGCCCTGGAGGGTGATGCCGGAGCCGGTGGTGGCGTTCCAGTCCGGCCTGGCCTCGATCAGGTCGACGGCGATGCCGGCGCGGCGCAGAAGGATGGTGACGGCGTTGCCTGAGGCGCCCCCGCCGATGACCAGGACGGTGGGTGTGCCCCCGGCCGGAGGCTGGGAGAGAGTGCGGCTGTCAGCCATGTCGGGGATTCCTCCCGGGGTTGGCCGCGCGACTTCGGGCGGCGGGGGCTGCGGCTCGCCCGCTGCGAGTGCGGGCCAGAGGTGGGGACGGGTCACCCGGCGAAGCGGGTGGAGCGGTGGGGGCCGGTGCGCCGCTGCTGTCCGGGGAACGGCGCATCCGGCAGTGGTGCGGGTTACTTGACGGCGATCGGGTTGACCGGGGAGCCGACGGCTCCGGTGATGGGGAGGGGAGCGGCGGTGAGCCAGAACTCGTACACGCCGTCGTCGGCGCAGTCGGCGGCGAGTGCGTCGAGGTCCCACATCTCGCCGATCAGCAGGCCCATGTTGGGGATGACGACCTGGTGCAGCGGCTGGAAGGCGTTGTCGAACTCGTTGGGGCGGACCTCGAAACCCCAGGTGTCGGTGGCGATGGCGGCGATCTCGGTGCCGTGCAGCCAGCCGGCGGTGGTGAACGACAGGCCGGGCGCGGGGCCGCCCGCGTAGTCGCCCCAGCCGTCGCGGCGGGCGCGGGCGAGGCGTCCGGTACGGACGAGGACGATGTCGCCGCGGCCGACGGTCACCCCATGGGCCCCAGCGGTCTGCTCGAGGTGCTCCTCGGTGATGGCGAACCCGTCGGGCAGCTCTCCCCCACTCTCGGCTCCGCTCGAGCGGGAGGTGCCCCCACCCGTGCCGACGACCAGGCCCACGTCGAGCAGCACGCCGCGTCCCGCGACGTACGGCGCCATGTGCTCGATGCCGGTGACAAGGTCTCCGTCGGAGGTGACCACCTGCTCGGCGGCCCGTCCGTTCCACGCCTTGCCGTGGTCGAAGATGTGCCCGAGGCCGTCCCACTGGGTGGAGCACTGCAGCGGCATGGCGATCACGTCGTCGGCACCGCCGATGCCGTGCGGGAAGCCCTGGTTGCCGAGGGCCGCGTCGGTCCCCGTGTCGAGCATCGTGTGCACCGGGTTGGTGCGGCGCCGCCAGCCCTTCTGCGGGCCGTTCATGTCGAACCGCTGCGACAGCGAGAAGCTCACGCCGCGGCGCACGAGCGCCGCGCCCTCGCGCCGCTTGGCCTCGTCGAGGAAGTTCAGCGTGCCGAGCACGTCGTCCTCACCCCAACGCCCCCAGTTGGAGTACGCCTTGGCGGCCTTGGCTATCGCGCCCTCCGGGTCGCGGCGGTCCAGGCTCATGCCGTTCCCTCCGCGACACAGCGGGTGCGCTGCACGCCCAGACCGGTGATGGAACCCTCCATGACGTCGCCGTCGCGCAGCAGGCGTCCCCAGTGGATGCCGTTGCCGGCCGGGCTGCCGGTCAACACCAGGTCACCGGGCAGGAGTTGAGCCGTCTGCGAGGCGTACGACACCAACCGGGCGACTCCGAAGAGCATGTCCTTGGTGGACTCGTCCTGCATGGTCTCGCCGTTCAGCTTGAGCGTGACCCGCAGGTCACCGGTGTCCGCGATCGAGTCCGCGGGTACGAGCCACGGGCCGAGCGGTGTGAAACCGGGAGCGTTCTTGCAGCGCAGCCAGTCGGTGCCGATGGCCTTCATGTCCCGGCGGAACACGGTGGCGCGGTCGGTGAGGTCGTTGGCGATGGTGTACCCGGCGACGTACTCCAGGGCCTCCTCGACCGTCACCCGGTAGGCGGGCTTGGCGACGACGGCCGCCAGCTCCAGCTCCCAGTCCGGCTTTTCGGCCCAGGCGGGCAGGACCACGTCGTCGTAGGGGCCCGTGATCGCGCTGGGCAGGCCGATGAACACGTAGGGCAGGTCCTCGGCGGCCCGGCGGTCCATGACCGCGGCGATCTCCGCTCGTGCCTCCTCGACGGTGCGGGGGTCGTCGGGGGAACGGTGGGCGACCTCCAGATCGATCACGTGCTGCCGGTAGTTGGCGCCGGACTGGAAGATCTGCCGCGGCTCGATGGGGGCGTGCACGCGCAGGCCCTCCAGTGGCAACCGGCCGACGGAGTCGTCGTCCGCCAGGGTGCGCAGGACGGGGAGGGTCTCCTCCCACCGCTCCAGGACTGCGCGCAGATCCGACGGCGCCCAGTCCAGGGCGCTGCGCAGATCGAGTACCCGGTCATCGGCCAGGAGGCCGGGAAACGACTCCCCGTCCTGAGCGGAGAACGTGCCGAGCGCGAACGGGCCGGCTGGTTGCGCGGGCATTGCCATCAGATTTCCTCCAGCGGGGTCGGGGTCTACTCTGACCCCGATCAGCCGATCACGGAAATCAATCCTGTGGATGTGCCGAATCCACGTCATGGATGACTCTCGCTGCTAGGTGGTTGCCGGTGAACCTGTCCCGACTCGACCTCAATCTGGTCCTCGCCCTTCGCGCGCTGCTGGAGGAGCGCAATGTCACCCGGGCCGGCGAGCGCATCGGCCTCAGCCAGCCGGCCATGAGCGCCGCGCTGTCCCGGCTGCGCCGCCATTTCGACGACGAATTGCTCGCCCGCACCGGCAACGCCTACGAGCTGACTCCGCTCGGCGCCGCCCTGCGCGACCGCAGCGCCACCGCGTGCGACCTGCTGGAGCGGGTCTTCTCCAGCCAGGCCGACTTCGACCCGGCTGCGGAGTCACGTGAGTTCACCCTGCTCGCCTCCGACTACGGGGCGGCCGTGTTCGGTGCCGCACTCGCCCGCACCTTGCACGAGGAAGCGCCCGGCATCCGGCTCACCTTCCAGCACCCGGCACCGTCCGTCGTGGAGAACACCGCCGCGGTGCTGAGCACCGTCGACGGACTGCTGATGCCGCACGGCGTCATCGACGGCTTGCCCGCCGTCGACCTCCACCAGGACCGCTGGCTGTTCCTGGCCGCCGACGATCACCCCGAGATCGGTGACGCACTCTCCCTGGACCAGCTGGGGCGTTTGCCCTGGGCCGTCTACCAGCGTCCCTACGACGCCCCGGCCGCCCGCCAGCTCAGCATGATAGGGATCAGTCCCCAGGTGGAGGTGTCCGTGCAGACCTTTCAGCTACTGCCCCTCATGGTCGAGGGCACGCGCCGGATCGCGATGATCCAGGAGCGCCTGGCACGCAAGGCGGTCCGATCGGCCGCGGTGCGCGTCCTGCCCTGCCCCTTCGAGGCGGTACCGGTGCGGGAGGCGATGTGGTGGCACCCGGTGCACGCTCAGGACGCGGGCCACATCTGGCTGCGGCAGAAGGCCGCGGAAGTGGGCGCGACGCTGGCGGGCAACGGCTACAGCCATGGCAAGGGCCCAGGGAAGGCCGTGCCCGTCGACCAGAGCGCGGGGCTGCCGCCGGGCCGGCTCTGACCGGGCCCGGCGGCAGCCCGTGATCGACGCGCTCTCGGTGGCCTTCCCGCACGCCCTCAGGCCAGCTGTTCCGGCAACGGCCGGGGATCGACGGCGCCCACCCGGCGGCGGGCCGCCCACAGCCCCGCCGCGACGAGGGCGGCGGCCAGCCCCAGCACGCCCACCGCACCGGCGAGACTGCCGACCGCGGACTCCCCGGCGAGCAGCACCAGCGGGCAGATGAACTCACCGCCGAAGAAGGCCGTCATCCACAGCCCCGTCCCACGGCCGCGGTCCTCGAACGCCAGGCGGGACATGGCACTGGTGAGAAGGGCGGGCAGCAGCATGCCGGTGCCCACACAGTTGACGACCGCCCCGATGACCAGCAGCGGGGCATTGCCCGCGAGGAACATCACCCCGAAGCCGACCGCGCAGACCGCGAAGACGGCGGGCAGCATCGGGTCGGGAGAACGCTTGAGCCGGGCGAAGGTGACCGCTCCGCCCACGGTCGCGGCACTGGCGATCGCGGTGGCCAGTCCGATCACGCCGGTGTTCTCCACCCCGAGGTCGTCGAGCAGGTACGACATCTCCACCGGGACGGTGTAGAAGACCACCGCCCCGAAGAAGGTGAGGGCACAGATACCGCCCAACTGCCGCCACGAGAACGAGCGGCGGGCCTCCGTCTCGGCCGAAGTCTCCTTGTCGTCCGCACGGGCCGCCGGGTTGGGCAGGGTGGTTGCCATCAGCGGGGCGAGCGCCAGGCTCACGGCGTAGACCCAGAAGGGCACGCGCCAGCCCGCCGATCCGGCGGCGCCGCCGAGCACGAAGAAGACGGTGGCCGACGCGGAGGCGCACATGGTCTGCAGGGCGAGGTACTTCACCCGTCGGTGACCGCTGTAGTAGTCGCCGATCAGAGTCGTGCAGCAGGTCATGATCGCGGCCTCGGCGACTCCGACCAGGGCGCGGCTGGCGATGATGCCGCCCAGCGAGTCCAGCCACAGCGGTGCCGTGCCGAACAGCGCGTACAGGACGGTCGCCACGACCAGCAGGCGCTTTCGGCCCACCCGGTCCACGATCACCCCGGCGAACGGGGCCAGCAGCGCCAGCGCCAGCGCCGGGACGGTCAGCGCGAGGGGCACCAGCGCCTTCGCCCCCGGGACCGACGCGAAGTGGTCCTGCATCTTCGGCAGTACCGGGGCGATCAGCACCGCCCCCAGGATCGGCAGACAGCTGCCCGCCATCAGAAGGGTCACCCGCAGCAGATGGGCCGGACCCGAGACGGCTACGGCTGGCGGAGTGGTGGCATCGACCACCGCGTGAGGCGGCGGGGGCACGGAACCGGGCATGGCGACTCCAGGGGGCGGTGTGAGGGAGTGGGCATGCCTCACGGGCGCCGACGGCGCACGGCATGCTGGGGAAGCTCGCACGTCGGCGGCATCCGGACAGCGGCGTGCGGTAGCGACGACTATGGGGGCGCCGAAGCGCCGGTGCCATCCTCTGAGCGATCCGAATCCCTTATCTGTCCCATCCACGCTGTGGATGGGATGGGCAACCGTCACGCGGACGGAAGACGTGCACGATGGTTCCTGCGCGCGCGAACAGCGGTGTCCCGGAGCTCGGTCGCCCGGCCTCCGGGACACCGTCGGCTGCCGGCAGCCGACATGTCGCGCGCGCCGGGCAGCGTCAGCGGACAGGCAGCGGCAGGACGCGCCGATAGGCGGCGACGGCGACGACCGCGACCACCACATGCATCACCATCAGCGCGGCGACGGCCAGCGGCCCACTGCCGGGCGTACCGCCACCGAGCAGGGACAGGTCGGGCCCGAACGACACGACCACGAGCACGGGCACCAGCCACCGCAGCAGCCCCGCCGGGTTCTTGGCGACACGACGGACGACCGCCCAGCCTATGGCGCCGAGGACGACGCCGAACACCGTCAGCGGCCCGTACGCGGAGGGGTGCAGCGGAGCGAAATCGCCCGACGCCCCCGCCGCGCGGGCGAGCAACGCGACCACCACGTTTCCGAGGACGGCCACGACAGCCGCCGCGAGAAGCCCCGCGACCGCGGTCAGGCCGCGGGAGCGCGGCGCGGGCGGGGCGGACGATACGGCTTCGGGGACGGAACCGGACATGGGGACCTCCTGCGGAGAGCTCAAGAACGACAGGTGCAGCGCCGGAAAGGCAGGCGTTTGATTCCTCAAACATGTAGGACGCTACTCCGTAGTGTTTGATCAGGCAAACACCTCGGTTAGAGTGGCCACCATGACATCCCCCCGGTGGCTCGCTCCCGAAGAGCTGCGAGCCTGGATCAGCTTCCTCGACTGCTCGACGCTGCTGAACGACTACCTCGATCAGCAGTTGCGGCGCGACGCGGCCATGACGCACCCGGACTACAGCCTCCTGGCCCGCCTGTCCGTGGCACCCGACCGCGCCCTGGGGATGTCCTTGCTCGCCGAGCAGTTGAAGTTCACCCGCAGCCGCCTCACGCGCGCGGTGATCCGCCTGGAGGAGTCGGGCTACGTGCGGCGCCGGGAGGATCCGGCCGACGGACGCGGACAGCTGGCCGAACTCACCGACGCCGGCATGGAGTTGCTGACCAAGGCCGCCCCCGGCCATGTTGCTGCCGTACGCCGCGTGGTGTTCGACGCCCTCAGCCCCGAACAGGTGGAGCAACTCGCCACCATCACCGCCACCGTGGTCGCCTCCCTCAAGCAGGCCGGCGAGGAGGACGCCTACCCGGCGGCCCTGCCGTGGCATCGCCGCTGACTCCGAGAACCTGCCCAGTTCGCCGGACTGAGCCTGCGTCAGTTCGGCAAGCCGTTCACCGCGGTGCCGCGCGAGGGTGCGGATCCGGTGCGCAAGGGCCACCCGTGGAGCCTGCCGCTCGAGGGCCGCGTGCTGCTGGTCGCCGCGTGCAGGAGGACTGACGTGACCCTGCGCCAGCCGGCGCCGCTGTTCAGGGTGTCCAAGTCCGCTGTCGACCGCATCATCGACCACCTCGGACCTGTGCTCGCCGTCCAGCGACGCAAGCGGTTCCGCCAGGACACCGTGCTGGTCGTGGACTGCACCCTGGCCCCCCGGTGTCGATCACAGCGTTGCCGAGCAGCCGGAGAATTACCGGTACTCGAGCAACCACCAGGTCGTGATCGATGCCGACACCCGGCTCGCCTGGGCGGCCGGACGCCGCGGCTGAAGTCGGGCGCCCTCAAGGGGGCCCGGTGGGGCATCGCCCGACCTGCGGCATGCAGAGGGACCGCGAACCGCCTCGATCGCTCTCCCGTAGGCAACTGCGCGTCGTCAGCCTGGTCGCCGTCTCCCCGGCCGAGGAGCGGACGCTCGTCGAACAGAGCTTCCCGGGCCGCTGTCCAGATGGAGTTCCATGGGCTGGTTGCGACCGAGTCCATGCGACCGGATGGCGTCTCAGATGACGCCGAGATCAATGCCGGTCAGGTGACGGCTGACGTCCCAGAGCCGGGCCGCGACCGACAGGTCGGAGAGATGGCTCCACGGCGGTTCGCAGCGGGGCTTGCCGCGCAAGGAGAACATCCGCGGGCCCCAGAGCTGACCTCCGTGCACAGCCGGGTCGAGCACCGCTCGCACCACCGGCCACGCCCCGGCGTCCTTGCCCTGGACGACGAGAGCGGCGGGTGCCGCCCGCAGGCCCTCGCCGACGGTGCGCACATGTACCGGAGGCCGCGACGGGGTGAGGGAGTCCAGGGCGCCGCCCGGGTGCGCCACGACGCTCGTCACCGTGCTGTCGACGGCCCGCAGGCGGCGGTCGAGTTCGAGGCCGAAGTACATCTGCGCCAGCTTGGAACGCCCGTAGGTGCGCCCCGGCCGGTAGTCCCGCCGGGACTGGAGGTCGTCGAGGTCGAGCCGTTCCGACTTCGCCGCGAAACTGCCCACGGTCACGACGCGGGCCGCCGGCGCGGCCGAGAGCAGGGGCATCAGACGGTGGGTGAGCGCGAAGTGCCCGAGGTGGTTCGTGCCGAACATGAGCTCGTGGCCGTCGGCGGTCTCCCTGCGCGGCGGGGCGTCGAGCGCCACGCCGGCATTGTGGACCACGGCGTCCAGGCGGTCCGTGTCCAGGGATGCCACCGCCGCTCCGAGTGACGACAGGTCGGCGAGGTCCAGCCGTACGGCACGCACCCGTGCGCCGGGCACACGCGCGCGGATCGCGGCCATGGCGACTTCGGCCCGCTCGGGATCGCGGCTGCCCAGCACCACGGTGGCCCCGGTCGCCGACAACTGCTCGGCGGTGAAGTACCCGATGCCGGCGTTGCCGCCGGTGACCAGGACGACCCTGCCGTCGGCGCGGGGCGGACGCCGTACGTCCCAGGGGGCGGCGGAGGATTCGGACGGCATGGCGCAGGCTCCCTTGCTGTTGGGGGACGGGTCGAGGACGCTCCCGGGGAGCGCGCTCGCCGCCCACGCTCCCAGCGCCCACCGACACATCGCCTACGGATCACCGACAGCCCGGGCGGACGGCGGGCCGAGGGTGGCGGGCGGCGGGAAATGCGGTGCCGTTCCGCCCGGCCGTCCGGCACACTCGCCCCATGGACATAGCCGACCACCTCCACGTCCTGGACCACGAGGGCCGTCTGCTCGCCGCGGCCGCCGAGGCGGCGGGAGCCGATGCCAAGGTGCCGACCTGCCCTGGGTGGCAGGTGCGGGACCTGCTGCGGCACACGGGTGCGGTGCACCGCTGGGCGGCGGGGTTCGTCGCCGACGGACTCACCGAGCCGGGCCCGCTGGGAGACGGCCCCGATCTCGACGGGGACGAGCTGGTGAGCTGGTACCGGGACAGTCACCGGCGGCTCGTGGACACCCTGGCCGCCGCGCCGCCCGATGTGGCGTGCTGGACCTTTCATCCGGCGCCGTGCGCCTCGCCGTTGGCCTTCTGGACGCGGCGGCAGGCGCACGAGACGACGGTGCACCGGTACGACGCGGAGTCGGCGGCCGGGGGCACGGCGTCCCGGATCGCCACCGACTTCGCCGTGGACGGCATCGACGAGCTGCTGCGCGGATTCCACGCCCGGCCGAAGAGCGGGGTCCGGACCGACCGGCCGCGTGTTCTGCGGGTGCGACCCCTGGACGCTGACGCCGTGTGGACCGTACGGCTGTCCGACCGGCCGCCCGTCGCCGGCCTCGGCGAGTCGGGGGACGCGGAAGCCGAACTGGCCGGTCCGGCCGATCAGTTGTACCTGGCGCTGTGGAACCGGCTGTCCGTGCCCCGGGTGACCGGCGACGCCGAGCTCGCCACCCTCTGGCGCGAGACCTCAGCGATCGGCTGAGTCGGTCAGCATCCGGGTCAGCACCGCGCGTTGCACCGGCCGTACCTCGCCGTGCAGCGCGCGCCCCTTGTCGGTGAGGGTCACGCGGACGCCTCGCCGGTCCTCGGCGCACATGGCCCGCTGCAGCAGCCCGTCCTTCTCCAGGCGGGCGATCAGGCGGGACAGAGCGCTCTGGCTGAGGTGGATGCGGTCCGCGATCTCCTGCACGCGGTAGGTGCAGCCGCCGTCCGCCGCGGAGCCCTCGGAGAGCAGGTCGAGCACCTCGAAGTCGCTGGCGCACAGGCCGTGTCCGTGCAGGGCACGGTCGAGTTCGCACTGGGTGCGGGCGTGCAGCGCCAGGATGTCCCGCCACTGGTTCACGAGCTCCTGCTCGGCCTTCTTCGCCGCCATGAGCGCACGTTAGCAGAGAAACCAGTTTGTTGCATCGTAATTAAATGCGTTTGCATCTCATGCATACGCATGTAGTGTCTCCGGCATGACCTCTCCGCTCACCACCCCCGCGGTCCCGTCCCCGGCGGTCCGCTGGACCCCTCGACTGTGGGGCACCCTGCTGGTGCTCTGCGCCGCGATGTTCCTGGACGCGCTCGATGTGTCGATGGTCGGCGTGGCCCTGCCCTCCATCGGCTCCGACCTCCATCTGTCCACGTCGACGCTGCAATGGATCGTCAGCGGCTACATCCTGGGATACGGCGGGCTGCTCCTGCTCGGCGGCCGGACCGCCGACCTCCTCGGCCGGCGCCAGGTCTTCCTGGTCGCCCTGGGCGTGTTCGCGATCGCCTCGCTGCTCGGCGGACTCGTCGACTCGGGGCCGCTGCTGATCGCCAGCCGCTTCGTCAAGGGGCTGAGTGCCGCGTTCACCGCACCGGCGGGCCTGTCCATCATCACCACGACCTTCGCAGAGGGACCGCTGCGCAACCGCGCCCTGTCGATCTACACCACCTGCGCGGCCACCGGCTTCTCCATGGGCCTGGTGCTCTCCGGCCTGCTCACCGAGGCCAGTTGGCGTCTGACGATGCTGCTGCCCGCGCCCATCGCACTGCTCGCGCTGCTCGCCGGGCTGAAACTGCTGCCGCGCAGCACTCGCGAGAAGGATCACAACGGGTACGACATCCCCGGCGCCGTCCTCGGCACCGCCTCGATGCTCCTGCTGGTCTTCACCGTGGTGCAGGCGCCGGAGGCCGGCTGGGCCTCGGCCCGTACCCTGCTGTCCTTCCTGGCGGTCGCCGCGCTGCTGACCGTGTTCGTGATCGTCGAGCGGCGCTCGCCCGGCCCGCTGATCCGGCTGGGTGTGCTGCGCTCGGGGCAGCAAGTGCGGGCCCAGCTCGGGGCGATGGCGTTCTTCGGCAGCTACGTCGGCTTCCAGTTCCTGGTCACCCTGTACATGCAGTCCCTGCTCGGCTGGTCGGCGCTGCACACGGCGCTCGCCTTCCTGCCCGCCGGTGCGCTGGTGGCGGCGTCCTCGACCAAGGTCGGCTCGATCGTCGACAGGTTCGGCACCACGCGGCTGATCGCGGCGGGCTTCGCCCTGATGGTCGCCGGGTACGCCCTGTTCCTGCGCGTCGACCTCGACCCGGTGTACGCGGCGGCGATCCTGCCGTCGATGCTGCTGATCGGAGCGGCCTGCGCGCTGGTCTTCCCCTCGCTCAACATCCAGGCCACCAACGGGGTCGAGGACCACGAGCAGGGCATGGTCTCCGGGCTGCTCAACACCTCGGTCCAGGTGGGCGGCGCGATCTTCCTCGCCGTCGTCACGGCGGTGGTCACCGCACACGCCCCCACCCACGCGACCCCGCAGGCCGTGCTCGACAGCTACCGTCCGGGGCTGCTGGTGGTGACGGGCATCGCCCTCGCCGGGCTCCTGATCACCCTCACGGGACTGCGTGGCCGTCGTGCCCCGCAGCGGACCGTCGTGGTCGCCGGGTCCACCGTGGAGGTCGCCGGGTCCACCGTGGAGAAGGAGGCGGACGCGGAGCGCGTGGCGGTCCGCGACTGACGGGGAACGCCTCCGCACGTGCGCCCGGCCGGAGTTGGTTGCTCCGCCGGGCGCACGCCTGTGAAACTGGGCGGATGGACGGGTACGGGGGACGACGGAACAAGGCCGAGCAGGACGCCTGGACAGTCGAGATCGGGTACGCGCTGCTCAGCGCGGTGTTAGTGGCGGGAGTCGCGTTCGGGGCCGTCGGGGGGCCGGCCCTGCTCTTCGATCTGCCGCCCATGCTCTCGACGGTGCTGCTGCGCGTCGGCGGCACGCTGGCGGCCGTCGCCTTCGTCGCCCGGGTGGTGGGTGTCCTGGTGAGCTTCCGGCAGGGGGCTCAGCCCAGCCAGCCCGGTCGCACCAGCCCGGACTCGTAGGCCAGCACCACCAGTTGGGCCCGGTCCCGGGCTCCCAGCTTGACCATCGTGCGGCTCACATGGGTCTTCGCGGTGAGCGGGCTGACCACCAGACGGCGGGCGATCTCCTCGTTGGACAGGCCGATGCCGACCAGCGCCATCACCTCCCGTTCCCGCTCGGTGAGCGCGGCGAGTGCGTCCGCTGCCGCGGGCTCCTTGGAGCGGGCCGCGAACTCCGCGATCAGCCGGCGGGTCACGCCGGGCGACAGCAACGCGTCGCCGTCGACCACGGCCCTTATGGCACGTAGGAGTTCGTCCGGCTCGGTGTCCTTGACCAGGAACCCGGAGGCACCGGAGCGGATCGCCTCGAAGACGTACTCGTCGAGTTCGAAGGTGGTGAGCATGACCACCTTGACCTCCTTCAGGCCCGCGTCGCCGGTGATACGGCGGGTCGCGGCCAGACCGTCCAGCAGCGGCATCCGGATGTCCATGAGGACGACGTCCGGGCTCAGTTCGCGGACCTTGCCGAGGGCCTCCTCGCCGTCCGCCGCCTCTCCGGCCACCTCGATGTCCGGCTGCGCGTCGAGCAGTGCCCTGAAACCCGCCCGTACCAGCGACTGGTCGTCGGCGAGCAGTACCCGGATCACTGGTCCTCCCTGGGGTGCGAAGGCAGTACGGCGAGGACCCGGAAGCCGCCGTCGGGGCGCGGGCCCGCCTCGATCGTGCCACCCAGTGCGGCGGCCCGCTCGCGCATTCCGGCGAGCCCGTTGCCGCTGCCGCCCGCCTGCGCACCGGTCGCGGGGCCGTCGTCGTCGATCTCGAGCCGCACCACGCCTCCGCCGTGGTCGAGGCGCACGCGCGCGTGCCGCGAGACGGAGTGGCGTACGACGTTGGTGAGCGCCTCCTGGACGATACGGAAGGCGGCGAGGTCGGCGCCGGGCGGCAGGCGCGGCGGCTCGCCCTCGACCTCGACGGTGAGGCCCGCGCTCGCCGCCTGTTCCACCAGTTCCGGCAGCCGGTCCAGGCCGGGCGCGGGGGCGCGAGGGGCGTCTCCGGGCGCGCGCAGGGTGGCGAGGACCTGGCGCACCTCGCCGAGCGCCTCCTTGCTGGCGTCCTTGATGGTGGTGAGTGCCGCCCGCGCCTGCTCCGGGTCGCTGTCCAGGAGTGCGAGGCCCACGCCGGCCTGCACGTTGATCACGGAGATGCTGTGCGCCAGGACGTCGTGCAGTTCCCGGGCGATGCGCAGCCGCTCCTCGTCCGCGCGTCTCCGGGCCGCCTGGGCCCGGTCGGCGCGCTCCCGGGCCCACTGCTCGCGCCGTACCCGGGCCAGTTCCGACAGTGCGAGGACGGCCAGCACCCAGGCGGCGACGACGACCTCCGGGCCGATGCCCGTTCCCTTGTCGTGCGGCGGTGGAAGCAGGCGGTACAGCCAGAGCGCGACCAGGACGTGCCCGGCCCACAGCAGCCCCAGGGACGCCCAGGCGGCACGGCGGTGCCCGGTGACGACCGCGCCGAAGCAGCTCACGACGACCGCCAGGTACACCGGTCCGTTGGGGTAACCGGCGGCCAGGTAGACCAGTGCGGCCGTGGCGGTGCCGAACGCCACGGACACCGGGTGCCGCTGCCGCCACAGCAGCAGGCCCGAGGCCACGAGCAGCAGCACACGCCCGGGGACGCCCAGCGGCTCGCGGCCCGGCTGCTGGTGCTCGGCGAAGGTGGAGCCGACCAGCACGAAGACGGTGAACAGCACGGTGGAGCGCCACGGCCAGTGCGCGCCCGCGGCTTCTGTGCCGTCCGGTCCGTGCCGCCGGCCGGGCCACGGTCCCGGTCCGTGCCACCGGCCGGGCCACCGTCCCGGCCGGTCCCGTCGGCCGGGCCGGAACCGGCGCCCGCGCTGCTCTTCCATGACCGCCACGCTAGACGCCGGCCGGACGGGCGGGCGTCCGCCGGGCGTGGTGATCACACGTACTCCCCGGGAAGTACGACACCCCGCCGTGCGGGGACCTACCTCAGCCCCACTCCGTGCGCCAGCCCGGTCACCGCGTGCCGGAAGAAGGTCTCCCGGTCCTCGACCACCCGGTGGAACTGCCCGAACAGTTCGAACCCGACCAGGCCGAACAACTGCGCCCAGGCCGCCACCAGCGCGGTCGCCGCCTCCGGGGGCAGGTCGGGGGCGAAGTCGGCGACCATGCGTTCGGCTTCGGGGCGCAGTTCCGCGGGGAGCGACAGGCCGGCGAGGCCGGGCCCCTGGTGGGCGTCCCGGACGATGCCGATGAGGACGAGGCCCACGCGGGCGGCGGCCCGGACGGTGGTCTGGGGGGCGGAGTAGCCGGGGACGGGCGAGCCGTAGATCAGCGCGTACTCGTGCGGGTGGGCCAGCGCCCAGCCGCGCACCGCTTCGCAGACCGCCGTCCAGCGAGCCACGGGAGCGGCGTCGGAGGCGGTGTCGTGGGCCTGCTCGGCGGCCTCGCCGAGGGAGTCGTAGGCGTCGATGATGAGCGCGGTCAGCAGGTCGTCGCGGCTGGGGAAGTACCGGTAGAGCGCGGAGGAGACCATGCCGAGTTCACGGGCCACCGCGCGCAGGGAGAGCTTGGCGGCGCCCTCGGCGGCGAGTTGTCTGCGCGCCTCGTCCTTGATGGCCGCGGTGACTTCGATCCTGGCCCGCGCGCGGGCGCCCTTTGCGGTGCTCATGAGGAACAGTCTGCCATGGAACGAGAGCACCGCACACAAGAGAGAGCGGTGCTCTTGCCAAGGTGACCGGTCTCGTGCAGACTCTCCTTGAAGCGAGAGCACCGCTCTCCCGAATGCAGGGGGTCTCATGTCCACACACGTCAAGAAGCCCGGTTGGTTCACCGTCAACGTCTTCAACCGCTTCGTCGCATGGCTGACCCGTCGCGGCATCAGCGTGTGGGGCTCCCGGGTCCTGGCGGTCCGCGGCCGCAAGAGCGGCGAGTGGCGGACCACCCCGGTGAACCTGCTGACCGTGGACGGGCGACAGTACCTGCTCGCCCCGCGCGGCCACGTCCAGTGGACACACAACATGCGTGCGGCCGGCGGCGGCGAACTGCACCTGGGCAAGAACGTGGACGTGTTCACCGCGGAAGAGGTCGCCGACGAGGAGAAGGTCCCGCTCCTGCGCGCCTACCTCAAGCGCTGGAAGGCCGAGGTCGGAGTCTTCTTCGATGGAGTCGGCCCCGACTCCCCCGATGACGACATGCGCCGCATAGCCCCCGACCACCCGGTGTTCAGGATCACCGTCAAGAGCTGACGGTGTCACCGGGCGCCGGGTTCCGCCGTTCCAGCGCGGTCAGGGCGCGCTGGGCCATCGGATGCGTGCGGACGAGCTCACCCAGCGACGTGGAGCCCTGCGTGATGTCCTTGAAGGCCTTCCACGCGGGCCGGATGCTGGTGAGGGCCACGTGGAACAGACCCGGCCGACGCTCGAACGCCGCCAGCATCCGCTTGCCGACGCTCATCTCGACGCCGAGCCCCGCCTTGATCGCGAACGCGTAGTTCAGGGCCTGCCGACGGGTGTCCACGGCGTCGTGGCCCTCGGCGATCCGGACCGCCCACTCCCCCGCGAGCCGCCCCGACCGCAGGGCGAAGGAGATGCCCTCGCGGGTCCACGGCTCGAGCAGCCCGGCCGCGTCCCCGCACACCAGGACCCGGCCGCGCGAGAGCGGGGAGTCGTCGGCGCGGCAGCGCGTCAGGTGCCCGGAGGAGATGCTCGGCTCGAAGCCGGCGAGCCCGAGGCGGGCGACGAAGTCCTCCAGGTACCGCTTGGTTGCGGCGCCTTCGCCGCGGGCCGAGATCACGCCGACCGTCAGTGTGCCGCCCTTGGGGAAGACCCACCCGTAACTGCCGGGCATCGGCCCCCAGTCGATGAGGACCCGCCCCTTCCAGTCCTCGGCCACCGTCTCCGGCACCGGGATCTCCGCCTCCAGGCCGAGGTCTACCTGGTCGAGCTTCACCCCGACGTGCGCGCCTATGCGGCTGGCGCTGCCGTCGGCGCCGACCACCGCGCGGGCGAGCAGTGTCTCGCCGCCCTGCAGGACGACGGCGACCGTACGGCGGTCCGGCACCGCCGAGCCGTGCTGCTCGACCCGTGTCACGGTGACGCCCGTGCGCAGCTCGGCGCCCGCCTTCTGGGCGTGCTCGACCAGCTGCTGGTCGAACTCGGGCCGGTTGATCAGCCCGAACAGCATCTGCTTGGAGCGGCGGGTACGGGTGAACCGCCCGTTGTTCGAAAAGGTGACCGCGTGCACCCGGTCCAGCAGCGGCAGCTCGAAGCCGGGCGGCAGGGCGTCGCGCGACGGGCCGATGATGCCGCCGCCGCAGGTCTTGTAGCGGGGCAGTTCCGCCTTCTCCAGCAGCAGCACGCGTCGTCCCGCGACCGCCGCCGCGTAGGCGGCCGAGGCCCCCGCGGGTCCCGCGCCCACCACGACGACGTCCCACACCCGCTGCACGTCGTCCGCCGAAGAGTTCTCGCCGCTCACGATGGTCCGCTGCTCCGATCAAGCCGTCTGCCGCACCTGTCCCCCGCATCCTACGGCGCACGTCGCCGCAGGCCACTGTGGGAGGATCGGTGCACTCGCAGGTACAACGTCGCACCCACAAGGAGCGTGCCCATGTCGTCGAATCCGCTCGCCGAGACCGTCGCCGCCCTGATGCCCAGGGCGAGGGCGGAGCTCACCGAGCTGGTGGCCTTCAGGTCGGTCGCGGACTTCGACCAGTTCCCCCGCAGCGAGAGCGAGGGCGCCGCGAACTGGGTCGCCGACGCCTTGCGCGCCGAGGGCTTCGAGGACGTGGCCCTGCTCGACACCCCGGACGGCACCCAGTCGGTGTACGGGTACCTGCCGGGCCCGGAAGGCGCCAAAACGGTTCTGCTCTACGCGCACTACGACGTGCAGCCGCCGCTGGACGAGGCCGCCTGGGTCACCCCGCCCTTCGAGCTGACCGAGCGCGACGGCCGCTGGTACGGCCGCGGGGCCGCCGACTGCAAGGGCGGTGTGATCATGCACCTGCTCGCACTGCGCGCCCTGAAGGCGAACGGCGGTGTGCCCGTGCATGTCAAGGTGATCGCCGAGGGCTCGGAGGAGCAGGGCACCGGCGGCCTGGAGCGGTACGCCGAGCAGCACCCCGAGCTGCTGGCGGCCGACACCATCGTGATCGGTGACGCCGGCAACTTCCGCGTCGGTCTGCCGACGGTCACCACGACCCTGCGCGGAATGACGATGGTCCGTGTGCAGATCGACACCCTCGAGGGCAATCTGCACTCCGGCCAGTTCGGCGGCGCCGCCCCCGACGCGTTGGCCGCGCTCATCCGGGTCCTGGACTCGCTGCGCGCCGAGGACGGCTCGACCACCGTCGACGGGCTGGCGCCCGAGACCCCCTGGGAAGGCCTCCAGTACGACGAGGAGCAGTTCCGTGCCGACGCCAAGGTGCTCGACGGGGTCGGCCTGATCGGTGACGGCACGGTCGCCGACCGCATCTGGGCCAAGCCGGCCGTGACCGTGATCGGCATCGACTGCCCGCCGGTCGTCGGCGCCACCCCGTCCGTGCAGGCCCGCGCCCGCGCCCTGATCAGCCTGCGGGTGCCGCCGGGCGTGGACGCCGCCGAGGCGACCAAGCTGCTCCAGGCCCACGTGGAGGCGCACACCCCGTGGGGCGCGCGGGTGAGCTTCGAGCAGATCGGCCAGGGCCAGGCCTTCCGCGCCGACACCACCAGCCCCGTGTACCGGGCGATGGCCGACGCGATGGCGGTCGCCTACCCGGGCCAGGAGATGCAGTACGCCGGCCAGGGCGGTTCCATCCCGCTGTGCAACACCCTCGCGGCCCTCTACCCGCGGGCCGAGATCCTGCTCATCGGCCTCAGCGAACCGGAGGCCCAGATCCACGCGGTCAACGAGAGTGTCTCCCCTGAGGAGTTGGAGCGCCTGGCGGTGGCGGAGGCGCACTTCCTCACGCTGTACGCGGCGGGCTGAACCGCTCTGCCCACGGCAGAGGACCCTCGTCCCCGGGCGGGGGCCCTGCCTACGGTCGGCGCATGGACGTCATCGAGCTCTCCCCCCGCCTGCACCTGCTGCGCTTCCCGGTCGGCCAGGCCTATCTCTGGTGCGACCGGGACGAGTTGACACTGATCGACGCCGGCGTGGCCGGCTCCGGACGGGCGATCGCCGACGCGGTCACCGCGCTCGGGCGGAAACCGTCGGCCTTACGGCGGATCGTGCTGACCCACTTCCACTGGGACCACGCGGGCGCGGCAGGCGAGTTGGCCGCCCTGACCGGCGCCGAGGTGCTGGCGCACCGCCTGGACGCACCGGTCGTCCAAGGGCAAGTCGAAGGCCTCCCACCGGTGTTCGAGGACTGGGAGCGGCCGATCCACGCCGAAGCCCTGAAACACCTGCCACCGGATGAGCCGGTCGTCCCGGAACACGTCACCGAACTCGCCGACAGCGACGTCCTCGACTTCGGCGGCGGCGCCCGGATCGTCCACGCCCCCGGTCACACCCACGGCAGCATCGCCGTCCATCTTCCCCGGCACCGCGTGCTGTTCACGGGGGACGCGGTGGCGGCGGCGCCGGGCACCGGGGCGGTGATGCTCGGCGTCCTCAACCTCGACCGGGCGCAGACAGTCGCCTCGTTCCACCGGCTGGCGGACCTCGACGCGGACGTGGCCTGCTTCGGTCACGGTGATCCGGTCCTCGGTCGGGCATCGGCGGTCCTTCGCAAAGCGGCGGACACCTACGGGGTGCCTGGCTGACCATGGCGTTATGCCGCTCCCCGCACGCCTCGCCGCCCACACCGGCATCGCCGCCTCCCCGGACCTACTCGGCGACCGGGAACTGGCCGAGCGGGTGGCGTCGCCGTGCTGATCAGGGCCGATGGCAGAGCTTCCCGCTGCTGCACACGTGGCGGTTCCTGCCCGAGCGGCCGTCAACGGCCCGGTGGTCGCAGAGTCATAGGGGCTGGCCGCACTGCACCACCTTCAACGCCCCGAAGGCCAGCAGTCCTTGCACGCCGCCTTCGTAGCCGTACCCGCTCGCACCCCGCCCGCCCAGCGGAGCGTCGGGTGCGGCTCCCGGCGAACAGTTGATCCCTACGTTTCCGGCGTCGAGCCGTCGCGCAAGGTCACGCGCGTGCGCCGTCTCCCCATAGACGTAAGCGGACAGTCCGTACGCGGTGCTGTTGGCCAGCGCGACCGCCTCCGCGTCGTCGCCGTAGCGCACGACCGGGGCGACCGGACCGAACGGTTCCTCGTGCAGGATCCGCGCGTCCGGCGGCACGTCGACGATCACCGTGGCCGGATAGTGGAAACCCGGCGACCGGGGCATGCGCCCACCGATGACCACGCGCCCGCCTCGGTGCACGGCGTCCTCGACCAGAGCGTGTACCTCGTCCCGGCGGCGGGCGTTGTTCAGCGGCCCCATGGTTCCACCCGGTTCGTCGTCCGGTGCGGGCGCGCGTTCGGCGAGTTTTCGTACGAAGGCCTCGACGACGCGCTCATGCACGAGGAAACGACTCGGGGCGCCGCAACTCTGGCCGCCGGAGCCGAACTTCGCGGCGCACAGAGCGTCCGCTGCACCGTCGAGATCCGCGTCGGCGGTCACGATCACCGGGGCGTGGCCCCCGAGTTCGAGAACGCAGGGAGTGAGCCGCTCGGCCGCGGCCGCGGCCACCATACGGCCGACCCGCGTCGAGCCGGTGAAGGTGACCCGACGGAATTCCATGCAGCGCACCAGGCCCTCGGCCTCGGCCGGGGCGGCGTGCACCATCTGGACGACGCCTTCGGGCAGTCCCGCCTCGGCTGCCGCGTCCACCACCGCGGCCGGGACGCACGGGACCTCCTCCGGGCCCTTGACCACGACCGAGCAGCCCATGGCGAGTGCCGGGCCGAGCTTGCGGGCGAGTACCACGGCCGGGAAGTTCCACGGCACGATCGCCAGGACCGGACCGGCGGGATCCGCCCATAGCTCGCGGGTGAGCCCGGCGCGCTCGGGCAGCGGGGTCGGGCGCGTGGCGTCGAGGACGGCGTCGGCGCTCCACCGCAGGGTCTCCACCGAACGCTCCAGCTCCACCGTCGCCTCGGCCGGTGTCTTGCCGTGCTCCTGGCTGAACCGGCGGGCCAGGTCGGGCAGCCGCCGTTCCAGGGCGCGGGCAAGATCCCGCACCTTGGCGGCCCGGTGCTCCATGGGCGTCCCAGCCCAGCCCGGCAGCGCGTCCGCGGCCGTGCGCGCGATCCGGCGGACGTCCGCAGCGGGGAGCAGCGGGACCTCGCCGATCTGCTTCCCGGTCCGGGGGTCGACCACCGGTGCGACCGCGCCGCGCGGAGTCTGACCGGGCGGGCGGTCTCGGTGCGCCGTGCCCGTGCGGGGCGTCTCGGTGGCCATCAGATCGCCGGCCGGTAGAAATAGGTGCGCCGACCGACGATCCTGCCGTCGCGGACGGTGTACGTGTCCGCGAACTGCTCGTCGAGACAGTCGCCGGTTCTGCTGGTGCCGGTGAACCTGCCCCAGCAGGCCGCGGCCTCCAGGTCGCTCACGATGTGCAGCACCTGATGGCGCCCCGCGGCGACGACGCGTTCCATGCGGTAGAACCGCTCGATCCTCCGCAGGCCGCGCAGGGGCTCGTAGCCGGGACGGTCGTACACACAGTCCTCGGCGAAGACGCGGCCGAGGTCGTCCCAGCGTGCCGCGTCGATGATGGAGAAGAGCTGGGTCACCAGGCTCTCCGCGGAGCGAATGACCGTCGTCGGTGTAGCCATGCCGTCCTCTTCGCGTCGGGGGTTCCGCGAACCCGGGTCAGGCCAGGAGCAACGCGGCGGGCACCTCACGGATGCCGTCCGCGTCCTCGAATTCGTAGGAGAGGGTCGCGAGGGCCTTGGCGATCACGGCGGTCATCGCATCGTGGTCGTCGCAGGCGCCCCAGAGGATGTCCATCTCATGGGTCATCACACCGCCGGGCAGCTGGTCCCCCGGCCGCGCGAAAAGGCGGTAACCGGAGATACCCTCCAGCCGCCGCACCTCGCGCCGGCCGTGGACGGCGACGAGCCGACAGGGGGTGACCGGTGCAAGCCCGTGATGCTGGAAGTGGACTCCGGCGGGGCGGAGTTCACGGGCCTCGATGGGCTCGCCGAGCGCCTGCAGCCCCGCGAGCCGCACCAGGTCGACCCCGCACGCGCGACGGGCCAGCTCGTTGATGTGCCCGCCGACGCGCCCGTTGACCTCGATGATCCGCGGTCCCGCCGGGGTGAGCTTGATCTCGGTGTGGGTCAGGCCGGTACGGACTCCCAGTGCTGTGAGGGCCCGTGTCGTCAGATCGAGGATCTCGCCCCGTTCGGCGTCGGACACCTGGGCCGGCCAGTACTGGCCCGGCTCCCGGAACGGCCGTACCAACGGGAACTTCCCGGTCAGCGCCAGGTGGGTGACCCCGTCCGGACGGCACAGGCTCTCGACGGACACATAGTCGCCGGACGGCAGGCCGGCCCTGCCCGGCAGCAGTTCCTCCGCGACGAAGGGCGCTCCCTCGTCGGCAGACGTGCGCACCGCGGTGAAGAGCTCCGCCAGCAGGTCCGGCGCCCGCGCCGCGTCGTGCACCGCGTAGGTGTCGCGGCTGCCCTCGCCCCGTACTGGTTTGACGATCGCCGGGAGCCCGACCGCGGCGACCGCGGCCGGCCAGTCGCCGGGACTGTGCAGCGGGTGGCTGCGCACCTCGTCCACCTCTGCCTCGCGCAGTCGCCGACGCTGGCGCGCCTTGTCGGTGAGCAGCCGGGCCGTCCCGACGTCGTGGAAGGGCAGCCCGACGTCCGCGGCGAGCCGGGCTGCCGTGCGCAGCATCGGCTCGCTGAACGTGACGAGCGCTGACGGCGCGCGCGCACGCAGCGCGGCCGCGTCGGCCCCCCGGTCGCCCGTGAGCGGAAGTACGGCGCCCAGCGTGTCCAGCACCCCGCGCAACCGGTCCACGTGTTCGGTGGGCTCGACGACGAACACGATGTCCGCGAGGTCGCTCAGGCCTACGGCGATGTCCCCGGCGGCGACCGCGCCCTTGTCGTACACGACGGCGATGACCGGCCGGCTCCGGGTCATGCGCGCACCGCCCGGGACGCGGAGGGAAGTTCGGCCTGCGCCTCGGGCTCCCGCGCCGCGACAGCCAGTGCCAGCCGGTAGAGCTCGGCGTAACGCGCCGCGTGCTCGGGGGCCACCAGGGCGGGGTCGAAGTCGACGACAACCCGGCTGCCGCCCTCCAGGCCCTCGACTTCGAAGTCGACGCGGAAGGGGAAGCTGGGCTTGCCCGCCACCCACCAGTCGTCGGTCCGCAGGGTGGCGAGGCCTGCGAGACCGTCGTAGACGTGGAAGTCGGTGTAGTTGAACGTGACGTCGAAGGCCGGGCGGCCGAGCCGAGCCTCTGTCTCGGCCAGTGGGTAGGCCCGGTACGGCACGGACCGGCGCTCGGCCGCCATGGCGTCCGCGGCGAGCTCGGCCCAGGACCGCGCGGTCCGGGCGAACCGCAGGGGGAGCGTGTTGAGGTGCAGGCCGACGACGAGGTCGGCGTCCGGTGTCTCCGGGCGTGTGCTGACCACCACTCCGGTGACGACATCATGGTCGCGTCCGACCCAGGCGGCGAGCGTCCGGACGTGCGCACCCAGTACGAAGGCCTTCAGCGACGTCCCCGCCCTGCGTGCACCGGCCCGCAACGCCGTCAGCAGTTCCGGTTCCAGATCGAAGGCGTGCTGCGCCACCGCGTCGGCCGCGGTCGGCCTGCGGTCCGGATCGATCAGCAGGGCAGGTGCGTCGGCCTCGGCCAGCCAGAAGGCCGCGGCCTCGGCAGAGGCGAGCGCCGCTGCCTCGGCTGCGGCGAAGTCCCTGTGGGCGGTCGCGGGCGGCTCGGGCAGGTTCAGGGCGGCACCGCGCAGCAGAGCGTCGTACGCCGTGAGAAGGTCCATGACCAGACGGCCCAGACCCCACCCGTCGGCAATGGCGTGATGGCAGGAGAGCGCCACCTGGAAGGAGCCGGGTGAGGTCACGACGTGGCAGCGCAGCAGGGGCGCGGTGCTCCAGTCGAGGGGGCGGCTCGCCTGCTTCACGCTCCACGCCCGGACGAGTTCGGCCGCCCTGTGCGGGTCGTCACCGGGCGCCGCTTCGACGGTGAACCGCGCTTCGGCCTTTTCCCAGACCAACTGGGTGGGCACGGAGAAGGTGCCGAGGTCGAAGGAGCTGCGCAGAGCGGGGTGGCGACGGCAGACCTCTGCCCATGCCTGTCGGAACAGCGTCTCCTCGAAGGGGCCGTGGGTCCGCCAGCCGATCCGGGAGTGGTACAACTCGGGATCCTCGCTGGTCTCGCACAGGTAGATCATGCCGACCTGGAGCGCCGAGGCCGGGATCGCCTCCAGTACGCCGTCGGGAACCAGTGCCCGGTCACCCGGGGCGAGCAGTTCGGCGGGGTCCGGCGCCACGGGGGCGGGAGCGGTCACCGCAGGGTTCTGCGCAGCTGTGGACCGCTCCAGGTGGGACGCCAGTTCGCGGGCCGTGGGGTGGTGGAGCAGGTCTCGCAGTGAAACCGGTACGCCGCGGGTCTGTGCCTCGGTGACGACGCGCAGCGCGGTGAGCGAGTCCCCGCCCATCGCGTAGAAGTCGTCGTCCGGTCCGATCTCCGGGTCGCCCAGGTGCGTACGCACGAGGTCCAGCAGCAGGTCGGTGACAGAAGCAGTCATGGATTCCCCCTCAGAGCGGACGGGCCTGGGTCGGCATGCCGCTGCGCGCTCGGGCGCGCAGCCGGGTACGGACGGGCAGCCGGGTGTACCCCGCGACGAAGTTGGAGGCGAGCCGGCGTGGCGGTCCGGCCGGCTCGAGTTCCTCGACGAGGGCGACGATCTGCTCGAAGAGGATCCGCAGGGTCATCCGGGCGACGGCCGCCCCCAGGCAGTAGTGGGGGCCGTAGCCGAACGCGATGTGCCGGTTGTCGGCGCGGGGCAGGACGAACCGCTCGGCTTCGGCGAAGACGGTCTCGTCACGGTTGGCGGAGCCCACCCACACGGCGACGGCGTCCCCCGCCGGCACCCTTCCGCCGCTCAGTTCCACGTCGGCGACCGCGTGCCGCAGGAAGGAACGGGCGGCGGACGTCCAGCGCAGCCCCTCCTCCACGAGCGCCGGGACCAGGTCCGGGTTCTCCCGCACGGCCCGGTACATGTGCGGGTCGTGCGCGAGTGCGAGCACGGTGCCCGCCGCGGTGTGCGCAGTGGTCGCGTTCGCACCGAGCAGCACGCTGTAGCAGTTGACGACGACCTCGTCGCGGCTGAGCGCGGCGCCCTCGACGCACATCGTCGCCAGACGGCGGATGAGGTCCTCGCCCTCGGTGCCCGCCCGCGAGCGTGCCTCGCGCGCGAAGTACTCGAACAGTTCGTGGTGGGCGATGGCGAGCGTCGCCCCGCTGCTGCCCACGCGACAGGCGGGGTCCTCGGGCGCGGCCGCCATGTCCGTCCAGCGGGCAAGGTCCGGCCAGTCCTCCTCGGGGAGGTCCATCAGGGCCGCGGCCGCGGCCATCGGCAGCCTCGCGGCCTGCTCGGCCACGTCCCACACCCCGTCTTCGGCGACGGACCGCACCAGTGTGTCCACAGCTGCCCGGACCCTCTGCTCCGCCGCCACCAGCGAGGCTCCGCTGAACAGGGCCCGCAGCGGTCGGCGCAGCTCGCCATGACGGGGCGGGTCCGTGGCGACGAGCATCTTGCCCGCGGCCGCGTCACCCTTGCCGAGCTGCTGCAGGAGGCTGCCGCGCTCGGAAGTGAACTCGCGGTGGTTGCCCAGCACCCGGCAGGCGTCCTGGTAGCGGGTGACGGACCAGAAGCCGCGTCCGTCCGGCAGTTCCTGGCGGTGCAGCGGAGCTCGTCTGCGCATCGCCGCCCACACCCTGTGGGGGTCGTCCGCGGCGTGGAAGCGCGCGTCGAACAGGTCCACGGCGTCCAAGTCGACCGCGTCGAGGTCTGCCGCGGACCAGCCGCCCGTCGGGCCGTCGCTCCTCATGGTTCCACCCTCGCCTTCTCGACCACGCGGGCCAGCCCGGCGGGGCTCGGGTCCCCGTAGAAGGAGCGCGGCGGTATGTCGACGCCGTATGACCTCCGCAGTTCGTCCAAGAGCGTGACGGCCAGTAGCGAGTGGCCCCCGATCTCGAAGAAGTCGTCGTCGGCTCCGATGCCCACGATGCCGATGTGGTCGGTCCACAACTGGACGATCGCCTGTTCCAGCGGTGACTCGGGCGCACGGTGGGCGGCGCTGAGTTCAGGTCGGTCGGCCACCGTCGCGCCGGCCAGGGCGGCGCGGTCCACCTTGCCGTTCGAGGTCAGCGGCAGCGTGTCCACGATCCGTAGGAGGGCGGGTACGCAGTAGTCCGGCAGTACGCGCCTCAGCCGCTCCCGCAGGTCGAGCACGGACACCTGGCTCCCTTCGGTGACGACCACGCGTCCGACCAGCCGGCGCTCCCCTGAGGGTGCTCGCTGGACGACTACGGCCGCCCGGGCCACGTGGGGCAGCGCGGCCAGCGCCGACTCCACCTCGCCGGTCTCCACCCGGAAGCCCCGGATCTTCACCTGGCCGTCGTCGCGCCCGAGGAACTCCAGCGTGCCGTCGGGCAGTCGCCGCACCCGGTCACCGGTGCGGTACATCCGGGTGCCCGGGGCGTCGGTGTACGGGTCGGCCACGAACCGCTCGGCCGTCCGCACCGGATCACCCAGATAGCCGTGGGCCAGGCCCTCGCCGGTCGCGTAGAGCTCACCGGTCCCACCGTCCGGCACGGGACGCAACCGTTCGTCGAGGACCCGCACCCCGCTGCCTGCGATCGGCCGACCGATCGGGACCGTACCGGTGGCCGGTGCCTCGCGCACGGGGTGGCAGCAGGTGAACGTGGTGTTCTCCGTGGGGCCGTATCCATTGACGACCGTCGTCGTCGGCAGCGCGGTCACCGCGCGCGCGACGTGCGGCACGGACAGTACGTCGCCGCCGGCCAGGAGATGGCGCAGCCCGCGCAGGTCCTCCAGGCCGCAGTCCACGACCTGGTGGAAGAGCCCGGCGGTCAGCCACATCACCGTGACGCCCTCGTGGGCCGCGTACGCGGTCAGTTCGGCGACGGAAGGCCGCCCGGGCGGGGCGACGGCCAGCCGTGCCCCGTTGAGCAGCGCTCCCCAGACCTCCCAGGTCGAGGCGTCGAAGGCGAGGGGCGCGAACTGCAGGAACACGTCCCCCGCGCGAATGTCGGCAATGTCCGTACCGACCACCAACCGCAGCACCGCCCGGTGCGGGACGCACACCCCCTTGGGACGGCCCGTGGATCCCGACGTGAAGGCGACGTAGGCGATGTCCTGCGGACCGGTCCCGGCGGCGGGCCGCGGGGCCGGTGCATGACCGGCCGCCGCTCCGGCAGCGCCGGCACCGAGCACGACACGGCCCTCGGCCCGCAGTTCGGCGGCGGCGCCAGGCTCGGCCAGCACCACCTTCACCGATGCGTCGTCGAGCATCTTCCGCCCCCGCTCAGGGGGCTGTCGCGCGTCCAGGGCGAGATAGGCGGCACCCGCCTTGAGCACGGCCAGCAGCATCACCACGGCTGCGGCGGAGCGTTCGGCGTGGACGCCGACCA
Source organism: Streptomyces sp. NPDC001843 (assembly GCF_042891955.1). Lineage (NCBI taxonomy): Bacteria > Bacillati > Actinomycetota > Actinomycetes > Kitasatosporales > Streptomycetaceae > Streptomyces > Streptomyces sp. NPDC001843. Next base: position 444,067 of record NZ_JBIATQ010000004.1, on the reverse strand, counting down.
CGTCCCCGGGCCGCACTCCGTGCTGCTCCAGCAGACGCGCCGTCCGCTCGGCCCAGGCGTCGAGTTCGGCATAGGTCAGGTCGCCGTCGTGGGCGGTGACGGCGGGGGCGCCGGGTGTTTCGCGGACCCGTCGGGCGAACACACCGTGGATGGTCTGCATCGTCAGCCGTGCCCTTCTGTGTGACCGGTTCCCGCTCCGCTGGGCTGCGGGCTTCCCGGCTCGGCGAGCAGACGGGCGAGAAGTTCCGTCAGCTTGTCCGGCGCGGAGAGGAAGGTGTAGTGGCCGCCGTCGAGGACGGGGAACCGGACGTCCGCCGAGTACTCCTGCCAGGGCCGGATCTGCTCCGGGGTGATTTCGTCGTCGTCCGCCCAGTGCAGTGCGGTGATGCCGACGGGCAGACGGAGCGGTCGCTCCCGGCGGTAGCTGCGGTTGGCGTCGAGGTCCTGGTGGAGGACCTCCAGCGTCAGCTCGATCAGGGCTGGATGCGGGGTGCCGCCCCGCTCGACGATCAACCGGCCCAGTTCCTTGCCGAGTTGCTCGTCATCCATGTCCAGGAAACGGTCCTGCGGACAGTGGTGCGGGGGTACCTGGGCCGAGACGACCAACTGGTGCGGCAGTGGCAGGCCGTTCTCGGCGAGCAGGGCGACCGTCTCGAAGGCGGGCAGCGCTCCGGCGCAGTGCCCGAACAGCAGGAAGGGTCGATCCAGATAGGGCAAAAGCTGGTCCACCAGGTCGCGCGCGAGCACTTCATAGGTGCCGTAGTGCGGCTCCCGGACGCGATTCTCCCTGGCGGGAAGCTGGATCGGGCACACCTCGGCGGGGCCGATCCACCTGGGCCAGCCACTGAACATCGAGCCGCCGACACCGGAGTACGGGACGCAGAAGACACGAGCCCCGGCGGCGTCGGACGGCTTGCGCAGCAGTCGGCTCGGAAGCCCACGGACGTCGTTCATGTCCACGACACCACGGTCTGGTCGTCGACGAAGCCGAGGATGCCGGCCAGCGTGGTGCGACGCAGTTCGGGATCGGTGTTGGGCTCCACCGCGTGGACGTGCGCACCGTTGAACACGTAGACGTCCCCCGCGTGCACCTCGACCCACTGCAGCTCGATTCCCTCGAGGGTGTCCAGCGGATAGGGGGAGCCGGTGTAGTGCAGGCCCAAGGCCCGTTTGCAGGAGTCGTCCGGCCTGATGTTCCAGTAGGCGAGCCGACCGCCGTCGCCGTTCTCCAGGCATATGTTCAGGGCCGCGGGCTGGTACGCGGCGACCTTCTGTATCTCGAAGTCGGCCTGTTGCGGTTCGGTGCACTGCGCGAGGTCGTCGTGCGGGGCCAGCGCATACTCCCCCCGACCGTGCCAGGAGCGCAGCAGCCCGCGGCATGCCTCCCGGCCGTCGTGCCGGGCCAGGCGCGCCCTGGCGCCCTCCTCGGCGAGCGCCCGGTTCAGACCCTCGTGGAAGAGCGTCAGGGGATCGTCGGGAACTGCCAGCACGTCGTCGAAGGCGGCCGCCACCTCGGCCGTCTCGTCCAGGTAGGCCTTGGTGGTCTTGTGATAGTGGTAAGCGCCCAGGAAGTGGCCGGGGGCTTCCACGCCGCGGGTCTTCCGTGCTGGGCTGGCCCAGAATCGTTCCGCCAGCGCGGAGCAGGTACCGGGCTCGACCATGCCGCGGAACATGACTCCCGCGACGCGGCCGTGCAGGACGTCGAGGACGGCCTGGGGTTCGAAGGTGGCGTACTCGCGGAAGAGGAAGTAGTCGGTGTCGCCGCTCCAGCCGGTCAGACGTCGGCTGGGCGCCGTGCTGTCGGTCGTGGCGAACGCGGTCATGTGTTCCTCCAGTCAGGGGTGGCCGGGGTCCTGTGCGTCGCCGGCCTCGGGGCGGGCATCGGACGGGCCGGGGGCATGGACGCGGACCGTGGACGGCCCGCTTCCGGGGGACTGCCGGTCGTCCGCCGCCCGTACGGAGGGCAGCAGCAGAACGACGGGACCCGCGAGCACGATCAGCACACCGGCCCACAGCAGCGCGGGGCCGACGCCGAGTGCCGCCGACGCGGGACCGGCGAGGGCGAGTCCGAGTGGTACGAACGCGAAGGAGCCCACCGACTCGTAGGACATGACCCGCGCGAGCTTCTCCTCGGGCACGTTCTTCTGCAGGGCGGTGTCCAGCAGCACTTCGTAGACGTCGATGCAGACGCCGGCCGCGAAAGCCAGCGCGGCGGCGGCCACCACGGGCGCCTCGGCGGCGAGCAGGAACAACGGCAGCGGGAAGCCCATGGTCAGCACTGCGGCGAGCCGGATCGGGCGGTGCGTGCGCAGTCGTACGGCCGTGGTGCTGCCGACCACATAGCCGACGGCCTGGGCGGTCAGGATCGCGCTCCAGGCAGGTGCCCCGCCCAAGTGCTCCTTGGCGACCACCGGACCGAGCACGTAGAAGCCTCCGGCCAGCAGCACGTTGACGAAGCACAGTTGCGCCACCATGACCCACACCCACTGGCGTGCCGTGAACTCCTTCCAGCCCTCACGCAGTTCGTGGACCAGAGAAGGGGCCGAACCGGCCTGTCCGGTCGCCGTCAGCCGGATCCCGGACAGGAACGCGGCGGAGATCAGGAACGAGGCCGCGTCGATGGCCAGGGTCGGCCCCGGGCCGACCAGCGCGACCAGGACTCCCGCGATCGCCGCGCCGATGATGTTCCCGCCGCGCATGGCCAGTTGCAGCAGGCCGTTGGCGGACTGAAGGACGTCCCCGGAAACCAGTTGCGGCATGACGGAGCGAGAGGCCGGTTCGAACAGCGCGGCGGCAGCGCCGTTGACACAGGCCAGACAGGCGAGCGACCAAGTGGTGGCGTGTTCGGTGATCACCAGCGCGGCCACCGCGCTCTGCGCGAGTCCGGCCACCACGTCCGCCCCGACCATCACCCGGTACTTCGGCCACCGGTCGGCGACGACCCCGCCCAGCAGGACGAACACCACCTGGCTCGCCAACCGGGCGGTCAGCACCAGGCCGAGACCGGTGGCCGATCCCTCGGGCAGGCCGAGCACGGTGAAGGCCAGGGCGACCGGAGCCATGGCGTTGCCGAGCAAGGAGACGGAACGGGCCGTCAGCAGGTACAGCACCGAGCGGTTGCCCAGCACCTGGAGGTTCGACGGCAACGCTCACCCGCCCATGTCGTCGTCCAGCCGCCCGGCGGTCGCCAGGCCGGATGGCCGGAGATCGGTCCAGTGCTCCTCCACGTACGCCAGGCACTCCGGCCGGGGGCGGTCCGCGAGGGCCACGTCCCAGCCCGGCGGGACATCGGCGAAGGACGGCCACAGTGAGTACCGGCCTTGCGAGTTGCGCAGGACCCGGTACAGCGCGTCCGGATCGTCGAAGGGGTTCGTCGTCATCGTTCGCTTCCGTTCGCACGGGCTGTACCAGCCCGTTCGGGTGGCGTGAGTCGCTCGAGGGCGGCGGAGAGGTGGCGGCCGATCTCCGCGAGCGGGGCGGGGTGGTTCATGTTGGTGTGGGTGGTCTCGATCGGGTGGGAGATCACCTCGCCGCCGACGAACTCCTTCCAGACGTCCGGGGTGGGAGCTCCTTCGGTGCGGCCCTGTGTCGCCATGAAGAACAGCACGTCGCCGGTGATGGTCTTGGGCTCGTACGTGCCCACGATGTGCCGGTTGTGGGCCATCGCCGTCAGAAGGGCGACCAGTTGCGGTTCCCGGAGGCCGGCGAGGGCTCCGGTGTCGTTGCGGAGGATCTCCACCGCCTTGGCGATCTCGGGCGAGCCCTCCTGGGGGATGGCCTCGGGCCGGCTCGGGTCCAGCAAGGCGGCCAGCATCTCCCGGTCGTCAAGACGGTAGTGGTTCGGTACGCCCGGATAGCAGTCCAGCATGGTCAGCAACGCCACCTCGTGACCCTGCCGCTGGAGCCGGGCGGTCATCTCGAAGGCGACGATGCCGCCGAACGACCAGCCGAGGAGGTGGTAGGGGCCGGTGGGCTGGATGGCCCGCATCCGCTCCACGTAGTCGGCGGCCATGTCCTCCACCGTGGCGGGCATGTCGTCCGGGTGGAGCAGGCCCCGTGCCTGGATGCCGTGAACGGGCACGTCGGCGGGAAGGTGCTTGAGGAATCCCGCGTAGCTCCAGCTCAGGCCGCCGCCGGGGTGGATGCAGAAGAGTGGGGGGCGCGTGCCACCCGGGCGCAACGGGAGCACGACCTCCAGTGCAGCGTCCCCGTTGTCGATGCCGACGCGTTCCGCCAGCCCGGCCACAGTGGGCGCCTCGAACAGGCTGCGCATGCCGATCTCGAGGCCCAGGGTGGTGCGCACCCTGCTGATGAGCCTGGCCGCCAGCAGTGAGTGACCGCCGAGCTGGAAGAAGTCGTCGTCGATGCCCACCGTCGACAGTCCGAGGACTTCGGCGAAGAGTTCGGACAGCACTTCCTCGCGTGGTGACCTGGGCCGCCGGGTTCCGACTCGGCCGGTGAGGTCGGGCGCCGGCAGCAGGTCCCGGTCGAGCTTTCCGTTGCCGCGCAGCGGAAGGGTGTCCAGGCTGACGAAAGCGGCCGGCACCATGTGCTCGGGCAGTCGGGCCGAGAGGTGGTCACGCAGCTCGGCGGGGCCGGGAGCGCCCGGCGGCTTCGGTACCACGTAGGCGACCAGCCGTTTGTCACCGGGGTTGTCCTCGCGGACGACGACCGCCGCCCTGGAGACACCCGGATGCTCGGCCAGGACCGTTTCTATCTCGCCCGGCTCGATACGGAAGCCGCGCACTTTGACCTGGTCGTCAGCCCGTCCGATGAACTCCAGGGTGCCGTCCCGGCGCCAGCGGACCAGGTCCCCACTGCGGTACATCCGTTCCCCGGGCACTCCGAAAGGGTTGGCGACGAACCGTGCGGCGGTCAGTCCGGGCTGCCCCAGATAGCCACGCCCGACCCCGGCGCCCGCCAGGTACAGCTCACCCGTGACGCCGACGGGTACCGGGTTCAGCCACTGGTCGAGGACATGGACACGGGTGTTGGCCAGAGGTCGGCCCACAGGAATGACACCGTCGAGGTCCTCCCGGCGAACCCAGTGGACACAGCTCATCATCGTGGTTTCGGTGGGGCCGAGTTGGTTGACCACCTCGCAGCCCCAGACGTCGAGGAGCTCTCGCGCCTCGCCGGTTCGCAGCGTCTCCCCCGCCGTGCCGACCAGGCGCAGCGAGGAGAAGTCGGCCGGGTCGGCCCCGTAGACGATGATCGACTCCAGCAGCGAGGGAACCACACAGAGGATCACCGTGGGTCGGCTGCGGCGGATGGTGCCGATGACGACACCCGGGTCCCTGCTGCCCTCCTCCGGGAGGAGGGCGACGGAGGCGCCCACCGCCAGCGGCCCGAAGATCTCCCGCACCGGCGGCTCGAAGGCCAGGGATGTGATCTGCAGGCTGACGTCCCGCTCGGTCAGGCGGAACCGCTGCGCCATGTCGAGCAGCCGGTTCACCACGCCGCCGTGCTCGATCATCACGCACTTGGGCCTGCCGGTGGAGCCGGAGGTGTAGATGACGTACGCCAGGTCGCTGCCGCCGGTGATGCGGGCAGGCCGTGCCACCGGAGCGGAGGCGAGCCTTCTGTCGAAGTCCGCACGGATCACCTCGGTACCGGTCTCAGCGATGCCGTCGGCGAGGTCGCCCCGGCTGATGAGGAGGGCCGCACCGCTGTCGGCGACCATGTACCGCAACCGTTCCCGTGGCAGCTCAGGGTCCAGGGGCACGTATGCGCCGCCCGCCTTCCACACGCCGAGAAGAGCGGCCACGGCCTCGGGTCCCCGCGGCAGGCACACGCCGACCACCGTGCCCCGGCCGACGCCCCGTGCGCGCAGCAGGTGGGCGTACTGGTTGGCCCGTTCCTCGAGGCGTCGGTAGCTCCAGCGGACGTCCTGCTGCATCAGGGCCACCGCCTCCGGAGTACGGTCCGTCTGTTCCTCGACCAGATCCGCCACAGTCGCCCCGCGTGGGAAGGGCGCGTCCGTGTCGTTGCGGTCGATCACCAGCAGCCGGTGTTCCGCCGGGTCGAGGACGGCGAGGCGACCGAGCGGAACGCCAGGTCGGGCCACCGCGTCCCGCAGCAGACGTACCAGGCTGGCCGAGATGCGCTCGGCGGTCTCCCGGTCGAACAGGTCGAGGCTGTACTCCAGGTCGCCCTCGATCCGCTGCGGCCCACGGGACCGGCCGCCCTGGGCATCGAACTTGAAGGACAGGTCGAACTTCGCGGTGCCGGTGACCACCGGCTGGGGCGAGACCTCGAGGCCGGGCAGGGCGAAGTCGTCCGCGATACCGTTCTGGGCCGCGAACATGACCTGGAAGAGCGGATGCCGGGCGGCCGAGCGGTGCGGATTGAGCACCTCGACCAGCTGCTCGAACGGCAGGTCCTGGTGGTCGTACGCGACCAGGTTGCCGGCTCTCACCCGGCGCAGCAGCTCCGCGAAACCGGGATCGCCCGAGGTGTCGACGCGGGTCACCACGGTGTTGACGAAGAAGCCGACGAGGTCGTGCAGCGCCTCGTCGCCACGTCCCGCGACGGCGTTGCCGATCGGGATGTCGGTGCCCGCCCCGAGACGGGTCAGAGTTGAGGCCACCGCGGCCTGCAGGACCATGTGGACCGTGCAGCCGCTCTGCCGTGCCAGGGCGAACACCTCGGCGCTCAGCGTCTCGTCGAGATCTATGGGGACCGTGTCACCGAGGAAGCTCGGCGTGACCGGGCGAGGACGGTCGGTCGGCAGGCAGAGTTCCTCCGGGGCGTCCTCCAACGCGGCCTGCCAGTGGGCGAGTTGCCGTGCCGCCAGGGCGCTGGGCCGGTCGCCCTCCCCCAGCAGCCGCCGCTGCCACAGCGCGTAGTCGGCGTACTGGACGGCCGGCGGCGGCCATGCCGGCGCCGCGCCGGTCAGCCGGGCGGTGTACGCCTCCGCCACATCCCGCATCAGCGGTTCCAGCGACCAGCCGTCGCCGGCGATATGGTGCACCACCAGGAGCAGCACGCTCCGCTCGAACCCCGTCTCGAACAGCGTGGCCCGCAAAGGCAGTTCGGCGGTCAGGTCGAAGCTGCGTCTCGCCTCCGCGCCAAGGAGGGCGTCGACCTCGTCCGGGCCGGTACTGCGTACGACGAGCCGGGGTGCGGCGTCGGCCGGGTCGAGAATCCGCTGGTACGGGGTACCGTCCCGGTCGATGTACAGCGTCCGCAGGATCTCGTGCCGCCGTATGACGTCCTGGAGGGCCGCTTCAAGGGCCGGAACGTCGACGCGACCGGCCAGGCGCAGGGCGTAGGGGATGTGATAGGCCGGGTTCTCGCCGTGCACCTGGTGCAGGAACCACAGGCGCTGCTGGGCGAAGGACAACGGGACGTCGCCGGAACGTTCCACCGCGGTGAGAACGGGAAGGGAGGGATCCGCGTCCCTGTCGAGTCTGCGGGCGAGGGCCGCGGCGGTGCGGGTCTCGAACAGGTCCTTGAGGGCGATCTCCGCGCCCAGCACGGCCCGTATTCGGTTCACCACGCGGATGGCCGTCAGGGAATGGCCGCCGAGCAGGAAGAAGTCGTCGTCGGGGCCGACCGCGTCGCGGTCCAGGACCTGGCAGAACAGCTCGCGGACCAACTCCTGGCGCAGGGAGCCGGACAACGCACCGCCCCGTGTCCCCGGCGCCTTCGCCGGTGCGGCGGGCAACGCCACCCCCAGTCCCGCCAGGGCGTCGCGATCCAGCTTCCCGTTGGCGGTGAGGGGCAGTGCCTCCACCGTCCGCAGCGTCGCGGGGATCATGTAGTCCGGCAGCCGCTCCCGCAGGTGGGCACGTATGACGGACTCTTCGAGAGGGACCGACGGTGTCGGCACGACGTAGCCGACCAGTGCCGGTGCGCCCTCGATGTCCTCCCGCGCGGCGGCTGCCCGCCGTACGGCGGGGTGGTCCGCCAACGCCGCCTCGATCTCGCCCAGCTCGATACGGAAGCCGCGAACCTTGACCTGCTCGTCGGCCCGGCCGAGATACTCGATGTCGCCGTCGGGCAGTCGGCGGCCCAGGTCTCCGGAGCGATAGCCGCGCACGGGGTGTCCGTTCGGGCCGCGGACGGTCACGAAGCGCTGGGCCGTGAGTTCCGGGCGGCCCAGGTAGCCGAGGGCGACGCCCGGGCCGGTCACCACGATCTCGCCCTGCTGCCCGTCGGGGACGGGCAAGAGGTCTTCGTCGGCGATCAGCACGCCGAGGTCGGGCAGTGGCCGGCCGATCAGGCCGGCGCCGCGGCCGAGGTCCTCGTGCAGCACCCGCCGGAAGGTGGCATGCACGGTGATCTCGGTGATGCCGTACATGTTGACCAGGGCCGGGGCCTGGTCACCGTATTTGTCCATCCACGGTGCGAGATCGGTGAGGCGCAGCGTCTCACCGCCGAACACCACCCACTTCAGGGGCAGCCTGTCGGTGTGGCGGACCTCTTCGGCGACCAGTTGGGCGAAGGCCGTGGGGGTCTGGCTGAGGACGGTCACCCGCTCGGCCGCCAGCAGCCGACGGAACGAGGCCGGATCCCGGGCGGTGTCCCCGGGAACGATCACGATCCTGCCCCCGTGCAGGAGAGCCCCCCACATCTCCCATACGGAGAAGTCGAAGGCGAAGGAATGGAAGAGGGACCACACATCGTCCTGGTCGAAGCCGAACAGGTCGCGGGTAGCGTGGAACAGCCGCAGAACGTTGTGGTGGCTGACCTCGACGCCCTTGGGGCGGCCCGTGGTTCCTGACGTGAAGATGATGTAGGCCCGGCCGGACGGAGTGACGTCCGAAAGGGCGTCAGGCCCGTCCGCGGAGACGTCCGGCAGGTCGTCGACGTACAACACGGGTACGCCGGCGGGAAGTCGGCCGGCCAGCGGTCGCGAGGCCAGCACCAGCCCGGGGGCCGCGTCCTCGGCGATCAGCTCGGCCCTTGCCCGGGGGGCGGCCGGGTCGAGGGGGAGGTAGCAGTTGCCGGTCTTGAGGACCGCGAGCGCGGCGGCCACCATGTCGGACGAACGCTCCAGGAGGACCGCGATCGGCCGGTCCGCCGCCGGCACCCGGCGCAGAATGTGCTTCGCCAATGCGTTGGCGCGCATGTCCAGGCGTCGGTAGCTGAGACTCTCCCCACCGCATCGAACGGCTTCCCGCTCAGGATGCTCCCGCACCACGGCGGAGAAGGCGTCAAGCAGTGTCCCCGGGGAGGAACCAGCACTTGCGGAAGAATCTTCTGAGCTCAGCATCAAACCCCTCGTAAGGCCTCGCTGCACGTTGTGGAAGCGCGACGCAATGCTGGACCGAGAACTGCCGGACGGATCCTTTGTTTCCCGCCGCGAGGGCGAGTCCGGGGTCACCATCGAAGGGTGAGCCGCCTGGGTGACCTGAAGCCGCGGCCTCCGATGCCGTCGGTGTCGAGGACGGGCCGACTCGGCCACACCGTTGTCGTCGCCTGGGCCAGTCCGGCGAGGACTTCGTGGGCCTCCAGGGCGGCCAAGTGCCGGCCGAGGCAGATGTGCGGGCCCGTCCCCATCGCCAGGTGCGGCTGCGGCTGCCGGTGTACGTCCAGGCGGTCCGCGTCGGCCCAGCGGACCTCGTCCCGGTTGGCGGACGCCAGGTTGACGCAGACCAGATCACCCTCGCGCAGCCGCACACCGCACAGTTCCGTGTCGGTGGAGCACCGGCGCAGGACCCAGGTCAGTGGGCACTCCCACCGCCAGCACTCCTGCATGAGGGCAGTGGCGCCGGACTCGTCGGCGCGGGCGGTCTCCAAAAGCGCCGGGTCGGAGAGGACCGCGTACATCAGGGTGGCAAGGGAACGGAACGGGGGCTCGGTGCCGGTGGAGAGCAACAGGCGTACGGCCGGTAGGAGTTCGGGTCCGGTACCGATCAGCGGGTCGTTGCGGCGCAGCAGCCGTCCCACAAGGCTCTGCGGGGGCCACGACGAGGGTGTGCCGAGCCACTCCGTCATCGCGCCGGTGATCTTTCCGTCGGCGTCGTCGATCAGCCCGACGGCCCAGGTGTACAGGGTGCCGATGCGCGTTCCGGGCGGAAAGCCGATGATGCCCGCTATCGCCGTCAGCGCCACCGGGAAGGCCAGATCACGGACCAGGTCTCCACCGCCTCGGTTGGCCAGGGTCCCCAGGCGCGCGACGACGTCCCGGCGGATGAGCGCCTGCCGCTCGGACACGGCCTGCCGGTGGAAGCCTCCGTTCAGCACGTTCCTCCAGGCCCGATGCTCGGCGCCGTCCATCTCCAGGAACGACCGGCCGACCACCTGCCCCATGCTGTCGCCGTAGGCGGAGGACGAGAAGACGTGCTCGTCGCGCAGGACCTGCTCGACCGCGTGGTAGGACACCACGTGCCAGGCCGGAGTCCCGGTTGGGCCGAGCACATCCGTGCCGGTGAACACCTCTTCCAGCGTCGACCGGTGGACTGCGCCCCGGCGGCGCAGGGCGGCGAACTCGGCGTGCGGGTTCCCGAGCCGTGATCCGCTCTGGTCCGCGTCGAAGGCGTTCACCAGGGCGTACGCCGCTGCCATGTCCTCCTCGACGCCGCCGGGGCCGGCGTCGAGGAACGGCGGAGCGGCCGTCATGACACCCCGTCCTCGGTGTGGTGTCCCGCCGGGGAAGTACCCTCGGCGTCGTCTCCGAGGCGACGTACCGCGGTGCAGAGGTGGGTCTCCGCAGGGCGCCGGAGCCGGTTACCGACGGTGGCGGACTGCTGCGGCCCGGGTTGGCGCACCGCGAAGCCCAGCCGCTCCAGGAACGTGATGCCCGGCGCCCAGCTCTGCGGGCAGGTGGCCGTGACGCGCCGTGTCCCCCGGGCTTCGGCCTCCCGCAGCAGGTGCTGCGCCGCCCGTGTGCCGAGTCCCTCGCCGCGGGCCTGCGGGACGACGAGGAACAGCCCCACCGAGCAGGTGGACGGCTCGGGATGGCCCTCCACGGCGTCGACCAGGCCCACCGGGGCGTCCTCGCGCAGCAGTACCAGGAGGTGCTTCTGGTCGAAGTCCGCACCGTCAGGCAGGGAGTAGTACAGACTCTGCACGTCCGCGGGCAGGGCGGTTGAGCCCGTGGCGGCGACGAGGTAGTCGTCGCAGGCCGCCAGCACGTGGGAGACACCGGCTTCGTCCTCCGGTTGCAGCGGCCGGATGGTCAGCCCGCCCGGGGCGCGGATCGTGAAGGCCTCCATGGCTCACACCACCTGACCCTGTTGCGCGTACACCGGTCGTGACGGCCGGGCATCGGCCGGACCGCGGTACAGGAACCCGAACCGCGCCAGGGCGGCGGTGACCTCCGGGTCCGATCCGACTTCCTCGCCGCTCGACCAACGGTGCCACGTGTCGACGGCCGCACCGCGCAACCGGACCGTCACACCGGTCACGGGATTGGTGAGGCAGTGGACGCCGTCACGGTTCTCCACCGCGATGCCGATCTCGGCGCGCAGTCGGCCCGCAACCTCTTCGGCCTGCCGCCGCGAGGGCACCAGGAATCCGTGCCGTACCAGCAGCGTCGCCGTGGCGGCGGGGTCGGCGCCCAGGTAGTGGCACTCGCGGTCGGCCAGCCAGGTCTCGAGCTCGCGCCAGGTGATGCCGTCCAGCTCCCGCCAGTTCGCATCCTTCCCGTTGAGCTGGAGGAACCTGTCGTGCCGTGGGTGGTAGAGCGCGCTGGCCGGTCCGGTGTCGGTCTCGGTGGCCGGCCATGGGACCTGGGAGCACGTGACCTCCGGATCCAGGGCGAGCCGGGCACTGGGGTCCGGTGGCGGCCAGTCGAAGAGGGGCACGGGTGGGGTCTCGGGCAGGGGGGCTCCCACACTCGCCCGCAGAAAGGTGAACTCCTCTATCTCCCGGGCCAGCGGGTCACGGGCTGCGCGGAACCAGACGTTCGTGTCGCCGGCGGATCCCGCTGCGGTCTCGGCGACCCTCAGACCGTCCTGCTGGCTCATGCCGGAGCCGGTGGTGTAGTTCCGCGACAGGCTCAGGTCGTCCTCGGGTGCCGGGGGCTCGATACGGACGCCGAAGGCGTCGGGTTGCGTACCGACCGGCGAGTGCACGTCGAGCACGAAGGGTGAGCCGCCCCAGGTCGTGTGTACGACGCCGTAGGTTTCCACGGACAGGCGCCGCACCGCCTCGGCGAAGGCGACCGTACGTGCCGCCTCCTCTTCCGTCTCGCCGGGGAAGCCGTGGATGACGAAGAGGTGCAGGGGAACACCTGCCGTGAGCATGGCCTCGATGTTCGAGCAGGCGTCGTCGATCCTGGTGCCCTTGCGCATCAGGTCGAGGACGCGCTGACTGGCCGATTCCAGCCCGAAGTTCATCCGGCGGCAGCCGGACGCGTGGAGCAGTTCGGCGAGTTCCCGGTCCAACCCGCGCGCGAACCGCGTCTCGCCGTACCAGTGGATGCCGGCCGCCGTCCGTACGAGCTCCTCGGCGACACCGCGCAGGGTCCGCAGGCTCATGATCTCGTCGACGAACATGAAGAACGGGGAGTCGACTTCCGCACGCAGCCGGTGGATCTCCTCCACCACCGCGTCCGGGGGGCGTTGCCGGAAGGAGTTGCTGGCGAAGGGGATGGAGCAGAAGGCACAGTCCCAGGGGCAGCTCCGGGAGGCGAAGACGGGCAGGACGGGGCCGGGCGCGAGGTACTTGTGCAGCGGCAGCTCGGCATAGGCGGGCATGGCCGACGCCGAGAGGTCGGCACTCTGGCGGGGCGTACGCAGCAGTACGCCGTGGTCGTCCCAGACGGCACCCGGAATCTTCTCGCGGAAGTCACCTCCATGGCTGGGAGGCCCGTCGAGTCCGTCCACGATGGCGGCGAGCGCTCCCTCCCCCTCCCCTGTCACCACCGTGTCGACGTAGTCGAACAGCGGGTGGCGTCGCTGCCAGCGGTCCACCAGCCGGGTCGCGTAGTTGCCCCCGACGACCACGTGCACGTCCGGCCGGACGTCCCGAAGCATCCGCAGGAAGGTGACTCCCGCGATCAACTGGGTGTCGGCGGACATGCTCATCCCGACGACACCGACGGACGGGTCGAGGAAGAGGTCCCGGTCGAGCATGCGGTCGAAGGCCCAGCGGTACGGGTTGCCATCCGGGTCGTCCGTCGCGGCCAGCACCTGTGCCGTCGACTCGGCCGAATAGGCCGAGGTGTTCGACACCAGATCGAACTCACAGTCGGGGAAGGCCCCGGAGATGAGCCACAGCGCGTCACGCAGGGTGCGCCGGGCGGAGTGGAACACCTCGGGTTCACCCAGCGTCGCCAACGACTTCAGGCGTGCTTTCGCCTCTTCGACTCCGGCGATCGCGGCCGGCGCCACGAGCAGCGCGCGCTGCCGTGCCCACTCGTCGCGCAGACCGACCGCCCGGCGTCGGTGCGCCTTGTCCCGCAGCTCCGTCAGGGCGGCCTTCGACAGCAGCCAGTCGATGCACTCGATGCTCAGGTCGTAGGCGGCGGCCTCATAGCCCCGTGCGCGCAGGTCCCCCAGGAGCAGCGGCACTGCCAGGTGCGGCGCGTACGCGTTCCACAGGGGCGGATTCACCAGGACGGTCTTCTTGCCCATCTTCTTCCCCATCGGTCTCGGGGCCGGCCGGCACCCGGGGCGGTGCCCGGGTGCCGGCCGACGAGGCGCGGCCATACGGCGCGGTTACCGGCTCTCCGCCTCCGACTCCGGCGTGGCTCCGGACTCGTCCGGGCGCTTGGCCTTCATCGACGGCAGCAGGGCGTACTGCGCTCCGGTGCGGACTTCAGGCTGCACCACCTCCACGGCGGGGCCTTCACCGGTGGCGCTGGCCGCGGCCATGAGCTGCTCCAGATCCGTCTTCTTCCTGGTCATGAGTGTCACCTCCTCTCCGTCAGGGCCGGGTCGACCGGTTGGTGGTGACCAGCCCGCCTTGCACGAGCTGGTCCATGGCCGACTCGAACGCCTCCTTCAGTTCCGGTTCACTGATCCGGCCCTTGTTGAGTTGCTCGAACATGGCGAAGATCTGCGATCCGGACGATCCGTCGCACAGCTCGGTCACCACCCACGCAACGGGGTTCAAGTAGTGGATGGCCGGCTTGTGCGGGGTGTAGGCGAGCATGCAGTTCCACTCCGGGATGGGGCGGAACCTGGCTGACGAGCTCTGCTCATAGCAATCGGCTCGTCGCCGGTACGGCAGGGCGGACACGTCGTTCGTCAAGGTCGTCGGGGAGCTGTGAGACATCGATCCCTCCATTGGTCTCGGAGCAGAATGGGTCGGGGGCGTCCCAGCGGCCCGTGAACGCGAAGGCCGTGGACCTGCATCCGCCCGAGGAACCCTGCGTCTCCTCACAGGCGTCGCAGCCGTCGTCGACGTGACCGGAGCGATTGCTCACGTAGACCGGGTTCTTCCAGGTCTCGATGAAGCTCACCTCACGGACGTTGCCGTAGTCGGCGTAGTCCCGCAGGTAGGCGCAGCCGACCGAGCGGCCGGTGGCGTCGACCCCGGCGTTCTGCCAGCAGCAGTTGCCGTCCTTGGGGTGCCACGAGGTCATCAGGTGGACCGAGGCGGGAACCCGCAGCGCGTCCAGTGCCGCCATCTGGTCGGGCAGGCGCAGCGCCAGGTCCTTCCAGTGGGTGCGTGCCCGGCCCAGGGGGTAGAGCCGCAGTACGCCGACGCGGGGCACCCCGAGTTCCTCGGCCATGTCCAGCACCTGCTGCAGTTCGCCGACGTTGCGCCGGGTCATGATGATCAGGAGAACCACGGGCAGGCCTGCGGCCTGGGCGTTCTTCACTCCCTCGATCGTCTTGTCGAAGCTGCCCGGGGTCCTGACGTGCCAGTCATGGGTGGCGGCCGTTGCCCCCATGACGTCCACGTACAGCTCGCCGACGCCGATCTCCTTGAGCCGGCGGGCGACCTCGGGTGTGAGAAGGGTGGCGTTGGTCCGCAGGCGGGTCATCACATGGGGCGTCAGTTCGCTCAGGACTTCGAGGACGTCGGGGCGGTTCAGTGGCTCGCCGCCTTCGACGAACACCTCGATGAGCCCGGTCTCGGCCATCTCCTTGACGAGGGCGGCGTATTCGGCGCGGGTGAGTTCCCCGGCGCGGGGCTGGGCGGCGCAGTCTCCGTAACACTGCCGGCATGCGAGGTTGCACGACTGGGTGACTTGCAGCCAGCTCTTGAGGGGCTGATGCAGCACGAGTTCCATGGATCTCCGTCCTGGTCGGCACTGTGGCGTGTGCGCAGCGCGCCGGATACGGCAGCGTCGCGGAGAGGGTGTGGCGGGGGCCGGGCGGGAACCGGGGCCGGGTGTTGCCGGTGCCCGACGAGATGGTTCCCGGTTCGCTGCCGCTCTGGCGGGTTACGACGGCACCGGTGCGTCGACGGCCGCGCTCGAGGGTGTTTGCCGGTGGGCTTGGGTGAGCCAGTTCAGGAAGTCGACGCCGGCCGGGCCGAGACACAGGTGCGCTGACTGGGCGACCTTGTCGAGCAGGCTGGAGGCCCGGAAGTGTGCTGTCCGCGCGGACCGCTCGAGTTCGGGGCCGGGGCATGCGCGGGCGCGCTGCTCGAACCACGCGGCCAGGTGGACGTAGACGTGGGCGGCGGCGAGGGCCCGGTCGACGGGCCAGCGGGACACGGGAGAGTGCCGGTGCCATTCCGGTGCCACGGTGGGGGCGGTGCGCGTGTCGTAGTCGGCGACGAAGATGGACCGCGTCATCTGCAGGTCGTAGAGGCGCAGATGCACGAACTCGTGCACCATCGCCTCGGCCAGCCGTTCGGGGGTGCGCATGCACCGCAGTGCGACGAACGCGGCGCCGGGGATCTCGCGTGTGGAGGCGCTGTCGAACGCGTCGGGGCCGTCGACGGCGACGAGGTAACGGGCGTGCCGGAACAGCCCGGCGCACAGTTCGGGCGCGGTCTCCCGCATCAGGTCGACGGCGTCACGTGCGACCGCTGCCTGTTCGGGGCCGAAGGGGGTCAGGTGGTCGGCTCCCTCACCGGCGCTGAGGTGGCGGCGGAAGAGCGTGGTGAAATCCTGATGGGTCCGGGTGGGCAGGCCCGGGGTCGTGAGCAGGTCCACGTGTTCCCCGGCCATCTCCAACACGTCCCGAGCGCCGGCTCGTTCGGCCTCGGCGGCGAGCGTGGGCTCATCCGGGGTGCGCAGCAGCCTCGCGAGCCCAGCCAACTCGTCCCGGCAGGCAGGGGTGCGGCGGATCTGCCGCACCGCTTGGTCGAGTCTGTGCCGGACGGTGGGTTCTAGGGCGCTGCCGAATGCGATCCGTCGTCCGTCCGGCCCGGCGGGCCAGACGTCCGGGACGACGCACTCGAGAAGGAAGTCGTAGGTCTCGTATAACCGGTCGAGGATACTGGCGGCGTCGGCGAAGACGGGGTGTTCTGCCAGTGTCCCGATCCTGGGCTCTCGCATACTTGTGCCCCTGCTCAGATGCAGACCTTGCGGACCGAAATCACAGTCCTGCGGGTTGGTCGATCGCACGGGAGTAACGTGCCGATAAGCGATCGGGCGCCTTTCGGCGTCGCTTGCGTCGCATCGAACGTGCCATGGGCCGCAATCGCGTGTCAACCACATCGCGGACTTCAGCGGATACCGAATCATCGAATGAGAAAAGACTCCGCAAAATCGCTCTGCGACAGGCGCAGTTGGTTCGGTGCCGGGTACCGAGGTGTGGTGCGGTGTGTCGCAGGAAAGAACCGCAACCGCCGCGCCGCCCCTGGTTCGCCGACAAAGAGAAAACCGGCTCTATGAATTTCGGCTCGCGACCTGCCCTTCGTTCGGCCCCTCTTCGAGCGGCGCCGCCACTCAGCCGATTGGTCACCGCGAACGCGCTCAGCTCGGTCGGGGACGGCGCGCGGTTCGCGGCACTGCCGCTGCTGGCGGCGGCCGTCACACACGACGTGTTCTGGGTGTCCGTGGTCGCCGCCGCGGGGCGGGCGGCCTGGCTGCCGGCGCCGCTCATCGGCACCCTCGTCGACCGCATGGCGGCGCGTCGGTCCATGGTGGGCGCGGATCTGGCACGCTGCGCGCTGCTGGCGGTGCTGACCGCGATCACGGTCGTCGGACGGGTGCCTGTCACGTCGCTGGTGCTGCTGGCCTTCCTGTGCGGCATCGCCGAGGTGTTCTTCGACAGCGCGGCCCAGGCGGTCGTGCCGCGACTCGCGGCGGACCAGCAGTTGGAGCGGACGAACGCCCGGATCATCGGGGCGCAGATCACGGGGACCGGCTTCATCGGTCCTCCGCTCGGGGCGGCGCTGTGGACAGTCGGTGAGCCGTGGCCGTTCGCGGTGGACGCGTTGACGTTCCTCGCATCGGCGCTCCTTCTGAGGGGCTTGCCCACGTGCGCTCCGGGCGAGCGGGCGGAGCGTGGCACCGCGGGTCTGCTGCGTGGCACTTGGGCCGGCCTGCGGCTGCTCGGCGGGGACCGGGTCCTGCGCCGCCTGATGGTGGTGGTCGCGGTACTCGGTGTCGGCCAGCAGGCGGTCTACGCGGTGCTCGTCGTGTACGTGGAGGGCGAGCTCGGCCTGCCCTCATGGGGTTATGGCCTGATGCTGGTGGCGGCGGCCCTCGGCAGCCTGATCGGCGCCAGAACGGCGGCACGGACGGCGCACCGGCTGGGCACCGCCCGGAGCCTGGCGGTGTCGGTGACCGTGTCCGCGCTCACCTACCTGGTCGTCGCGGTGATGCCCTGGTGGCCGCTGGTGGCACTGATGCTGGCCGGGAACAGTGCCGCCGTGGTGCTGTGGAACGTCTGCACGGTCTCGCTCCGGCAACGGCTCGCCCCACCGGACATGCTGGGCCGTGTCACCAGCGGATACCGCCTCGCCGCCTGGGGCACCATGCCCGTCGGTGCCGCGCTGGGAGGCGTCCTGGCCGGACACGTCGGTCCCGGAGCACCCTGGGCCACGGCGGGCCTGCTGCTGCTGGCGTGCCTTCCGCTGCTGCGCGCCATGCCGTCGGCGCCGTCACGACGGGCGGACGACCCCGGCGGGGACACGGCCACGGACGAAACCGCCGGTGGGTAACACCCGTCCCCGGCAGGCGAAACCCGCACGAGTGCCCGCTCGAGGCAATGCCAAGCCGGTCACTTCCGCAGACCGCGGCACTTCGGTCTCACTGCGGGACAAGAGCCTCGGTGAGAGCGGCTTGAAAGCGTCTGGACGGTACCGGTCTCGGCGGTGCGGACTCCTGCCGATTCCTGGCGAACCGGGCGAAGACACACCGAAGACCGCTCGACCGTCGAAGCTTTCCGACCCGAGAGGAGGACACAAGAGCGTGTACCGGCCAAGTGTGGAAGACGCACACACGTTGCCGAAACTTGCCGGTGATCTGTTGGATCACTATCTTTCGGAAATACCGAATGGCGTATGCAGCCGTGTGCGCTTTTTCAGCCGAAAGCACGCGGTAGCGGCTCGCCGGTGGAGGAGATTCATTGCGATCACCCCTCTGTGCCCGGCTCGAGAAATCCCCGTCCCTTTTCGTTCCGCATGACGAGCGGACGGAAAACGAGCGTCACGCGGCCCTGGCATCGGTACTGCGTCCCTTCGCCCGTCACCCGCATTTCGGTGACGCGGACGTCATCACGCGCACCGTCGATTTCCTCTACGAAGTCGCGGCCACAGAGCGGATTTCCGTGCCGGAGGCGGCCGACCCGCACACGGCCCTGAGAAGCAGGCCTGCCGGCAGTGTCGGGCGAGGCGTTCGTCCGTGCCTGCGCCGACGCGGCGCGGCTCAGCGGGATCCCCCGGCCCGCGGCCGCGCTGACTGAAGCGGGAAGAGCAGACGGCCTGCCCCCGCGCTGAACCGGGCGTCTCTACAGCAGCTCCAGGCTCTCCGCGTAGTGGCAGGCCACCGGGTGTCCGCCGCCCCGGTCGATCAGCTCGGGCACCTTCTCCACGCAGGCCGTGCGCTCGCTCTCGGTGAGCCGGCCCGCGAACCTGGGGCAGCGGGTGCGGAACCGGCAGCCGCTCGGCGGGCGGACCGGGCTGGGCACGTCCCCCTGCACGATGATCCGTTGCCGGCTGCGTTCCTTGCGCGGATCGGGCAGCGGGATCGCCGAGACGAGGGCCTGGGTGTAGGGGTGCTCGGGGTGTGCGAACAGCTCCCGGGCGGGGGCTACCTCGACCAGGCGGCCCAGGTACATCACCGCGATCCGGTTCGCGACATGGCGCACCACCGACAGGTCGTGCGCCACGAACAGGAAGGACAGGCCCAGTTCGCCCTGCAGGTCCATCAGCAGGTTCAGGACGCCCGCCTGGATCGAGACGTCCAGCGCCGAGACGGGTTCGTCCAGGACGACCACCTTGGGACGCAGCGCCAACGCCCGTGCGATCCCGATGCGCTGGCGCTGGCCGCCGGAGAACTCGTGCGCGTAGCGGTTGCCGTGCTCGGGGTTGAGACCGACCAGGCGCAACAACTCCCGCACCTCGTCCTTCGCGCCCGGGCCGTAGAGGCCGTGGATGCGCAGCGGCTCGGCGACGATCTCGTGCACGGTGACCCGGGGGTCCAGTGAGGCGTAGGGGTCCTGGAAGACGACCTGCAACTCTCGGCGCACGGACCTCATCTGACGTCTGCTCAGCCCGGTCAGTTCACGACCCCGGTAGCGGACCTGCCCCGACGTGGCGCTCTCCAGGCTCAGCACGGTACGGGCCGTGGTGGTCTTCCCCGAGCCGGACTCCCCGACCAGGCCCAGCGTCTCGTTCTCGTACAGGTCGAAGGAGACCCCGCACACGGCGTGCACGTCGCCGACCCGGCGGCGGACGACACCGCGGGACATCACCGGGAAGTGCTTCACCAGGTCGCGGACCTGGAGGACCGGCTCGCCGGTGCCACCGTGACCGGGCAACGGGGGCAGGGACACGGCGGCGGTCTGCGCGGGAGCGGTCATACGGAGTCCTCCTCGGGGGCGCCGGCGGGTGCCGGGCCGGCGAAACGGGCCAGGGCCTCGGTGTCCGCGCCGACCGCGTCGAACACCTCGTCGGCCCCGGTACCGACGAGTTCCTCGGCGAAGTGGCAGGCGCTGAGGTGCGCGGCCGAGCCGGCCGGGCGGAGCGCCGGCTCCGCGTCGTCGCACGCGTTCCGGCGCATCGGGCAGCGCGGGGCGAACGGGCAGCCGGGCGGCAGGTTCAGCAGGGAGGGCGGGGAGCCGGTGATGGGCGTCAGGCGCTCCTCCTCCCGGTCGAGGCGGGGCAGGGAGCCGAGCAGCCCCAGGGTGTAGGGCATGCGCGGGGTGTAGAAAATGTCCTCGACCGAGCCGGTCTCGACGATCCGGCCGGCGTACATCACGGCGACCCGGTCGGTGTGCCCGGCGACCACACCGAGGTCGTGGGTGATCAGCACGAGGGCCGCGCCGGTCTCGGCCCGGGCGGTCTCCAGTGCGTCCAGGATCTGGGCCTGCACGGTGACGTCGAGGGCGGTGGTCGGCTCGTCGGCGATGATCACATCTGGGTCGTTGGCCATCGCGATGGCGATGACGACACGCTGGCGCATGCCCCCGGACATCTCATGGGGATAGCTGTCGACGCGTCGCTCGGGACCCGGAATGCCGACCGTGCCCAGCAGTTCGACGGCCCGTTCGCGGGCAGTGCGTGCGCTCAGGCCCGGGTTGTGCCGCAGCAGCGTCTCACTGATCTGGTAGCCGACCGTGTAGACCGGGTTGAGCGAGGTCATCGGATCCTGGAAGATCATCGCGATGCCGCTGCCCCGCAGGTCCGACAGCCGCGCGTCGGACAGCCCGAGCAGTTCCGTCCCCCGGAACCGCACCGACCCGCGCACCCGCGCGGAGCCCGGCAGCAGCCCCATCACCGCGAGCGCGGTGACCGACTTGCCTGAGCCGGACTCCCCGACGATGCCGAGCGACTCACCCCGCCGGAGCCGGTAGCCGACGCCCCGTACGGCCCGTACGACACCGTCCTCGGTCGGGAACTCCACGCCGAGGCCCTCGACCTCGAGCACCGGGCCCGACTCCTCGTCCTTGCCGATGACCGTCACTGTCGCACCCTTTGCTGCCGGGGATCGAAGGCGTCGCGCAGGCCGTCACCGATGAAGTTGATGGTCAGGGCGATGGCGATGATGAACGCGCCGGGGATGTAGAAGAGCCAAGGCCGGGTGTCCACCGCGGTCTGCGCCTGGGCGACCAGCAGCCCGAGGGAGGTGTCCGGCGGCTGGACTCCGAAGCCGAGGAAGGACAGCGCGGTCTCGGTGAGGATGCCGGTGGCCACCAGAACTGTCGCGTTGACGATGATCGGGCCGAGCGAGTTGGGCAGCAGATGCCGGAAGATGATCCGCGCGTCCGAGGCGCCGAGCGCCCGCGCCGCCTCCACGAACTCCTTCTCGCGCAGCGACAGTACGGTGGAACGCACCAACCGGGACACGTACGCCCAGGTCAGCCCGGCGACGACCACGGCGATCCAGTACCAGGAGCCGCCGCTGCGCGAGGAGATGACCAGGGCGATCGCGAACAGGGGCAGCGTCAGCACCAGGTCGGCGATCCGCATCAGGAGGGCGTCGACGAACCCGCGGTAGAAGCCGGCCACGGCTCCCCACACCGCGCCGACCAGCGTGGAGCCCAGCGCGATCAGGATGGCGATCTTCAGCGACGTCTGGGTGCCCCGCATGACCTGCGCGTAGGCGTCGTACCCGGAGGCGTCGGTGCCGAAGGGGTGCTTCCAGGAGGGTGGTTGGGAGTTGTCGGGCGTGTACTTCTGGTACGAGTAGTGCCACAGGTGCGGGCCGATGAACGCCCACAGCACGATCAGCACGAACACGACCAGGCTGGTCATGGCGGCCCGGTGGCGCACGAAGCGGCGCAGGACCAGTTGGGTCTGGCTGCGCTGCCGCACCGTGAACTCGTGCGGCGCCTGCGGGATTCTGGCGTCCGCCGACCCGGGTGCCTCTGTTTCAGTCATAGCGGATCCTCGGGTCGAGTACGGCGTAGAGGAGGTCGGCGACCAGGTTGAAGCCGATGACGACGACGGCGGACAGCAGCAGCCAGGCCATGGTCCGGTAGACGTCGAGGGTCGTCGCCGCCTGGACGAGCATCTCCCCCATGCCGTGCCACTGGAAGATCGTCTCGGTGACGACGGCGCCGCCCAGGATGATCGCGATGTCCATCGCGGTGACGGTGGTCAGCGGGATGAGGGCGGTGCGCAGGGCGTGCCGGACCAGCACCCGGCGGCGTCTGAGGCCCTTCGCGCGGGCCAGCCGCACGTAGTCGCTGTCCAGGACTTCGAGCATGGAGGCGCGGGTGTAGCGGGTCCAGGAGGCGAAGGACACCAGGGCGAGGGTGATGGTGGGCAGGACCAGATGGCCGACGCGGTCCATGAACTCGTTCCAGGGAGTGTCGACATCGAGGTACGGCGACTTCTCGCCGATGGTGCCGAGGAACTGGCTGCCGGTCTGTTCGTTGAACCAGATCCCGGCCTGTTTGAGCAGGACGGCGAACCAGAACACCGGCATGGCGAGGAACAGGAAGCCGAAGAAGGTGATGGTGTAGTCGGCGGTGCTGTACTGGCGGATCGCGCTGAACACCCCGAACAGCACGGCCATCACCAGGGCCAGCAGCATCGCGGCGGCGACCAGGGTGACGGTCACCCGGAAGCGGGTGAACAGGTCGTGCCCGATGTCCAGGTTGGCCTGCACGGAGGGTCCCCAGTCGCCGTGCAGCACTCCGGTGATCCAGTTCCAGTAGCGCTCCACGGCCGGCTGGTCGGCGTGGATGTGCCGGGCGAACGCGGCCACGGCGGCCCTGCTCGGGGCGGGCTGCCGCGAGGTGGCGAAGTTGGCCACGGGGTCACCGGAGTTGACGACGACGAGGAACACCACGAACGTCGAGACGATCAGTACGGGGATGGAGACGAGGATGCGGCGCACGGTGTAGGCGAGCATGCGGTCTTCTCTCGGAAGCTTCTCTCGGAAGGCGGACCCGGTCCCGGCCCCGGGGCTGCCGGGGCCGGGCGCTGAGCGAGCTGCCGGTCGGTGTTACTTCTTGAGGCCCCACTCGCCGGTGTTGTACGCCGGGCCCACGTTCGTCGAGTTGTTGCGCATGTTGACGAAGCGGGACTGGACGGCGAGGAACGTCGGCTTCTGGTAGAGCGGGAGCACGTAGGCGGCATCCGTCATGATCTTGTCCGCCTGGTTGAGCAGGGCCGCGGCCTTCGTCTGGTCGGTCTCGCCGACGGCCTGGCTGATCAGCTTGTCGACCTGCTTGTCGCTGTAGCCGCCGTAGTTGCCGCCGCCCCCGGTGGTCCAGGTCTGCTGGGCGTTGGCGCTCGGGAACGGGGAGGCGACCCAGGCGAAGACGATGATGTCGTACTGGTGCCCGGCCAGTACCGTGCCGAGGTCGGCCGCGCCGATCGGCTTGATGGTGACCTTGATGCCCAGGTTCGCCAGATCGCTCTGCAGGATCTGGCACTCGCTCTGCCGGATCTGGTTGCCGGTGGTGTAGCGGCAGTCGAACGGCCCGACCGCCTTGCCGTCAGGCGTCTTCAGGGCACTGCCCACCCCGGTGAACTTGGCGTCCGTGAGGTACTTCTTCGCCTTGGCCAGGTCGCCGGACCCCTGTCCGGTGGACGTCACCACGTCCTGGTAGCCGGCCTGCCCGGGCACGTAGTTGTGGTTGCCGAGCTGCTTCACGGCCGGGTCGAACTGGCCGACCGTCTTGGCCACGATGTCCTTGATGCTGATCGCCGTGAACATGGCCCGGCGCAGCGCCGCGTACTTGCCGAGCACCGGGTTGTGCAGGTTGAGGTCGAAGTGCTCCCAGGTCAGGCCGTTGCCGATGGTGTGGGTGACCCCCGGTATGCCCTTGACCTGCTTGACCAGATCCACCTCGGGCTGCGGATAGATGCCCTGCACCTCGTTGTTCTGCAGTGCGATCGGCTCCTGCGTGGCGTCCGTGATCACCTTGAAGATCAGCCGTTGCAGTGACGCCTTCTTCGCACCCCACCACTTGGGGTCGGGAACGTAGGTGGCGTGGTCGTTGTCGGCCCAGCTCTGCATCTTGTACGGGCCCGCGGTCGCGTACTTGCTCGGCGGGTTCTTCTGGAAGTACTGCCAGCCCTGTGTCATCTGGGCGGCCGTCATGTGCGCCGCGTCGCCGGTCTTGGCACCGGAGAGCTTCTCGGCGACGTGAGCGGGGTAGATCGGGTAACCGCCGCCGAAGAGCTGCTTCCAGTCGGAGAAGGGCTTGGACATCACGACGGTGACGGTCTTGCCGGCGTCGGAGCCGGTGACCGACTTGATGCGGTCGTAGCCCGCCGTGCTCTCCGGCAGGCAGCCCTTCGTCTGCGTCGAGTCACTGGCGGGGGGCGGCGGGCAGTCCTTGCCGTCGTTGGTGCGCCAGTAGTAGACGAAGTCGTCGGCGGTGATGGGCGTGCCGTCGTTCCAGGACGCCTTCGGGTTGATCTTGTAGACGATGGTCTGCGGGCTGGTGCTCGTCTGGCTCACCGAGGAGACCAGATCGGTGTTGAGGGCGACGGTGAAGTCCGGCTGGGGCACGAAGACCTGGGGCAGGACCGGCTCCAGGGCCTCGGCGTTCTCGAAGGTGTTGCCGTTGGTGTCCTGGACGTTCCACTGCTGGATGTTCTTCTCCAGCACGTAGGTGAACGTTCCGCCGGCCTTGGTGGCGCCGGAGTTGCAGGTGTTGGCCTTGCCCTGGGTCGAGCAGGACGCGAGCCCGGCCGAGGTTCCCTTGTCCGAACCGCTGCCCCCGCCGCCGGAGCCGCCGCAGGCGGCGAGGACCAGGGTGAGCCCGGCGGCCAGCGTGAGTCCTCTGACGAGGGCCGAGGATTGCGCGCGCATGTCCCTCCTTCGACCGGCGGATGTCCGGTCCTTTCGCAGCGGCCGACGGCCGCGAGGAAGTGAACTGCGCACTGACGTTAGAACGTTCGTGCAGGTTCTTCGGGATCCTGTTCATACCGGGACGGCGACAATTCACCCTCGCTTTCCCCTCAGAACCTCCCACGGCGGGCAAAGTCGGTCGATCGCGCCCTCGGAACGGCAAAATTTCAGCCAGCATGACCAAATCGGCGCATGTTCGCCGGAGCGTCAGCCGACCGGGACACCCGCCTCCAGATACAGCGCCGCCCCGCGCTCCCTCGCCCGCAGCGCCCAGCGCAGCCGCTCGTAGCGGACGGGTGGCAGCATGTCGGCGGCCTCCTGCTCGGTGACGAAACGCCAGTCGCGCAGCTCGGGTCCCGGCAGCAGCAGCCGCCCGGCCTCGGCGGAGTCCAGCCGCCCGCCGTCGAACAGGAACCGCAGCCCGCCGTATCCGGGGGGCGCCGGCCGCTCCCAGTCCACGACGAGCAACCGCGGTACTTCGTCCAGTCGTATCCCCGTCTCCTCCGCCACCTCGCGCATACCGGCCCGGGCGGGTGCCTCGCCGGGTTCGACCACCCCGCCGGGGAACTCCCATCCGGCCTTGTAGGTGGGGTCGACCAGCAGTACCCGGTCCCGTTCGTCGAAGAGCAGGACTCCCGCGGCGAGGGTCGCCGCGGTGGGCTCCGGGGTCTGCACGATGTCGCAGACGGGCACCTCCCCGCCGCCCACGGCCTCGGCGAGACGGACGGCCGTCTCGTACGGGGTGAGGGCGCTGGTGTCGACGGGATGGGCGTCGACGCTGAGCCACGAGGCCAGGGCCGCGCGATAGGGCTCGATGTGGTCGTACGACCACTGCCTTACCCGCATCTCACCGTCGGCGAGGTCCGGGGGAACCTCCCGCCCCGCTATTCGCTTACGCAGGATCGTTTCGGCCGGGGCGAGGAGGATGTGCCGCACAGCGATACGGCGGGCGGCGAGGCCGCCGAAGATCTCGTCACGGTACTCCTGGCGCAGCAGGGTCATGGGAACCACGAGGGTCCCGCCGAGCTCGGCGAGCATCGCGGCCGCCGTGTCGATCACGAGCCGTCGCCAGATCGGCAGGTCCTGGAAGTCGCCGACCTCGGCGAGGCGCTTGGGCGGCAGCAGGTGCGTGAGCGCTGCGCCGATGACCTCGGGGTCGAAGAGCGCACTGTTCGGGATCAGCTCGATCAGTTCCCGTGCGGTCGTGGTCTTCCCCGCACCGAAAGCGCCGTTGATCCAGACGACGGTCACGGACTCCCCCTCTTCTGTTGGCCCCCTGTGGCTTGCCCGCTCCACACTGCCACGGAAACCACCGCCAGTAGAGGGCGCGATGCCGCCGCCCCGCCCGACGGGACAGCGGCACCGCGCGGTACGACCGGCCGGACTACTGCTGGGACGGGGCTTCGCCGTCCGGGGCGGACCCTTCGCCGCCGATGCCCTTCTCGGCCGTCCCGAGGGTGTGGGAGACGTGCGGGTCCCCATGGACGTCGTGGTCGGCCGCGGGCGACGGGGTGACGGCGGCCACCACGAACCCGGTGGCGAGGGAGGCGATGGCGAGCATGCTGCGCTTCTTCATGCCCGGATCAACTGCGCAGGCGGGCCGGGGTCACGCGACTTCCTGCGGAGGAGTTCGACGCCCACATCGCCGGCACGATCCAGGTGGTCCCGAGTTGCGGTGAGCCGCCCCGGAGGGGCGTGACGTTTCTGCTCCGGTTCGGTCACACACCCGCCGCCGTCGCGTCCGGTTTGCGGGCCAGTGCGGCCGCGGCGGCACCCACGAGGCCGGCGTCCGTGCCCATCTGGGCGGGGGTCACGGTGAGGCCCTGGACGAAGGAGAGGGTCGCGTAGCCGGCGAGGGCCCTGCGCAGCGGCGCGAAGAGGATGTCGCCCGCCTTGCCCACGCCGCCGCCGATCACCGCGACGTCGATCTCGACGAGGGTCGCGGTGGCCGCGATCCCGGCGGCCAGCGCCTGCGCCGCGCGTTCGAAGGAGGCCACGGCGACCGGGTCGCCGGCACGGGCGGCGGCCGCCACCGCGGCGGCCGAGGCGTCGCCGTCCGGGCCCGGCCGCCAGCCGTTCTCGAGCGCGCGCCGCGCGATGTTCGGGCCGCTCGCGATGCGCTCCACACACCCGCGGGAGCCGCACGGGCACGGGTCGCCGTCGAGGTCGACGCTGATGTGGCCGATGTGGCCCGCGTTCCCGGTCGGGCCGGGATGCAGCCGCCCGTTCAGTACCAGGCCGCCGCCGACGCCGGTGGAGACCACCATGCACAGCGCGTTGTCATGCCCCCGGGCGGCGCCCTGCCAGTGCTCGGCCGCGGTGATCGCCACGCCGTCGCCGATCAACTCGACGGGCAGGCTTCCGGTGACCGCCCGGACCCGGTCGACCAGTGGGAAGTCCCGCCAGCCGGGTACGTTCACCGGGCTGACCGTGCCGGTGGCGGCGTTCACCGGACCGGCGCTGCCGATGCCGACGGCACTCGCACGCGCCCACAGGGGCGACCCGGTCAGCTCACCGAGCACCTCCTCCACGGCCCGCATGACGGTGTCGCCGTCCTCCCGGGCGGGCGTCGCGCGCTGCGCCCGCACCAGGATTGCGCCGTGGGCGTCCACCAGCGCTCCGGCGATCTTGGTGCCGCCGATGTCCAGCGCGGCCACGAGGTCGGTGTACATGAGTGTGATATCTCCCCATCAACCAGGTTAAGAAGGGCGGGCCGGTCGCGGTGGGGGCGCGGGCCGGAGATTGCGGTGGACAGTCTCTCGCGGGCCTGACAACGTTGTCTAGGTTCTATGCTCGACGCCACATCCTCATACAAACCGATGAGCGACGCACTACCCCCGTGGACAACAAGGACGACAGGACAGGACAGCGCATCGTGCCCGACACCATCCGCCGAGCGGATCATCCCTCCGGGAACCGCTACGGCAACCGTCCGACCATGAAGGACGTGGCCGCCCGGGCCGGCGTCGGGCTGAAGACGGTCTCCCGCGTGGTCAACGGCGAACCGGGGGTCACCCCGGACACCGAACGCCGGGTCCAGGAAGCCATCGAGGCGCTGGGCTTCCGCCGCAACGACAGCGCCCGGGTGCTACGCAAGGGCCGCACCGCGAGCATCGGCCTGGTCCTGGAGGACCTCGCCGACCCGTTCTACGGCCCGCTCAGCCGCGCGGTGGAAGAGGTGGCCCGGGCCCACGGCGCCCTGCTGATCAACGGTTCCAGCGCCGAGGACCCCGACCGGGAGCAGGAGCTGGCGCTGGCGCTGTGCGCACGACGGGTGGACGGCCTGGTGGTCATCCCGGCCGGGGAAGACCACCGGTATCTGGAGCCGGAGATGAAGGCGGGCGTCGCCACCGTGTTCGTGGACCGCCCGGCCGGGAACATCGACGCCGATGTCGTACTGTCCGACAACTTCGGTGGCGCCCGGACCGGTGTCGCCCATCTCATCTCCCACGGCCACCGCCGGATCGGGTTCATCGGTGACATGCCCCGTATCCACACCGCGGCCGAACGGCTGCGCGGCTACCGGGCGGCCATGGAGGACGCCGGGATCCCCGTGGAGCCGTCCTGGATGTCCCTGGGCGCCACCGATCCCCAGCGGGTGCGCCGGGCCGCCGAGGAGATGCTCTCCGGCCCCTCCCCCGTGACCGCCGTCTTCACGGGCAACAACCGGGTCACGGTGACCGTGATCCGCGTCCTCGCCGAGCACGGCCGCCGCGTCGCCCTGGTCGGCTTCGACGACATCGAGCTCGCCGACCTGCTCCAACCGGGCGTCACGGTCGTCGCCCAGGACGCGGCCGCGCTCGGCCGTACCGCCGCCGAGCGCCTCTTCCAGCAGCTGGACGGCACTCTCGTCGCTCCCGAGCGCATCGAGCTGCCGACCCGTCTGATCACCCGCGGCTCGGGCGAGCTGCCGCCGGCGAACTGAGCCGCCGGTGAAGGGCCGCACGCTCGAGGAACTCGGCCTTGCCGAGGTACCGCGCGAGAACCCGCTGAGCTACCCGGGCGCCTGGCCGGCCGACTCCGGGCTGCTGCTCGGGGACCGGATGCTGCCGCTCGACCGGCCGGTGCACGAGGACCGGACACCGGTCGTGGCGGTCGGCTCCAACGCCTGTCCCGGCCAGCTTCGCCACAAGCTGGCCCGGGCCGGGATCACCTCGGCCCTGCCGATGGTCAAGACGCGGGTGACCGGACTCGACGTGGGAGTCTCCGCGCACGTGAGCCGGATGGGCTACGTGTCCGCCTCCCCCGTCCGCGCGCCCGAGGTCTCACGGGAGTTGTTCGTCATCTGGCCGGACGCGCGGCAGCTGGCCGTGATCGACGCCAGCGAGGGCGTGCCGCTGCCCGGGGGCAACTACGCCCGCGCCTGGCTGCCCGCACCGGACGTGCGGATCGAGCCGGCGGACGGCCGCGCACTGCCCGGCGCGTATGTGTACGTCAACCGGCACGGCGTGCTGCACGACGGCACCGGAGCACCGCGCGCCCACCCCGGGCAGCGGGCGCTGCTCACCGAACTGCTGCTGGGATCGGCGCCGTTGCGGGAGCTGTTCGGCGTCACGGCCGAGCAGTTCTGCGCGCGGGCGCGCGCCGATGCCCGGCTGTGCGCACGGGGCACCCGGCTGTTCGCCGAGCACAAGTGGGTGACGGAGTCCGGGCTCGAACGGTATGTCCGCTGAGGGAGGCGGCCAGGGCCTGCCCGGCGGAACATGCCGCAGACGCGGGGCTGGGCACGCCCTCCCCCGCTCTCGGCTTCTCCCCCCACGCTCGAACGAGCTCGCATGGGGTCACCCCCATGCGCCCCGCTCACCAGCGCCGACGAGGCACCGCCCGTTTCCTGCGACCTGATCCGCCGGACAGGCCCCAGCGGGCCGGCTACCCGGCCGACGCCGTCGTGCCGCCCCGGCGCGGTGCCGCGAAGCTCTCCAGATCGGCCCGGGTCAGTCCGGTCGGCCGGGCCACTTCGGCCATGTCCAGGGCGCCGCAGTCCAGGCCGCGCAGGAGATAGCCGCTGAGGGCCTTGGCGGTGGCGGGTTCGTCCATGACGTCGCCGCCCGTCCGGCCGGCGTACCGGGCGAGGCGGGCGGCCGCCCGTTCGAAGCCCTCCCGGTAGAAGGCGAAGACGGCCGCGTAACGGGTGGGGAGGTGGCCCGGGTGCATGTCCCAGCCCTGGTAGTAGGCGCGGGCCAGGGCGCGGCGGGTGAGGCCGTAGTGCAGCCGCCAGGCGTCGTGGACCTTTTCGGTGGCGCCGACCGGAAGGACGTTGGTCGAGCCGTCCGAGACGCGTACGCCGGTGCCCGCCGCCGCGACCTGCATGACCGCCTTGGCGTGGTCGGCCGCGGGATGGTCACTGGCCTGGTGGGCGGCGGAGACGCCGAGGCATGCGCTGTAGTCGAAGGTGCCGTAGTGCAGTCCGGTGGCGCGGCCCTCGGCGGCCTGGATCAGACGGGCGACCGTGGCGGTGCCGTCGGTGGCGAGGACGGCCTGGCTGGTCTCGATCTGGATCTCGAAGCCGATCCGGCCGGGCTCCAGGCCGCGCGTCCTCTCGAACGCCTCGAGAAGCCGGACCATGGCGGTGACCTGTTCGGGGTACGTGACCTTGGGCAGCGTCAGCACGAGCCCGTCGGGCAGGCCGCCGGCCTCAGCCAGGCCGGTGAGGAAGACGTCGAGGGTGCGGATGCCCCGGTGGCGCACCGCGGCCTCCAGGCACTTCATCCGGATGCCCGTGTAGGGGGCCGCGGTCCCCTTCTCGTAGCCCTCCGCGACGATACGGGCCGCACGGGCCGCCGCCTCGTCCTCCTCGGCGTCGGGGCGGGAGCCGTAGCCGTCCTCGAAGTCGATCCGCAGGTCTTCGACCGGCTCGCGTTCCAGCTTGGCGCGGACCCGGTCGTACACGGGGGCGGCGAGTTCGTCGCCCAGGCCGAGGACGGCGGCGAGGGAGGCGGCGTCCGGGGCGTGTTCGTCCAGGGCCGCCAGGGCCCGGTCACCCCAGGAGCGGACGGTGTCGGCGGCGAAGACGTCGGCGGGGACGTAGACGGTGTGCACGGGCTGCCGGGTGCCGGGGTCTCCGGGGTAGCGGCGCTCCAGTTCCGCGTCGACTGGGGCGAGGGAGGCACTGATCTCCTCGGTGACGGCACCCGCGAGGCTGGTCGCCACCGGCTCCTGTCGGGCCTGACCCATGCCACAGCCTCCTGGTTTCCGCCTGACGGAATCAACAATCCGTAGAGCGAAGTTATCGGCGTGTCTTCTCACCGGTCAACACCGCGTCCACGGCCGGAGCCACCGTGTTCACTCCGGACGCCCAGAGATCCCCTGGGCCCTCTTTCGCGGGGCGGCCCACCCCTTCATCCTGATCCATCGGGAGGGAATCACATGCCGGACCCCAGCAGAATGACCCGCCGCGCGGGCCTGAGGACGACGCTGGCCGCCGCGATCACCGTGCCGCTGCTCGGTGCGCTGGCGGCCTCCGCCGCCGGGCAGACCAGCCGTCGTCTGGACGTCATGACGTTCAACCTGCGTGTGGCGGGCACCACCGAACCCAACAGCTGGGCCGTACGCCGCCCGGTGATGCGGGCGCTGTTACGCCAGGAGGCACCCCACGTCATCGGCACCCAGGAAGGCCTCTACCAGCCGCTGCGCGACATCCACTCCGATCTCGGACCGCACTACGACTGGATCGGCACCGGCCGCCGGGGCGGCAGCCACGACGAGGCCGTGGCGGTCTTCTACGACACCCGGCGCCTGGCTCCCGTCGAGCACGACACCTTCTGGCTCTCCGACACTCCCGAGGTCATCGCCTCGAACACCTGGGGCGCCGCACTCCCCCGTATCGCCACCTGGGTCCGCTTCCGTGATCTGCACGACGGCGGGCGGGAGTTCCACCTCCTCAACACCCACCTCGACCACCGCAGCCAGTACGCCCGCGAACGTGCCGCGGCGCTCATCGCGCAGCGGATCACGGAACTCGGACTTTCCCGGCCGTTCCTGGTGACCGGCGACTTCAACTCGGCGGCCCACGGGAACCAGGTCTACGACACACTGCTGGGCGCCGGACTCGTCGACACCTGGGACGCGGCGGCCGAGCGGGGCGAGGCGTACGGGACCTTCCACGGCTACCGGCCGCTGACCCCGGGCGGCGACCGCATCGACTGGATCCTGGCCGGCCCGGGCGTCACCGCACACCGGACGGCCGTCAACACCTACGCGCGCGACGGCCAGTTCCCGAGCGACCACCTTCCCGTGCAGGCCTCCGTGACCCTGGGGTGAACGAGGCCCCCGTGACCGGCGCGGTCACGGGGGCCTCGTACAGCCTGGCGGCGATCAGCCCTTGCGGGCCTTGATCTCCTCGGTGAGCTGCGGGACGACGTCGAAGAGGTCGCCGACGACGCCGTAGTCCACCAGGTCGAAGATCGGGGCCTCGGCGTCCTTGTTGACGGCCACGATCGTCTTCGAGGTCTGCATACCGGCGCGATGCTGGATGGCGCCGGAGATGCCGTTGGCGATGTAGAGCTGCGGCGAGACCGACTTGCCGGTCTGGCCGACCTGGTTGGTGTGCGGGTACCAGCCCGCGTCCACCGCGGCACGCGAGGCGCCGACGGCCGCGCCGAGGGAGTCGGCCAGCGCCTCGATGATCGAGAAGTTCTCGGCGCCGTTGACGCCACGGCCACCGGAGACCACGATCGCGGCCTCGGTCAGCTCCGGGCGGCCCGTCGACTCACGCGGCGTGCGGCCGGTGACCTTGGTGCCGGTCGCCTTGTCGGAGAAGGACACCGACAGCGCCTCGGCAGTGCCGGCGGCCGGGGCGGCCTCGACGGACGCGCTGTTCGGCTTGACCGTGATGACCGGGGTGCCCTTGATGACGCGGGACTTGGTGGTGAAGGACGCGGCGAACACCGACTGGGTGGCCACCGGGCCCTCGTCGCCGGCCTCGAGGTCGACGGCGTCGGTGATGATGCCGGAGCCGATGCGCAGCGCCAGACGGGCGGCGATCTCCTTGCCCTCGGCGGAGGACGGGACCAGCACGGCGGCCAGGGAGCCCCCGGCGGACACCACCTCGACGGCGGCCTGCAGGGCGTCCACCTTCGGGACGACCAGGTACTCGGCGTACTCGGACGCCTCGTGGGTGAGGACCTTCACCGCGCCGTGCTCGGCGAGGGCGGCCGCGGTGTCGGCGGCGCCGTTGCCCAGGGCGACGGCGACGGGCTCGCCGATGCGGCGGGCCAGCGTCAGCAGCTCCAGGGTGGGCTTGCGGACGGCACCGTCCACGTGGTCGACGTAGACGAGGACTTCAGCCATGGGATTGCTCTCCTGCGAAACGAAGTTGAGGGGCGGTCAGCGACTCAGGGGGCCTTAGATGAACTTCTGGCCCGCGAGGAACTCAGCGAGCTGCTTGCCGCCCTCGCCCTCGTCCTTGACGATCGTGCCGGCCGTGCGGGCCGGGCGCTCGTTCGCGGCCTCGACCTTGGTGAAGGCGCCGTCCAGGCCGACCTCCTCGGCCTCGATGTCGAGGTCGGACAGGTCCCAGGACTCCACCGGCTTCTTCTTGGCGGCCATGATGCCCTTGAAGGACGGGTAGCGCGCCTCGCCCGACTGGTCGGTGACGGAGACGACGGCCGGGAGCTGCGCCTCGAGCTGCTCGCTGGCGGCGTCACCGTCGCGGCGGCCCTTGACGGTGCCGTCCTCGACCGAGACCTCGGACAGAAGCGTGACCTGCGGGACGCCGAGGCGCTCGGCGACCAGCGCCGGTACGACGCCCATGGTGCCGTCGGTGGAGGCCATGCCGGAGATCACCAGGTCGTAGCCGGCCTTCTCGATGGCCTTGGCCAGCACCAGGGAGGTGCCGATGGCGTCGGTGCCGTGCAGGTCGTCGTCCTCGACGTGGATCGCCTTGTCGGCGCCCATGGACAGCGCCTTGCGCAGCGCGTCCTTGGCGTCCTCCGGGCCGATGGTCAGCACGGTGACCTCGGCGTCGTCGGCGTCCTCGGCGATCTGCAGGGCCTGCTCGACCGCGTACTCGTCCAGCTCGGAGAGCAGACCGTCCACGTCGTCCCGGTCGACGGTCAGGTCATCGGCGAAGTGCCGGTCGCCAGTGGCGTCGGGCACGTACTTCACAGTGACAACGATCCTCAAGCTCACGCCGGCTCTCCTACTGCATCGTCTTTTCCGGTCTGCCTCTTGCAGGCAGCATAGGCGCCTCAAGCGGCCGATCCCGGTCGGGGCGACCGCGCGCTCCGAACGAAATATTACTCGTCAGTACACCCAGTTCGTTCCCGCTAAGCAAGCGCTTTGAACTGTGACCTTCGCAACGCAGCGTAACCGGAATCGGACCGCTTCGCAGGAGTGGCGAGCGTGATCAATCCCGCAGACCGCTGAAGCCGCCCTGGTGGTAGAGCAGAGGCCGGCCGTTGCCGGTGGGGTCGCCGAGGAGGACTTCGGCGAGCACGATGCGGTGGTCCCCGGCTGGGATCCGCCCCACGATCCGGCAGACCAGCCAGGCCGGCACGTCGTCCAGCACCGGCACCCCTTCCGGGCCCTCGCGCCAGGCGGTGGGCGAGCCGAACCGGTCGGCGCCGCTGCGGGCGAAGGTGGCGGCCAGCTCCTGCTGGTGTTCGCCGAGTATGTGGACGCCGACGTGGTCGGCCTCCGCCATGACGGGCCAACTGGAGGCCCCGGTGCCGACGCCGAAGGAGAGCAGCGGGGGCTCGGCGGAGACGGAGGCGAGGGAGGTGGCGGTGAAGCCGACCGGACCCGCGTCACCGGCGGCGGTGATCACCGCGACGCCCGCGGCGTGCCGGCGGAAGGTGGCCCGCAGGAGGTCGGGCGAGGCGAGCTGGATGGTGCCGAGATCGGGTGTGGCCGTCATGGAGTTGTCCTTCTCCGGGTGGTGGCGTGGGTGTCCGTCGCTGCTCAACGGCCCGGACAGCGCGCGCTCGCGGTGCGGGCCAGGTCGACGTGGACCCGTCCGAAGAGAAGGAGTTCCGTAGGCATGCGGTCAGGCTGACGATGGTTGGCACGCGCAGTCAAGTACGTCCTGCGATCCGGCAGGTGCCTCGTCGTCATGGGCCCGACCGTCACACGGCCTCCCCGAGCGCCGCTATCACATCGGCCTTGCGCGGCTGGCCGGTGGCACGCCGCACCACCCGTCCCCCGGCGTCGAGCACCAGTACGGTGGGGGTCTTGAGGATCTCGAGCTCGCGCACGAGGTCCAGACGCGCCTCGGCGTCGATCTCGACGTGGGTGACGCCGGGGACCATCCCGGCTACCTCGCCGAGCACCCGCCGGGTCGCCCGGCAGGGCGCGCAGAAGGCACTGGAGAACTGTACGAGCGTTGCCCGCTCGCCGAGTTCGCCGCCCAGCTCGGCCACCCCGAGCCGCTTGCCGTCGTCCCGCCCGCGCACCCGCACTCTCCCGCTCCGCCGCCGCTGCAGCACTCCGTAGACGCCCGCCACCACGAGCGCCGCGACGCACACCACCAGTCCGGTCATCACCTGCACAAGCATTCACGAGACTGCAAAGATTCCCGCCTCCCCGGCGGGTTTCCCATGCGGAATGCTTGATTCATGGACATCGACGTGAGGGGGCCGCGCTTCGGCGCGGCCGTGACGACTGTCGTGCTGGCGGTGGTGCTCGTCACCGGGAGCGCGTGGCTGCTGGCCTGGCAGACCCTGGCGTTCGCGCTGGGTGCGGCCGGGGGCGTGACCCGGTCGCCGTACGGCCTGCTGTTCCGGAAGGCGGTGCACCCGCGGATCGGCCCGCCGACCGAGTTCGAGGGACCTGAACCGCCGCGGTTCGCACAGGCGGTGGGCCTGGTCTTCGCGGGACTCGGTCTGGTCGGGTACACGCTCGGGCCCGAGTGGCTGGGACTCGCGGCGACGGGCGCGGCGCTCGCCGCGGCCTTCCTGAACGCGGCGTTCGGTTACTGCCTGGGCTGCGAGATGTTCCTGCTCATCCGGCGGGTCACGGTACGTACGCAGTAAAGGGGACTTAAAAGGCCGAGGTGGA
Organism: Streptomyces sp. NPDC001843; assembly: GCF_042891955.1. NCBI lineage: Bacteria > Bacillati > Actinomycetota > Actinomycetes > Kitasatosporales > Streptomycetaceae > Streptomyces > Streptomyces sp. NPDC001843. The sequence continues at coordinate 408,291 of NZ_JBIATQ010000004.1, read as the reverse complement.
TCATAGGCCGACGTGACGAGAATCTCGCCGCGGCGGGGCGTCAGGGCTGGCTCCCCGACCGTTCTTCGGGCACGATCTGCGAGACGCCGTAAACCTACGGCTGCGTAACCTCCCGCCGGGAGCCCCCTTTCCCAGGCAGAGCAGAAAGGGCCCACCCCGCCCATGGCAGAGCTGGTCTACCGTCCCGTCATCGGTCTCGCCCAGACGTTGTTCAAGGCCTGGGACCTCAAGATCGACTGCAGAGGGTCGGAGAACATCCCGCGCGCGGGCGGCGCTGTGCTGGTGAGCAATCACATCAGCTATCTGGACTTCGTCTTCAACGGCCTGGCGGCGCTGCCGCAGAAGCGGCTGGTGCGCTTCATGGCGAAGGAGTCCGTCTTCCGTCACAGGATCTCCGGCCCGCTGATGCGCGGCATGAAGCACATCCCGGTGGACCGCAAGCAGGGCGAGGCGGCGTACGCACACGCTCTCGACTCGCTGAAGTCCGGTGAGATCATCGGCGTCTTCCCGGAGGCGACGATCTCGGAGTCCTTCACCCTGAAGAGCTTCAAGTCCGGTGCCGCGCGCCTGGCCCAGGAGGCGGGCGTGCCGCTCGTCCCGATGGCGGTGTGGGGTACGCAGCGGCTGTGGACCAAGGGTCACCCGCGCAATCTCAAGCGCAGCCACACCCCGATCACCATCCGCGTGGGCGAGGCGTTCGAGGCCTCCCGCGAACAGTACGCGGGCGCCATCACCCGCCGACTGCGCGAGCGCGTGCAGGAGTTGCTGGAGGCGGCCCAGCGCGCCTACCCCGGCCGCCCGAAGGGCCCGGAGGACTCCTGGTGGCTCCCGGCCCACCTCGGCGGCACCGCCCCGACCCCTGAGGCGCTCAAGGCGGCAGAGGCCCACTGACGTCCCGGAGCCTGCCGGGAACCACCGCGCGCCCCTGATCGTCCATGGACTTCGGGTGCTCTTCGGAACGCCGCCGGAGGAAGGGTTCGCACTCGGAACCGAGGTGGTAGGGGCGGGATGGCATGGCTGCGCAAGTACTGGTTGAAAGTCTTCCTCCTGACGCTGTCCAGCATCCTGGCCGCCGCGGTGTTCGTCGCCTCGGTGGTGGCCGGCGACGACCAGTACCAGGACCGCGACACCGTCCTCTGGCTAGGAGCCGTGCTGGCCCTGATGGTCGTCCTGGTCACGGCGAGTGAGACCGCCCTGAACGAGCGCGAGAAGACCAAGGCGCGGAACGAGGCCAGCAAGACGGCGGCTGAGCTGCGGCTGCTCTACAACGACGTACTGGCCCAGCTCTCCAAGCCACTCGGCAGACTGGCGCAGGAACACGCCAAGGCGTACCAGGCGACCGGTGCGATCCCACCGACCCCCCTGGTGACCGCCCGGTCCGGCGAGACCGTCACGATCCGCCGGTCCATACTCGTCGGTGCCGCCACCCTGACGGCGCCGCTGGATTCCGCTGGGCTGCCCACGGCCCGCAGCGCCTTCTACCGTCTGACGAACCGCGCGCAGCACGAGTTCACGCTCGTCGACTGGGCGGGCCGCCCGTCCGCGCCACGCGCGAAGATGGACGGGTCCGCCGGCAGTCACTTCCTGCACGACATCCTGGAGAACAGAGCCGCCTACCACGCCGGGGCGGCGACGGGGCTGGTCAGCGTCGTCGTGCAGACCGGCGCCGACTACCGGTCCGTCATCGCCGTGCCGGTCCTGGCCGGTTCCGAGGAGTTCGGTGTGCTCGCGGTGGACGCCCCAGGTGCGGCGGACCTGACGATCCCACATGTCCGCCTGCTGCAGTGCCTGGCGGACCTTCTCGGCGCTACTCTTGCGCTGAACTGAACGGGAGACGGCATGCCGGCCACCACGCCTCGCCCCAGCCTCAACATCCTGCGCCTGCTGCGTCGTCGCCCGCCGGATGACCCGGAGCCGCCAGAGGGAATGCGGCACGTCCGGGAGACGCGCGCGATGGCTGACGCGCGCAGGCGGTACGAGGAGCAGGCGCGCGAGGAGTTCGACGAGCGGGTCGCCCGGGCGAGTGGAACGTTCGGGTGGGAGACCTTCAGTCTGTTCATACTCACCGGCGGGGCACTGGCCTGCGCCCTGCTGGGCACGATGCGCGGCGCGATCTGGTGGGCGTACCCGCTGGGCGGTGTGGGTGCACTGTGCCTGATCATGCTGCTGCTCAGAGGGCTCTGGTCGCGCCGCCGCCGCGGCCGCTCCCGCATGCGCGCGCCGCGGGACTGAGCGGGCCGCCCAGGAGCGCCGGGGGCAGGGTCCGCCACAGGTGGGAGCGGTCGGGGGCCGCCCTGAGGGCGCGCAGGACGGCCGGGTGCGGGGCGGCGTACAGAAGCGGGTAGTCTCGCTCACCCGAACCGGGATCCGGCTCGAAGGCCAGCCGCTCCCCGTTCAGGGAGAACTGCGCGTCCACTCCGGGTTTGTTCCCGCGCGGGTCCTGCCGGTGCCAGGCGCCGTTGAAGCGCACGGCGACCAGGCCGTGGACCGTCTCGAACTTCTGGTAGCAGAGCGCAGTGGGGATGTCCTCGGCCCGCAGCAGTGCGGCCAGCGCGTGCGCCTTGGCGTAGCAGACGCCGGTGCCCTGCTCCAGCACGTCCGAGGCGCGCCAGGTGACACGCGGGTCGCCGGCGTCCTGGGAGTGCGGGATGGTGTCACGCACGAACTCGAACGACAGGCGTGCATAGGAATACGAGTCGTCGGCGTTCCGGGCGAGCCGCGCTGCCGTCTCCCGGACCAGCGGATGGTGGTGGTCGATGGCCTCGTCGGCGGCGAGATAGGCCGAAAGGTCAGGCGTCTCCTGGATCAGCTCCATGCCCACAGAGCATAGAAATGCGATCACCCCAGAGTCAATGACTTTTCGGGGTACCGCATATCTATGCATACAGGCGCTCTACACAGAAGCACAGTGCGCGGAGTGCTAGCGCGCCATCTCCTCCTTGACGGCCGCCACGAACGCGTCCACGTCCTCGTCCGTGGTGTCGAAGGAGCACATCCACCGGACCACGCCCGCGGCCTCGTCCCAGAAGTAGAACCGGAACCGCTTCTGCAGGCGCACGCTCACCTCGTGCGGGAGTCGGGCGAAGACCCCGTTGGCCTGGACGGGGTACAGGATCTCCACGCCGTGCACCGCCCGCACGCCCTCCGCCAGCCGCTCGGCCATCTCGTTGGCGTGGCGGGCGTTGCGCAGCCACAGGTCCCGGGCGAGCAGGGCCTCGAACTGCACCGACACGAAGCGCATCTTCGAGGCGAGCTGCATGGACATCTTGCGGATGTGCTTCATCCGGCGGACGGCGTCCTGGTTGATGACCACGACCGCCTCGCCGAACAGCGCGCCGTTCTTCGTCCCGCCCAGCGAGAGGACGTCGATCCCGACCGCGTTGGTGAACGTCCGCATCGGAACGTCCAGGGAGGCCGCCGCGTTGGCCAGCCTGGAGCCGTCGAGATGCACCTTCATGCCGTGGGCGTGGGCGTGGTCGCAGATCGCGCGGATCTCGTCCGGCGTGTACACGGTGCCCAGCTCCGTGCTCTGGGTGATCGACACCGCCTGGGGCATGGCCCGGTGCTCGTCCTCCCAGCCGTACGCCTGCCGGTCGATCAGCTCGGGGGTGAGCTTGCCGTCCGGGGTGGGCACGGTGAGCAGCTTCAGGCCGGCCATGCGCTCGGGGGCGCCGCCCTCGTCGACATTGATGTGCGCGCTCTCGGCGCAGATCACCGCGCCCCAGCGGTCGGTGAGCGCCTGGAGCGCGACGACATTCGCGCCGGTGCCGTTGAAGACCGGGAACGCCTCCGCGGTGGCGCCGAAGTGGCTGCGGATGATCCGCTGGAGGTGCTCGGTGTAGTCGTCGTCGCCGTACGCGACCTGGTGACCGCCGTTGGCCAGGGCTATGGCGGCGAGCACCTCGGGGTGCACCCCCGCGTAGTTGTCACTGGCGAAACCGCGGACCTGCGGGTCGTGATGGCGACGGGCGTCGGTCCTCGGGGGGTTCACGGCTTCTCGGTCAGCCACAGACGGTGTCCGTTCACTTCGGCGGCGGGCTTGCTCCAGACGTCCACGATGGCCTCGGCCAGGTCCTTGACGTCGGTGAAGCCCGCGAACTTCGCGTTGGGGCGTTCGGCGCGCATCGCGTCGTGCACCAGCGCCTTCACCACCAGGATGGCAGCCGCCGACGTCGGCCCCTCGGCGCCCCCGGCCTTCTTGAAGTAGTCGCCGAGGGCCAGCGTCCAGGCCTCGGCGGCGGCCTTGGCCGCGGAGTAGGCGGCGTTGCCCGCGGTCGGCTTACTCGCGCCCGCGGCGCTGATCAGCAGGTACCGGCCGCGCTCGCTGCGCTGCAGGGCCTCGTGGAAGGCCAGCGAGGTGTGCTGCACGGTCTTGACGAGCAGCAGCTCCAGGAAGTCCCAGTCGTCGAGGCTGGTCTTGGTGAAGGTCTCGCTGCCGCGCCAGCCGCCGACGAGGTGGACGAGGCCGTCGACGCGGCCGAAGTCCTTCTCGATGTGCGTGGCCCAGTCGCGGGTGGACTGCAGGTCGAGCAGGTCGACCGTGTCCCCGGTGACGGTGGCGCCGCCCCCGGCGTAGCGGGCCGCGTCCACGGCCTCCGAAAGCCGCTCCGGGTCGTTGTCCGCCCCGACGACGGTCGCGCCGGCCTCGGCCAGCCTGCGCAGCGCGGCCCGGCCGGCGGGCCCACCCGCACCCGCGACCGCGATCACCGCACCGCTGAGAGCCCCGTTCCCCATTTTCTTCGCCTCCTGCTGAGCGGTGTTCGTACGGTCGCTCACGCGGCGACCCTCTCGGCGCCGTCCGCCGTGATGCCCTTGGTGGAGGCGATCACGTTCTTCAGCTTCTTGGACAGTGCCTCATAGAACATGCTCAGCGGAAACTCGTCCGGAAGCACGTCATCCACCAGCTTGCGCGGCGGCTGCGTGAGGTCCAGGGCGTCCGGGCCCTTGGCCCACCTGGACCCCGGGTGCGGGGCGAGGTAGGTGGAGACCAGCTCGTACCCGGCGAACCAGTGCACCAGCTTCGGACGGTCGATGCCGTCCTTGTACAGCTTCTCGATCTCGGCGCACAGCTGGTTGGTGACCTGCGGGGCGCGCTCCCAGTCGATGGAGAGCTTGTTGTCGGTCCAGCGGACGACGTCGTGCTTGTGCAGGTAGGCGAAGAGCAGCTGGCCGCCGAGCCCGTCGTAGTTGCGTACGCGCTCGCCGGTCACCGGGAAGCGGAACATCCGGTCGAAGAGCACCGCGTACTGCACGTCACGGGCCTGCGGGACGCCGTCCGCCTGGAGCCCCACGGCCTCCTTGAAGGCGGTGAGGTCGCAACGCAGCTCCTCCAGGCCGTACATCCAGAACGGCTGGCGCTGCTTGATCATGAACGGGTCGAAGGGCAGGTCGCCATGGCTGTGGGTGCGGTCGTGGACCATGTCCCAGAGCACGAAGGCCTCTTCGCAGCGCTTCTGGTCGTGGACCATGGCGGCGATGTCCTCGGGCAGTTCGAGGCCGAGGATGTCGACGGCGGCCTCGGTGACCCGGCGGAAGCGGGCGGCCTCGCGGTCGCAGAAGATGCCACCCCAGGAGAATCGTTCCGGCGCCTCGCGTACGGCGATCGTCTCAGGGAAGAGCACGGCGGAGTTCGTGTCGTACCCGGAGGTGAAGTCCTCGAACTTGATGCCGCAGAACAGCGGGTTGTCGTAGCGGGTGCGCTCCAGCTCGGCCAGCCAGTCCGGCCAGACCATGCGCAGCACGACCGCCTCCAGGTTGCGGTCGGGATTGCCGTTCTGGGTGTACATCGGGAAGACGACCAGGTGCTGCAGGCCGTCCGCGCGGTTGGCGGCGGGCTGGAAGGCGAGCAGCGAGTCCAGGAAGTCCGGCACGCCGAAGCCGCCGTCGGCCCAGCGGCGCAGGTCCGCCACGAGGGCCTCGTGGTAGGCGGCGTCGTGCGGGAGCAGCGGGGACAGTGCCGTGACGGCGTCGATCGCGCGGCGGACGGCGAGGCCGGCCTCGGCCGGGTCCGGCGCACCGTCGCCCTCGAAGTCGATCGATCCGTCCTTGGACTGCCATGGCCGGATCTGCTCCACGGCATCCTTGAGCGCAGGCCAAGCAGGGTGCTCGACCACCCTGGCCACGGAAGGAACCTGCTCTTCCGAACCCACCTGCACAAGAATTTCCGTCATGTCCCATCCTCCACGGGAGAACCTCGCGTAAGGACACCGTACGCATACGACGTTTCTCCCAGCAAGTAGGGAGGCGGGAAATTATCCTGCTACACCCCATGGTCACCGCTCTTTTTCCTGCCTGACATCGCATCAGCGCACACTTCCGCTGCGAGCGAAGGTATGGACGACGCCGAACGGGGTAGGAGTGCAGACCGCGCGGATCCAGCCAGTCGGTCAATCGCCGGGCCCGGCCGTCACCCCAGACGCGCGTGTACGTGGGGGTCCAACCCGAGGCCCGGCCACTAGGCTGCGAGCCTGCCGCGTGGACAGCGACGTCCGTCCGGTCCGCGCGTGCGACGAGCCGCCGTCGACGGAAGCGAGTTGGACCTTGAACTTCCTTACCATCGGTCACCGCGGGGTCATGGGTGTCGAGCCCGAGAACACCCTCCGTTCCTTCGTCGCCGCGCAAGCGGCCGGCCTCGACCTGATCGAACTCGATCTGCACCTGAGCAAGGACGGTGCCCTCGTCGTCATGCACGACGAGGACGTGGACCGCACGACCGACGGCACCGGCGCGATCGCCGAGAAGACCCTCGCCGAGCTGCGCACCCTGGACGCGGGCGACGGCGAGCGGGTGCCGGTGTTCGAGGAGGTCCTGGACGCCGTGAGGGCGCCGCTGCAGGCGGAGATCAAGGACGTCGCCGCGGCCCGGGCGCTGGCCGAGGTGATGCACCGCCGGAACCTGGTCCCCCGGGTGGAGGTGTCCTCCTTCCACGACGAGGCCATCGCCGAGATCGCCCGTCTGGTGCCCGGTGCCCGCACGGCACTGATCGCCAGCCGGTACGGCACCGACGTCGTGGAGCGGGCCGTGGCGGCCGGCGCCGCCACCGTCTGTCTCAACATCCGCCGGCTGACCCTGGAGATCGTCGAGCACGCCCGCAGGGCGGACCTGAGGATCATCGGATGGGTGGTCAACACCCAGGACCACCTGCGGCTCGTGCGCGCCCTCGGGCTGGACGGCGCGACCACCGACTATCCGGAGATCAAGCGCACGGGCCGCTTCACCGCCTGACCGGCACGCCGGAACGATTATGCGAGCGGCTTGACCAGGAGCTCGAACTGCAGGTCGTCCCGTTGCGGGATGCCGAAGCGCTCGTCGCCGTACGGGAAGGGCGTCATCCGCCCCGTACGGCGGTAGCCGCGGCGCTCGTACCAGGCGATCAGGTCGTCGCGCACGGAGATCACCGTCATGTGCATCTCCGCGACGCCCCAGCTCTCGCGGGCCTGCCGCTCCGCCTCCGCGATGATGACCTTGCCCAGGCCCGCGCCCTGCAGCGCCGGGCTCACCGCGAACATGCCGAAGTAGGCGTGGTCGCCGCGGTGCTCCAGCTGGCAGCAGGCGACGACCCTGCCGTCCCGCTCGACCGTCAGCAGCCGGCTGTCCGGCGCCTTGATGACCTGGAGCACCCCTTCCGGGTCCGTCCGCTGCCCCTGGAGGATGTCCGCCTCGGTGGTCCAGCCGGTCCGGCTGTCGTCGCCCCGGTAGGCCGACTCGATCAGCGCGACCAGCGCGTCCACGTCGGCGTCGGTGGCATCTCGGAAGATCAGTCCGGCAGCGGCGGTGTCCATGGCGAAACGTCTCCGATCTCTGGCGCGGCAGGGCAGAACGAGAGTAAGCCTGCCACTACCCTCCGGGTGCATGGTGCACGTACTCAGCAGCCGGACACTCCTGCGCCCGACCGACCCCGAACGCTCCCGGGAGTTCTACCAGCGACAGCTCGGACTGCCCGTCTACCGCGAGTTCGGTACGGGGCCGGAGCGGGGCACCGTCTATTTCCTCGGCGGCGGTTTCCTCGAGGTCTCCGGGCGGTCCGAGACCCCGCCGTCCCCGGCGGTACGGCTGTGGCTCCAGGTCGCCGACCTCGCGGAAACCCACCGGGAACTGGTCGAGCGCGGTGTCGAGGTCGTCCGGCCGCCTCTGAAGGAGCCCTGGGGGCTGGTGGAGATGTGGGTCGCGGACCCGGACGGGGTGCCGATCGTGCTGGTGGAGGTGCCGGCCGATCATCCGCTGCGGTACCGGCCGGGCATCTGACCGCTTCCTCGGCGCGGCCGGTGCTCCCAGCCTCGGTCCGTGCGGGTCAGTTCGCGAAAGCCGGCCGTGCGCAGTGTGGCGAGCCGGGTGTGGTCGTCGGCGGGTTCGTAGGCGAGGAGGCGGTCGACGCCGGACAGGCGCAGCCAGTCTGCGGCGTGCCCCAGGAGCCGCTGTTCCCACCCGGCTCCGTGCCGTGCGGGGTCGACATGCAGGTTGCCGACGTCGGCGAGCCCGGCGGCGCGGGCCTGGCGCTCGGGGCGGGCGAGGGAGGTGTCGACCTCGACGAAGCCGACGGGCTGCCCGGCCTCGCACGCGGTGAGGCGGGTGCCGCACTCCCCGACCGTGCGCTCGACGGTGACGCCGGGGCGGGGTTCGAGGCGGGGCAGCTCGGACACCTGCGCGAGGAGGATCACCTCGGTGGAACCGGTGTGCCGGAAACCGGCGCGCTCGTAGACGGATCGGACGTGCGGCCAGTTCCGGGGCAGGCCGTAGACCACGGGGGCGGGCAGATCGCCCGAGGCGTACCGGAGGCGGACCTGCCAGCGGGCGAGCTGGGCGAGGCAGGCGGCCATGAGAAGGTCGGCGGCCTTGTCGGTGCCCGGACGGAAGGAGGCCGGCGGATGCCACAGGAACCAGGCGATCTCGCCGGCGTTCCGTAAGTCGGCGCCGACCTCGGCGTCGGAGCGGTAGCGCAGCAGGTGGGCCGCGGCCACGAGCTGCCGGCGCAGCTCGGCGACGAGGGTGACCCGCTCCGCGACCCACGGGTCGGTGACGAATTCTTCCGGCTGCCGCTCAAGGCTGCTGAGCACGGTGTTCACGGAGACGGACACACCGGGGACGACGGCGGCGGCATGGGCGTTGACCAGCTCGGTCAGCTGGTCGCGGTCGTCGCGGTGGAAGGGGCGTACCTGGGACATGCGTGACCTCCGGTCCGGGACGTGATCGGGAGGCCGCCATGCGATGCGGTACGGGCCGAGCGTACGCCGGCACCGACGGCCCCCGCGAGGGATTTCCGGACGCCCCGGCGGTCACGCCAGCGGTGTCACCGTCACCTGGTCGATGACCGGGGCGTGCGCGGAGCGCTGACCGTGGGCGTTCAGGCCGGTGCCGTCGAAGTCGGGGAGTTCGTCGGCGGTGACGACGACGCTGTTGGCGCCCGCGCGCAGGGTGACGGGGACGGAGAGCTCGAAGAAGTTGTTGAAGTGGAAGGTGGTGGGGAAAAGCACGCGTTGCGTGGGGGCGTCGTTCACGGTGAGGTCCGCGTGACGGCAGACCGGGTCGGGGTTGTAGTGGGTGGCGGGCGGCTGCTCGCCGTTGGAGTAGCGGATGGTCAGCGCGTGCCGTCCGGCGCGCTCCGCCGTCACGGTCAGGGTGAGCGCGTTCGCCGGTCCGTCGCCGATGCCGTCCACCGCCTTGCCTCCGGTGGCGAAGGTGTAGGCGCCGGTGGCGTGCGCCCGGCCGGTCAGTACGCCTTCCTCGGCCGGGTACGCAGTGGTGGGCAGCAGGCCGCGGGACGGCCCGACCAACAGCCGGTCCAGCACGAGCCGGTCCGTAGTGCCGGTGACCGTGATCTTGTTGATGCCGCCGGCCAGGAAGAGCGGTACGGCGGTGCGTCGGACCGGTCCGATCTCCTCACCGTTCACCGTGAGCAGGCCCTCCCCCGCTCCGAGGATGTCGACGGTGACGCTCGCCTCGCCGTCGGCGGGGGCGTGCACCCAGAAGGTGGCGGTGCCCCCGCGGGGCAGAACGACCGCGCCGGGTCCGGAGGCACCGCGGTGCGTGTAGTCCACGTGTGCCCCGCTCCCGAGCGAGGCGTACTCGGCGTCGTACAGTGCGGGCGCGGTCACGTGCTCGTCGCGCAGGACCAGGTCCAGCCGGTCGACGACCGCGTCGCCCCGGGTGACTCCCAGGTCGGTGTCGCGGGCGGCCAGGGTGAGGGTGTGGCGGCCCGCGGTCAGTTCCACCCGGGTGTCGGTGCGTCCCCAGACCGCCCACTTGTAGCCGAGGGGCAGCCGTAGTTCCTGCGGCTGTACGCCGTCGACGCGCAGGAAGACGTTGGTGGGGCCCTGCTCGCGCACCCCTTCGGCGAGGTTGTGGGAGTTCGCGAGGACACCGACGTCGTACGTCCCGTCGCACGGCACCTCGACGTCGAAGGCGAGGACCAGGTCGGAACCGGTACGCAGGCCGCCGACGTGGTGGCCGCCGGAGGTGGCGAACTTCTCGACGTCGGCCGGGGAGCCCTCGGGTCCGTGCACGACGTACCCGTCACCGGTGTGCGCGGCGTCCTCCGCCTCGTACGAGCGACGCCAGCCGATCGAGGGCGGCGCCGGAACGGCCCCGTTGCCGCCGGGCGAGAGGATCACCTGGTAGGCGGACATCTCCTGCAGCTCGGGAAGGTCCAGGGTCACCTTGTCGTCCTCGACGGGAAGTTCGAGGTCGGCGAGCCGCAACGGCTGTGCCGAGGCGCCCACTTGTCCCGTCCACGGGATCTCCAGCAGCCGTATGTGCACGACCGTGCCGAACGTCTCCGCGTCCACACCCGCGAAGACCAGCTCCGCGCCGCCGCTTCCGCCCCCGAGGAGCACCCGTGCCTGCCGCTTGTCCCCGTCGAGGGCGGCGACGCCCTGGAGGGTGTACTGCACGTTGGGCTGCGGCGCGGTGACCTGGACCGTGTGGCCGGTGAGCCCGCCGTAGGCGTTGAACAGCCACCACTGGCCGTTGCCCTTGTTGGCCTCGACCGCGGAGTCGTTGAGGTTGCCGTCGATGTTCCAGTACGCCATGTCGGCGTCGACCTTGGACTCCTCCAGGGCGGCGATCCACTGCACCATCTGGCCGGGCACGGACAGGTGGTAGTTGTGGGCGTACTCGTTGATGTTGACCGGCAGCGGGCCGATCCCCAACTCGCGCTCCAGTTCACGGTATGTGGCGACGTTCGTGCGGATCTCGTCCGGTGACGACAGCTCGTGCCAGGTCACCACGTCGGGGAGGACGCCGTGGTCGCGGGCGAACTCCAGGAAGCCCCGGACCTCTTCGTACAGGATGCAGGTGTTGGGTCCGGCGATGCGCGCGTCGGGGTCGAGGCCCCTGATGAGCTCGTACATGTCCCGCCACGCGGCGAAGTAGTGGGTGGGGTCGTCCCGCCAGGAGACCGTGTCGTAGCTCCACTCGCCCGTGCCGAACATGTTGCCCTCGGGCTCGTTGAAGGGCACGTACACCACGTGCGACTTCAGGGGACCGAGGGTCAGCACCTGCTCGACCTGGCGGCGGACCCGGTCCCGGAAGTCGGCCAGCCGTTCCTCGCCCGTGGCGCCGGGCCACTCGTAGGGGAAGCCGCGGTAGATGTCGGTCATGTAGACGTACACGTCCCGGCCACCCGCCGCGACGAAGGACGGCAAGATCTCCAGGGCGTCGGCACCCGGGTGCTGGGTGCCGTCCTGGGCCTTGGTGGCGACCGTGCGGACGTACATGCCCTCGACGACGTTGCGGCTGGGCACACCCTCGCCGTACAGCCCGTACAGGGTACCGCTCGCGCCGCCGTGGACGGGGCCGGTGTCGGTGCCGAGGTCGACGGTGAGCGTCTGGGCGGCGGAGGGTGGGGTGGTCACGACACGTCCTGTTCGTCATCTCGTACGTCAGTCGGCAAACCGAACGTGTCGACCGTAGGGATCACTCCGGGCACCCGTCAACGGTCGCGACGACCGCGGCTCAGGCGCGCAGCGCGCCCATCCGTCCCTCGAGGCGGGTCAGCAGCTCTGCCAGCAGGCCGGCCAGGTCACCCTGGCCCTCCGGCGCCAGCACGGACAGGACGGCGGTCTCGTAGGCGAGTTGCTCGGGCAGGATGCCGTCCACCAGGGCGCGACCGGAGTCGGTGAGACGGAGGTGGGCCACCCGGCGGTCTCGGGTGTCGCCACGGCGCTCGACCAAGCCCCGCTCGGTGAGCTGCTTGAGACGCTTGGTGACGGCCGCACCGGAGGAGAAGGTCTCCCGGGCCAGCTCGCTCGGGGTCAGTTCGTGGCCGGTGCGGCGAAGCGCACCGAGCAGGTCGAACTCGGGGCGGCTGAGCCCGGCCCGGCGCAGGGGGGCGTCCTCCGCCTGCTGCAGGAGGGCGGCGCAGCGGTTGATGCGGCCGATGACCTCCATCGGGCCGGTGTCCAGCTCGGGGTGGACGGCACGCCACTGCCGGACGACCGCGGCGACGGTGTCGCCCCTCGCCGCGTCGCCGTCGGCCGCCGGTCGTCCGCTCGTCCCCGTCATGGCCGTATGTCCTCCGTAGTCCTCGCCCGAGCCGAAGGGCCGGGGCCCTTCGCCGACTCCCCGTCGTCGCCCGGCGGGGCGGACGGGAGTTCGACGACGGGGCCCAGCCCCTGGTGTCGTACCGTCGCGGCGAGCGTACGGTGTCCGGACTGCTCGGCGAGCACGACCCGCTCCTGCGGCAGGGCACGCTGCCACCACTCGCCCGACGCGGCGTCGGCCGTGGCACGCAGTTCCACGAGGGCGGCGGCCAGCGAGCGGCGGGCCGCTTCGAGGACGCGGGGGTCGGGGCACGGCTCGGCGAGCAGGCGGGCGGCACGTTCGCGAGCCCGCTCGGCGGTGGTCAGGGCGTGTTCGAGGCGGTCGCCCGCCCGCCGGTTGGTGACGGCGACGGCGGCGGCGAAACCGACGAGCGCGCCGAGCAGGGTGTCCGCGACCCGATCGTAGATCAACGCCGCGGAGTCCTGTGTCCGGGTGAACTCGGTGACGAACAGTGCCATCGGGGTGACACAGACGCTGCCGAGCCAGTAGTTGCGGGCCATCAGCGCCTCGGCACCGAAGTTGAGCGCGACGCAGCACAGCACCAGGGCCACCGGGTGCGGGTGGACCAGCGGGACCAGCGCGGCGAAGACCAGCACGCCGAGGAGGTTGCCGACGACGCGTTGCACGCCCCGGCTCCAGGTGAGGGTGACGTTGGCCTGGTAGAGGGAGGCGGCGGTGACGACGGCCCAGTAGGGGCGGCCGACACCGAGGGCCAGGGAGACGTAACCGGCGAGTGCGCAGCCGATCGCGGTGCGCGCGGCGATCGGGGCGAGCGGGCCGAGGGCACGCCACCAGGCCGGGTGCGGGGCGGCGCGTTCGGCGTCCACTCCGAGGAGTTCGTCGGCGTCGGCGGCCTCGGGGACGTCGGGCCGGGGTACCCGGCCGGTGCCGCGCAGGGCCCGCGCCCAGCCGCGCAGCCGCTCGGGGTCGGTGTCGGCGGGAGCGACGAGGGCGACCTCCGCACGGACGAGCAGTCGCCCGAGGGCGTGGCGGGTATGGTCGGCACGGGCGCCGGTGGCCAGTGCCGACTGCCATGCCGCGTGCACGGCGGCGGCCGCGGCGGCACGGGTGCGGGCGTGACCGTCGCCGCTGCCGCGCGTGTCGACGTACGCTGCGGCCGCGTCGAGGGCCAGGGCGGTGGCGCGGCGCTCCGGGCCGCAGGGACGCAGCAGGCCGGGCGCCATGCCGACCAGCCAGGCCCAGACGCCGGCGCCCGCGGCCGGTGCGAGATGACCGGGTATCTGACCGAGGGTCTGCGGGGCGAACAGGGCCGCGGAGCTGACGAAGGTCAGGACGACGTTTCCGGGCGGGCCGACGCGGGTGGCGTCGCACACCGCCTTCTGCACGGCGGCCAGGAGCGCACCGACGGTGACCAGGACGACGGCGTCGGTGGTGAGGGACGCCGTGAGCAGGGCGGCGGCGAGCCCGCCCAGCATGCCCAGCACCACCCACGCCAGGGCGCGGGCCCGGGTGGCGTAGGGGCGGTTGTGGCCGTAGAGGGCGCACAGCGCCCCGGCCATCGTGTACATCGCGAGGTCCAGCCGGCCGAGCGCGAGCAGGGTCAGGTTCGGCGGGGCGATCGCGGCGACCACGCTCAGCGCGGGCTTGAACCAGATGTCGGAGGGACGGCCCAGGCGCAGGACGCCGACGAGGGGGAGGCGATGGGGGCGGTGGGGGCGCGCACTGCTCATGGCACAAAATTAGCATGTGTTTTACCTGTAAATCATCTCTGTGGTTGACGCCCCCGCCTGCCGTGCTCCACGGAGTGCTCCCGTGCACCCCGATGCGCTCGCGTGCGCGCCGTACGGACCGGGCATCGCATCCCTCGACCGACAGTGGAGCGCGGAGGTGCGCGTGCACGGACCGACTTCGCCCGGCTGGCTGCTGGTCGCGCTGTGCGCGGCGACCGGGGCCTACTGTCTGCTGCGGATGCGCAGCAGCGTCGAGGAGCAACGCCGTGCCGCGGGCGGCGAGGCACTCATGGGCTTCGGCATGGCCGCGATGGCCGTGCCGGGCGAGGCGTTCAGCCCACCGGCGTGGACCTGGCCGCTCTACGCGGCCGTGTTCGGTGCGGCGGCGCTGCGTGCCCTGTGGGCCGCGCGCGGCAGCCCGCACCATCTGCATCATCTGGTGGGCAGCGCGGCCATGGTCTACATGGCGGTCGCGATGTCGGCCTCCCCCGGCTTCCCCGTATCCCCGGGATCCCCCGGCCCGCAACACGCGCACGGCGGCACGGGGGTCCCGCTGCTGACGGGTGTGCTGCTCCTCTACTTCACCGGCTACGTACTGATCGGCGGAGTCCGGCTGGTCCCCGCCCCCGCCCTGGCCGGTCCGCGGACCGTCCGCTGGGGCGACCGGCCGGAGCTGGCGCGGGCGTGCCGGCTGTCGATGGGGATCGCGATGGTGGCCATGTTGCTGTCCCTCTGAACACACCGGGGCCGCGTGCGGCGCAGGCGTTGCCTGCGTCACTTTGCCACGACGGACCGTACCGCTCGGTAGCCGCCGCTCCTAGAGTGCTGCACATGATGGTCCCCGCGGCACTGCTGCTGCTCGGCGCCCTGACCGCCGTCGTCGGCCCACGGCTGCTCGCCCGGGCGGACTGGACGGACCGTGAACCGGTGGTCGCCCTGTGGGCGTGGCAGTGCGTCGTCGCGGCCGTCCTGTTGTGCTGCGCGTTGTCGATGACGCTCAGCGCCGCCGCTGCCTGGCAGGCGGTGCGGGGGCACGTGTTCGCTTCGGCGCCGAGCGGCGTCGTGGACGCCTATGCCTTCGGCACGGCCGGCCGCTGGGCTGCGGCGACCGCGGTCGCGCTGGCGTGCGGCGGGCTGTGGAGCGCGGCGATGCTGGTCCGCGAGGTGGCGCTGGCCCGCACCCGGCGACGCCGGAGACGGGAAGAACTCCTGGTGCGCTCACCGCTGTTGCCCGGTGAGGAGCCCTCGGGTGGCCGTCTGGTCGTGCTGGAGGGCGAGCGTCCGGACGCCTGGTGGCTGCCGGGCGCCACACCCCGACTGGTCGTCAGTACGGCCGCGTTGCGCCGGTTGAAGGGGCGGCAGCTGGACGCCGTCCTCGCCCATGAGCAGGGACACGCGCAGGCCCGCCACGACTGGCTGCTGCACTGCTCGGCCGCGCTGGCGGGCGGCTTTCCGCAGGTTTCGGTGTTCGCCGCGTTCCGCGACGAGATGCACCGGCTGGTCGAACTCGCCGCCGACGACACGGCCTCCCGCCGCTTCGGCCGCCTGACGACCGCGCTGGCGCTGGTGGAACTCAACGAGGACCGGGGGGTCTTCGGTCCCGCCCCCACCCGGCACACCCACGTTCCGCAACGCGTGCACCGCCTTCTCACTCCCCCGGACCGCCTCACGGCCATGCGCCGCCTGCGGCTGACCGCGGCGGCGGCCGTGGTCCCGGTGATCCCGGTGCTGGTGGCCGTGGTGCCGGGGCTGCGGGCACTGGGGTAGCGCGCGGGCCCGCGCGGTCGGACGGGCCCGGGATTGGCCTCGTCCCGTGTGCTTCGGCGAAGATCGCAGTATGGCCCACCCGTCCCTCGAGTCCCCGCCCCGCCCGCGGGAGTACCGCGCGGCCGTCCTCACCGCCACGGTCCTCGCGCTGTGTTCCGCGCTCCTGCTGACGCTGGTCGCGAGCAGATGGCATCCCCTGGTGGCCCTGGACGGGGACGTCTCGCGCACCACCCACCGGTGGGCGGTCGAGGAGCACGGTGTGACACACACCTTCCGCATCCTGACCGACTGGTTCTGGGACCCGCTGACGATGCGTCTGGGGTGCGCGGCGGCAGCGGTGTGGCTGGTGTGGCGCCGCTCGGCGTGGTGGACGGCCGTGTGGCTGGCGGTGACCTGCGCGGTGGCCGCGGTGGTGCAGCAAACCCTCAAGGACGCCGTCGACCGTCCCCGCCCGGTCTGGCGGGACCCCGTCGACTCCGCCCACTACGCGGCGTTCCCCTCGGGCCACGCCATGACCGCCACTGTGGTCTGCGGCCTGCTGTTGTGGCTGCTCCACCGCTTCGGCGCCGGACGCGCCCTGTGGCGTACGGCCCTCGCCCTCGCCGTCCTCTCCGTGGCGGGCGTCGGCCTGACCCGGGTGTGGCTGGGCGTGCACTGGCCGTCGGACGTGATCGGCGGCTGGCTGCTCGGGGCGCTCCTGGTGGCGCTGGCGGTCGCGGCGTACGAGTCGCCGTGGGGCACTCGGGCACGCTCTCGCTGACGTCCGCGCGGACGCGGGCCGCCGAGGGCGGGCGGTGTCCTCGCGGCGGGTGGGCGAACCGCTGCGGCGGGTGGCCGCGCGGCGCGGGCTGCGCGCTGGTGAACGGGCGTCGGCCTGCGGCGCGGCGGCCCGTAGGGCCCGTGAACGCCTCCCCCGGCCCTGAAGGCGCCGGTAGAGTCCGGCGCATGACCGCCGTCCTCTTCGACTTCTCCGGGACCCTGTTCCGTGTCGAGTCCACCGAGTCCTGGCTGCGCGCCGTACTGGCCGAGTCCGCGCTGGAGCTGCCCGAGCGCGAACTGGCGGCGACGGCACGCGCGTTGGAAGCCGCCGGGGCACTGCCCGGCGGGGCCGCCCCGGTCGAGCTGCCGGCGGAGCTGGCCGGACTGTGGGCGGTCAGGGACGAGAGCGCCGCGCTGCACCGGGCCGCGTACACCGGCCTGTCCCGCCGGGTGCCGCTGCCCGATCCGGGCCTGCACGACGCGTTGTACGACCGGCACATGTCCCCGCGGGCCTGGGCTCCGTACCCGGACGCGGCCGAGGTACTGCGCACCCTGCGCGAGCACGGGATCCCAGTGGGCGTGGTCAGCAACATCGGCTGGGACCTGCGCCCGGTCTTCCGGGAACACGGCCTCGACGCGTACGTCGACACGTACGTGCTGTCCTACGAACACGGTGTCCAGAAGCCTGACCCGCGGCTGTTCGCCACGGCCTGCGAGGCGCTCGGCGTCGACCCTCGGGACGTGCTGATGGTCGGCGACAGCCGGCCCGCGGACGGCGGTGCGGCGGCCCTCGGGTGCCGGGTGCACTTCGTGGACCACCTGCCGGTGTCCGAGCGCCCGGACGCGCTGCTGCCGGTGCTGGACCTGGTGGACACGCCGAGCCGCCCGCCTGAGACGATCCCCCGCGTCGCCCCAGACGGACGGCAGCCCTGAGCGAGCCCCGCGCGAAGCGGTGCCCGATACGTTGAGTATAGTTGGCTGGCAGCCAGTCAACGCAGGAGTTACAGCATGTCCCCGCGCAGCGCCTCGGTCAATGAAGAGTTGCGGCGGCGTTCCCGGGAACGGCTCCTGCAGGCCGCCGTCGAGCTGGTCGGCGAGCACGGGTACGAGGCCACGACCTTGGGCGACATCGCGGACCGGGCGGGCTCGGCACGCGGACTGGTGTCGTACTACTTCCCCGGCAAACGCCAGCTCGTGCAGTCCGCCGTGCACCGGCTGATGCACCGCACGCTGGAGGAGGCGCTGGAGCGTGAGCCGCGCACCGACGACGGGCGGGAGCGGCTGGCGCGGGCCATCGACGCGATCCTGGGCCTGGCCCGGGACCGGCCCGTGCTGATGCGCCAGCACATGGCCGGCCTCCTGCAGGCCGAAGGCCTCGTCCCGTGCCCGGATCAGCGGCGCCTGTCCGAGCTGCTCGGCGACACGGTCGCCAGGTACGGCTCGCATGACGTCCGGGCCGACTACCCCCTGCTGCGCGCGCTGCTGATGGGCGCGGTGTACGCGGCGCTGATCCCGGGCGTGCCGATGCCGATCCCAACGCTGCGGGACGAGCTGTTCAAGCGTTACCGCCTGGACTGGGAGCTGGGCGTCCCGCCCGGGGCCCAGGCTGCCGAGGGCAAGTGCGAGAAGGATCTGTCCCGGTTCTTCGCGACGGAGGAGCGGGCGCGGGACGAGCGGGGCGCCGCCCGCTAGGGCCTGTCCGGCGGATCAGGTCGCAAGAAACGGACGGTGCCTCATCGGCGCTGGCGAGCGGGGCGAATGGGGGTGCCCCCGCGCGAGCTCGGTTCGAGCGTGGGGGAATCGGCAACCGACGACAACGCCGGTGGGGGAACCGCCCGCTCATGGGGGTCCCCCCGCTCGAGCGAAGTCGAGAGTGGGGGGAAGTCGAGAGTGGGGGAGGGCGCGCCAAGCCCCGCGTCTGCGGCATGATCCGCCGGACAGGCCGTAGCAAGGCCCTGGGGCAGTCACTCCATCGGCCCTGTCCGGGGAGTCGCCCCGGTGGGATGCTGGAGCCATGCGTGTCGCCGTCGTCGGCTCCGGGCCGAGCGGGTGCTACACCGCCCAGAGCCTGGTCCAGCTGGACTCCGAGGTCTTCGTCGACGTACTGGACCGCCTGCCGTGTCCGTACGGGCTGGTGCGCTACGGGGTGGCCCCGGACCACGAGAAGATCAAGTCGCTGCAGGGCAGTCTGCGGACGGTGCTGGAGCACGACCGGGTGCGGTTCCTCGGGGGCGTGCGGGTCGGCGGACCCGGCGGGGTGCCGGTGCGGCGGCTGCGGGAGCTGTACCACGCGGTCGTGTACTGCGTGGGCGCCGCGACCGACCGGCACCTCGGCATTCCGGGTGAGGAGCTGCCGGGCAGCTGGTCCGCGACCGAGTTCGTGGCCTGGTACAGCGCGCATCCCGATGCGGTCGAGGCCGGCTTCCTGACCGGGGTCCGGTCGGCCGTGGTCATCGGTGTGGGCAACGTGGCCGTGGACGTCACCCGGATGCTGGCCCGCGGTGCGGCGGAACTCAGCCCGACGGACATGCCGCAGGCGGCGCTGAGCACGCTGGCGGCGAGCGGGGTGCGGGAGGTCCAGATGGTGGGTCGGCGTGGCCCCTCCCAGGCCCGTTTCACCACCAAGGAGCTGCGCGAGCTGGGCAGCCTGCCCGACACCGAGGTCGCCGTGGACCCGGCCGAGCTGGCACTCGACCCGGCGTACGCCGACCCGTCCGGGCTGCCCGCGCCGCAGCGGCGCAACGTGGAGGTGCTGCGCGGCTGGGCGGAGCGGCCGCCCGCGGAGGCGGCGCACCACATCCGGCTGCGCTTCTGTCTGCGCCCCGTCGAACTCCTCGCCGAGGGCGGACGCGTGGGCGCGGTGCGCTTCGAGAGGACCGCGCCGGACGGGCAGGGCGGCGTCACGGGCACCGGCCGGTTCGAGGACGTGGCGGCCCAGTTGGTGCTCCGCTCGGTCGGCTACCGCGGAGTGCCCCTGGAGGGTCTGCCGTTCGACACGGCGAGCGGCACGGTGCCGAACGTGCAGGGCAGGGTGGTGCGCGGGTCCGCCGTGTCGCCGGGTGAGTACGTGGCCGGCTGGATCAAGCGTGGCCCCACGGGCGTGATCGGCACCAACCGCCCGTGCGCCAAGGAGACGGCGACCTCCCTGGTCGCGGACGCCCCCGCGCTCGTCCGCAAGGCCGTCCCGGACGATCCCCTCGCGGTGCTGCGGGCTGCCGGGATCGAGCCGGTGCCGTGGGCGGGCTGGCAGGCGATCGAGCGGGCCGAGGCGGCGCTCGGGGCCTCGCTCGGGCGGAGCGTGGTCAAGCTGGCCGACTGGGAGTCACTGCTGGCGGCGGCACGGACGGCGGCACCTTGAGACCCGGGCCCCACTGATGACCGGGCGCGTGCGCCCGGTTGCGTCTAGAGGCATGTCGCGGTCCGGACGAGGCCGGCGACGGCTCTGGACCGGCTGTGGGGCGGCCACGCGATCACCGTGGTGACCGCCGGCGCGTCCAGCACCGGCACCGCGGCGAGGGCGTCCCCCAGATGTGCCCGGGACGACTCCGGCAGGATCGCACAGGCGCGGCCGAGCGCGATCAGCTGGAGCAACTGCGCATGATCCCGGACCTGTGGACCGGGACCGTCCGGGTAGGCGCCGCCGGGGCC
This sequence comes from Streptomyces sp. NPDC001843, assembly GCF_042891955.1. Classification (NCBI taxonomy): domain Bacteria; kingdom Bacillati; phylum Actinomycetota; class Actinomycetes; order Kitasatosporales; family Streptomycetaceae; genus Streptomyces; species Streptomyces sp. NPDC001843. The sequence continues at coordinate 387,889 of NZ_JBIATQ010000004.1, read as the reverse complement.
GGGCCAGCGGGGCAGCGGCAGGCCGGGCAGGTCGGCGACCTCGGCCATCCGCACGTGTGTCCGCCTCGTGAGGGGGTGTCCGGCCGGCAGGATCACCACCTGCCCCTCCGTGCGGAGCTCTTCGGTGTCCAGACCGGCCGTCGTGTCGAACGGCCGGTGCAGCAGGGCCACGTCGGCCCGGCCGTCGCGCAGCAGCCGTTCCTGCTCGCCGATACCGCACAGGAGCACGTCGACGGTGACCGCATCGGGTTCGGCGGCATAGGCGTCGAGCAGTCGCGCCAGCAGTTCACCGGCCGCGCCGGCCTTCGCGACGAGGACCACGCCGGCCTGGCCGGTCGCGGCGAGCGCGGCGCGGCGGACGCGACGTTCGGCGGCTTCGACCGCGTCCAGCGCCGCCCTGCCCTCCTCCAGGAGCACCACCCCGGCGTCGGTGAGCGTGACGGCGCGGCTGGTGCGTTCGAGCAGCGCCGCCCCGAGACGCCGTTCCAGTTGGCGGATCGCCCGCGACAGCGGGGGCTGCGCGATCCCCAGCCGCTGTGCCGCCCTCCCGAAGTGCAGCTCTTCCGCGACGGCGACGAAGTACCGCAACTCCCGTGTCTCCACGCCGCCATGCTATCCCCACCTGGGGCGATACCCGTGCGGTATCGCCGCCCACCCGATCGGTGTTGGCCGGCTCCCGCCGGACCGGGACAGGATCAGTCCCATGAGTGAACACAGGACCGCGCTGGTGACCGGCGCGAACAAGGGCATCGGGTACGAGATCGCGGCCGGTCTCGGCGCCCTCGGCTGGAAGGTCGGTGTCGGCGCCCGGAACGAGGAGCGCCGGGAGGCCGCCGTGGCGAAGCTGCGTGCCGCCGGCTTCGACGCGTTCGGCGTGCCGCTCGACGTGACCGACGACGCGAGCGTGGCAGCCGCCGCCGAGCTGATCGAGAACGGCGCCGGACGCCTCGACGTGCTCGTCAACAACGCCGGCATCACCGGCAGTGCGCAACAGCTGCCCACCACGGTCGATCCGGCGACGGTGCGGGCGGCCGTGGAGACCAACGTCATCGGCGTCATCCGCGTCACCAACGCGATGCTGCCGTTGCTGCGCCGCTCGACGTCGCCACGGATCGTGAACATGTCCAGCAGCGTCGGGTCGCTCACCCTGCAGACCACGCCCGGCGCCGAAGTGGGCCCGATCGCCGCCGCCTACTCACCGTCGAAGACGTTCCTCAACGCCGTCACGGTCCAGTACGCCAAGGAGCTGCGCGACACGAACATCCTGATCAACGCCGCGTGCCCCGGCTACTGCGCGACCGACCTCAACGGATTCCGCGGGTTCCGCACCCCGGAGCAGGGCGCGGCTGTCGCCATCAGGCTCGCGACCCTGCCGGACGACGGCCCGACCGGCGAGTTCTTCGACGACGCGGGGACGGTGCCCTGGTGAGCTGTGCCTGCGCACCGGCGCCGGTGCGCAGGCACAAAGTGGTGGCCCTCCGGCGGGGCCGCCCTCACCCCTTGCGGAACAGCCCGGTCGGCACCGCGGCTGCCAGCTTCCCGTACCCCGTCGGGTTCAGGTGCAGCCAGTCACCGTCATGCAGGGTGGGCTGCAGGCGGCGCGGGTTGTCCGGGTCCCGTACCGCACGGTCGAAGTCGATGACCGCGTCGAAGTGACCGGGGGTGCGGATCCAGGCGTTGACGCGCTGCCGGGAGGCTTCGCGCTCGCCCGCCGTGTCGTCGTAGAAACTGCCGCCGAAGGGCGTCACGGTGGCGCCGTAGACGCGGATGCCCTGGGCGTGGGCGCGGACGACGATCTGCCGGTAGGCGGCGATCAGGTCGTCGGTGACCCGGCGCTGGGCATCGGGCGTGGCGTCGGCGGTGCCGATGTCGTTGACGCCCTCGAAGACGATCAGCCACGAGACGCCGCTACGGGAGAGGACGTCGCGGTCGAGGCGGGCGAGGACGTTGGGGCCGAGCCCGTCGTTGAGGACGCGGTTGCCGCCCGCGGCCTGGTTCAGCACGGCGATGCCGGAGGTCGCGGCGCGGCTGCGGAGCCGGTCGAAGAACTGGTCGGGCCAGCGGTCGTTGCCGTTGGTGGTGGAGCCGCGGCCGTCGGTCAGGGAGTCGCCCAGGATCGCCAGGGCCTCGGTGGCCGCGGGTGCCAGGACCTCCACGTCGCTCAGCAGGTACCAGTGGTTGACCGGGGTCGCGCCCGGCAGATCCTGGTCCTGGGTGTGGTCGCCGCCGATCAGGTACGAGGTGGTGCGCGAGCCCGGGTGGGAGGTGAGCGCGAGCGACGGCTGGCCCTGCGCCAGGTACGCCGTGACGGTCAGGGCGGATCCGGCCGGCAGGTCGAGGGCCAGGGGATCGGAGACGACCTGGGCACCCACGGGGACGGTCGTGGAGGCGTGCCCCGAGAAGGTCGCCCGGCGGGTGCTGCCGGGCTCGATCGCGCTGACTCCCGCCTTTCCGCCCTGTGGCAGCGCCACCGTCACCGCGGTGAGCGGCAGCGGGGTGTCACCGTAGGCGTTGGAGAAGCGCAGCCGGATGCGGTGGCCTCCGGTGGTCACCCGCAGGGTCTGCCGCAGGGTCGTGTCGGCCAGGACGGACTTCTCGCCCGTGAACGGCGCGGGCGGCAGGTTGGCGGGTTCGGTGAGCTGCGGCATCGCGGTCCAGGTGTTCACCCAGTGCGGACCGGAGGGCTGGTGGGCAGTGGCTTGCGGTGCGGTGGGCCGGGACCTGACCAGGGCTGTGAGCGCCGACGACGTCACCACGAGGGCGAGCGCGAGGACGCAGGTGCTGATCAGGGTGGCGAGTGGGACACGTCGGGGCGGCTTCACTGGGCTCTTCCTGTACGGGGGGCGGGTGGCGGGTGCGCGCCGTACTCCCCTCCGGCGCGCACCCGGGTCTGTCAACTGACAGTGCAGGCGGTGCCGTTGAGGGTGTAGGCGGTGGGCGCGGCGCTGTTGCCGGTGTGCGTCGCCTGGTAGCCGATGCCGACGCTCGCGTTCGGCGCGATCGTGCCGTTGTAGGAGACGTTGGTGGCCGTCACCGCCCCGGAGGCCGGGCTGTAGGTGGCGTTCCAGCCGCCCGTGATGGTCTGGCCGGAGGGCAGGGTGAAGCCGAGTTTCCAGCCGGTGACCGCTGTCGTCCCGGTGTTGGTGATGGTCACGGAGGCGGTCAGACCGGTGCTCCAGGCGTTCGTGGTGACCGTCACCTTGCAGGGCCCGGCGGGAGGCGGGGGTACGGTGCCGCCGCTGTCGAGGCCGAAGAAGTGCAGCGCGCGGGCCCCCATGCCATAGGTGTACAGGTTGTGTCCGACGCCCTGGAGGCTGATGGCCTCGACGGGGGCCCGGTCACCGGTGGAGCCGTAGCGGGTGCGGGTCCAGCCGGACTGGGGCGAGTCGGTGGCGGCGGGCGTCCGGCTCACGCCGAGGACGTCGGTCCACTGCTTGATCGCCTCCCCGAAGTTGGGGTAGCGCAGCACGTCGTCCTCGGTGCCGTGCCACAGCTGCATCCGCGGCCGAGGGCCGGTGTAGCCGGGGTAGGCGGCCCGGACCAGGTCGCCCCACTCCTTCGCGGTGTGGGTGAGGTTGCCGCCGGAGCACGTGCTGTTCCACTCCGAGCCGTCGGTGGTGGCGAAGCAGCCGAAGGGCACCCCGGAGAACGCGGCGCCCGCGGCGAAGACGTCCGGGTAGTCGCCGAGCAGGACGTTCGTCATCATCGCGCCCGACGAGATGCCGGTGACGAACACCTTGCCGGTGTCGGCAGAGTAGGTGCGGGTCGCCCAGTCCACCATCGACCTGATGCCGACGGGGTCGCTGCCGCCGCCGTGGCGCAGGGCCTGCGGGGAGGAGACGTCGAAGCACTTGCTGGCCCGGGTCACCGACGGGTACACGACGACGAACCCGTACTGGTCGGCCAGTTGGGCCCACTCCGTGCCCGAGTACATCGCGGAGGCCGACCCGCCGCACCAGTGGACGGCCACCACGATCGCCGGGTGCGCGGTGACGCCGCTCGGCACGTACACGTACATCTGCAGGTTGCTTGGGTTGTCGCCGAAGCCGGTGACCTCGGTGAGCTGGGCCGTGGGCACGGCGGCGGGGGCGTCCGTGCGAGCCGCGGCCGGCGGCGCGGTGAGGAACACCGCTGCGAGGAGCGGGAGCAGCGCCGCGAGGAGTGCGGTCAGTGTGCGCCGTAATGGCACCGTGGGGGGCATGTCCTTGTCCCTTCCTGGTTCAGCAGGAGGAATCCGTCGGGGCCGGGGGCCCAGCGCATCGTGGCATGGACATGGCCTTCATGGAAGCGCTCCCACGTGACTTTCCGGCAACTCGGGCAACCCCCGGCGTCTTCTGCGTAAAGCGTTGACTAGAAAGCGCTTGCACCCTACGGTCCCGTTCAGCGACATGACCAGAGGGACGGACATCACCCTTAATATGGCCATTCGCTCGATGCACGGCGTCCCATAGCATGCACGAGGTTCAAGAACATGACCCAGGCGTGAGCCCACCCTCAGCGACGACCACGTGGGCGAGGACACCGGGCACCTGCTCCTTGGGCACCCCACACCACGAGGAAGAAGGGAATCGGGACATGACTTCTTCGGCACGACCGCGCGCCCGCAGGCGCGCCCTGACCGGCACACTGGCCGCCGTCGGACTGTCTGCTGTCATGGTCATGACAGCAGGCACGCTGACTCCGGCGAGCGCCGCCACCTGGCCCACCCCCAACGGCAGCCAGGCGGTCACCGCCACCATCTCCGTCTCGGGCACCAAGGACTACGGGATGAAGCGGCTGTACGGCAGCGGGGACCTGGGCACCGGCGGCCAGAACGAGGACCAGGACCCGATCCTCGAACTGGCCCCCGGCGCCGTCCTGAAGAACGTCATCATCGGCGCCCCCGCCGCGGACGGCATCCACTGCCTGGGCAGTTGCACGCTGCAGAACGTCTGGTGGGAGGACGTCGGCGAGGACGCGGCGACGTTCCTCGGCTCCTCCTCGTCGAACGTGTACACCGTCTCCGGCGGTGGCGCCAAGGAGGCCAGCGACAAGGTGTTCCAGTTCAACGGCGCCGGAACGCTCAACGTCTCGGACTTCGCGGTGCGGAACTTCGGCAAGCTGGTCCGTTCCTGCGGCAACTGCAAGACGCAGTACAAGCGGACCATCAACCTCAACACCATCGAGGCGACCTACAAGGGCAGCGCTCTCGTCGGGATCAACACCAACTACGGCGACAGCGCGACCCTGAAGAAGATCACCGTCGTGGGTGACTCCGGCAAGAAGATCGTTCCCTGCCAGAAGTACATCGGCAACAACACGGGCAAGGAGCCGCCCAAGAACGGCTCGGACCCCGACGGGACGTACTGCAAGTACTCGTCCTCAGACATCACCTACAGGTAGTCCCCCAGGTCCCCAGGTCCCCCGGGTGATGCCCCCCCTGCGGCGGTCGTACGAGGCTCACTCGACGGCGCTTCGTACGACCGCCCCCGTCTGCGCCGTTTCGCGGTGGTGACGGCCCCGCTCCTCAGCCGGTCGTCCTCCCCCACTGCGGGCCCAGTCGGGCCCACTCTGCGTCCCAGTCGGCCATGCGGCGGCGTTCCAGGCGTCCCCGCAGGGCCATGCCGGAGACGAAGGGGACGGCGGCGGCGCTGACGCCGACGAGGGTGCCTATCAGGCCGGCGCGCAGATGGGCCTGGGAGACCGAGGCGGGACGGGTGACCAGGCTGCCCTGCGGGTCGGTCCAGACCGTGACCGGGGCACCCGCCCCGCTGCCGGGTGCGACGCGGGCCTGGCCGGTGTGCGAGGAGCCGTCCGCCGTTTTCCAGCGCACCTCGGCCCACACCTGGTCACCGCTGTTCGCCTTCCCGGGGGCCTTCTCGGTGACCCGGGCCACGGCCGGACGCCATTCGGCTCGCTCCCGGGCCAGCCCGTGCTCGATGGAACCGGCCGCCGCCAGTCCCGACAGCACCCCGGTCAGGACGGTGAGCAGCCAGACGCCGAGCACCAACCAGGCCTCCATCATGTCGGCACGGCGTTTGAGCGGGTTGCGCCGCCACCGCCACAGCCAGACCTTCGGACCACGGAACGCCTTCAAAGGCATCCTCCTCACGAGCGCACGGACAGACCGGCCGCCTTCCCGGCCGCCTTCCCATACGGGGGACACCCCCGTGTTGCTCAGCTCGAGTCCCCCACTCGACGGTCGCACGTGAGCCCGCTTCGCGCGGGCGTCTGGCCGGAAGACGCCGCACCGTTCTTCACGACAGATCGACGCGACCCGCCTGACCTGCGACAACGTCCCTTGCGGAGGTGGCTGTCAGTGCGGGGGTGCAGACTGGCCCCTGTCTGAGAACTGCGTGTGACAAAGACGTCCCGGAGGTGATCGGCATGACCGAGGTACTGCTCGCCGTGGGCACCCGAAAGGGCCTGTTCATCGGGCGGCGGCGAGGTGGCGCCTGGGAGTTCGACGAGGATCCCTGCTTCAACGCACAGGCGGTCTACTCGGTCGCCCTGGACACCCGCGGCGGCACCCCGCGGCTGCTGGCCGGGGGCGACAGCGCGCACTGGGGCCCGTCGGTGTTCCACTCCGACGACCTGGGCCGCACCTGGACGGAACCGGCCCGGCCGGCCGTCAGGTTCCCCAAGGACACCGGCGCCTCACTGGAGCGGGTCTGGCAGCTGCATCCGGCCGCCGCGGAGCCGGATGTGGTGTACGCGGGCACGGAACCGGCCGCCCTCTACCGCTCGGAGGACCGTGGGGAGAGCTTCGAGCTGGTGCGCCCGCTGTGGGAGCACCCCACCCGCTCGCAGTGGGTGCCGGGCGGTGGCGGCGAGGGTCTGCACACCGTGGTGACCGATCACCGCGACCCGCGGGCGGTGACCGTCGCGGTCTCGACCGCCGGAGTGTTCCGCACCACGGACGGCTGCGCGAGCTGGACGCCGTCCAACTCCGGTGTGTCCGCGGTGTTCCTGCCGGACCCGAACCCGGAGTTCGGCCAGTGCGTGCACAAGATCGCCCAGGACTCGGTGAACCCGGACCGCCTCTACCTGCAGAACCACTGGGGGGTGTATCGCAGCGACGACACGGGCGGGCACTGGACGGACATCGGCGCGGACCTGCCGTCCACCTTCGGCTTCGCGGTGGCCGCCCACCCGCACCGCGGTGACACGGCCTACGTCTTCCCGCTCAACGCCGACGCGGACCGGGTGCCCGCCGACCGCCGCTGCCGGGTCTTCCGCACGGCGGACGCGGGCAAGACCTGGGAACCGCTGACCGCTGGGCTCCCCCAGGAGGACCACTACGGCACGGTGCTGCGCGACGCGCTCTGCACGGACGACGCGGACCCGGCCGGCGTGTACTTCGGCAACCGCAACGGCGAGGTGTACGCCTCGGACGACGACGGGGACAGCTGGCAACTGCTCGCGTCCCACCTGCCCGACGTGCTGTGCGTGCGCGCCGCGGTCGTGGGCTGAGGTGTTCGGCGCGCCCCGGATCCAAGGCCCGGGGCAGGCAACGGGTACGGGGCTCGCCTCTGGCCGGCACCGTTGCGCAGTGCCTCTGCCGGCGGCTGTGCAGTGCTTCCGCCGGCGGCCGCAGCGGGCGGGTCGGGGCGTCGGGCGCGCCCTGGGCTACGGCAGTCGCCAGTCCACCGGCTGCGCACCCTGCCCCAGCAGCAGGTCGTTGGCCCGGCTGAACGGGCGCGAGCCGAAGAAGCCGCGGTCCGCCGACATCGGGGAGGGGTGCGCGGACTCGATCGCCGGAAGATCCCCCAGCAGCGGCCGCAGATTACGTGCGTCACGCCCCCAGAGGATGGACACCAGCGGTTTGCCGCGCGCGGCCAGCGCCCGGATCGCCTGCTCCGTGACCTCCTCCCAGCCCTTGCCCCGGTGTGCGCCCGGCTTGCGCGGGGCCGTCGTCAACGCCCTGTTGAGCAGCAGCACGCCCTGCCGCGTCCACGGCGTCAGATCGCCGTTCGACGGCCTGGGCAGCCCGAGGTCGGAGTGCATCTCCCGGAAGATGTTCTCCAGACTTCCCGGCAACGAGCGCACCTCGGGCGAGACCGCGAAACTCAACCCGATGGCCATTCCCGGTGTGGGGTAGGGGTCCTGACCCACGATCAGCACGCGGACCTCGTCGAAGGGCTGCTGGAAGGCCCGCAGGACGTTCGCTCCCGATGGAAGATAGGTCCGGCCCGCCGCTATCTCGGCCCGGAGGAAGTCCCCCATGGTCGCGATGCGTTCGGCCACAGGTTCAAGAGCCTTCGCCCAGCCTGCTTCGACAAGTTCGTGCAAGGGTCGTGGTGCCACGGCGCGTCACTCTACTGGTACGCGCCGCCCCCCGGCACAAACGAAGCCCTCACGCACGGCCGCCGCTCCCGACACTACCCTTTCCGGTCACCGGGCCTTTCCGGTCACCGGGAAGGAGCGGAGAAGCCACTGATGTCCATCCTGCGGGGCCGGGACACCCTCGGCCGGGCCGATGACCTGCTGAACCAGCATGCGGGACAGCCGGTGGACCGGTGCCTGCCGTGACCCGTGAGGGAGCCGGGCCGGGCTTCCTGGCCGTCGATTCGGGGGGCTCCGGCCTGCGGGTCGCCGTGGGGGTGCCCGGAGGCGGTCCGTCCGCGCAACAGGAGTCGCGGGAGCCCGTCCGTACCGGTGCGCGGGGGATCGACCCCGGACACCTCATGGAGCAACTCGTGCCCACGGCCCGGGCGCTGATGGCACGGACCGGGGTCAGCGGCCTGGAGACGGCCGTCGTCGCAGCCGCCGGGTTCGCCTCCCTGGGCGGTGCGCTGCGGACGGATCTGCCGGGCGCACTGGCCCGGGAGCTCGGGGTGCGGGCCGTCGCGCTCACCGCCGACGCGGTCACCGCCTATGTGGGCGCGCTGGGGCCGCGGGCCGGGGCCGTCGTCGCCGCGGGCACCGGGCTGATCGCGCTCGGCACCGATCTGGCGAGCTGGCGGCGGGCGGACGGCTGGGGGCATCTGCTGGGCGACTGCGGCAGCGGCGCCTGGATCGGCCGTGCGGGTCTGGAGGCGGCGTTGCGCGCCCACGACGGGCGCGACGGCGGCTCCGTCTCCCTGCTGGCGGACGCCGAGCGGCAGTTCGGCCCGGTGCGCGGGCTGCCCGGCCTGCTCTACCCGCGTGCGGACCGTGCCGCGGTGCTGGCCTCCTTCGCACCCCGGGTGGCCGCCTGCGCCGAGGACGATCCGGTCGCGGCCGGGATCCTGCGTGCGGCGGCCCGGCACATGGCCGAGTCGGCCGTCGCCGTCTGCCCGCCCACCGGGGCGCCCCAGGTGGCCGTGACCGGAGGGCTGGTCGGGCTGGGCGCCCCGCTCCTGGAGCCGCTGGGTGAGGAGTTGGCACGCCGGCTGCCGCACGCGCGTCATGTCCCGGCCGCAGGAGACCCGCTGCAGGGCGCGATGCGGCTCGCGGCCGAGCTGGCGGTCGGGCAGCTCACCCTGCCGGGAGACGAGGCGTTGTTGTACGTGGTCGCCACAAAAGCGGATTGACTCCTCCGGCGGATGAAGTGTCCGGAAAGTGCCCGAAAGGTGAAGGGTTCACTTCCGATCCGTCCGTAACCCATCAGACAAAACCGGACGGATACCGCTCACCTGCACCCTCCCCGAACAGAGAAGCCCAGGAAACCAGTAACATGCGGCGCCATGAGCTCCCCCACTGGGCCCGCGTCCGGCCTGCCAGTACGAATGCCGCGACCCCGCCAGCCCGGACGGCACCGCCGCCCTGAACCGCTGGTGGCTCCCGAGGGCGCGCCCGCGCTCGTCCTCGCGGTGCCCGGCACGCCCAGCGCCGCCACGCGCAGTCTCGCCGACGAGGTCGTGAGCATCGCCCGCTCCGAGTTGCCCGGTCTGGACGCCCGGATCGGCTACCTGGACGGGGACGACGCGGAGTTCCCGACACTGAAGTCCGTGCTCGCCCGTGCCGCCGACGAGCGCACGGCCCGTTACGAGCAGGCCGTGGCCGCGGGTGTCGACGTCAAGGAGCCCGACGGCCCGGTCGCCGTCGTCGTCCCGCTGCTGGCGGGCCCGGACAGCGCGCTGCTGCGCCAGGTCCGGCAGGCCCTCATGGAAAGCCGGGTCGCGGCCGAGCTGACCGATGTCCTCGGCCCGCACCCGCTGCTCGCCGAGGCGCTGCACGTGCGCCTGTCCGAGGCGGGCCTGGCTCGCGCCGACCGGGCCCGGCTGTTCACCGTGGCGACCGCCGCGGACGGCATCGTCCTGGCCTCCATCGGCGGTGACGAGGCCGTGCAGGCGGCCGGGATCACCGGCATGCTGCTCGCCGCGCGGCTCGCCGTGCCGGTGATGGCGGCGGCCCTGGACCAGGAGGGCTCGATCGCCTCCGTCGCCGACCAGCTGCGTTCCTCGGGCTCGCAGAACCTGGCGCTCGCGCCGTACCTCGTCGGGCCGGAGATCGACGCCGGTCTGCTGCACGAGGCCGCGGCGGAGGCGGGCTGCGCCATCGCGGAGCCGCTGGGCGCCTACCCGGCGATCGGCAAGCTGGCACTGGCCAAGTACACGACGGCCCTGGGGATCGCCCCGCCGCAGCCGCAGGGCACGCCGGTCCGCTGAGGCGTCGCCGCCACGGGGACCTGCGGACCACCGCTGGTCCCTGCGGCAACGTGACCGAAGGCCCGCTCCTCGCCGAGGTGCGGGCCTTTCACCGTGTCCGGGCGGGGCCGGTTCAGTCGAGGACCACGCAGGACGCGGCGGGCACGTCCACGGACCCTTCGTAACGTGGCATTCCGGTCGTCTGGTCGATCGTGAACCAGGTGACGTTCCCGGAGCGTTCGTTGGCCGCGTAGAGGACGCCCCGGGACTCGGCCAGGGCGCGCGGCCAGTCGCCGCCGCAGGGCACGGTCCCGATCAGGCGCAGGATCTCGCCCTCGACGGCGAACGCGGACAGCACGTCCTCGCCGCGGGTGGCGATCCAGACGTGGCGGCCGTCGGGCGAGACGACGATGCCCGACGGGTAGGCGTCGCCGGCCGGGACGTCCGGGAGGACCTGGGTCTCGACCAGCGGCTGCAGGGAGCCGCTGTCACCGTCCCAACGGCACACGGTGACGGTCGGGGTGAGTTCGTTGACGACGTAGGCGTATCGGCCGTCCGGATGAAAGGCCAGGTGGCGGGGGCCGGAGCCGGGGCGCAGCGCGAACTCCCGGTGCAGCGCGGGGGTGCCCTGCCGGAGGGTGCACACCCGGACCGAATCCGTCCCCAGGTCGACGCTGACGGCCCAGCGGCCGCCGGGGGCGGGCTGCACCTGGTGGGCGTGCGGCCCGCGCTGACGTTTCTCGTGCGGGCCGGACCCGGTGTGCTGGAGGCGGCCGGACGGCGCGGACGCGAGGGTGCCGTCGGCACGCAGGGGTACGGCGGTGACGCTGCCCGAGCCGTAGTTGGCGGTCAGGACGTGCCCGTCGTGGAGGCTGAGGTGCGTGGGTCCGCTGCCGCCGACCGGCACCGGGGGGCCCGCGAGCTCCGGCCGGTCGCCGTGCACCCGGTAGGCGGCCACCGCGCCCTCGGCGGTCTCGCTGACCGCGTAGAGCGTGTCCCCGCCGGGTGAGAGGGCCAGGTACGACGGGTCGGGAACGCCGTCGGCACTGCCGAGCAGGCTCAGCGCACCGCTGTGGGGATGAACCGCCGCCATGACGACCCCGGGCCCGCCCGCCGCCGTGAACGACCCGATGAACGCCCTGCGCCGCCGCGTGCCGTTCTCTGTCACTGCCGCCCCTTCCTCGCCGCGCCCGTGCATGCTCGCTCGGCCCGACGGTAGCAGTCGATCACGGGCGGTCTAGACCAGGGCGGAGGTCCCTGGCGCGGCGCCCGGAGGGGGCGCTCCGCGGCCCCCGTCCCGCGGAGTGCCCCCTCAGACTCCGGCCAGTCCTGCCCGCGGCGGGGTCCGCAGGGGCTCCGCCAGTTCGGCCAGGGCGCGTTCCACGCCGTGGATGTGGGCCAGGGCCGGCCCGGTGGGCGGTTCGGCGAGGTGGGTGAGGTGACGGGTGCCGCCCTCGGTGAGCGCCTCGACCGCGGCCTCCACCCGTCGGCAGGCGGCGGCCAGACGGGCGTCGTGGGAGGCGTCCGGGTCGGCGGCGACCGCCGCCAGGCCCCGGATCTCGCGGGCGCAGTCGTCGAGGAGGGCGAGCACCCGGCGGGCACGCCGCTTGCGGCCGAGGGCGGGATTGAGGGGGTGCACGAGCGGGGCGACGGAGAGCCGTACCCGGCCGAGCAGCTGCTCCAGTTCGGTCACGCGGCGCGCGGGATCCGCCGTCCGCCGGCCCGCGAGGCGGGCGGCGGCCTCGGCGGTGCAGGCGTGCACGCAGCGCAGGGCGCGCTGGATCCAGGCGTCGGTGGTGGTGTGCGTGGTGACGGGCAGCACCACCAGCACGGCCAGGACGGCCCCGAGGGCGCCCACTGCGGTCTCGGTCAGGCGCAGCGCGAGCAGGCCGGGATGGAGCACGCCGAGGAGGCCGTAGAGGGACTCGGCGAGCAGCGTCACCCAGAGCATCATCCAGGTGTAGGACACGGCGGCGGTGTAGAAGATGCCGAAGACCGACGCGGCGACGAGGACGGCCGTGGCGAGCGGCGCCCCGTGCAGCGGGACGACGACCGGCAGACCCAGGGCGATGCCGATGACCGTGCCGAGGATCCGGCGGAAGCCGCGGACCAGCGTCTCGCCACGCGAGGCGGTGTTCACGAAGATCCACCAGGTGGCGCCGACGGCCCAGTACCACCGCTGCCCGGACACCAGTTGGCCCACGACGAGCGCGAAGGCGGAGCCGGCGGTCGCCTGGACCGCCTGCCGGGTGGTCACGCGGGCCAGTCCGCTGCCGCCGGGCACGGCCGGTGCCGGGGCAGGCGGCAGCCGCCGCTCGTAGCACCACAGTCCGAAGCGCACCGCCGCCGCGGTGAGCAGGGAGAGCAGGACGGCGGCGTACAGCTCGGGCAGCAGTGCCGGGGTGGCGTGCAGGAACTGGGCCACGAAGAAGGTCATGAAGGCGAACACGCCGAGGCTGTGGCCGCGCGGCCCCCAGCGGCGCGCGTACACGCCCGCGCCGACCACGGCCAGGAAGGCGAGGTCCCGGGCCACCGGGTGGTCGTGCAGCTCGGCCGCCGCGGCGAGCACCGGCAGCCCGACCACGGGCAGCAGCGCGGTCGTGACCGCCTGCCCCCGCACGGTGGCGTCGGTGACGGTGAACAGGGCGAGCAGGGCGGCCAGCCCGCCGGTGACGGCGCCCACGAGGGAATGCCCGGCGAGCCCGCACACCGTGACCGCCGACCCGATCCCGAGCACGGCCCGTGCGGCGAACCTGAGCCGCAGCCGTCCCGGGTCCGAGGCCACGAACACCCTCTTCAGCACCGCTTCCCACCCCTTGCACTCCGGCACACAAAAGGCGCCGCGGGGATCCGCAGCGCCATCGACGCGTACATGAGAGCATCAACTGGGTCACTGGCTCAAGTCTTGCCCGCAAGGCTGATCCAATGGCACAGCACCACAGCTGCCCGAGCATCCGTCGAAAGGCCAACGGGCCAGGTCGTGCGGTACACGCCGACCGGGCTCCGGTGAGCCATTGGTACAGTCGTACGTCATGACCGTGGACGAACTCGACACCCGCATCCTGCGGCTGCTGCTGGAGCAGCCGCGCACCAGCGTGCGCGAGTACGCCCGCATCCTCGGTGTGGCCCGCGGCACGCTCCAGGCCCGCCTGGACCGTCTGGAGCGGGACGGCGTGATCACCGGCACAGGCCCCTCGCTCTCCCCCGCCGCGCTCGGCCACCCGGTGCTGGCGTTCGTGCACATCGAGGTCACCCAGGGCCACCTTGACGACGTCGGGGACGCGCTGGCCGCCGTGCCGGAGATCGTGGAGGCCTTCTCGATCACGGGCGGCGGGGATCTGCTGACCCGGGTCGTGGCGCGGGACAACGAGCATCTGGAGGACGTGATCCAGAAGCTGATCAGTCTGCCCGGTGTGGTGCGCACCCGCACGGAGGTGGCCCTGCGCGAACGCGTTCCGCACCGGCTGCTGCCGCTGGTGGAGTCGGTGGGCAGGGCCGCCCGCGGGGGTATGACCGGCTGAACCGTACCGGCCGTCGAGGAGGGGTCCATGGGCGCCGCCGCGGTGCCTGTCGCCGACCGGGGGAGAGCGCCGTACGGGTCCTGCCGGGACGCGGCGGAACTGGGCCTGCGTGCGGTCGCGGTGTACGTCGAGGGGACGAGCAGGGGCGGGCGGTGACGCGGCGACCGCGCGGGAGATCGACGCGGTGATCGATCCCGCGCAGTCCCGGGAGTGGATCCTCGCGGCGCTGGACGGGTGCGGTGAGTGGCCGGAGCAGCGGGGGGCGTGGACACCTGGTGAGTGCGGCGGGGCACCACCGCCCGGCGGCGCTCCCCGTGCGGCGGACGGCGGCGCATGCCAGCGTGGCCCCATGACCACACTGCAGGCACGGTCGTCCGTGCCCATCGTCGACGAGCGACGGTGGCGCGCGCTCGGGGTGTGTCTCACCGGCGGGTTCATGACGGTGATGGACACGTCGATCGTGAACGTTGCCCTGCCGTCGATGCAGCGTGGCCTGGGCGCCGCGCAGGCCGACCTGTCGTGGGTGGCCTCCGGCTACGCGCTGACGTACGGGCTGTCCCTGGTGCCGGCGGGCCGGCTGGGTGATCTGCGCAGCCGCAGGGAGACCTTCCTCGTCGGGGTGGCGCTGTTCACGCTGGCCTCGGCAGCCTGCGGACTCGCCTCGGCCGCCGGGGGGCTGGTGGTGTTCCGGCTGCTCCAGGGCGCGGCGGGTGGTCTGATCGCGCCGCAGAGTTCGGGGCTGATCCAGCAGATGTTCCAGGGCCGTGAGCGGGCGCGGGCGTTCGGCATGTACGGCAGTGTCGTCGCCGTCGCGACAGCCGTCGGCCCGCTGGCGGGAGGCCTGCTGATCCAGGCGTCCGGCGGCGACGACGGCTGGCGCTGGGTGTTCTACATCAACCTGCCGATCGGCGTGGCGGTGTTCGCGGCGGCGCTGCGACTGCTGCCCCGCTCCCCTGCGCGGGAGGGCCCGCGGGAGGGGCTCGACCTGCCCGGTGTGCTGCTGCTGGGGACCGGTGCGCTCGTGCTGATGCTGCCGCTCGTGCAGGAACAGCAGTGGCCCGGGCGGCGCAAGTGGGCGCTGGTTCCCGTGGCCGCGGTCCTCCTGTTGGCGTTCTGGGCGTGGGAACGGCGGCAGTTGCGGCTGCGGCGGGGGCCGCTGGTGGACCTGCGGCTGTTCAGACGGCGGTCGTTCTCGCTCGGCGCGCTGGTGAGCTTCCTGTACTTCGCCGGGTTCACCTCGGTCTTCTTCGTCTACACGCTGTTCCTGCAGAACAGCCTGGGCTACGGCGCGCTCGCGGCCGGGGCGGCGGCGACGCCGTTCGCGGTCGGTTCGGCTGCCGGCGCCCTGGCCGGGGGCCGGCTGGTCCTGCGGTACGGGCGCATGCTGGTGGTTCACGGTCTGTGCGGTGTGGCAGTGGGACTGCTCGGGGCCGTCGTGGCCGTGCAGTTCGCGCCGGGCCGGGGGGTGGCGTGGGCGGCGGCGCTGCCCCTGCTCGTCGCCGGGATCGGGTCGGGGCTGACCGTCTCCCCGAACACCACGCTCACCCTCGGCCGTGTCCCGGTCCGCCGTGCCGGGGCCGCCGGGGGCGTACTGCAGACCGGTCAGCGGATCGGCTCGGCGGCCGGGATCGCCGCCGTCGGGGCCGTGTACTTCGCCCACCTCGCCGGCCACGGCCACGTTCCCGCGGCGCTCCAGCTCGGCCTGGGTACCGCTCTGCTGTTCGTGCTGATGGCGCTGGGGCTGGCGGTGGCGGATCTTCGGGAGTGATCCCGTGCGGGGCCGGGCAGGTCAGTACCCGGCCCGGACCGCGGTCCCGGTCATGACCGGCGTCGCGGCTTCCCCCGCTTGGTGCTTTTGGCGCCGACGGAGCGGCTCCTCGGATCACGGCCGCTCGTCCTGCCCGCTGCGGGCTTCTGCCGGGCGGCGGCGTCGGGGCGCTTGCGGCCCGGCTGGGTCTCGGGCTGGGCGGTGCGGCCGCGCGTGCTGTTGACAGTGCGGCCGCGGACGATGCCGATGAAGTCCTCGACCAGGTCGGTGGTGGCCTCCTCCGGCCAGGACAGGGCGACGCTCGACTGGGGGGCGTCCACGACCGGCCGGTAGGTGAGGTCGCGACGGTGGTGCAGACGGGCCAGCGACTGGGGGACGACGAGGAGCCCGACGCCGGCGGCGACGAGTTCGACGGCGTCCGCCGTCGTCGCGGGGCGCTCGAAGGCGGGCTCCCCGGGCGGGCCGGCCCAGTCGAACACGTCATCGAGGGGATGGAAGAGGACCTCGTCGGCGAGGTCGTCGAGGGACACCTCTTCGGCCGCCGTGATCAGGTGGTCCTTGGGGACCACGACCACCGAGGTCTCGGTGTAGAGAGGGATCGCGCTGAAGAACGTACGGTCCACGGGCAGCCGTACGAAGCCGGCATCCGCCTCTCCCGCCCGCAGTACGCCGGGGGCCTCGGCGGCCGTCACCTGGAGGAGGGTGAGCGGGATGTCCGGCAAACGTTCGTTCCAGATCCGCACCCATTTGGCGGGCGTCACTCCGGGGACGTACGCGAGCCGGAACGACGGTGATTCCTGCGAGCCTGTCACGCCGCCAGGGTATCGGCCGTGTTCGGACCTCCCGAAACCGGCCGATACCCTTGTCCTCATGAAGTCGCAAGCGAACACCCAGACGATGAAGCCCGCCACCGCGGCGAAGAAGCTGGGTGTGTACCTCCCCGCCACCCCCGCCGAGTTCCAGGAGGGTGTGGTCACGCGGGCCGAGCTGGGCGAGCTCCAGGCCAACCCGCCCGAGTGGCTGCGGGAGCTGCGACGCACCGGCCCGCACCCCCGTCCGGTAGTCGCGGCGAAGCTGGGCGTGTCCATCGCGGGCCTCGCGCGCGGCGGTGTGACCGAGGCGCTCACCACCGACCAGATCGAGGCACTGAAGCAGGCCGGCCCCGAGTGGCTGGAGAAGGAGCGCGCCACCCAGGCGGAAGTCCGCAAGGAGACGGCGCGGATCAAGAAGAAGAACGCCGAGCGCGCCGAGCGCTCTCACCCCTGAGACCGGGGCCGAGCACTTCGGCTCCCCCCGACACCGACGCCCCCGTCGCCGATTCCCGGCGGTGGGGGCGTCGTGCTGTCTGTGGACCCCGCGTGAAACCTCATATCCATGTCTTGACATACGAACGAAACGATCCGTAGCTTGGCCGATCATTTAGATGCGTGAAGCTCGTTCATCAACGTGAACAGAGTGGCACATGAACGGAGGTGCCCATGGGGGTTCACCGACGAAGTCACCGCCCGGCCGCCGCACTCACCGCTGTGGGTCTGATGTTCGGGGCGGCCGCCTGCGGCTCCGATTCCACCGAAGCCGGGTCCGGGGATCCGAACACGCTCGAGGTGTGGACCCGGAGCGACCCGGACTCCGCCGTCACCTACGACCGGGTCTTCGCGGCGTTCACCAAGAAGACCGGTATCAAGATCGACTACCAGCCGGTCATGAACTTCGACCAGCAACTCCAGGCGCGGGCGTCCACCAAGGACCTGCCAGACGTCATGATCAACGACACGGCTCTGATGGGCAGTTACCAGAGCCAGGGCCTGCTGAAGCCGATCGTCCCCGGTTCCGTCCCGGGGCACGGCCAGATCAGCGGACAGTCGTGGGCGTCCACCGTGGGCCGGGACGGCAAGCACTACGGCATCCCGTACTCCCGCCAGGCGATGACCCTGATGATCCGCAAGGACTGGCTGAGCAAACTCGGTCTGAAGGCACCGAGGACCTGGCAGCAGATGATCGACGTGGCCAAGGCCTTCGCCACTCGCGACCCGGACGGGGACGGCAAGAAGGACACCTACGGCATCGTCGCGCCGGCCAGTGCGCAGAACGGCTACGCCGCCTGGTGGGGTTCGAGCTTCCTGTGGCAGGGCGGCGCGAAGATCATCGAGCCGGACGGCAAGGGCGGCTACCGTCCCGCCATGGACTCGGCAGCCGCCGTGCGCACCGTCACCTGGATGAAGGACAACCTCTTCTGCGGCGTCAAGGGTGTCGTCCAGCCGGGCGCCGTCACCGCCGTCACCGGCACCGCCACCAACTTCCAGGACGGCAACGCCGGTATGTACATGACCGGCCCGTACAACATCACCAGCTTCGACGGGATGCTCGGCAAGAAGAAGTACGAGGTCGTGCCCGCCCCCGCGGGTCCGGCGAGCCCGGACGTGCTGGCCGAGGGCGAGAACGTCTACTTCGGCGCCAAGAGCGGAAAGGCGAAGCAGGAAAAGGCACTTGCCGCGTTCCTGATCTCGCCCGAGGGCCAGAGGATCGCCATGACCAGCGTCGGCGGCCACCAGCCCGTCGTCCGCATCCCCACCAACACCACGCTGGAC
Source organism: Streptomyces sp. NPDC001843 (assembly GCF_042891955.1). NCBI lineage: Bacteria > Bacillati > Actinomycetota > Actinomycetes > Kitasatosporales > Streptomycetaceae > Streptomyces > Streptomyces sp. NPDC001843. The sequence continues at coordinate 369,462 of NZ_JBIATQ010000004.1, read as the reverse complement.
GCGGCCAGGGTGACCGGCGACAAGCGCTGGAGCGTCGTGCAGAAGGCGTACGAGACCGCCTCCGAGCAGTTCCCCAACGCCCCCGACTTCGCCCCGATCAAGCAGGACACGGCCGACAGCCTCAACGCACTGTTCACGTACTGCGGCAGTGACGTCCGCTCCGGCCTGAAGGAACTGAACGACACCCTCGCCGGTGACCTCAAGGACCAGGACCTGTTGAAATGACCGCTACCGTCACCACGCCCGCCCGGCGCAGAGGGCTTGGCCGTAAAGCCGTCCTCCCCTGGCTGTTCCTCGCCCCCGGACTGCTGCTCGCCCTCGTCTTCAAGTTCCTGCCGATGGGCAAGGGCGTCTGGCTCAGCTTCTTCAAGGTGCGGCCCTTCCTCGGCGACAAGTGGGTCGGCCTCGGCAACTACACCCGGGTGCTGAGCGACCACCGCTTCCAGGACGCCATCGGCCACACGATGGTGCTCGGCATCGGGCAGTCGCTGGGCGCCATCGTCGTCGGCTTCGCCCTCGCCCTGCTGCTCGAGGGCCAGGCCCGTTCGCTGCGGATCATACGGACCGCCGTCTTCCTGCCGGTCGTCACCGCGACCGCGGTGGTCGGCGAGCTGTGGCGGCTGATGTACTACCCGACCTCCGACGGCCTGATCAACCACGCCCTCGGCCTGCTGGGCATCGGCCCGGTTCCGTTCCTCGACAACCCGGACACGGCCCTGTGGTCGACGATGGTCATGGGCATCTGGATGGCCGCCCCCTACAACATGGTGATCATCCTCGCCGGACTGGCCGGGGTGGACCGCACCCTGTACGAGGCCGCCGCGATGGACGGTGTCTCGCTGTGGCAGCGGCTGCGGCACGTGACCCTGCCCGCGATCCGGCCCGCCATGAGCATCGTCCTCACCCTCGCCGCGATCCGCGGACTGCGCGTGTTCACCGAGGTGTACGTCCTCACCTACGGCGGCCCGGCCGGCGCCACCGACGTCTGGATGACCCGCGCCTACACCCTCGGCTTCTCCCGCAACGACATCGGCGGCGCCTCGGCGGCCTCCGTGGTCCTGCTCTGCGTGACGCTGCTGCTCACCGTGATGGTCAACTACTTCCGCGAGAGGGGAGACGTACGATGAGCGCCCCCGCCCTCGAACCCGTCCACGCCCCGTCCGGCGAGGTCACCGCCGCCCCCGCGAAGCAAGGCGGCAGGCAGACCCGCGCCACTCCGGCCCGCTTCGACACCGCCCTCGGCTGGAGCGACAGGCCGGGGCCGGCCTGGGCCTTGAGGATCCTGCTCTGCGTGATCGCCCTGGCGGTCTTCGCGGCGCCGTTCCTGACGATCCTGTCCGGTGCCCTGAGCACCAAGCCCAGCGGCTCTTCCCTGTCGTTCCTCCCGCACCACCCGACCCTGCTGAATATGCGGGTGGCGGGCGAGCGGGGCATCTGGGACTACTTCGGCAACTCGCTGGTCATCGCGGGCGGCGCGCTGCTGCTCCAGCTGGTCGTGTCGGTGCTCGCCGCCTACGCCCTGGCCCGGCACCGGTTCCGCGGGCAGGCCCTGGTGCTCACCCTGTTCATGCTGACGATGATGCTTCCCGAGGAGGTCATCGCCATCCCGTTGTCCCTGGTCCTCGGGCATGTCCCGGTCGTCGGCGTGGACCTGAAGGGAACCGTCTGGGCGGTGATCCTGCCGCTAGGCGCCTGGGGCTTCTCGGTGATGCTGCTGACCGAGTTCATGAAGGACATCCCCGCCGAGATCGAGGAGGCGGCCCGGCTCGACGGCGTCGGCGAACTGCGGCTGCTGTGGCAGGTCGTCCTGCCGCTGTGCAAGCCCGCGCTCGGCGTGGCCGGCGTGCTCGGCTTCATCATGATCTGGGACCAGTACCTGCTCCCCCTGATCGCCGCCAAGGACCCCACCGACTACACGGTCACCGTCGCCCTGTCCATCCTGCGCACCGACCCGCAGGTCGGTTCCGGGGTGGTGCTGGCCGGTGCGGTCATCGCGCTCGTCCCCAGCCTGATCGTCTACCTGCTCCTCCAGCGCTCGCTGGTCACCGGCATCGCGGCCGGCGCCACCAAGGGCTGAGCACCCCACTTGTACGAGGGAGACATGAAGTTCCAAGGAGTGCTGTTCTTCCCGGTCACGCCGTTCACCGCGGACGGCTCGCTGGACGAGGAACGGCTGGCCCGGCACATCGAGTCCGGGGTCGTCGCCGGGGCGGGCGGCGTGTTCGTCGCCTGCGGCACCGGTGAGTTCCACGCACTGACGCCCGAGGAGATCGAACGGGCCACCCGGGTGGCGGTCACGACGACCGCCGGCCGGGTCCCGGTCCTGGCCGCCGCGGGCGGCCCGCCCCCGGTCGCCCGCGACCAGGCCGTACGCGTCGAACGGGCGGGCGCGGAAGGCATCCTGCTGCTGCCGCCCTGTCTGGTGAGCGCGCCGCAGGAAGGCCTGCTGCGGTATGTGGAGGAGGTCACCGCCGCGACCCGCCTGCCGGTCGTCTTCTACCAGCGGGGCACCGCCCGGCTCACCGCGTCCACGGCAGCCCGGGTCGCCGCACTGCCCGGTGTGGTCGGCCTCAAGGACGGCATCGGCGACATCGAGCGGATGCACCGTGTCGTCCGTGCCGTGCGGGCCGTACGCGAGGACTTCCAGTTCTTCAACGGCCTGCCCACCGCCGAGATGACCGCGCCCGCCTACCGCGGCATCGGCGTCGAGCTGTACTCCTCCGCGGTCTTCGCGTTCGCGCCCGAGATCGCCCTGGCGTTCCACCGGGCCCTGGAGGAGAACCGGACAGCCCTGGTGCAGACACTCCTCGACGAGTTCTACGGCCCTCTCGTCGAACTCCGCGACGAGGTACCCGGATACACCGTCTCCCTGGTCAAGGCCGGAGTGACCCTCCGCGGACTCGACGTCGGCGGTGTACGGGCACCCCTGCTCGACCCCACCCCCGAGCACGTCGCCCGGCTCGCCGAACTCATCGACCGTGGACTGGAGGTGGTGCGTGCATGACCACCGAGGCGACCCGCATCCGCGAACTGATCATCACCCCGATCGCCTTCCGCGATCCGCCGCTGCTCAATTCCAACGGTGTGCACGAGCCGCTTGCGCTGCGCATCATCCTCCAACTGGTGCTGGAGGACGGCACGGTGGGCCTCGGCGAGTCCCCGGGCGGCGAGGCCCGCCTGGAGCGGCTGCGGACCGCCGCGAAGACCGTCGTAGGCATGGACGTCTTCGACACGACCGCCGTCGCCGCCGCGATCGACACCGCCCTGCTGCCCACGGTACCCAGCTCCCACGAACGCGGCTGGACCACCTCGGCCGTCGAGGTGGCCTGTCTGGACGCGCAGGGCAGGCTTCTCGGACGCCCGGTCAGCGATCTGCTCGGCGGCACCGTCCGCGAGTCGGTGCCCTTCGCCGCGTACCTCTTCTACAAGTGGGGTGAACACCCGGCCCTCGACGGCCGCCCGGCCGTCCGCGACGACTGGGGCGAGGCGCTCGACCCCACCGGGATCGTCGAGCAGGCCCGGCTCATGCAACAGCGGTACGGTTTCCGCTCGTTCAAACTGAAGGGCGGTGTCTTCCCGCCCGACGAGGAGATCGCCGCGATCAGGGCGCTGGCCGCAGCCTTCCCGGGGCAGCCGCTGCGCCTGGACCCCAACACCGCCTGGACGGTGGAGACGTCGGGGTACGTGGCCCGCGAACTCGACGGCGTCCTCGAGTACCTGGAGGACCCGACCCGGGGAATCGGCGGTATGGCGGAGGTCGCGCGCCAGTCCCCGCTGCCGCTCGCCACCAACATGTGCGTGATCGCATGGGAGCACCTCAGGCCCGCGGTCGAGCAGGACGCGGTGCAGGTACTGCTCACCGACCACCACTACTGGGGCGGGCTGCGCCGCACCCGCGAACTGGCCGCCGTGTGCGAGGCGTTCGGCATCGCCCTGTCGATGCACTCCAACTCGCACCTGGGCATCAGCCTGGCCGCCATGACCCATGTCGCCGCGGCGATCCCCCGTCTCGACCACTCCTGCGACACGCACTACCCGTGGAACTCGGCCGACGACGTGATCGTCCCGGGTGTGCTGGAACTGCGCGACGGAGCGGTCCGGGTCCCCACCGGTCCGGGCCTCGGGGTGGAGCTCGACCACGACGCCCTGCACCGGCTGCACCGGCTGTATGTGGACTCCGGTGTGCGCAGCCGCGACGACACCGGGTACATGCGCCGGATCCACCCCGAGTACGAGCTGCGGCTGCCGCGCTGGTGACTCCCCCGCCCGTCGGGCGTTGTCAGTGGCCTGCCCTAGAGTTCCCGTCACTTGATCACGGTGGTGCGGGGAGGCACGCATGGGGTGGGTGCAGGCGGGCGACTACGAGGTCGCCCTGGACGGCGGAAAGGTGGTGTGCCGCAACGCGTCGGGGCGGCGGCTGAAGTCCGTCCCCGCGAAGCTCGCCGACGATCCGTCGGTGGTGGGGCTGCGGCAGCTCGCCGAGTGGCTGGAGCGGCACGAGCGCCAGTGCCTGGCCGACGTCGAGCGGTGGATGGTCCGCTCGCTTCCGGTGCCCCTCGCCGTCATCGCCCGGGTGTGGCCGGACCCGGCCTGGCGGTCCGCCCTGCGCGACCTCGTGGTCACCGACGCGGACGGCGCGGTCGCGGGCTTCCTGCGGGACGCCGACGGCGAGCGCGGCCTCGGTCTGGTCGACCTCGACGGCGACACCGTGCGCGTGGCCCCCGGCCTCGTACGTATCCCGCACCCGGTGCTCCTCGAGGACCTGGAGGAGCTGCGGGAGTTCGCCGTGGAACTCGGCGTGGAGCAGCGGGCCCAGCAGCTCTTCCGCGAGGTGTTCCGCCGCCCCGCCGCCGTCGACGCCGACAGCACTCAGGTCGAGGACTACGCGGGCGGCTCGTTCAAGGAACTGCGCTTCCTGCACGGCAGGGCGACCCAGCTGGGCTACCGCGTGCGTGGCGGCAACTCCGTGTACTCCGTGCTGGAGGACGGCCGCGGTATCGAGGCCCGGGTGTGGGTCGGCGACTACGACGGCTACGAGGAGACCGAGACCGGGCCGCTGATGTGGACCGACACCGCCGGCCGGGCGCTGAAGCTCGGTCAGGTCGGCCCGGTGGCCTGGTCGGAGGGCATGCGCATGGCGGCCGCGCTGTACGCCGGACGCGACATCGAGGACGAGGAGCGGGCGGCATGACCACGTACGAAGAGACCACCATCGCCGCGCTGCTGGACTCCGGCGCCGTCCTGCCCCCGGGCAGCACCGCCCGCGAGGACGCCGACACCCTCACCGTCCGCACCTACACCCACTCCGCCCTGGACGACCGTCAGGTGGTCCGGCTGGTGCCGGGCACCCTCGGCGAGGCGGAGGACCTCGCGCTGGAGTTCCTCGGTCTGACCCGGGAGGCGGAGACGCCCGAGGTCGGCCAGGTGCGCCGGGAGACCCTGGGCTTCCCCGCCTGGGCGCTGGTCAACGACCCGGCGAACGGGCACCACGCCCTGGCCCTGGTCAAGGACGTCGAGCGGCTCGCCCGCCAGGCCAAGTCCCGCCCCGGCAACGCCAAGGACGGCTTCGAGGCGCTCGGCGTGCGGCTCGGTCGGGCCGTGCCGCACTTCCTGCCGACCTTCTACGAGCAGGCCGCCCGGGTCTTCCTGCAGCACGAGAACACCACCTACGCCGCCGCGTTCTTCGGCAAGGCCCGCGAGGCCGAGCGGGTGCACGCGCTGACGGTCGACGAGGAGCGGCAGCGGGCGGTGTTCCTGGAGTTCGCCTTCGCCGGGGCCCTGACGGTCAAGGCGCTCAAGGAGCATGTGAAGGATCTCGCGCGACGGCTCGACCCGGCCGCGGCGTGGGCGCAGTTCCGGCAGCTGACCGTGGAGCGCTGCGCGGCCGGGATGCCGCCGTACGCCTCCCTGCCGCAGGACGCACGCGGTCTGATCAAGGCGGCCGGCCTGGACCGGGTGACGGAGGAGTGCGCCCTCCTCGCCGACCTGCTCGCCTCGCCCGCCGCCGTGCGCGCCCCTGCCTCCTTCTGGACCGCCTACCGCGCCACCCTGCCGGTCCTCGCCGAGCAGCGGCCGGCGGTCCGGGCCCGGCTGCTGGAGATCATGCCGGCGGGGCTCGGCCGGGAGGTCGAGGACGACGAGTTCTGGCTCACGCTGCTGGCGGAGTGCGGCGCGGACCGGCTGCTGACCGGAGAGGACGAGGAGGGCGACGGCACGGGGCCCGGTGTCGACGCCGCCGACTGGCTGGGCCGTTGGGCGCTGCACCGCAAGCACGGCAGCGCTTACACCCGGCGTTCACCGGCCACACTGGCGCTCGCCCGGCGGATGGCGCCGAGGCTGCGCGCCGCCGGGCGGCCCGTCGACCTGTTCAGCGGCCGCTGGCACGCCGGTGCCGACCTCGACCTGCTGGACCTGTGCGCGGCGCAGGGCGTTCCGCTCGCCGTGCCCGACGCCGAAGTGAACGTGTACCTGGCCCTGGAGCGCTGGCTGCCCGACTCCGCGCTGCCGGGCCGGCGTGATCTGGTCGCCACCGCGGCGGACCCGCGGCTGCGGCGCCTGCTGCACCGGGCCATCGGCACGCTGGGGAACGGACAGCAGGTCACTCCCGAGGTGCTGGCCGCCCTCGCCGCCCATCCCGTGCTCGGTGACGTCCTGCGCGAGTGGCTGGACGAGGGGGCCGGGGAGTTCACCCGCGCCGTGGGCCTGCCCGGCGCCCGCACCGCCCTCGATCGGCTGCGCCCCTTCCGTTCGGTCGCTCTCCGGACCGCGCCCGAAGCCGTCGCCCGGATCGCGCGGCACGCGGTCGCCCCGCTGCTCGGCCGTACGCTGCGCGCGGGCATCCTGGACGAGCTGGGCTGGCCCGCCCTGGAGGAGGGGCTGCGGCTGCTCGACGGCAAGCCCAGGAAGGGGGAGGACAACACGCTCACCGTCACCGAGGCCTGGCCCGCGCTGATCCTCGCCCGCAAGCACAAGGCGGTCGTCGTCGGTCCCGAGGGGATCCTGCTCGAGCACGAACTGCGCCTGCCCGACGACCTCGACCGCTGGCAGCGCCCCAGGTTCCGGTACACCGACGGCGAGCTGCTGGTGATGTGGCGGCAGGGCAGCAAGCAGTCCGGCTACTGGTCGTCGCGGCCGTCCGAGGTGTTCCCGCTCGCCGGCGAGCAGCTCCCCGGCTACTGGTCCGTCCACGACACCGCCACCCCCTCGATCCCGCTGCCCGGCGGGGGCCGGGCCACCGGAGGCCGCACGCTGCACGCCGGGGACACCGTCCTGCCGGCCGGCCGCGCCGTCATCGGCGACGGCACGACGTACTGGCGGCAGGGCAGACAGGGCAGGCAGACGGTGTGGCTCGAGTACGACCCGGCCACCGGTACCCATGGCCGCGCCTCGCTGCCCGCGTTCCTGCGGTCCGGCATCCGCGAGGACGCCTCTCTGCTGCCCGAGGACTGCGAGGTACTGCCGCTGCAACCTGGCCTGGAGAACAGCCCGTTCGGCACCGACGGCACGGTCCTCGGCCGCTGGGTGCGCACGGAGGGAAAGGGCGCCGAGGAGGTGACGACCGCGGGCACCCCCGACGGCCGGACCGTCAGCCTGCCCGTCGAGCAGGGGTGGCGGCGGGTGCCGCTCGGCGCGCTGCGGCTGCCCGGCGGCGCCGAGCCCGTCGTCGGGCAAGGCCATCGGACGGTGTTCCTGTACGCCGGCGAGGACACCTCCGCCGCCGGGGTGCTCGGCCGGGTGACCCTGCACGAGCAGGGCGGAGAGTACGCCGCCGGCACCCGGTTCGTGCCGCCGGTCGCTTTCTGGCACGCCCTGCGGCCCCGCGACGAGCTGTCGTCGGCCGTGCTGCGCGCCCTGACGGACGAACAGACGGCCGAGGTACTGCGCGTGACGGCAGAGGCACTGGCCGAGCGGCTGGAGCAGGTGGCCCGGGCGGGAGGTTCCAGGTCGTCCACCGACGCCGCCGGCACCAAGCCCGCCGTGCCGACCGCCGACGTGGTGGCCCGGCGTGCCGTGTCCCGCGCCCTGCCCGGCGTTGCCGACGAGCGGATGCTCATCGGCGTGGCCGCGCTCGTGCGTACGGCACTGCGGATCGCCGAGTCGGCCGCCGCCTTCGCGGCACCGCCCGTGGAGCGGCCGCGGCCGGACCGCCGGCGGACCGAGGGCATGTTCGCCGACTACGGTCCCGAACTCGGTGACGACCGCGCACTGTCCACGGCCTCCGCCGGACTGGCCCACCTGGGCTCGTGGTGGGGCGGCCAGCGGTGGAGCACGCTGCGTCAGATCCGTTCCGTGAACCACGTGCTGTCCGGCAGGCCCGCGGACGGCAAACCGCTGCCGGACCGTGAGCGGATCGCTGCGCTCGGCGACGGCTGGCACACCGATGAGCACACGATTCCCGGCATAGGCATGGTGTGGACGAACCTGCTGTCCGTGCTGCGGCCGCTCTCCTACCGAGCCGCCTCCGCCGCCCTGCCCGACACCGAGCGCGAGGCACTGCTCCTGCTGTTCGAAGCGTTGACCGAGGGGCCGCTCGTCACCGCTTCCGGGGACACGCTCCGCGAGATCGTGCTGAGCGAACCGCACGACAAGCAGGAGCGGGTCGGTCAGGTGCTGCGCAGGGCGGGCCGCACGGTCGTGATCCTCGGCTGCCAGAGCATCGACGTCCAGCGCGAACGCGTCAACTGGCTGGCCCTCGACCACGACCCGGCCGGCGCGTTCGGTGCCGTGGCCCACTTCACCCTGGACCGGGAGACCGGGCACACGCCGGAGATCTCCGCCGACCGGCTGGCCACGCTCACCCGGCTGATCCGGGACAAGGGCGCCGTGCCCTGGCGGCCGGAGGCCCCGGCCGCGCTCGCCGCGGAGACACGTGACGGACTGGGTCCCGTGCAGGCCACCGTGCTGCTCGCCGGACTGCCGGATCATCCGGGCGCGGAGGTGTTCGCCACGATCGGGCTGAAATCGCGCCAGGTCGACTTCGGCAACCGCATGCTGGCCTCACTCGGCGTGGTCGGCCGCAAGTCGCTCGTCGCCGCCCTGATGCCCGGGGACCCGGCAGACCTGTGGGTATCGGGCCCGGACATCGGAGCCGCGGGCCGGGTGTGGGCCGAGCGCCACGGCTCGCTCGTACGCCTCACCGAGGAGCTCGCCGCCGAGCTTCCGGTGGGCGCCGGTGCCGCCGAGCAGGTGCTCAACCCGGGGCGCACACCGTGGCTGAGCCGCACCACGGTCCTGCGGCCCGACAAGGACGGCGACCTCGTCTGGGCGGACCCGGCCGCGGTCCCCGGCCGCCACGAGCTGACCGGCGCCGTCACGGCCCTGGCCGCGCTCGCCTACTGGCTGCCGTACGGGCACCCGCTGCGTGTCGCCCTGCCGGACGGTCTGGCCGCGCTGCGCCGCCGGCTCACCGATCCCGAGCTGCTGCTCGACCTGGACGTCGCCTGGGCCGAGAAGGGCGGTACGACCGCCGTCGAGCTCCGCAAGGCGTACGGGTTGCCCGCCACCGGCGGCGCGGACGCCCACGGGCGGACCCGGGTCGGCGAGGCGCTCGTCCTGCGGCCCTGGTACGGCGACAGCGAGTGCGTCCTGGTCCGCCCGGCCGCGCTGACCGGCCCGGACGACGACGTCCTGCCGCTCCTCGAAGGCCTGGTCGGGCCCGCGCGCGGCGAGGGCCTGCGGGCCCTGCGGACGGTCCTCGGCGACGAACTCGCCCTGGCCGTCGCAGCCGGCGGCGACGCCGACGGGCCGGTCGGCCACGCCCAGGATCCGGCCGTCAGCGTTCCCGCGCTGGTCGTCGACGTGGCCGCCGCGCACGGCCTGGGAGAGGACGCGGCGGCGCTCTACCTGCAGCTGCTGGCCCTGCCCGACCCGACGGACCGCAACTGCGCCCGCTGGACCGGGTGGAAGCCCGCCCGGCTGAAGAAGGCCCGTGCCGAACTGGCCGCCACCGGCCTGGTCGTCGAGGCCAAGCGCCCGCGTGCCGGGCGGACCCTGTTCCTGCCGTGCGGCTGGTACGACCTGAAGTCCCCGGCGCTGCCGGTGGAGACCTGGAAGGAAGGGCTGTACCCGGTCCCCCGGCATCACCGTGCCGTGCCGTTGCTCCCGGTGCCCGCGCTGTTCGCCCGCGCCTGGGACCGGGTGCGCGAGGGCGACGCCCCCGCCTACGAGGAGCTCACCACGCGGGCCACGCGCAGGGGGCGCCGCCGATGAGCGCCCCTGGCGAGCAGCCGACGCCCACCGCGCCGCCGCTGAGCACCCCTGACGGGCGGCCGACGCCCACCCTCCGTACCCGCGCCCCGAAGGACCGCCGCCGATGACCACCACCCTCGTTCCCGACGCCACCCGGCAGATCGTCCCGCCCGAGGACCGGTTCGCCACCGAACTGGCCTTCCTCGCCGCGTACGACGACGGGCCGCGTCCGCCCGCCTGGCGGCTCACCCCGCGTGCCGTCGTCACGTTCGTCATGGGCAGCGACGGCCGGGCACTGCGGCTGCCCGACGGTGCGGAGGTGCCCGAGGGGGTTCCGCGCCGACTGGTGGTGGAGGGCAAGTTCGTCGGCGACCGGGCGCTGGTCGAACGGTGTGTGGTCACGCTCGCCGGTGAGCGCGGGCTGCTGCTCGTCGGCGAGCCGGGCACCGCCAAGTCCATGCTGTCCGAGCTGCTGTCCGCCGCTGTGTGCGGCACCAGCGGTCTGGTCGTGCAGGGCACCGCGGGTACGACCGAGGACCAGCTCAAGTACGGCTGGAACTATGCCCTGCTGCTCGCCAAGGGACCCAGCCGGGAGGCGCTCGTGCCCTCGCCCGTGCTCGCCGCGATGCGCCGGGGCGCCATCGGCCGGGTCGAGGAGGTCACCCGGTGCCTGCCCGAAGTGCAGGACTCGCTGGTGTCGTTGCTCTCCGAGCGGCGTATGGCGGTCCCCGAGCTGACGGGCACCGAGGACGCCCTCGCGCACGCCGCGCCGGGCTTCAACCTGATCGCCACGGCCAACCTGCGGGACAAGGGCGTCTCGGAGATGTCCGCCGCGCTCAAGCGGCGTTTCAACTTCGAGACGGTCGGCCCGATTCCGGACCTCGACGCGGAGACCGCGCTGGTGCGCAGGCAGGCGCGGGCCGCCGTCGAGCGGGCCGGGGCGCCGTTCCAGGTGGACGACGCCGTCCTGGAGGCCCTGGTCACCGCCTTCCGTGACCTGCGCGAGGGCCGGTCCGCGGAGGGCTGGGAAGTCGAGCGGCCCTCCACTGTGATGAGCACGGCCGAAGCGGTGTCCGTCGCGGGCGCGCTGGGGCTGGCCGCGGCCTACTTCCCGGGGGACCGCGACGTGCTCGGGCTGCTGCCCGGCCATCTGCTCGGCGTGGTCCGCAAGGACGACCCGGCCGACGCGGCCCGCCTGCGCGGCTACTGGGACGGCCCCGTGCGGCGCCGCGCCGAGCAGGGGTCCGCCACCTGGCGCACCCTGTGGGACCTGCGCACGGTCCTGGAGGGCTGACGGCCGTGCCCCTCTCCGCTCCCCTCTCCCCCGACGAAGCCGTCGCGGCCCTCACCGGTCCGGCGGCGCCCTACCTCATCGGCGTACGGCATCACGCGCCGTCGCTTGCCGCGGTCGTGCCGGCGTTGCTGGACGTGGCGAAGCCGGACGTGCTGCTCGTCGAACTCCCCGCCGAGTTGCAGGAGTGGCTGCCCTGGCTCGGCCACGAGGAGACCCGTGCCCCGGTCGCACTCGCCGCCGCGCCCGGCGACGGAAGCAACGGCCCGGCCTTCTATCCGTTCGCCGACTTCTCCCCGGAACTGGCCGCCGTCCGCTGGGCGGCCCGGCACGAGATCCCGGTCGTCGCCTGCGATCTGCCGCTGGCCGACCGGGCGTGGGGCGAGGAACGGCGTGACCGGGGCCGGGCCACCGGGCCGGGTCTCGCCGGCGCCCTGCGGTCCCGGCTGACCGGCCGCCCCGGTGAAGACCTGTGGGACCGTCTCGTCGAGGCCACGGCCCCAGGCTCGCCGCCCGAGGCGGTGCGCCGGGCCGCGCTGCTCGCGGGGTGGGCGCTGCGCGAGGACGCGGCGGGGTCGGGCGGGGTCCCCGAGGTGGACCTGCGGCGTGAGCGGTGGATGCGAGGCCGCCTGGCCGACGCCACGGCGGGCGGCGAGCGGGCGGCCGTGGTCGTCGGTGCCTTCCACGCACCGGCGTTGCTGCCCTCGCCCGAGGAGGACGCACGGGACTGTGCTGTCCCGGCCGGGACGGGTGACGGCCCCACCTGGACCACCTCGTTCATCCCGTACACCTACGCGCTGCTGGACGAACGCTCCGGTTACCCCGCGGGCATCCGGGACCCGGAGTGGCAGCATCTGGTCCTCGAGGCGGCGGGTGATCCGACCGCGCTGGAGGAGGCACTGACCCGGGCTGCCGTGCGGGTGTGCGCCCGGCTGCGTGCGCTCGGCCATCCGTCGGGGCCCGCCGACGCCCGGGAGATCAGCCGGCTCGCCGGAGACCTGGCGCGGCTGCGCGGACTGCCCGCGGCGGGTCGCGGCGAGCTGGTCGAGGCGGTGCAGACGGTGCTGGCCCAGGGCGAACCGTACGGCCGGGGGCGGGCCGTCGCCCGTGCGATGGAGCAGGTGCTCGTGGGCACGCGCGGCGGACGCCCCGCACCCGGCGCACCGCGCAGTGGCCTCGCCCCCGCCGTGGAGGCGGAGCTGTCCGCTCTGGGGCTGCCCGGGCCGCAGGACGGGGCGTCCGGCGAGGCCCGGGACCTGCGCCTCGACCCGCTCCGCTCCGACCTCGACCGCCGCCGCGAACTCCTGCTGCGCCGGCTGACGGTGTGCGGTGTGCCGTACGCGGAGGCGAAGGAGGTCGTCGGCGCGGGCGGCGCGGAGGCGCTCACCTCGCGCTGGGAGGTGCGCTGGACGCCTGCCTCCGCGGTCATGCTGGCCACGGCGGGAGTGCGCGGGGTCACCCCGGCGCAGGCCGTGGAGGGCCTGCTGCGCGAGCGGCGTCGCGCGGAGCGGGACGAGGGCGGCCCCACCGCCGCCCAGGCCCTGCGCGGTCTCGAGCAGGCGGCTGAGTGCGGGCTTCCGGGCCTCGCCGACGAGCGGCTCGCGGACACCGCCGAGGTGCTGCCGCAGGCCGGGACGCTGCCCGAACTCCTCGCCGGGTTCGCCCTGCTGGACCGGCTGCGGTCCGGGCACATCGCCGGGCTCGGCGCCGACGAGGAGCGTACGGCTCGGGCCGCGGCCGTGGCCGAGGCGCTCACCGCAGCCGCGGTGCGCCAGGTGGACGGACTCAGCGGATCGGAGGACCCCGCCGACGCCCACGCCCTGCTGGCCCTCGCCCACCGCGCCGACCGGTTGGGCGGCATCCGGCTCGCCGACGCCCTCGCCCGGCTGGCCGCCGACGGTTCCCCACTGATGCGCGGCGCCGCCGGGGCCGTACGCGCCCTGCTCGGCCACGAGGACGCGGAGGCCCTCGGCGGACGCGTGGCCTCCTGGGTGGACACCGCCTGCGACCCGGAGTCCCGGTCCGCGCTGACCGCCCGGCTCACCGGGCTGCTGACCGCCGCCGGCCAGCTCCTGGAGGCCGCGCCGCCCGCCCTGGAGCCTCTGCTCGCCCGGGTGTCGGAGCTCTCCGACCAGGACTTCCTGGACCGGCTGCCCGCACTGCGGGGAGGCTTCGACACGCTGAGTCCGGCCGCCCGGGACCGGCTTCTGGCCGGTGTCGAGGAGCGCCTGGACAGCAGCCGTGCGGCGGACACCGGTGACGTCGACCCGGCGGCCCTCGCCACCTGGACGCGCGCGGACCTGGCGGCGCGCGAGGTGTTGCGGACGCTGGGGCTGCTTCCGCCGCCCCGCGCGGCGGACGGGCGCGGGCCGGCCGACGGCGTCTCAGGAACCGGCGCGTCCGCCGCACCGGACACTCCGGGCGGGGACCACCGGCTCGCCCCCGCCGACCGCTGGCGTCTGCTGCTGGGCCGCCGCACGGACCGACTGCCCCGGTCGGCGGCCGCCCTGGCCACCGCGCTGGACGAGCTGTACGGCGGCGGACGCGGCGAGGGCAGCCGGGGCGACCTCACCGGAGCAGGCCGGGGCGGCGGGCGGGAGGCGCCGTACCCCTCAGTGCGGGAGTGGTCGCAGGAGCTGGCGGCGCTGTTCGGGCCCGGCATCCGGGAGGAGGTGCTGGCGGCGGCCGCCGCGGCAGGCCGCCGGGACGTGTTCACCGAACTCGACCCCGACGCCGTACGGCCCTCGGTCGACCTGTTGCGCAGTGTGCTGCGGCACGCGGGCGGGCTTCCCGAGGCCCGGCTGGCCGCGCTCCGGCCGCTGGTGCGGCGCCTGGTCGACGCCCTGACCCGGCAACTGGCCACTCGGCTGCGCCCCGCCCTGCACGGCACGGCCCTGCCCCGCCCCAGCCGGCGTCCGGGCGGCGGCCTCGATCTGGCCCGCACTCTGCGAGCCAACCTGGCGACCGCGCGGCGCGCACCGGACGGCACGGTCCAGGTCGTCCCCGAGCGGCCGGTCTTCCGCACCCGCGCCCGCCGGGCCGCCGACTGGCGGCTGATCCTGGTCACCGACGTGTCCGGGTCCATGGAGGCGTCCACGGTCTGGGCCGCTCTCACGGCCTCCGTGCTGGCCGGGGTGCCGACCCTGTCCACGCACTTCCTCGCCTTCTCCACCGAGGTCATCGACCTCACCGACCATGTCGAGGACCCGCTGTCGCTGCTGCTCGAGGTGAGCGTGGGCGGCGGCACGCACATCGCGGCGGGGCTGCGGCACGCCCGCGAGCTGGTGACCGTGCCCTCCCGCACCCTCGTCGTTGTCGTCAGCGACTTCGAGGAGGGCTACCCGCTCGGTGGGCTGCTCGCCGAGGTCCGTGCCCTGGTCGGGGCCGGCTGCCATGTCCTGGGCTGCGCGAGCCTCGACGACACGGGACGGCCCCGGTACTCGACCGGCGTCGCGGGACAGCTCGTCGCCGCGGGGATGCCCGTCGCGGCCCTCAGCCCGCTCGAACTCGCCCGCTGGGTAGGGGAGAAGATCGCATGAACCCGGACCTGCCTCCGGTCGCCCCGTCCGTGACCGCCGAACTCGTCGGGGCGCTGCCGCCCCGGTTGCGGGGGCGACTGGACGCGGGCGTCACCAAGCTGGCCGCCCGGCCGGTCGTCGTGGACGGCGACCTCGTGCGCATCGCCGTCGACGACGACACCGACCTGGAACTGCACGCGCCCGGCGGCCTGGTGGGCAGCGCGGACGCGATCCGCTGCGGATGCCTGCTCGCCCCCGCCTGCCTGCACCGCGCCGCGGCCGCTTCGGCGGCGCCGGTCGCCGAACCAGGACCGTCCGACCCGACGGAAGCGGCGCCCCCCTCCCCCGCCGGGCAGGAACCGCCCGCGGAGCCCGGGACGGCCACCGCCGACCAGTGCGCCGCCGCCCGGGCGGTGCGTGAAGCGGCGGCGGCCGTGCTGGACGCGGGCACGGACGGCGCGGGCGCGGTGCTCCAGGCGGAGTTGCTGCGCGCCGCGCACACCGCGCGGCTGGCGGGTCTGCCCCGGGCCGCCGCCTCGGCGGTCTCCGCGGTCACGGCGGTGCGTGCGGCCCGCGCGGCCGCTCCGGCGTACCGGCTGACCGACCTCGTCGCCGACCTGCGCGAGACGCTGTCCGTGGCGCACCGGCTGCCCGCCGCCACCGGCCCGGAACTCGCGGCCCTGCGTGGCACGGTACGGCAGCCGTACACACCCGACGGTTCACTGCGCCTGTACGGCCTGTTCTCCGAACCCGTCCTCACGGCGACCGGCTATGCGGGCGCCGTCACCTGGACCGCCGACGCCGACGGCCGGCTGCACACGGTCTCCGACGTCGCCCCGGGCGGCGCCGGGCGGGCGGTGGGCGCGGCCGACCGTGCGGTGCGCATCGGTGACACCACCCTGACCCACCGCGAGTTGTCGCGTGCCGGGCTGGCGGTGTCCGGTGCCACGGTGTCGCCGACGGGACGGCTGGGTGCGGGGGCGGGGGTACGGGCGGTGCGCGCGTCCGGTGCCGACTGGAGCGGCGAGCCCCTCGACCGGCTGTGGGCCGTGCCCGTCGGCGACCAGGTCCGGCGGGCCCTGGAGGGCGGTCACGATCTGCTCTTCCTCGAGGTCGTCCTCGCCGGCACGGTCCGTGAGGCGGCGGGCGACTGTCTGCTGGCCGACTGCGGTGGACGGATGCTCCGGCTGGCCGGCGCCCACGACCACCCCGCGCTCCCCGACCGCGACAACCTCCGTCTGCTGGCCGCCGCCACGGGCAGCCGGCTGCGGATCATCGCCCGCCTCGTCCCGGCCGCGCAGCCCCGGGCCCTGCTGCTCGCCACGGAACACCCCACTGCCGCGGGGACGCGTGTGGACCTCGGTCTGGATCGCCTCCAGCACGCCGACCCGCCGGCCGAGGCGCCGTCGGCCGCCCGCCTCCCCGGTGCCGCTCCGGACGAGGCGCCGCTGCATCTGCTGCGCCGTCGGGTCCACCAGGCCGCCGCGGGAGGCCGGCGCGTGCTGGCCTTCCCCGGGGAGGGCGGCGGCGACGGTCGCCGGCTGCGCGACCACGGTCTGGCGACGGCGGGCGACCTGCTGGAAGAGCTCCGGTCCGCCGCCGCGGACCGCGGTCGCGACGCCTTCGGCCGCCTGCTGCCGGGCGACACGGACCGTTTCGCCCGTGCCTGGCTCGCCGCCGCGCTCTACACCGAGGAGGTGGACCGCGCGCTGTGCGCCGCGGCGTGGGCTGCGTGAGGTCGCCCGAGGACCACGTACGGTGCGGGCCGCCGCTCCCCCCGCACCGGCGGCCCGCACAATGGTGGAGGACAGCCGACCGATGCCGGTGTCGCTCGGTTGCAGTCTGGACCGGTGAGCGGCCCTGTCGGTATGCGTACAACTGCGTACGGCGACAACCGGAGAGAAACAGTGGCAAACGGCCTGAGCGGGGCTTATGAGCACATGCTGTCGATCGCCGTGGCGGCGCTCCACGAGCGGGAACCAGGGCGTCTGTGGCCTCTGCTGGCCTCCGCCCTGCCGGGCCTGTGCGGCGGAGAAGCGCTGATCTACAAGCTCGACGACTGGAGCGAAAGCAGCGGCACCGTCGGCATGTCACCCGGCGTCGCCGCCGCCTTCGACCGCCTCGGGGACGGCGCGCTGGGGCTGCTGCGCTCGGGATACCCGTTCGCGGACCACTACGCGGGCGACGACGACCGCGCACCCGTCACCGCACGCCGGGCGGCGGGTCGCGCATGGGCGTCGAGTTCGACGGCGCGGCTGATCGCGGACGCCATGGGCATGGACTACGTGCTGGGGATCCCCCTACGGCGGTCCGCGACGCCCGTCACCGGATGCCTCGTCTACCGCTCCGACACGGACTTCACCGACGATCACGTCCGACTCGCCCAGCGCCTGCAGCCGCTGCTGGCCGCAGTCGACGAGCAGCGCCAACTTTTGGAACGCTGGCGGGCGGCCGCCGCCGCCCCGCAGGATACGCCGGAGGCCGAGGCTCTGACGCCCCGTGAGACGACCGTCCTCCTGCTGCTCACCGACGCCCTGACCGCCGCCGCGATCGGTCGCCGTCTCGGCATCTCCTCCCGCACCGTGCACAAGCACATCGAGAACATCTACCGCAAACTCGGCACCCGCGACCGGATCAGCACCGTGCTGCGCGCCCAGCGGCTCGGCCTGGTGGCCACGCCCGGCGACCTGCCGGACCGTGCGCCGTCCGGCTAGCCCGTCACTCGCCCGCCGGACCGCGAGTCGCCGTCGTATCCGAATCGCCTGATTCATCCGAGTTCTCCGAGTCGTCCAGGTCGTATGGGACCTCGGCGATGCGCCGCTCTTCCCCGGCCAGGAGGTCCGCGTAGCGGGCGGCCAGTTAGGTGTCACCACAGGTCTGCGCTGCCGCGTGGGCCGCGCGATATAGGGCCGGGGGCGTGCGCTCGACGGTGCCGACGAGAGCCGTGCCGGTGATGAGGGACTCGTGCGCCAGGTGCGGAGGTTCACCGACCCCGGGGACACGACTCGCGGCCGGTCGCCGTGCCAGCGGGAAGGGCCTCCCCGATGCCCGCGCACATGTCGACCGCCACCAGCTTCCGCCCGTAAGGGGCGGTCACGCTCGGCCCGCCGAGCGCATGCGGATCGACACCGCCTCAGCGCAGGGCGCCCTTGGTGGCGTCGGCGATGAAGCCGCGGGCGAAGAAGGTGAACACCAGCAGCAGCGGGATCACCGACAGCAGCACTCCGGACATCACCATGCTGTAGTCGGTGGAGTGGCCCGCGTACAGCTGGGCCAGCGCCACCTGGAGGGTGAGACGGTCGGGGTTGACCAGCATCACCAACGGCAGGATGTAGTCGTTCCAGGCGCCGATGAACGTGTAGATCCCGAGGAACGCCAGGGCCGGGCGGACGCACGGCAGCACCACGTTCCAGTACAGGCGGAAGAACCCGGCGCCCTCGATGCGGGCGGCGTCCAGCAGTTCGTCGGGGACGCTGCTGCTGGTGTACTGGCGCATCCAGAAGATACCGAAGGCGTTCGCGGCGGCCGGCACGATGAGCGCCTGCAGGGTGCCCAGCCAGCCCAGCTGCGCCATGATCTCGTACTGCGGGATGATCGCCAGCTGGGTCGGCAGGATGTACATCGACAACAGCACGCCGAAGAGGAACTTCTTGGCCGGGAAGTCGTACTTGGCGAAGGCGAAGGCCGCCAGGGAGTCGAAGAACAGCACCAGCACCGTCGTACAGACCGCGACGATCACCGTGTTGAGCAGCGACCCGAAGAAGTCCATCTTTTCGAACAGGTGCCGCAGGTTGGTCATCAGGTTGCCGCCGAACCACAGTTTCGGCGGGTAGCTGTAGATGTCCTGCGAGGTGTTCGTCGCCATGACGACGATCCAGTAGAACGGGAAGACCGAGATGACCACGCCGAACATCAGCAGCACATGGACGCTCAGCCCCCGGACACGCTTGCGGTACAGGCCGTTCATGGCCGTCGCTCCTTACGCTGCACCAGGCGCCAGTTGATGAGGACGATGAGCAGGATCAGCAGGAAGAAGGCCCAGACGATCGCGGCACCGTAGCCGAAGTCGTTGTTGTCGAAGGCCTGGTGGTAGAAGTACAACAACGTGGTCAGACCGGCCTGGCCGGGTCCGCCGGAGTTGGGATTGGTGGCCGCCTCGCTGCCGAACAGCACCTGTGGTTCGGTGAAGCTCTGCAGGCCGGTGACCGTGGAGATCACCACGGTGAAGAGGATGATGGGCCGCAGCAGCGGGATCGTGATGGAGAAGAAGGTCCGCGCCGGGCCGGCGCCGTCCATCTTGGCGGCCTCGTAGAGCTCCGAGGGAATCGCCTGGAGGCCGGCGAGATAGATGATCGCGTTGTAACCGGTCCACTGCCAGGTCATCAGCGCCGCGATCACCAGTTTGATCGTCCACTCGTTGCTCATCCAGGGCACGGCCGACAGGTGCAGGCCCCTCAGGATCGCGTTGATCAGACCGAAGTTGTTGCTGAAGATCGCGCCGAAGAAGATCGCGATGGCCACCAGCGAGGTGACGCTCGGGATGAACAGGGCGACCCGGTACAGGGCCGTGAACCGCCGGGTGGAGTTGACCAGCACCGCCAGCACCAGCGCCATGAAGAGCATCGGCACGGTCGACAGCACCCAGATGACCAGGGTGTTGCGGATGGAGAGCCAGAACACCGGGTCGTCCCACAGGAAGCGGAACTGCTGGAACCCGACGAAGTGCATCGCCCCGATGCCGTCCCACTTCTGGAACGCCAGGTACACGGTGTAGAGCACCGGGAAGAGCATGAAGACCGAGAAGAGGATGTAGTAGGGCGAGATCGCCAGGTACTGCGGCCAGAACCGGGCGACGCGCCGCCGCGGCCCGGGCCGGGCCCCGGCCGACACCGGCCGGATCCGGCGGCCGTGCCGGCCCGGGCCGCCTGTGCGGCGGCCCGGAGCCGGTCGGCCGGCGGATCCGGTGCCGGATCCGGAGGACGGTCCGGTGTGGGCCGGGCCGGCTACCGGGCTTGACGTCATGTCACTTCACTCCCTGGCGCTGGGCGATCTGCTTGGCCTGGCTGACCGCGTCCTTCCAGGCCTGGTCGGGGTCCTTGCCCTTGGCCTCGATGGTGGTCAGCTCGCTGAAGTAGGGCGCCGAGACCGCCGCGTCGGCCGGGGCCTCGTAGGCGGCGGGGATCTTCTCCGCGGCCGGGCCGAAGATCTCGATGGTCTTCTGACCACCGAAGAAGGGGTCGCCACCGGTCAGTGCGGGCAGCTTGTACGCGGCCGGGGCGGTCGGGAAGAGAGCGGCGTCGGTGAAGCCGCGGGCCTCGTTCTCGGGGTCGAGGATCCAGGCGATGATCTTGAATGCCTCTTCGGGGTTGCCGCTGGTCGCGGGGATGGCGAGGAAGGACCCGCCGAGGTTGGACGGCCCGCCGGGCAGGTTCGCCACCCGCCATTTGCCCTTGGTGTGCGGGGCGGCGTTGCTGATGTCCAGGGCGTGCCACGCGGCGCCTATCTCGGTACCGAGGGCGCCGTTGCTGATGGCCGCGTTCCAGGTGTTGTCGTTGATCTTGGCGTCGATGCCCAGGGTGTAGGGCTTCACCGCGGTGGTCCAGGCGGTGCGGATGTGGTCCTGGTCGCCGATGAACTTGTTGTTCTCGTCGATGAACCTCTTGGTGCCCTGGCCGATCATCATCGTGAACACCGAGCTGATGTTGTTGACCAGGAAGGTCTTGGGCAGGGCCTTGTGCAGTTCGACACCGGCCTTGAAGTAGTCCTCCCAGGTGGACAGCTCCGAGGAGACCTTGGCCGGGCTGGTGGGCAGTCCGGCCTTCGCGAACAGGTCCTCGCGGTAGAAGGTGGCGCAGGGGCCGATGTCGATGGGGAAGCCGATGAGCTTGCCGTCCTGCGTGGTGGCCTGCTTCAGCTTCCATGACAGGTACTGCGGCATCAGCTTGTCCGCGCCGACCGTCTTGAGGTCGATGAAACGGTCGGCGTTGGGCAGGAAGGAAGCGATGTCCTCGCCCTTGATGCCGGTGATGTCCGGGGCGCTCTGAGCGGCTCGCAGACCGGTGAGCAGCTTGGTCTTGAAGTCACCGCCGACCACGGCGGTCTTGAGGGTGACGCCGGAGAAGTGCTTCTTGGCGTCCGCGACGACCTTGTCGCTCAGGCCGCCGGACCAGTACCAGAGGGTCAGGTTTTTGCTGTGCTTGCTGCCGCCCGAACCGGATTGGCCGCCGCATGCCGCGGTGACGCCGGCCGTGGCGGCCGTCAGTGCGGTGGCCTGAAGGAATCGTCTGCGGGAAAGGTCCACGATCTTCTCCTAGTTTTCGGCGTGTCCGACAGGACCTGTGAGTCGTGGGCTACGAGGGGGATGGGGCAGACCGGATGGCTGAAAAGCATCGGCGTGGTGGGAACTCTTCAGCCACCCGGGGCTTTTGACCTGGTCCTCTCGGACGGTGCCGACGCGTCTTGACGGCGGAATGCACCGTTGATCCGCTTCGACCGGAGTGGGGTCCGGATCTGGCTCCGAATTACGCAAGAGATTGCACCCGGTGCGCGGGTTTGACAAGAGGCAAGCAGGTATCGAGACATTCATGCGCGACTTTGCTTGAGTTTGGCGAGTTCGCGAGTATGGTCAGCGCATGCTCTCTGACCGAAGGCACCAGCTGATCCTGCGCTTCCTGCGTGCGGACGGGCCTACGACGGTGGTCTCCTTGGCCGAAAAGATCGGTGCGAGCCAGGCCACGATCCGGCGAGATCTCGTGCAGCTGGAGGACGAGGGACTGCTCAAGCGGGTCTACGGCGGCGCCGCGCCCCTCGACGGTGAGGACGACCCGTTCGCCGACGTGGCCATGGTCCGGGTCGAGGCGAAGGACGCGCTGGCCGTGTGGTGCGCCGACCTGGTCAGGGACGGCGAGACGATCCTGCTCGACATCGGCACCACAGCCCTTCGGGTGGCCCGCAATCTGCACGGCCGCACTCTGACCGTGATCACCAGCAACCTGGCCGTCTACGAGGAACTCCAGGACGACAAGGGCATCCAGCTGATCCTGCTGGGCGGCGTGGTGCGGCGTGACTACCGCTCGCTGGTCGGCTTCCTCACCGAGGACAACCTGCGGCAGATCCACGCCGACCGGTTGTTCCTCGGCACCAGCGGGGTCCGCCCCGACGGCCAGGTGCTGGACACCACCGCCGTCGAGGTTCCCGTGAAACGGGCGATGATCGCCGCCAGCGCACAGGTGGTCCTGCTGGCGGACGCCGGCAAGTTCCCCGGCACCGGCATGGCCCGGGTGTGCGGCCCGGAGGAGATCGACATCGTGGTGACCAACGCCCCGGGGGACGAGAAGACCTGTAATCGACTGCGTGAGGCGGGAGTTGAGGTGGTCGAAGTATGAGACTCACGATCCTGGGCGGTGGAGGTTTCCGGGTCCCGCTGGTCTACCGGGCGCTGCTGAGTGACCGCGGCGAAGGACGTGTCACCCACGTGACCCTGTACGACCTGGACGCCTCCCGGCTGACGACCATCGGCAAGGTCCTCGCCGACCAGGCGGCCGGGCACCCCGACCCGCCCACCGTCGCGGTCACCACCGACCTGGACGAGGCGGTGACCGGGGCGGACTTCGTGTTCTCCGCCATCCGTGTGGGCGGCCTAGCCGGACGGGCGGCGGACGAGCGGATCGCCCTGGAGGAAGGCGTCCTGGGCCAGGAGACCGTCGGCGCGGGCGGCATCTCCTACGGGCTGCGCACCATCCCGGTGGCGCTCGGTATCGCCCGTCGCATCGCCGCCCTGGCACCCGACGCCTGGGTCATCAACTTCACCAACCCCGCCGGCATGGTCACCGAGGCCATGACCGCGCGCCTGGGCGACCGCGTGATCGGGATCTGCGACTCTCCGGTGGGCCTCGGCCGTCGCGTGGCCGGAGCACTCGGCGTCGACCCGGCGCGCACCCGCCTCGACTACGTGGGCCTGAACCACCTGGGCTGGCTGTGCGGTCTGTACGCCGACGGCCGGGACCTGCTGCCGTCACTGCTCGAGAACGAGGCCGCGCTGACCTCCTTCGAGGAGGGCAAGCTCTTCGGAGCCGACCTGCTGCGCACGCTCGGCGCACTGCCCAACGAGTACCTCCACTACTACTACTTCCACCGCGAGTCGGTCGGCTCCGCGCGAGCCCTGGGGCAGACGCGCGGCGCCTTCCTCCACTCCCAGCAGCAGCGCTTCTACGACGCCATGGACACCGTCGGCGTCGACTCGCCCGCTCCCCGCGCCGCCTGGAACGCATGGGACGCCACCCGCCTGGAACGCGAATCCACCTACATGGCCGAGAACCGCGACGCCGTCGGCATGGGTGAACGGGACTCCTGCGATCTGGAGTCCGGCGGGTACGAGCAGGTGGCGCTCGCCCTCATGCGGGCCATCGCTCTGGACGAGCGCACCACGCTGGTCCTCAACGTCCGCAACCGCGGCCGCATCCCCGTCCTCGACGACGACGCCGTCATCGAGGTCCCCTGCCACGTGGACGCCAACGGTGCCCGGCCCATCGCCGGAGCCCCGCTGCCCGACCACGGCCAGGGCCTGGTGCACGCGGTCAAGGCCGTCGAGCGGGCGGTGATCCAAGCCGCCACCACCGCCGACCGCGCCCACGCGGTCAAGGCACTGACGATCCACCCGCTGATCGACTCGTACACCGTCGCGAAACGCCTCCTCGACGCCTACCAGCGGCACTTCCCCGAGCTCGGGTACCTGGGCCGGTGACGGTTCTCAGCGGCAGTCGAGCAGGCCCGCGTGGCGCTTGGCGTCGAGTATCCGGCGCACACTGTCGTCGACCTTGGCCCGGAACGTTGCGTCCTGCCGCATCCGGGTCTGGATGGCCTGTGCCATCGCCGGTACGGTGCTCGGCTGCACCGTGAGGACCATGTCTCCGCCGGCCGCGACGAAGTTCACGGCCCGCTGGGCAGGGCTGAAGGAGCGTACCGCGACCGCGTTCCCGAGGTCGTCCGAGATGACCACTCCCTTGAAGCCGAACCGGCTGCGCAGCAGGTGATCGATGACCGTCGGTGAGAAGGCCGCCAGATGCCTGGGATCGATCTTGGTGTAGGTGGCCGACGAGACCATCACGAACGGTGCCCCTGCCCGGATCCCGGCCCGGAACGGCGTGAGGCTGGAGCTGTCGGCGGTCGTCACCGAGTCCACGACGTTCGCGGTGGTGTCGGTGTTCCCGATCACCTGGCCCAGCCCGGGAAAGTGCTTGAGCGTGGTCATCACGCCCGACTGCGCGAAACCGGCGGCGAAGGCCCCGGTGTGGGAGGTCACGGTGTCCGCGGTATGGCCGTACTCGCGCTGGAAGGAACCGATGGGGATGTTGCGGGTGCCCAGAGCGGCCGGGACCACGTCGGCGACCGGTGCCAGGTTCAGGTCGACCCCGGCGGCCTTGAGCTGCTCGGCCCATCCCGCGGCCTGGGCACGCAGCGTCGCGGTCGGCCAGCTGCCCTGGGTCAGGCCGCTGGGCATGGCCGAGAAGCCGGGGCCGTGGAGCACCTGCACCCGGCCGCCCTCCTGGTCGGTCGCGACCAGGAGTCCGACCCTCCGGCCGGCGACCTGGTCCGCTTGGCCCCGGAAACCGTCGACGAGTTCTCTGGTGGCGGCCGTACCGGCGGTGCTGCGGCCGGTCAGCATCACGGACCCGACATGGTTGTCACGCAGGGTGCGCAGCTGGGCCTGGTCGGGCAGGGCCGCGGACACGCCCCCCATGAGGAGCTGTCCGGCCCGCTGAGCAGTGGTCATGCCGGACAGGTACCGGTCGATGCAGGTGGCGGCCGATGTCGACGGAGCGGTGCTCGCGGGGGCCGGGGCGGCATCGGCGCTGGTGCGGCTCGGCAGCGCACTGGCGGCACCCGGGTCCCGCGTGCCATGGCTGGCAGAGGGGGATCGGGGGGAGTGAGCTGTTCCCCCGGGCGCGGCTGACGCACCGCAGCCTGTGACGGCGAGCGCCAGAGTGACCAACGGGACCCCGGTGCGCAGGGCTGTGCGGCGGCTCCTGTGCTGCTGCCGGACGCGTATTGTCATGCTTTCTCTCCCGGCGTGGACGAGCCGGGCTGCCGCGTGCTGCGCAGCCGCTTCCGTCACGGCGAGCCCGGCTTGCTGCATCCCCCACACCGTACGTTATTGGGCATTTGTTCGCCCCCGGAGGGCGTGAGCGGCGGACCGGTGCGGCGGCACTACTTCGGTGCCTGGAAGCCGCCGATCCTCTGCTCGAGCAGCTCGGCCAGACGCAGCGGGGTGCGGTCCTCGAACATCGGGCCGATGAGCTGCACTCCCACCGGCAGGCCCTCCGGGGACCGGCCCGCCGGCACGGCGGTGGCGGGTAGGCCGGGCATGGTGGGCAGACCGGCCCAGACGAGCTGGTCGAGGTACGGGTACTCGGCGCCGTCGATGTCGATCCGGCGTTCCCTCGGGTCGGGGTTGTGGTCGTGCGGGAACGCCGGAGTGGGAGTGATGGGGCACACCACGGCGTCGAACTCGGCGAAGAACTGCCGCCAGCCGTGGCGGTGGCGTTCACGACGGTTGTTCGCCTCGATCCAGTCGCGGTGGCTGAACACCATGCCGCGCAGCCGCGCCGCGTCGAGGCTCTGGTCGTCCGCGCTCAGTCCGGCGGCACGGGCCTGCAGGTACTCGTACGTCTCAACGGGAAAACGCGCGCTGGTGCTCGAGAACAACAACTGCGTGTAGAGCACAGCGGCCTCGGTCAGATCGGGCAGCAGTGGACTGTGCCGCAGGACGCGGGCGCCGTCGTCGGCAAGCGCGTCGGCCACCCGGTTCACGCCCGCCCGCACCGCGGACCCGGTCGGAATGAGCGGATGGTCGTCGAGGACCAGCACCCGGAAGTCACGGAGCCGCTCGTGGCGCGCGGGCGGCAGCCTCAGGTCGTACGCGACGCCGTGCGTCAGCGGGTCCGGTCCGGCCATCACGTCGAGCAGGAGCGTGAGGTCGCGGGCACTGCGCGCCATCGGACCGACGACGACGAGGTCGGCCTCGGCCGGGAAGGCCGGCACGGCCGGCGGGACCATGCCGCGGTTCGCCGCCAGCCCGAGTGTCGGCTTGTGCGCGTACACACCGCAGAAATGCGCGGGTGTGCGCAGCGAACCGGCGAGGTCGGAGCCGATGGACAGCGCGCCGAACCCGGCCGCCAGGGCCGCCGCCGAGCCGCCGGAGGATCCGCCGGACGTACGACGGTGGTCCCACGGGTTGTTGGTGGTGCCGTAGATCTCGTTGAAGCTCTGAATGTCCTGCAGCCCCAAAGGCACATTGGTCTTACCGAGCACCACCGCGCCCGCTGCCTTGAGTCGCGACACCTGCACCGCGTCCTCGGCCGGCATGTGGTTCCGGTGCGGCGGCATGCCCCACGTCGTGGGCAGCCCGGCGATGTCGTAGGACTCCTTGACCGTCACCGGAATACCGAGCAGCGGCAGGTCCTCACCCCGGGCGCGTGCCTCGTCGGCGCCGCGCGCGGCGGCCCGCGCGCGGTCGAAGTCCGGCACACAGATGGCGTTGATCGCCTTGTCGTCCCGTTCGATACGGGCGATCGCCTCGTCGGTCAGTTGGACAGAGGTCACTTCACCAGCGCGTAAGGCAGCCGCGAGTGCTTCGGCCGTCTGAAGACTCGATTCCATGCGTCAGACCGTAACGGCCTCTGGGGCGGGTCATGAAATGGCTTCTGCCGCAAGAGAGTTGACGTCCCGATACCGCCGTTCCGGCTGACGGTGAGCCAAGTAGGGCTTGTTGCACAGTTCTGGGGGTTCCTGCCTCGACGATGTGCGCCACGTCACGCATTTCCAGGAATGTCTCAGTTGTCTGCATCACAGCGGAAATGTCCATTTATCGTCCATGCTCGAGCCGGATGCCGACTCCCGAAGTGGAGCGTATCCGCAACCCCTTGGGCATGGAGTTCCAAAGTGACCCATGACACAGCATTCGCGACATTCCCTCATGTTCCCTCTGAAAGGTGCCTCATTATGGCCGCTTACCTCTGTCCTCCTGCCGTGATACACGGCGAGCACGCCGTGGAGACCAGCCAGATCGTTGCGGAGGTGCGCGACCGGCATCCGCACGCGGCGTGGGCGCCGCGGATCGACGGCATCGCGGCGAGCACGGGCATCGAGACCCGCGGGTGGATGCTGCCGCTGGAGGCCGCCGTCGCGCCCGGCAACGGCGGCGGCCTGCGGGCCGTCGGCATCGGATCGGCCCAAGAGGCGCTGGCACGCGACGGGTTCACCCAGCAGGACGTGGACCGCGTGATCGCCGCACTCGAGGCGATACCCGCGCCGCAGACCGTCCAGGAGCGCACCGCGCCGGCCTGGGAGGCCGTGCAGGCCTACGGGGAGCGTGCGGCCCGCGGTGCCCTGCAGATAGCCGGGCTGGACGCCGCGGACGTCGACTGCCTGATCACCAGTCACTCCACCACCCCCGCGCTGCCGGGTCTGGACATCGCCCTCACCAACAGGCTTCCGCTCCGCGACGACGTGATGCTGCTGCCGGCCACGCAGTGGGCCTGTATCGCGGGGACCCGGTCCCTGGCGTTGGCGGCGGATCTCGTGGCCGCGGACCCCGACCGGGTGGTCCTCGTCGTGATCGCGGAGGCGCTGAGCACGACCTACCAGCCCGCGGACGGCACTCTCGAGTCCCTGATCGTCCGGTTGCTGTTCGCGGACACCGCGGTCGCCGCGGTGGTCACGGGCCGCCCCAGGCGTGAGTCGACGCTGCGGCTGGACGCCGCCTGGCACCACACCCTGCCCGGCACCCAGGACCTGCACCGCCTGGACACGCGGGCGGACGGCACCCACTTCGTGATGGACCGGCGCGGGCCGCGCGCCGTACAGGAGACGGTCACCGCGATGTGGGAGTGGCTGCGCGTCCGTTACCAGGACGAGCCCGACTCCTGGCATCCCGACGCGCTGCTGGCACATCCCGGCGGCACCCGGGTGCTGGAGTACATGGAGCAGACGATGCCCGACGCGTGGCCGTCCGGGCTGCTGGATCACAGCCGGGACAGCTACACCAGCGGCAACCGCGGAGGCGCCGCCGTGTTCGACATCATGCGGCGGGCGTACGACGCCGGGCAGAAGCCGGGCGATCGCGCCGTCCTGTACGCGGCGGCACCGGGCCTCACCGCCACCGCCCTGGAAGGGGAGTGGCTGTAGTACGCCGACCGAAGCGCACGCCGCCCCTGCCCTCGCCGTGCTCCCATGGGCCGGTGAAGCCCCCGGCCCATGGCCGCGTCACCTCGCGACTTCCGCCCAGACCACTTTTCCGGTGTCCGTCCATCGGACCCCCCACCGGGTGGTGAGTCTGTGCACGACGTGCAGGCCACGACCGTCGTCGTCGAGGAGACCGCCCCGGCCCAGACGTGGCCTGCCGTTGCCGGTGTCACCCACCTCGCACAGCAGGCCGTGACCGGTCCTGATCAGCCGTACCGTGACGGGGCCGGTGGCGAAGCGCACCGCGTTCGTGACCAGCTCGCTGACCAGGAGCAGCACGTTGTCCCGGGTGTCCCCCCTGGTACGCCATTTCCGCAGCAGCGCGGAGACCTGCGCGCGGGCACGGGCGGGTGCGTCGTCGCGGGCGGGCAGCCGCCAGGTCGCGGTGTCCCCCTTGCGGTAGCCGATCATCCGCGCCAGTAGCAGGGTCACATCGTCGCGCCGGCGCACAGGTGCCAGCGCGGAGACGACGTGCCGTGCCGTCTGTTGCAGGGAGTCCCAGGGGTGCACCCTGGACACGGCGTCCGCCAGCCTGGCGATGCCCTCGTCGATCGACTCGACCGGATTCTCCACCAGGCCGTCGGTGTAGAGGGCGAGCAGGGAGCCCGGAGGCGCGTCGAACCTGTGTACGTCGAACGGCTCCCGCAGCGCGAACTCGGCGCCGAGGCCGGGGTGCGGGCGGACCGCGAGCGGACGCGCGTGCCCGTCCGGGGAGACCAGGACCGGCGGGAGGTGACCGGCGCTCGACAGGGCGACATGGTGGCTGACCGGGTCGTAGAGGGCGATGCAGCAGGTCGACCCGAGGGCGCTGTAGCCGGCCGCCAGCCCGGACTCCGCGTCGTCCAGCAGCGTCACGGTCTTGTCCAGGTGCTCCAGTACCTCGTCCGGCGCGAGCCCCGCGGACAGCAGCGCGCGGGCCTCCATGCTCAGCTGGCCCATGGTGGCCGCGGCTCCAAGACCGTGCCCGACGACGTCGCCGACCACCAACGCGGTACGGCCGTCCGGCAGCGGAAAGCTGTTCACCCAGTCGCCGCCGACGCCCGCGCTGTCGGGGGTGGCGGGCTGGTAGACGCTGGCGATCTCGACGGTGTCGCCGCCGGTCCGGGGCAGCAGCCGGCGCTGCAACGCCAGCACCTGTGTGTGCTCGCGCTGGTGCTGACGGGCCAGGTCGACGTGATGGGCGGTCCTGGCGACCAGTTCCTGCAGGTCGAACAGCTCGCTGTCGCGGAAGGGGCAGTCCGCCCGCCGCCAGACCTCCGCCACGCCCAGCACCACGGGCGGCGCGCGGTCCAGGACCAGCGGTATGCAGGCCACACCCGCCGACCGGTCGCCGGGCACCAGGGCACGCATCACTCGCGGACTGCCGAGCACCCGTTCAACCGTCTCCCGGTCGGGTATGACGATGGCCTGTGGTGCGTCGTCCCGGCGTACCGCCTGCGCCAGCAGGCGACTCGCGTCGCTGGGGAGATCGTCGCCCGGAGTCACGTAGCCCTCCGGCCACGCCCGGTCCGGCACCAGGGCCGCCCGCCGCAGCCGGATACGCCCCTGCCCCTGACCGGTGACCCCCTCGCCCGTCCACACGGCGAAGTCGAGGTCGACGGCGGCCACGTCCCCCCAGGCCAGCAGGGACTGCGCCAGCGACTGCGCGGTCTCGCCGATGTCCAGCGAGGTGCCGATCGCGGTCTCGGCCGCGTACAGGTGCAGCCTCCTGGCCATGGCGATCAAGGAGACGGTCAGGCCCTCCTGGGGCGCGGCGGCGGGCAGGATGCTCAGCGAGACCACCAGCTCCGACCCGTCGCAACGGCGCAGGCGCTGGATCCGGGCGACGTGTGCCTCACCGGTCTCCAGAACCTGCCGCAACCGTCGTGTGACCGTCGGTACGTCCCTGGGGGGCAGGAGATCGACGAAGGAACTCCCGATCACGGCGTGCAGCCCCGCGAACACGGGGGCGTCCAGATTGCAGCGGGTGATTCTCAGGTCCCTGTCCAGGTTGACCGCGCCGAGAATCTGATCCTGCTGGCCGGCCGCCGGGTCGCCGGGTACGCCACGGCGGACGGCACGGTCGTCCTGCGCCTGGGCAGGGCCGGCGGCCGCGGCCGCTCCGCCGCCCGGGATGTAGCGCCCCAGGGCGCTGCTGACCAGGCCGAACGCCGAGGAGGACGAGGGAGAGGGTGTGGAGTCCATGCGGCTCTCTCAGCAATCCCCGGCGCAGCGCCGGGGCCGTACTCGAAAACCATGCGCCGGGGCCCCGAGCCCCCTGACCGCACACCTCATTGAATAACACCGGGGGTCGCTTCGCCCACACCAGCGGATCGCGCGGTGACCGCGGACGGTGAGGGAACGCCGCGACCGGGCTGTCACCCCAGGAAGCTCAGTCGCACCTGGCGGTCCGGATTGTCCCTGTTCGTGTCCACCAGGCACACCGACTGCCACGTCCCCAGTTCCAGCCGTCCGTCGACCACCGGCAGGGTCGCGTGCGGGGGGACGAACGCGGGGAGGACGTGGTCGCGGCCGTGGCCGGGGCTGCCGTGGCGGTGCTGCCAGCGGTCGTCGGCGGGGAGCAGGGTGTGCAGGGCGGCCAGGAGGTCGTCGTCGCTGCCGGCGCCCGTCTCGATGATGGCGATGCCGGCGGTGGCATGGGGGACGAAGAGGTTCAACAGGCCGCTGCGGCCGGCCGCCACCTCGCCCAGGAAGGCCTCGCAGTCGCGGGTGAGGTCCGCGACCCGCTCCCGGGAACCGGTGGCGACGTGCAGCACTCGGGTGGTGAAGGCGTCTGACATGCCCCCATCCTCACCGCTGCGCCGGGTTTCACACGTCACCCCGGCCCGAGCTCGCGGGAAGATCCCCGGGCACCCCCGGTGTTCGTACCGACGTGAACAGCATGCGTGAGGTCGACGTGGTCGTCGCAGGCGCCGGGCAGGCGGGTCTGTCGAGCGCCTATCACCTGCGGCGCGCCGGCTTCGAGCCGGGCCGCGACTTCGTGGTCCTCGACCACTCCCCCGCGCCGGGCGGCGCCTGGCAGTACCGGTGGTCGTCGCTGACGTACGGCAAGGTGCACGGAATGCACTCCCTGCCGGGAATGGAGCTGACGGACGCCGACCCGGCGCGGCCTTCCGCGGAGGTCATCGGAGAGTACTTCGACACCTACGAACGGACCTTCGATCTGCGGGTGCGGCGGCCTGTGCGGGTACGCGCCGTGCGCGAGGGCGAGGCCGGGCGGCTGCTGGTGGAGACCTCGGACGGCACGTGGTCGACGCGGGTGCTGATCAACGCCACCGGCACCTGGGACCGGCCCTTCTGGCCGCGCTACCCCGGCCAGGAGAGTTTCCGGGGACGGCAGTTGCACACCGCCCGGTACACGGGGCCCGAGGAGTTCGCCGGGCAGCGGGTGATCGTGGTCGGCGGGGGCGCCTCCGGCACCCAGCACCTGCTGGAGATCGCCCCGTACGCGGCCTTCACCACCTGGGTCACCCGGCGTCCGCCGGTCTTCCGCGAGGGGCCGTTCGACGAGGGCGCCGGCCGGGCCGCGGTCGCGCTCGTGGAGGAGAGGGTGCGGCAGGGACTGCCACCCAGGAGCGTGGTCTCGGTCACGGGCCTGCCGTTCAACGAGGCGATCCGGCAGGGACTGCGGGACGGCGTGCTGGACCGGCTGCCGATGTTCGACCGCATCACTCCCGACGGGGTGGAATGGGGGGACGGGCGGCGCGTGGCCGCCGACGTCATCCTCTGGGCGACCGGCTTCCGGGCGGCCCTCGACCATTTGGCGCCGCTGCGGCTGCGCGAGCCCGGCGGCGGGATCCGGGTCGAGGGGACGCGCGCGGTGGCCGACCCGCGTGTCCACCTCGTCGGGTACGGGCCGTCGGCCAGCACCATAGGCGCCAACCGGGCGGGGCGCGCGGCCGTGCGGGACATCGGACGGCTGCCGGCCGCCGAGCCGGCCGCCGCGTGACGCCCCGGCCGCCGCGGCCGGTCACGCGGTGGGCTGGGTGGTCCTGCTCTGCGACGGCTGCGGGGTCCGGCCGGGGCTCGGCTGCCGCGTCCTGCTCTGCTGCAGGGCGTTGAACTCGGCCACGTTGCGCTGGTGCTCGGCGTAGTCGGCGGTGAAGCGGGTGTCGCCGGGCTTGACGGTGACGAAGTACAGCCAGTCGCCGGGCGCCGGGTTGACGGCCGCGCGCATCGCCGCCTCACCCGGGTTGTCGATCGGGGTGGGCGGCAGACCCATGCGCTGGTAGGAGTTGTAGGGGCTCTCGATACGGGTGTCGTCCGTGGTCGTCCGGACCGTCCTGCGGTTCAGGGCGTAGTTGATGGTGGAGTCCATCTGCAGGGGCATGCCGCGCTGGAGCCGGTTGAAGACGACCCGGGCCACCTTCCCCATGTCGGCCTTCGAGGCGGCCTCGGCCTGGACGATGCTCGCGATGGTGACCGCCTGGTAGACGTTCATCGCGTTGTGCTGCGCGCCGGCGGCGATCGGTGCCCCGTTGAACTTCCGGTTGGCGGTGTCGATCATCGACTGCAGCAGGGACTGCGGGGGCGCCTTGTGGTCGATCGGATACGTCGCCGGGTAGAGGTAGCCCTCCGGGTTGCCCTGGGCGTCGCCCGGCAGCTTCAGTGCGGCCTTGCCGATGGACCTGCGGGTGGTACCCGCGGGAAGGGCGAGGGCCTTGTCGACGGCCTGGTAGACCTGGCTCGCGCGCCAGCCCTCCGGGATCACCAGTGTCATGGGCCGGGCGGCTTCCCCGTCGTCGCCCAGGGTGAGCAGCGGCACCGCCACGGCGGTGCCGGCCAGGACGGCGCCGGTCGCGACGAGGGCGATACGGCCCCGGCGTGTCAGTCGGATCGTTCTCCGCGGCTGAGTGTTCGTCTGCATGCGGGCACGGTAACCCGCATACCGTCACAAAACCGGCATATCACAGGATATCCTGCAGTATCTTCAGCTTGTCGGTTCCAGTTGCGCGTCCCGCCGGACCAAGGCCGCGTACCGTCCGTCCAGCTCCAGCAGTTCCTCGTGCGTCCCCCGCTCGGCCACCCGCCCGGAGTCCAGCACCACGATCTGGTCGGCGTCCCGGACGGTGGACAGGCGGTGCGCGATGGTGAGTGTCGTCCGGTCGGCCGACAGGGCGTCGATGGCCTCCTGCACCGCGGCCTCCGTACGGGTGTCCAGGGCGCTGGTCGCCTCGTCGAGGATGAGCACCGGCGGGTCGCGCAGGATGGTGCGGGCTATGGCCAGGCGCTGCTTCTCGCCGCCCGAGAAGCGGTGGCCGCGCTCGCCGACCACTGTGTCGTAGCCGTCGGGCAGCGCGGCGATGTGGTCGTGGATCTGGGCTGCCTTCGCCGCCGCGTGCAGTTCCTCGTCGGTGGCGTCCGGCTTGGCGAAGCGGAGGTTGTCGGCGACCGAGGCGTGGAAGAGGTACGTCTCCTGGGAGACGACGCCGACCGCGCGGGCGAGGGTGTCGAAGTCGAGGTCGCGCACGTCGACGCCATCCAGGGTCACCCGGCCGCCGGTGACGTCGTACAGCCGGGGCACGAGGTAGCCGAGCGAGGACTTGCCCGCGCCGGTCGGGCCGACGATCGCCAGGCTGCCGCCCGCCGGGACGGTGACGTCGATGCCGTCGAGGACGGGTCCGCCCTTGCCGTCGTAGCGGAACTCGACGTCCTCGAAGCGGACCTCGCCCCTGACGCGGTCGAGGTGGACCGGCCGTTCCCGTTCGGTGATGTCGATCGGCAGGTCGAGGTACTCGAAGATGCGCTGGAAGAGCGCGAGCGAGGTCTGGATCTGCACGCCGGTCGACAGCAGGCTGACGGCCGGGCGGAACAGGCCCTGCTGGAGGGAGACGAAGGCGACGATCGTGCCGAGCGAGGTCTGCGGGCCGCCCAGTCGGAGGGCCGTCCCGGCGGTCCAGTAGATGACGGCGGGCATGGCGGCCATGACGATGGTGATGACGGCCATGCGCCAGCGGCCCGCCATGTTCGACTTCACCTCGAGGTCGACCAGCCGCTCGGACTCCTCCGCGAAGGACGCGGTCAGGGACTCGGCCCGGCCCATGGTGCGGCCGAGCAGGATGCCGCTGACGGAGAGCGACTCGGTGACCGTGGCGGCCATCGCGGCCATCTGCTTCTGGCGCTGGGTGGTGATCTTCTTGCGCTCGTTGCCGACGCGGCGGCTGATCCACACGAACACCGGCAGCAGGAGCAGTGAGACGAGGGTAAGCCGCCAGTCGAGCGCGACCATCGCGACGATCGTGGCGACGACGCTGGTGAGGTTGGAGACCAGCGAGGTGGCGGTGGAGGTCACGGTGGCCTGCATGCCGCCGATGTCGTTGGCTATGCGGGACTGCACCTCGCCGGTGCGGGTGCGGGTGAAGAAGGCGAGCGACATGCGCTGCAGCCGGCCGTAGACGGCGGTGCGCAGGTCGTGCATGACGCGCTGGCCGACGGTCGTGGAGATCAGCGTCTGCAGCACACCGAAGACGCTGCTGAGCACGGCGCTCAGGATCATGCCGAGCGCGAGCAGGCTCAGCAGGCCGGTGCGGCCGTCGGGGATCGCGACGTCGAGGGTCTCCTTGAGGAGGAACGGCGTGGCGACCGAGACCAGGGACGATGCGCCGACCAGCAGACCGACGATCGCGAGCCGGGCGCGGTACGGACGGAAGAGCTTCAGTATGCGGCGCACCTGCCGGGGCTGGTCCTTGGCGTCGGCAGGCGGGGTCCAGGCGTTCTCACGGTCGGGATGCATGGGCTCCTACGGGGGTGAGCGGGCGTCGGCGTCGAGACCGTGCAGGCCTGACCGACGGCGGTCGATTGATCATAGGTCATTGTTACCTATACTCACAATGAACTGCATCCTGATATTGTTCCCGCATGACCACCCCCGATCCCGAGGGCCTGCTCGCGGAGCAGTTGCTGCGGCTCACCCGCCGGGTGCACCGCATCCAGAAGCGCCACCTGGAACAGTGCGACCTGGGCATCACCCCGGCCCAGTCCCGGCTGCTGCGCACCCTCGCCCACTACGGCTCACCGCCGCGCATGGCCGACCTGGCCGAGCGCCTCGAGGTGGTGCCGCGTGCGGTGACCACGCTGGTCGACGGGCTGGAGGCGAGCGGCAGGGTACGCCGGGTGCCCGACCCGGCGAACCGGCGGGTCACCCGGATCGAGCTGACGGAGGCCGGCCGGGGGACCCTCGACGCGCTGCGCGGGGCCCGGCGGTCGGCCGCGCTGGAGATCCTGGCGCCGTTGACACACGAGCAGCGCGAGCTGCTCGGCGACCTGCTGGACACGCTGGTCGACGGAGCCACGGTCAAGCGCTGCTGACCGTCGCGCGCCTGCTCCGCCCCTTCAGCAGCGCCTGTCGTCCTGCGTGAGCACCCCCTGAACCGTCGTCAGTGAACGGTCGTAGCAGCCGCCCGTGCCGTACAGCCGGTAGCGCTCGCGCGTCGTGCCGACCGCGTGGCGCTGGTCGCGAGGGACGCCGAGGGTGTAGGCGGCGTCGCCGGTGTAGGTGTCGTCGAGCCGCGACCAGGCCGTGCGCCTTCCGTTGCGTGTCCCGGCCACCACTGCCCGGTCGCCCAGGGTGAGTTCCGTGCGCAGCCGCTCGTCGGTGCCGATGACGGTGGTGCCGTCCATCGTGTACGTCCGGTGTGTGTACGTCGTCCCGGCGGGACCGCGTCCGTCGACCGTCACCGACTCGTCGTCGGTCCAGCGGGCGTCGAGTACGTCCGTCGTCTCGCCGTCGGTCCAGCGGTGGGCGGAGGTGTTGGCGAGCGTGCGCGTGACCGTGGTCCTCACGCGGCCGTGGGAGGTGTCGACGTATCCGGCGACCGTGAGCCGGTGGCCGGCGTCGGTGTCCACGCGGTGGTCCGGACCGGGCGTGTAGGTGGCGGAGTTCCTGAGGTCGCCCTCCTTGCGCAGGGTGATCCCGCCGGTGAGGCGCGCCCGGCCCGTGTCCTGCCAGACCATGACGTTCACGGGAGTGCTCCAGCCCGTCTGCCCCTCGGGGACCCCGACCACGGAGACGTGCACGCGGTGCGGACGGCCATCGTCGAGGATGCCCGCGTAGGGGGTCAGGTCGTACTCGATCGGCCGGACGTCGAAAGCCCGCGGAGCCGGAACGACGTACCAGAGGAAGGGGTTGGACCAGCCGCCGGTCCACACGTTCGGGAACGGCGCGGCGATCCCGGCCAGTTGGCCGTCGACCCTGACCTGGACCTCGCGGTAGGGGCCGCCGGCCGCCTTGCAGGAGTACGGCGCCGGATCGGGGGCCGCCAGGTACCAGAACTCCTCGCAGCCGCCGCCGGATCCGGTGGCGTACACCTCCGCGACGACGCGCTCGGTGTTGCGCGGTGTGGTGAGGGTGGTTCCGTCGGCCGTGTCGGTCAGGGTGAGGACGCGGTCGGGAGCGGCGACGGGCGGGCGGCCCGCGTAGAAGGTCAGTGTGACCTTCACGTCGATGACGCCCGTGTACGTGTCGTCGACGACGTTCCCGATGAGCATCTCGACGTTCTGCGGACTGCGGAGGGTGGCGCTGTAACGCGTGACGTCCTTCTCCACCGACCACTCGATGCCGTCCGGGGACGGCTCGGGGGTCGAGGTACGCATGACCTCCACGCCACCGACGTGCAGATACCCGAGCCGGTCGTACTGGCGGCCCTTCACCTTGCCGTCGAGTCGCAGCACCACCTTGCTCCAGCTCTCGCCGCAGCCCGCCGGGGGCGCGTAGGTGCCCCGGTACGGCGTGAAGTCCCTGAACCGCGCCTCGGCGAGGGTGACTTCGCAGGACCTCGTGTGCGGTCGGGTGACGGCCGGGGCCGCCGTCACGGGGTCGTGCCAGTCGGTGCCGAACTCGGCGGGGACGTCGGCGGACCGCGCGGGAGCCGCTCCCAGGAGGACGCCCGCCAGGAGGGAGATCCCGGCGAGCATGGACATGACTATTCGGCTTCTCATGGCCGGTGTTCTACGGGGAGCCGGGCCCGGCCGCAATGAGGCCTCGGCGGATCAGGTGCTCAGATCGGCCCTGTCCCCCATGACGATGACGGGATGCCGGGCCGGGTCGAGCGTGCGCAGCAGGTACTCCATGGCCTTCCGTGAGACGCTGACACAGGCCGACGTTCCGCTGCCGTGGTCCATGTGCAGCCAGATGCCGCCGCCCTTCTGCTCGCCCTCGGGGCGGGCCGGATTGTTCGGCGGGGTGCCCTTGACGCGGTTGTAGTCGATGGCGATGACGTAGTCGAAGTCGTGCCAGTGCGACTCGGCCCACATGCGCGGGGCGGCGAACGACGCGTCCTGCGTGTACGGCAGCCTGGCACCGGGATCGTCGAGCACGCCGCCCGCGTCGGAGAGGGTGTAGACCCCGACGGGGCTGCGGTTGTCACCCATGTGGTGGTCGACGGTCCAGCCCTTCTTGCCGTTGTGCGCCGGCCAACTACGGGTCCGCTCCCAGGCACTGCCACGCCTGGTGTACAGCACGACCGTGGCTTCGGCCGAGTCCTTGCCGCGGCCGTAGACGGCCACCACCTGGCCGGATTCAGCGGGAATCCGGCGGTGCAGCCGGTCACCGACGCCCGGCAGACGGGTCGGGTCGACGGCGGCGGGGCGGTGCGCGGAACGGCCGGGGGCCCCTCGCGCGCCGGCGGGCCGGGCACCGCCGTCTCCCGCGGAGCCGCATCCGGACAGGGCCGACAGGGTCGTCAGAAGCGTCCCGAGAGCCGTCACCACGACCGTCGTACGCCGCACACCGTTCAACTGCACCGGGCCATGGTGGCACGTTGTGCGCACTGTCCTGGAAAACCGTTTGCTTTCGACCACGCTGCGACGCGAACCTTGCACGGTTTGTTGCCGTCTCCCCCCTGACACGAGCCACTGGGACGTCATACGCCATGCAGATCCAAGACCTTCCGTATCCCGACCCTGGCGTCCCCGACGCGCGTT
Organism: Streptomyces sp. NPDC001843; assembly: GCF_042891955.1. Taxonomy (NCBI): domain Bacteria; kingdom Bacillati; phylum Actinomycetota; class Actinomycetes; order Kitasatosporales; family Streptomycetaceae; genus Streptomyces; species Streptomyces sp. NPDC001843. The sequence continues at coordinate 331,302 of NZ_JBIATQ010000004.1, read as the reverse complement.
CGGGTCCCCGATTCCTGTGGTGGCTGTGGCGCAACCAGCTGGGCGGCCAGGTCAAGTCGCTGGCCTGGGGCCTGCTCCACTTCGTCTCCGTCTCCGCGCTGCCGTTCTGCGTCGGACTCGCCGTGCAGGCCGTGGTCGACCGCTCCGGCCGGCACCTGGCCCTGACCGGCGGGCTGATGGCGCTGTGCGGTGCGGGCATCGCCGTCGGCGACACCTTCCTGCACCGGGCCGCCATCACGAACTGGATCACGGCCGCCGCCCGCGTCCAGCAGTTGCTGGCCAGAAAGGCCGCACTGCTCGGCTCGGCGCTGACCCGGCGGGTCGCGGCCGGCGAGGTGGTGGCCGTCTCGACGGGTGACGTCGAGAAGATCGGCTGGTTCGTCGAGGCGGTCTCGCGCTTCACCGCCGCCGCGTTGACGGTGGTGGTGGTCTGCGTCGCCCTGCTCGTCTACCAGCCGGCGCTCGGCGTGCTGCTCGCGGTGGGCCTGCCGGTGGTGGCGCTCGCCGTGCTGCCGCTGCTGCCCCGGGCGACCCGGCGTGCCGACGTCCAGCGCGACAAGGCGGGCCGGGCCACCGAACTCGCCTCGGACACCGTCGCCGGACTGCGCGTGCTGCGCGGCATCGGCGGCGAGGAACTGTTCCTCGACCGCTACCGCAGCGCCTCCCAGGAGGTACGGCGCGCGGCCGTGCGCAGCGCCCGGATGTGGGCCCTGATCGCCGCGATCCAGGTGCTCCTGCCCGGAGTGCTGCTGATCACGATCGTCTGGCACGGCGTCCATCTCGCCCGCGACGGCCGGATCACCGTCGGCGAACTGGTCACCGCCTACAGCTCGGTGATGATTCTCGCCTATCCGCTGCGGCACTTCGAGGAGATCGCGATGGCGTACTCCTTCTCGCGTCCGTCGGCCAAGCGTGCCGCGCGCGTGCTGTCGCTGGACCGCACGACGGACGCGGGTGGCTCGCGCGAGGCCGAGACGCCGAGCGGCGACCTGTACGACCCGGGCACCGGACTGCTGGCGCCCACCGGCCGGTTGACCGCCGTGGTCTGCGGCGATCCGGACGCGGCCGGGCGGCTCGCCGAGCGGCTCGGCGGCCACCCCGCCGAACCGGGCCCGTCGGTGCTGCTCGGCGGGGTGCCGCTGGACGAACTGCCCCTGGACTGCGCGCGCACCGCCGTCCTGGTGCAGGACAAGGACCCGGTGCTGCTGTCGGGTTCGCTGCGCGAGCTGCTCGACGTGCCCGCGTCCGGCGCCGTCCGCGCGGAGGAGGCACTGGCGGCCGCGCAGTGCGGGGACGTCCTGGAGGCCCTGGTGCAGGGTTCGTTGGACGCCGCCGATCCGATGGACGCCCGCATCACGGAGCGCGGACGCTCGCTGTCGGGCGGCCAGCGCCAGCGGCTCGCGCTGGCCCGGTCCCTGATCACGGACCCCGAGGTGCTGGTCCTGGACGAGCCGACCTCCGCCGTCGACTCCCATACGGAGGCACGGATCGCCGAGGGAGTGCGGCAGCTGCGGACCGACCGCACGACGGTGGTGTTCACCTCCTCACCGCTGCTCCTGGACCGCGCGGACCGGGTCGTCCTCGTCCACGACGGCGAGGTGGCGGCGGTCGGCGCGCACCGCGAACTGCTGCACACCGAGCCCCGGTACCGGGCGGTCGTGACCCGCGAGAGCGAGGAAGGGGCTCCTGTGCCCGCACTGCCGGCGGACAAAAGGACCGCCCTGCGCGGTGGGTTGGAAGCGAATGAGGCCGCCGCCCTCCGGGGCGCCCTGGAAGAGATCGAGGAGAGCGCATGATCGGCGTCGCGCCACCGGCCTACGACCCGGCGGCCCCGACGACGGCCACCACCCTGCCCGTCGGCGCCCCGGCAACCGTACGCGCCTACGTGGTGGAACTGTTCCGTCGGCACCGCCGAGCCTTCGGGATCCTGATCCTCGTCAACACCGTCGCCGTGGTGGCCTCCATGGCGGGCCCCTACCTGGTGGGCGCACTGGTGGAACGGGTCTCCGACCGGGCCGCTGAACTGCACCTGGGCCTGACCGCCGGGGCCTTCCTGCTCGCGCTGGTCATCCAGGCGGTGTTCGTTCGCGAGGTGCGGCTGCGCGGGGCGATGCTCGGCGAGCGGATGCTGGCCGACCTGCGCGAGGACTTCCTCGTCCGGTCGGTCGGGCTGCCGCCTGGGGTGCTGGAGCGGGCGGGCACCGGTGACCTGCTGTCCCGTATCACCACGGACATCGACCGGCTCGCCAACGCCATGCGTGAGGCGGTACCGCAGCTGGCGATCGGGACGGTGTGGGCCGCGCTGCTGCTCGGCGGGCTCGTGGTCACCGCGCCGCCGCTGGCGGCTGCCGTGCTGCTCGCCGCGCCGCTGCTGGTCGCGGGCTGCCGCTGGTACTGGAGGCGGGCGCCGTCCGGCTACCGGTCCGAGGCCGCCGGGTACGCCGCCGTGGCCGCCGCGCTCGCCGAGACCGTGGACGCCGGCCGCACCGTCGAGGCCCACCGCCTCGGCGGCCGCCGCATCGCCCTGTCTGAACGCCGGATCAAGGAGTGGACGGCCTGGGAGCGCTACACATTGTGGCTGCGGTCCGTGCTCTTCCCGGTCATCAACGCCACCCACACCATGGTCCTCGGCTCGGTCCTCATGGTCGGCGGGGTCTTCGTGCTGCACGGCTGGCTCGGGGTCGGGCAGCTCACCACCGGCGCGCTGATCGCGCAGATGCTCGTCGAACCGGTCAACCTGATCCTGCGCTGGTACGACGAGGTCCAGGTCGCCCAGGTCTCGCTGGCCCGCCTGGTCGGGGTGCGCGAGATCGAGCCGGACGCCGGGGACGCGGCGCTGGCCCCGGACGGACGCGACGTGCACGCGGACCGGGTGCACTTCGGCTACCGGGAGGGCGTCGACGTGCTGCGCAAGGTCTCGCTGGAGGTCGCGCCCGGCACCCGGCTGGCCCTCGTGGGGCCCTCGGGGGCGGGCAAGTCCACGCTGGGCAGGCTGCTCGCCGGTATCTACGCGCCCCGGGACGGCCGGATCACGCTGGGCGGTGCCGAGCTGTCCCGGATGCCCGCCGAGCGGGTCCGCTCGCACGTCGCCCTCGTCAACCAGGAGCACCACGTGTTCGTGGGCTCCCTGCGCGACAACCTCCTGCTGGCCGGAGCCGGCGCCACCGACGCCGAGCTGTGGGCGGCGCTCGGCGCGGTCGACGCCGACGGGTGGGCGCGGGCGCTGGACGACGGCCTGGACACCGAGGTCGGCTCGGGCGGACTGTCGCTCACCCCCGCACAGGCCCAGCAGATCGCGCTGGCCCGGCTGGTGCTGGCCGACCCGCACACCCTGGTCCTGGACGAGGCGACCTCGCTCCTCGACCCGCGCGCGGCACGCCACCTCGAGCGCTCCCTGGCCCGGGTCCTGGACGGCCGCACCGTGGTCGCCATCGCCCACCGCCTCCACACGGCGCACGACGCCGACGTCATCGCGGTCGTGGAGAGCGGCCGCATCAGCGAGCTGGGCAGCCACGACCAGCTGGTAGCGGCGGACGGCGCGTACGCGGCGCTGTGGCGGTCCTGGCACGGGTGACCCACCGGCACGCCGCGCGGCCCGGCAGCGGGCCGGAAGGAGAGTGCACGCTTCAGGTGGACGGCTTGGAGCCGGGATCGGGGTGTGCACTCTCGGGCCGGTCCCCGTGCCGTTGCGCGGTGCCGAGCCGGGGTGGAAGGCTGGAAACTGGCACCGGCTTGGGGAACGCCCGGGAACCGTCCGCTCACCGTCCGGTTCGCGCCGGGTGACACCTGTGCCCCGCACCCCGGCGGTCCGCCGCCGGACGCGGTGAGAACGGGCCGTGCCGAGCAGCTGGAGGTAGCCGTGGACAGCACCGACGGATGGGGAGACGACGTCTACCAGCCCGATGCGTCCGAGATCCAGGACGACGCGGGACTGCTCGACGCGGAGGACACGCTCGTCGACGACGGTGTCGACGACCCCCTGGACCGCGGCTGGTCTCCTCCCGAGCGGCCCTGGGCGGTGGAGCACGTGGGTGTGACGGCGGCCGAGCGCCGGCACGGTGAGACCCTGGAGGAGCGCCTCGCCGAGGAACTGCCCGACCTCGCCGCCCCCGACGGCGACGGCATCGGCGACGCCGAGGACACCGACGGCGAAGCATTGGACAACGAGGTCGGAGGCCTCCGCTCCGGCCGCCTCGTGGCTCCCGACGAAGGGGCGCACGAGGACGAGGAGGCCGCCCTCGTGGCCACCGATGTGGGTATCGACGGCGCGGCCGCCTCCGCCGAGGAGGCCGCGATGCACGTCGTGGACGAGGACACCCTCTCCGGCTGACCCGAACGCCACCCGTCCGCCGCGGGGAGCCGGCGTGCAGGAGGACAAGCACCCCGACTACCACGCGGTCGTCTTCCGTGACCGCGCCGCCGGATACGCGTTTCTGACCCGGTCCACCGCGAACAGCGACCAGACCATCGAGTGGGACGACGGGGAGACGTACCCCGTCGTCGACGTGGAGATCTCCTCGGAGAGCCATCCCTTCTACACCGGCAAGGCCCGCACGGTGGACGCCGAGGGACGCATCGCGCGCTTCGAGCGCCGGTACGGCGGGGCGGACTCCGGGGAGTCCGCCTCCTGAGCCCGGTCCGGGGAGTCCGCTTCCTGGGCCCGGCCAGTCCGTCAGATGACGTTGAGCGCGGCGGCGCAGCCCACTCCGCCGAGCACCATGAACGCCGGCATCAGCACCTTCAGCTCGACCCAGCTGCCCGCCCGGAACCGCATCGCCTTCGGCGGCCCCAGCGGGTACCAGCGCTTGCGGCCCACGGGGATCGGCCACAGGATCGGGCAGCCCGAGACGGTCAGCGCGTCCCCGATGTCGTGCACCAGTGCCCCCAGCACCACGGGCAGCCCCAGCCACAGGTACTCCTGTCCGGGCGCGGTGAACAGCCAGCCGGAGCCGTTGCCCGGTTTATCCAGGATGCCCGCGAGGATCCACGCGCTCGTCGCGGCCAGCAGCCAGACCAGTACATCGCTGCTCGAGCCGCGCGCCGCCCGCCACAGCAACCCCTCGATCGCCAGCACCATGTGCGCGAAGAGGATCGCCAGCACCGCCCAGCGCCCCCCGGTGATCGCCGCCGCGGAGCAACCCCCGCCTATCAGGACCGCCCACAGCCAGGTGTGCGTCAGCGTCCGGTGCCCGCCGGAGCGCCGGGGGTCGCCCTGCTTCCTGGTCGCCTTGTAGACGGCGTACGACAGCTTGTCCACGATCTCGCAGATCCAGCGCGAGAGCGGCCCGAAGGCGCGCGAGATGGTGGCCGCCTTGTGGTCGAGGTCGGGGGCGAGCGCTGCACCGGCGCAGATCAGCGCGCCGACCAGGAGCACCGGCCAGGGCATCGGGTGCCCGGCCGCGGCGGCGGCCGCTCCGACGCCGAGCCAGGCGGCGGCCCCCGACAGTGAGTGTGCTGGTCCCATCATGGCCGTTGCCCGCCCCATTCCTCGTGTGCCGCTGTCCAGTTGACCGGGTGCGTCGACGCTCCGTCGGCGACACAGCGTAGCCTCCGTGATCTTCGAGCTCGCAGCCGATTCCCCCATCGGCCAGGACGCCAGGCAAGATGGGTGCGTGACCCTCATCGATCAGCTGCCGCCGACCGCCGACCCCGACGCCCTGTACGAAGCCTTCGAGTCGTGGGCCCAGGAGCGCGGTCTCACGCTCTACCCCCATCAGGAGGAGGCGCTGATCGAGGCGGTCTCGGGTGCGAACGTGATCGTGTCGACGCCCACCGGCTCGGGCAAGTCCATGATCGCCGCGGGGGCCCACTTCGCCGCGCTGGCCCGGGACGAGGTCACCTTCTACACGGCGCCCATCAAGGCCCTGGTGTCGGAGAAGTTCTTCGAGCTGTGCAAGCTCTTCGGCACCGAGAACGTCGGCATGCTCACCGGCGACGCCTCCGTGAACGCCGACGCGCCGGTCATCTGCTGCACCGCCGAGGTACTCGCGTCCATCGCGCTGCGCGACGGCAAGGACGCGGACGTCGGCCAGGTCGTCATGGACGAGTTCCACTTCTACGCCGAGGGCGACCGTGGCTGGGCCTGGCAGATCCCGCTGCTCGAACTCCCCCAGGCCCAGTTCGTCCTGATGTCGGCCACGCTCGGCGACGTCTCCTTCTTCGAGAAGGACCTCACCCGCCGCACCGGCCGCCCCACTGCGGTGGTCCGCTCCGCGACCCGCCCGGTCCCCCTCTCCTACGAGTACAAGCTCACGCCGCTCACCGAGACGCTCACCGACCTGCTGGAAACCAGGCAGGCACCCGTCTACATCGTGCACTTCACCCAGGCGCAGGCCGTGGAGCGGGCGCAGGCGCTGATGAGCATCAACATGTGCTCGCGCGAGGAGAAGGACCAGATCGCCGAGCTGATCGGCAACTTCCGCTTCACCACGAAGTTCGGCCGCAACCTCTCCCGGTACGTACGCCACGGCATCGGCGTCCACCACGCCGGCATGCTGCCCAAGTACCGGCGTCTGGTGGAGAAGCTGGCGCAGGCCGGTCTGCTGAAGGTCATCTGCGGCACCGACACCCTGGGCGTCGGTGTCAACGTGCCCATCCGCACGGTGCTTTTCACGGCCCTGACCAAGTACGACGGCAGCCGCGTGCGCACGCTGCGCGCCCGTGAGTTCCACCAGATCGCGGGCCGGGCCGGCCGGGCGGGTTTCGACACGGCGGGGCTCGTGGTCGCGCAGGCGCCCGAGCACGTCATCGAGAACGAGAAGGCCCTTGCCAAGGCGGGCGACGACCCGAAGAAGCGCCGCAAGGTGGTGCGCAAGAAGGCGCCGGAGGGTTTCGTCGGCTGGACGGAGAACACCTTCGAGAAGCTGATCGCCTCCGAGCCGGAACCGCTGACGTCCCGGTTCCGGGTGACGCACACGATGCTGCTGTCGGTGATCGCCCGGCCCGGCAACGCCTTCGAGGCGATGCGCCGTCTCCTTGAGGACAATCACGAGCCGCGTAGGCAGCAACTGAGGCACATCCGGCGGGCGATCGCCATCTACCGCTCGCTGCTGGACGGCGGCATCGTCGAGAAGCTGGACGAGCCGGACCCCACGGGCCGCATCGTCCGCCTCACGGTCGACCTCCAGCAGGACTTCGCGCTCAACCAGCCGCTGTCGACGTTCGCGCTCGCCGCGTTCGAGTTGCTGGACCCGGAGTCGCCGTCCTACGCCCTCGACATGGTGTCGGTCGTGGAGTCCACCCTGGACGACCCGCGGCAGATCCTCGCCGCCCAGCAGAACAAGGCGCGCGGCGAGGCCGTGGCCGCGATGAAGGCGGACGGCGTCGAGTACGAGGAACGCATGGAGCGCCTCCAGGACGTCACCTACCCCAAGCCCCTGGAGGAGCTGCTCTTCCACGCGTACAACACGTACCGCAAGAGTCACCCCTGGGTCGGCGACCATCCGCTGTCGCCGAAGTCCGTGATCCGCGACATGTACGAACGGGCACTGTCCTTCACGGAGTTGGTGTCCGTCTACGAGCTGGCCCGCACCGAGGGCATCGTGCTGCGCTACCTCGCCGGCGCCTACAAGACCCTGGACCACACGATTCCGGACGATCTGAAGTCGGAGGACCTCGAGGACCTGATCGAATGGCTCGGCGAGATGGTGCGCCAGGTCGACTCCAGCCTGCTGGACGAGTGGGAGCAACTGGCGAACCCGGAGGAGATGACCGCCGAGGAGGCCCAGGAGAAGGCCGACGAGGTCAAGCCGGTCACCACCAACGCGCGCGCCTTCCGGGTACTGGTCCGCAACGCGATGTTCCGCCGTGTGGAGCTCGCCGCCCTCGACCAGGTCGACGAACTGGGCGAGCTGGACGCGGAGTCCGGCTGGGACGCGCAGGCCTGGGGCGAGGCGATGGACAAGTACTGGGACGAGTACGACGACCTCGGCACCGGCCCCGACGCCCGCGGCCCCAAGCTTCTGGTGATCCAGGAGGAGCCGCAGAACGGGCTCTGGCGCGTCCGCCAGATCTTCGACGACCCGGCCGGTGACCACGACTGGGGTATCAGCGCGGAGGTCGACCTCGCGGCCTCCGACGCGGAGGGCCGTGCGGTCGTCCGCGTCACCGACGTCGGACAGCTGTGAGCACAGGAGCATCCCAACCATGACGAATCCGGCCGAGAGACTCGTCGACCTGCTCGACCTGGAGCGGATCGAGGTCAACATATTCCGTGGACTCAGCCCGCAGGAGTCCCTCCAGCGGGTCTTCGGCGGCCAGGTGGCGGGCCAGGCACTGGTCGCCGCCGGGCGCACCACGGACGGCGACCGCCCGGTGCACTCGCTGCACGCGTACTTCCTGCGCCCCGGCAGGCCGGGCGTGCCGATCGTGTACCAGGTGGAACGGGTGCGCGACGGGCGGTCGTTCACGACACGCCGGGTCACCGCCGTGCAGCAGGGCCGCACGATCTTCAATCTGACCGCCTCCTTTCACAAGCCTGAGGAAGGATCCTTCGAGCACCAGCTCCCGCCGGCCCGCGAGGTGCCGGCCCCGGATTCCCTGCCGACGGTCACGGAGGAGATCCGCAAGCATCTGGGCGCACTGCCCGAGCAACTGGAGCGGATGGCGCGCCGCCAGCCCTTCGACATCCGTTACGTCGACCGGCTCCGCTGGAACGCCGAGGAGGTGGAGGGCGCGGAGCCGCGCAGCGCGGTGTGGATGCGTGCGGTCGGCCCGCTGGGCGACGACCCGTTGGTGCACACCTGCGCATTGACCTACGCCAGCGACATGACCCTCCTGGACGCGGTCCGCATTCCCGTCGAGCCGCTGTGGGGACCGCGGAACTTCGACATGGCCTCGCTGGACCACGCGATGTGGTTCCACCGGCCGTTCCGCGCGGACGAGTGGTTCCTGTACGACCAGGAGTCCCCGATCGCCACGGGCGGCCGTGGTCTGGCCCGTGGGCGGATCTACGACCTGCAGGGGCGTCTGCTCGTGTCGGTGGTCCAGGAAGGTCTGTTCAGGGCCCTGTAGCCACGGCTCGGCGCCCTGGGGTCCGGGAGCTTCTGCGGCGCAGCCGGCCCAGGAGTCCGCGTGCCGGTTTCGGGGCGTGCGCCGCGTCCGGTGCGGACGGGCCCGGGTGTGGTGGTGACGGGTCCGGGTGTGGTGCCGGCGGGTCCGCGTGTGGCGTGGGTGGGTCCGCGTGTGGCGTGGGCGGGCACGGTGCGGGGCGCGGGGCGGGCCGGTGGGCGCGAGCCTCCCGCACCGCCTGCGCCAGATCGCCGCGGAGCCGGCCGACTTCCTCCGCGTCGTCCGCCGTCATGATCCGCTCGGCCAGCTCCGCGTAGGGCGATCCCGGGGCGCCGTTGGGGGGTGGCCCCGGCCGGTTGCGGCTGACATGAGCTCGTTCGTAGGGGTCCCTGATCACGTCCGAGATGTGCACCGGGTCGAGGAAGGCGGCCAAGGCCCCGGCGCGCTCCCAGGGATCGCCGGCCTGTCGCAGCAGGAACCCGAGATGACGTCCGCGCCAGGTGCGGGCCCGCAGATCCAGCCCCTCCCCCAGTCGCTCGCGCATGGCCTCGGGGGTGCGGCCGGTGAGCAGTGGGGCGTTCCGCTCGTCCGCCGTGAACTGCCGCAGTTCCTCGGCCGGATAGAGCCAGACCACGGCTCGGTACCGGTTCAGATAGAAGCGCACGGGCACCACCAGGCCGAGGCGTGCCAGGCGGGTGAACCTCATGGCCGACACTTCCATCAGGGCCGCGCCCTCCGTGGTACCCACGGCCCTGACGCTCTCCCGCAGTGATTCGGGGAATCCCTCCTCGGCGCGCAGCCGCTCGATCTCGGACCGCTCCACGCGGCGGCCCCCGCCTCCCTGTCGGTCGGGCACGGTCCGGATCCGCCCGAGGAGTACTGCGAGGTCGAATTCGCCGCGCGCAAGGCCGAGTTCCCGCGCGGCACGGCTCGGCGCGCAGGTCAGATGACGTGGTGCCGCGATGGTGCTGCCCGACATGGTCGTCTCCCCCGTGGAGTGGTGGCTCACGCCGTCCGCGCTCGCCGTGAAAAAACCGTAGCTGGTCCGGCGAATCTCCTGGCGAGCCTGTGGATAACTCCAGGCGGAGCGACGAATATGCAGGTCAGAGATCTTCTTTGGGTTCACGCCCGGGCTGCCGGGCATCCACGCCGAGGTGCTCGCCGACCCGGTTGACCAGCAGCGTCATCTCGTAGGCGATCTGTCCGATGTCGGCCTCCGCGCCGCTGAGCACGCACAGACAGCTTCCGCTGCCGGCAGCGGTGACGAACAGCACGGCGTCGTCGTACTCGACCATCGTCTGGCGGACCCTGCCCGCACCGAAGTGGCGTCCCGAACCCTTCGCCAGGCTGTGCAGTCCGGAGGCGACGGCGGCGAGATGCTCCGCGTCCTCACGGCGGAGGCCGGTGCTCGCGCCCGTCACCAGGCCGTCGTTCGACAGGACCAGCGCGTGCCGTACCTGTTCCACGCGTTCCGTCAGGTCGTCCAGGAGCCACCCGAGTCCCTGGTTCTGCGCCATTTGCGGTCTCTCCCCGTGTGACGTCTCCCCCTGGCTGGAGGAACTCTTCGCCAGCCTTCACCACGACCGCCGTCCGGGCAAGGAGGATGGAGGTATGGCACAGAAGATGACCGACGAGGAATGGCGGGCGTTCGTCTCGGCGGGCACCCGCACCGGCAAACTGTCGACCGTGCGGGCCGACGGCACCCCGCACCTGGCACCGATCTGGTTCCTGCTCGATGGGGACGAGGTGGTCTTCAACACGGGCAAGGAGACCGTGAAGGGGCGCAATCTGGCACGCGACGGCCAGGTCGCGCTCTGCGTGGACGACGACCGGCCGCCCTTCCACTTCGTGGTGCTGAACGGCCGCGCCCGGCTGTCGGAGGATCTCGGCGAGGTCCGGCACTGGGCGACCCGTATCGCCGCGCGGTACATGGGTGAGGAGCGGGCCGAGGAGTTCGGCGCCCGCAACGGCGTTCCGGGCGAACTTCTGGTCCGTGTCAGCGTCGAGCATGTGGTCGCCTTGAAGGACGTTGCGGACTGAGGCCTCGCAGGCCCTCAGCCGACCGAGTCGAGCAGCCGGGCGGTGTGCATCCGCCCGGCGTACTCGACGAGCCGGATCAGCACCTCCTTCCCCGAGTCCCGGTCACGGGCGTCGCACAGGACCACGGGGGTCCCCCGGTCGAGATCGAGGGCACGGCACACGTCGTCGGTGTCGTAGGTGCGTGCCCCGGCGAAGCAGTTGACCGCCACCACGAACGGGATGTGCCGGTGCTCGAAGTAGTCCACGGCCGGAAAGCAGTCCTCCAGCCGACGGGTGTCCGCCAGGACCACCGCTCCCAGCGCGCCCTGTGACAGCTCGTCCCACAGGAACCAGAAGCGGTCCTGGCCCGGTGTACCGAAGAGGTACAGGGACAGGCCCGAGCGGATGGTGATACGGCCGAAGTCCATGGCCACGGTCGTGGTGACCTTCTGGTCGACGCCGTCGGTGTCGTCGACCGACTGACCGGCCTCGCTCAGCAGTTCCTCGGTGCGCAGCGGGCGGATCTCGCTGACCGCGCCGACCAGGGTGGTCTTGCCGACGCCGAAGCCGCCGGCGACCAGAATCTTCAGCGCCAGGGCGGACGTCTCGCCGTCGGTGGTGTCGGAGTGCTCGGAGAGCTCTGAGACCATGATCACTTCTCTCGGGGATGCGGGTCGCGCGCGGCTGGGCGGCGAGGGTCCGGTGGGTCGGGAACTGTCATCTACAACGCCCGCAATCCCGCGATGACCTCGCGAAGAATCCGTTCGTCGGGCAGCTGCGCCGGGGGCACCGGGCGGCTGATCGTGACGCGGCCCAGATCGAGCAGGTCACCCAGCAGCACTCTGACCACACCCACGGGGAGGTCCGTGCCGGCGGCGAGTTCGGCGACCGACTGGGTTTCGGTGCGGCACAGGTCGACGAGCGAGCGGTGCTCGGGGCCGAGGGCGGGGTTGCCGTCTGCGGTGAGGCCGCCGGGATCGAGCGTCACGAGTGCGATCAGATCGAAGCGCACTCCGCTGGGGCCGGGCCTGGTGCGTCCGCCGGTCATGGCGTACGGGCGGACCAGAGGTCCGGCCTCGCCGTCGTACCACTGGCTGCCCTGCTTCGGCGGAGTGCCGCTGGTGTCCTCGCTCATGGGTGCCGACCGCCTTCTCGGTTCATCCGGCGGCAGGGGGCCGCGTGGCGGCCCGGGGGGCCGTGTAGAGGTGCTCACCGACGCGCTTGACCAGCCGTGCCATCTCGTACGCGACGAGTCCGATGTCGGCGGTCACCGCGGTGAGGACGGCGAGGCAGGAGCCGTCTCCGGCGGCGGCCACGAAGAGGAAGGCGTCGTCCATCTCCACCATGGTCTGGCGGACGCCTCCGACTCCGAAGTGCCGCCCCGTTCCCTTGGCGAGACTGTGGAAACCGGAGGCGACGGCGGCGAGGTGCTCCGCGTCCGCGCGCAGGAGGCCGGTCGAGGCGCCCACCGCCAGGCCGTCGTTGGACAGCACTACGGCGTGCCGTACGTCGCCGACGCGTGTCACCAGGTCGTCCAGCAGCCAGTCGAGTTCGCCGGACGGCTGGGCGGGCCTCGTTCTCGGGTCGTGGATCATACGGGGTCTCCTTCAGTGCTGTCGCTGCCCGCTTGGAGGTCGGGGGTGGTCCCGCGACCGGGACGCCTGCCGCCGCCGCGCGTCCAGCCGTCGCGGTAGGCCGCCATGCGGTCCCTCACCAGTTCGGGGGTGCGGTCGTCGCTCCGCGGGTCCGGTGCCGGGGACGGCTTGGGGTGGTGTTCACGCAGTTGGGGCGCCAGACTCGCCTGCCGTATCCGGCGCGGGAGGTCGTCGGAGCCCTCGGAGTCGTTCGGGGGGCGGTGCAGCCGCAAGGTGGTGACTCCCGGGGGTGCGGTTTCGATCGCGGGTTCGGCGGACGGCCGGCCGGTGGCCGCGAGGACGGGCCGGCCGGAGGACTCCACCGCGACCTCGTGGGGTGCTCGGGCCTCGGGCACGCGCGCGTATGCGTGGTGCTCGGTGCGTTCCCGGTCCGCCGCCGAGTGGGCGGTGGGTTCCGCCGGATCGCCGTGCAGGAGGGCGGTGGGCAGCAGGACCACCGCGGTGGTGCCGCCATAGGGCGAGGTCCTCAGGTGCACCTTGATGCTGTGGCGTGCGGCGAGCCTGCTGACCACGAAGAGGCCCAGACGGTCGCTGTCGAACAGGTCGAGCGCCTCGGACTGCTCGATGCGCCGGTTCGCCTCGTCGAGTGTCTCCGGGCCCATCCCCAGCCCGCGGTCCTCGATCTCCAGGGCGTAGCCGTTGCCGACGGGTTCACCCGTGACGCGGACGCGCGTGTGGGGCGGTGAGAATTGGGCGGCGTTCTCCACGAGTTCGGCGAGCAGGTGGGTGAGGTCGGCGACGGCGGCGCCGGCGACGGATGTCTCGGGAAGCTGCCGCACCTCGACGCGCGCGTAGTCCTCGACCTCGGAGACGGCCGCGCGTACGACGTCCGTGAGGGAGACGGGCATGCGCCAGGCCCGCCCGGGCGCCGCCCCGGAGAGAATGATCAGGCTCTCCGCGTGGCGCCGCATGCGGGTGGTGAGGTGGTCGAGCCGGAAGAGGTCACCGAGTTCCTCCGGGTCGTCCGAGCGGCGTTCCATGCTGTCGAGCAGGCTCAGCTGGCGGTGCACCAGGACCTGACTGCGGCGGGCCAGGTTGACGAAGACCCCGGAGATGCCGCTGGCCAGCTCGGCCCGTTCCACGGCGGCGCGCAGGGCCGCCCGGTGGACGGTACCGAGGGCTTCGGCGACCTGACCGGTCTCGTCCTCCGCGGGCGGTCCCGAAGGGGCTTCGGCCCGGATGTCGATCTCCTCCCCGGCGCGCAGTCTCCGCATGGCTTCGGGAAGTTTGCGGCGGGCGATCTCCAGCGCGCCGTTGCGCAGACCGACCAGCTCGACCACGAGTGCGCGTCCGATGCGTACGGAGATGACGAGTGAGGCGGTCACGGCGGCGAGGCCGAAGAGGACGGCGGCTCCGGCCGGGGTGAGCAGGCCGCGGCTGTACGGGTCGGCCTGGCCGGCGACGGTGATCGCGGCGTCCCTTTCGATGGCCCGCATTCCGTCCCGTACGCGCGCGTGGGCCCCCTCCCAGGTGCCTGCCGGGGCGGCCGCGGCCGCGCGGGCGCCGGGCGCCGCGGCCAGGACCCTGTCCTCGACGGCTCCGAGGGCGGTGTAGGCGCCGCCGGCGGCGAGTTTCCGCCAGGCGGCACGCTGGGCGGCGGGCAGGTCGGCGACGGCGGCGTCGGTGAGTGCGCGGCGGGTGTCGGCGGCGCCGGTGAACAGGCGCAGTCGCTCGCCGGCGAGTCCGCCCGCGAGGCGGGCGCCGGTGAGTACCGCGTCCTCCTGCGCCAGGGCTTCCCGGGCGCGGGAGAACTCGAGCACCACGCGCGCGTCGGAGCCCAGATCGGCTTGCTGGATGCCGGTGAGGGCGCCGTTCACTTCGAAGGCGGTGGTGATGGCCCGCGTGTACCGACCATACGCCTCGTCCCAGCCGGCGCGGCGGTTGAGCACCGCCGTGCGCACGGTGCGCAGGTGCTCGGCCCCGCTGACGAAGTCCTCCAGGCGCTGTGCGACGCCGGAGGGCAGTTCCTGGCCGTCGGCGACGGTGTTGTGGTCACCGAGCCGCAGCCGGGCAACGGCACGGTCGGTGCGGGCGGCGAGGGCCCGCAGGTCGTCGCCCTGTGTGGTGGCCGGATCGGTCGCACAGCGCACGGCGGCCACGCGTTCGGCCTGCAGGGCGGTGACGGCGTCGGCGAGCGGGGCGCGCAGTTCGGCGTCCACACGCTGCGACTGGCGCAGCCGGGCAACGTCCTGGGCGGTGGTGACGGTGGCGTACGCCCACAGGGCGAGCAGGGAGACGACGGGCACCATCAGCAGGCAGACGACCTTGGCGCGTACGGTCCGGGGTCTGATCCGCCGGCGTCCCGTGCGCACGGGAGCGGCGTCCGGGGGCCGGCCGGCCGTGTCGTCGGTGTCTTCGTCGGCGGGCCGCCCGGCATGGGCGCGACGGCCGCGCACCGGCGGCGAGGGCGGCGTCTGCTCGCCTGGTGTGGTCCTACGGGGTGTACGCATGGCCTTCTCGCTCGGATGTGGGTGGGGCGCGCTACCGGCGGGGGCCGGTCAGCGGGCGGGGCTCTGCACCGGGCGCTGCGCGGAGGCGGATGCCTCGCGCTCCCCCGCCGTCGGCGAGAGGGCGACGAAGGCCGAGGTGATGAACAGGTAGGACCCGAGGCCGACGGCGAGGGGGAAGATGAACTGCATCGCCGTGGCCCCGGGCAGCACCTGGCCCGAGGGGGTGACGTGCACGCGGACCGCGAACATGCCGGTGTAGTGCATGCTGCTGACGGCCGCTCCCATGACGAGGGAGGCGACGGTGACCGCGATCGGCGACTTGATGTTGAGCCCGGCCCACAGGGCCGCGGTCGCGGCGAGCACTGCGATCAGGACGGAGATCCCGACCAGCACCGGGTCGTAGGTCACGTCTCCGTGCAGCCGCACGGCCGCCATGCCCAGGTAGTGCATGCTCGCCACGCCCAGCCCGGTGGTGAGGCCGCCGAGCAGGAGGGCGCGGGTGCGGTCGCGGCTGTAGCCGACGGCGAAGACGCCGGCGCAGACGACGACCACGGCGACCAGGAGACTGAGGATGGTCAGCGGCACGTCGTAGCGGATGTCGGTGCCGCTGACGCTGAAGCCGAGCATGGCCACGAAGTGCATGGTCCAGATGCCGGTGCCGATCGCGGATGCCGCGGTGAGGAGCCAGTTGCGGCGTGCCCGGCCGGTGGTGCCGAGCGCGCGGACGGTGCAGCGCAGTCCCAGAGCGGCGCCGATGCACGCCATCACGTACGACAGCGTGGGGGTCAGCCAGCCGAAGGAGGCGTGGTCCAGGTGTCCCATGGCCCCGGGACGCTAGACCCGACAGGGACGTACAAAGGGGGCGCATTTCGAAAAGTGTTGGAATCTGGCGCAGACGTGCGCCGGAACGATCGCGTCACGCTCGAACATGTGCACAGAGCGTCCCTCCATGTGAGTGAGGGATCATGCGGACCATGAGCGATGACCACACACACGTCCAGGAGTTCTTCGCCGCCCGGGCGGACGGCTGGGACAGCAAGTTTCCGGGTGACGACCCGGCCTTCGCCGCCGCCGTCGCCGATCTCGGGCTGCGCGCGGGGGACCGTGTGCTCGACGCCGGCTGCGGCACGGGACGCGCCCTGGAGCCGCTGCGCACGGCCGTGGGGCCGTCCGGCGTCGTCGTCGGAGTGGATCTGACTCCGGCGATGCTGCGGGCCGCCGTTCGCGCGGGGCGGGATCGTCACGGCCGGCTGCTGCTGGCCGATGTCGCCGCGCTGCCGTTGCGGTCCGGGGCGTTCGACGCCGTGTTCGGCGCGGGACTGATCGCGCACCTGCCGCATCCGGCGGAGAACCTGCGGGAGCTGGCACGCGTGGTACGGCCCGGAGGCTCACTGGCCCTTTTCCACCCGGTCGGCCGGGCCGCTCTGGCAGCACGCCAGGGCCGCCGGATCACTCCGGACGACCTGCGCGCCGAGGCCAACCTGGGCCCCCTGCTGGCCGGTGCCGGGTGGCGCATGACGTCGTACGTCGACGAGGACACACGCTTCCTGGCCCTGGCTGTCCGCGAGGGCTGACCCCCGCGGAGGACCTATCCGACGCCTGCGACCGCCGCCGCGAACGCGTCAGGATTGTCGAACATGATGTTGTGACCGGCGGCCGGCACGGTCAGCACGCGGACCCCGGCCGCCTCCAGCCGGTCCCTGCCGGGCAGTTCACCGCTCAGCTCGCCCTGGAGGTAGACGCGCTCGATCCCCAGCCCCTCCAGCAGATCGCGCATGACGGGGTCCGAGCCCCTCCTCAGTCCGACGGCGCTGCGATGCAGTCCCCGCGGGTCGGCCAGCCGCATCGTCGCCGCCCACAGGGGGCCCACCTTCTCCAGCACGCGCGCGTGCCCGCCTGCCACGAACTCCTCCTCCTGGTAAGAGGCGATCGAGCTGCTGTCCGCACCGGGCGGAGGGAAGGCGTCGAGATTGGCTTCCGTGAGGACGAGCCGGGAAACCAGGTCGGGCCGCCGGTGAGCGAGCACGACGGCGACGGAACCGCCCATGCTGTGCCCGATCAGCTCGGCTCCTGTGAGGCCCGCTGCGTCCAGCGCGACCGCCACGGCGTCAGCGTGCTCCTCGAGGGTGTAGCCGAAGTCGCCCGGCCGGTCGCTGACGCCGTGCCCGGGCAGGTCGACGAACAGGCTGCGCCGGCCTGCGAGTTCCGGGCGGGCCGCGATGTGCGCGTGGTACACGGCCGACGCCGCACCCAGCCCGTGGACGTACACGCGCGCGGGGTTCGCGCCCGGGGTCTCGGTCCAGCGGATGCGGCTTCCCCTGCCGTCGAACTCGGCCTGCTTCATGACGTCCTCCTCGCTGACACCCGTGACGACCAAACGATACCTCGGTCAAACAATACCTCTGTCACGATGTATTACGGAAGAGAGGTACCTGCGTGGCGTCATACAGCGGATGTGAAGCAGAATGCGGACATGCTGGAGCTCGCCATCCTGGGATTCCTTTACGACGCCCCGCTGCACGGCTACGTGCTGCGCAAGCACATCGCGGCGCTGACGGGCCACGTACGGCCCATCGCCGAGAGCACGCTGTATCCCGCGATCAAGCGCCTGGAGAAGGCGGGTCTGCTCGCGCGCACCACCGAGCCGGGCTCAGTGGCCGCACCGCGTCATGTACTGACGCTCACCGAGGAGGGCAGGCGCGAGCTGCGGCGGCGGCTCACCGAACCGGCCCAGCGGGAGATCACCGACGAGAACCTGTGGTTCACGCTGCTCGCCTTCCTCAGACATCTCGACGACCCGTCCGCGCAGGCGGCGCTGCTACGGCGCCGGCTGGCGTTCCTGGAGGAACCGGCCAGTTTCTTCTACGACGGTGACCGCCCGTTGCGGGCCGAGGAACTGGACGATCCGTTCCGGCGTGGCATTCTCACCATCGCCCGGGCCACGAGCCGGGCGGAGCTCACCTGGCTGCGCGAGACCCTCGCCTCACTCGAGGGGGTCGGCCGCTGAGATGCCGGTGTGCCGCACCGGGCAGCCCCGCACGCCGGGCACCGGGCGGGTGCCCAGGTCGGCCAGCCGGTAGCCGTTCGGGTAACCCTTGATCTCCCAGTTCTGCCGACCGTAGTGGGGTGTGCGGCGCGGCGGGAGCAGCCGGACGAGGCGTCCCCGCATCCGGACGGCGCGCCGCACGACCGTGGTGGTGGCGGGGGCGGGGGGCTCGTAGCGGAAGGCCCTCAGCAGCTGTTCGTCGAGAAGGGCGAGCGTCGCGGCGCGCAGCACGGGCGCCATGGGTTTGGGATACCAGGACGTCATGAGATCGAGCGTGGCGTCGGAGACCCGGCGCGACTGCTCGTCCCAGGCGAAGTGGGCCTCCTCGTAGGCGTCCAGGCAGTCCTCGAAGGCCTCGTAGGACTCCGGCAGGTCCGTGATGCCCATGTGCCGGCCGAGCGTGCGGTAGTAGACGGTGGCGGCAACGATCTCGTGCCGGGACATCCGGCGCCAGCCATAGGCGTCGATCCACCTCTTCGGTGTCACGACGAAGGTGCACAGCACGTAGCGCATGTCGTCGTTGCTGATGTCGTAGGCGCGGTGCATCTGGTTGATGCGGCGGATCGCCGTGCGCCCCTGGACGGAGGCGAAGCCGTGTTCGACGACGGCGTCGAGGAGCAGCGACGTGTCGTCATAGCGCTTCTGCGTACGGTCGGTGAGCTCCGCCGTCTCGGCGAGCAGCCGGCCGATGCTCGGTACGGCGTAGGTCCGGTACAGGGCCAGCTCCAGGGCCCGGGCGAAGTCCCAGGGAAATTCGAGAGTGGCGCTGATCCGGTAGATCTCCACGGCGTCCGCCACCGGATCCATCCGGCGGATCCGTTCGAGCCGCTCGAAACGCTTCACCGCGTCATCCCCCTTTTGCCGCCGAGGCTCCAACTCTACGTTGAGGAGGGACGGATGAACGATGAGCCGGAGAACGCCACGCAGGGGAAGGTGGCCCGCATGTGGGACAGGATCCGCGAGAAGATCGCCGGGCTGGGCGTCTCCGCGCGCGTGGACGCGGGCGGAGACCGCGAAAAGGGCACGCACAATTTGTTCGACGCCGCGGCCGCCTACGTGTCGGCCAGTGCGGAGGACGACCAGGACGGGATCGAGGAGGCCGCTTCCTGGGTGTCGCCGGAGGCGCTGTCGTTCGGGGTGAGCGAGCTGGCGTGCCGGGCCGTCATCGCGCTGGCCCGGGAACGGGACGAGTCTCCACGCAAGGTGGCCCGTGACCTGCTCGGGCTGCCCGTGGCCTGACCGGCGTCCGACGGACGGCTTTTCACCCGTTTCCCGGTGGAGGACCGCGAGAAGACCGCTGCTGCGCGTGCGAGGGGAGTCGTGACAACCGCGTTCTGCTCCCACTAGGGTGCGCGCCGTTGGACGAACCATTGGGGAGGCTGGGATGGCCGGGACGGATGAGGTCGTCGCCACCGCGGACGATGCGCTGTACGTACTCACGGCGGTACTGCTGACGCCGGCGCAGTTTCCGGGCGTGCTGGGCGACGACTACCCGGAGGCGTGCGCCGCGCTGGACCTGGCGCCACGCGCCGACGGCTACGGCCTGGTGCTCGGCCAGGACGGCGACGGCTCCCGCTGGACGGTCGTCATCGACGACGTCTCGCTGGTCGCCGTGGCGATCGCGTCCTGGGACTGCGGCATGGAGTACGAGCTGTCGCCCGACGAGCGCTCGGTCGTGGCCGCCCTGCCTGGCTGGCCCCTGGCTGTAGCCGTCGCCGCACCGAACGTGCCCGCGCCGCACGACCCCGGCCCAGAGGTCACGGACCGGCCCCCGCTGGCCCCGCCGGACACCACCTCCTGGGGACCGGCCCAGCGGCGTCTGGGCGCCGACGAGATCGCCTTGCAGTGGGCCGTGTGGCGGGGGCAGATCGACGACGCGAGCTTCCGGGTGCCGGACGGCTCGACCGTGCCACGGGACGGCGGGAAGGACAGACGGGAGGACGGGGCGGACGCTCCGTCTCCCGGCCACCCCGGCATCCGGCGCGTACTCGCCGAGGCACACGCCTACGTGGACACTCCGCCGCCGCTCGGGCGGGTCCGCTCGTCGTTCGCCCCGGGGAACGCCCGGACGCTGCGCGTCGACGGCCCCGGCTGGTCGATGGTGGCCCGCACCGACGACATGGCGTTCGTGCTGCTCGACGAGAAACCCGGCGAGGTCCTGCCGTTGGGTCGTGGCCCCGAGTTGCCCGGTCTGCTGGAGGCGCTCGACAAGCTGGCCGTGCGGCCGATGTGAGGCCGTCCGGGCCGTGCCCGACACGGGCGGCGCTCCTGGTCACCTGCTGCTGCCCATGACGACCAGCAGGGCCTCCAGGGCGGCGCGCGTGGGCGGCCGATCCGGGGTCATGGGCACGTCGTCGGTCGTGGCCGTGCGACGGATGGCGAGGGTGCGCGGAACGAACGGCATGGTCGCGAAGGTGGCGTCCAGGGAGACGAGTTCGGCGCAGCGCCTCTCCCGCAGGTGCGCGGGCCGGGCCCAGAGCGCCGCGGCGCGGGCGACGGGTCCCGGATCGTCGCAGCCGAGTGCGGCCTGTCGGGCCACAGGCGTCTACTGCCGCCCGGGTGGAGCGGAGCACCACGCCGCTCCCGGGCATGCCCGTCGGCTGACCGGCGGCAGCGGCGTGGTCGGCTCCCGCCCTGGTCCAGGGGACGCGGAATGCACGGGAGACGCTCCGGACGGCAGCGCCTCAGCGGCCGAGTTCCTTGCGCGTGACACGGCGCAGCCTGCGGCGCTGCGACGGATCCAGCGCAAGGTAGGCGACCACCGGCACTCCCACGATGATCAGGAACGAGATCCACCAGGGCAGCCATATGAGCAGGATGAGCCCGACCGCCACACCTCCTGCGGCGATCTTCGCGTTGTTCGACATGAGCGTCGCCTCCTTCACGGCCAATGCCGCTCTCTGATGTGGAAACGGGTCCGCGCTTCCCGCGGTTCCGCTTCGCGACCCTGAGACGTCCCTGAGGCTCGACCCTTACTCCTCCCTGAGGGTCGGCTTCCCCCGGCTGGATCTGGTCGGCGGTGCCGCCTCAGGGCAGCGTGTCGGGGAACGCGCTGAGGAACGACTCGAAGTCGCTCGGGACATCGCTCGGCAGCCCGCTGGGGAACAACGAGGGCAGACCGCTCGGCAGCCGGGAGGGCAATCCCGGCGGCAGCCCGCTGGGCAGTTCGGTCGGCAGCCGGAACGAGGGCCTGGGCGAGTCTCTGGAAGCGGCGCTGCTCGCAGGGCGCCGGTCGTCCGAGGGACCGTCGCCGCCGGAGGCCATCAGGGCCACGGCGAGGACCGTCCCGGCCACCGCGAGCACGGCCAGGACGGCGAAGAGCGGGCCCCGGCGCCTTCGCGTGCCGGGGCCAGGGCCGCCAGGAGGTGGTCCGAAGCCGCCGCCCGGAGGTCCGGGCGGCGGGGGCGGTACCGACGGTGGCGGCGGTGCGGACGGTGGGGTCATACCGTCCACCATCGCCGCGTACGGTCCGGGAGGCGACCGGCGCACCGAGGTTGATACCGGCTCAGACCATGGACCGCACGATTCCGGGGCATTACGCGCGCGGGCCGTTCGGCGGCACGCGCGCGTACGCGTCACCGGCCCGCGCGCGTGCGATCAGCCGCGCGCCCCCAGCAGGTGGTCCATGGCCAGCTGGTCGAGGCGCTCGAAGGCCATCCCGCGTGCGGCGGCCGCCTCCACGTCGAAGTCCTCGAAGGCCGTGCGGTCGGCGAGCAGCGCCTGCAGGCCGTCCGCCGCGGTGGGCTGCGCCAGCTCGTCCAGGCGCGAGGCGCGCAGTGCCTCCTGGACCTCCGGGTCGGCGCGGAAGGCCGCCGCGCGCTCCTTCAGGATGAGGTAGTTGCGCATGCAGCCGGCCGCCGACGCCCACACTCCGTCGAGGTCCTCGGTCCGGGGCGGCTTGAAGTCGAAGTGGCGGGGGCCGTCGTAACCGGCGCTCTCCAGGAGGTCGACCAGCCAGAAGGCGGCCCGCAGGTCGCCGGCGCCGAAGCGGAGGTCCTGGTCGTACTTGATGCCGGACTGGCCGTTGAGGTCGATGTGGAAGAGCTTGCCCGCCCACAGGGCCTGGGCGATGCCGTGCGGGAAGTTGAGCCCGGCCATCTGCTCGTGGCCGACCTCGGGGTTGACTCCGTACAGCTCCGGGCGCTCCAGCCGCTCGATGAAGGCCAGCGCGTGGCCGACGGTGGGCAGCAGGATGTCGCCGCGCGGCTCGTTCGGCTTGGGCTCGATGGCGAAGCGCAGGTCGTAGCCCTGGGAGGTGACGTACTCACCGAGCAGGTCGAAGGCCTCCTTCATGCGGTCCAGGGCGACGCGCACGTCCTTGGCGGCACCGGACTCGGCACCCTCGCGGCCGCCCCAGGCCACGTACGTCTTCGCGCCCAGCTCGACCGCCAGGTCGATGTTGCGGACGGTCTTGCGCAGGGCGTAGCGCCGCACTTCGCGGTCGTTGGCGGTGAACGCGCCGTCCTTGAAGACCGGGTGCGTGAAGAGGTTGGTGGTGGCCATCGGCACGGTCATCCCGGTCGTGTCCAGGGCCTGGCGGAACCGCTTGATGTGCGACTCGCGCTCGGTGTCCGAGGACCCGAAGGGGATCAGGTCGTCGTCGTGGAAGGTCACCCCGTAGGCGCCGAGCTCGGCCAGTCGCTGCACCGTCTCGACCGGGTCGAGGGCGCGGCGCGTGGCGTCGCCGAACGGGTCCCGTCCCTGCCAGCCGACGGTCCACAGGCCGAAGGTGAACCTGTGCTCGGGGGTGGGCTGGTAGCTCATGCCGCGGCTCCTTGCTCGCTTGCGACTATTTCGTCATGGCGATTTACAAATTAGTATGCACTCGCGTCCCTGGGAAGGGACAAGATGTCCTCGAGGCCTGATCTCGAGACCAGATCCCGCGAGCCGCGGAAAGAGGGAGAGCCCGATGTCAGCAGCCGAGGGTCCGCTCGTCGTCGGCGTGGACTCGTCCACCCAGTCCACCAAGGTCCTGGTCGTCGACGCGGCCACCGGACAGGTCGTGGCGAGCGGCCAGGCGCCGCACACCGTCTCCTCCGGCGCCGGCCGGGAGAGCGACCCCCGACAGTGGTGGGAGGCCCTGTGCGCGGCGCTCCACCAGTGCGGGGACGCGGCTCACGAAGCGGCCGCGGTGTCGATCGGCGGCCAGCAGCACGGCCTGGTCACCCTGGACGCCCGGGGTGAGCCGGTGCGCCCCGCGCTGCTGTGGAACGACGTGCGCTCTGCGCCGCAGGCCCGTCGGCTCGTCGAGGAGCTGGGCGGCCCGAAGGCCTGGGCGGAGCGGACCGGCAGCGTGCCCGGCGCGTCCTTCACGGTCACGAAGTGGGCGTGGCTCGCCGAGCACGAGCCGGACGCGGTCCGCGCCACCGCGGCCGTCCGCCTGCCCCACGACTACCTCACCGGGCATCTGACCGGTCAGGGCACCACCGACCGCGGCGACGCCTCCGGTACGGGCTGGTGGGCGTCCGGGACCGAGGCGTACGACGAGGACGTCCTCGCGCGCGTGGGGCTCGATCCCGCGCTGCTGCCGCGGGTGGTGCGGCCGGGCGAGGTGGCCGGGACGGTGCGCGACAGCCACGACCTGCCGTTCTCCAAGGGCACCCTCGTCGCCCCCGGCACCGGCGACAACGCGGCTGCCGCGCTGGGCCTCGGGCTGCGCCCGGGCACCCCGGTGCTCAGCCTCGGCACATCGGGCACGGTGTACGCCGTCTCCGAGCACCGCCCCGCCGACCCGAGCGGCACCGTCGCGGGGTTCGCCGACGCGCGCGGGGACTGGCTGCCGCTGGCCTGCACCCTGAACTGCACCCTCGCGGTCGACCGGGTGGCGGCCCTGCTGGGCCTGGACCGCGAGGCCGTGGAGCCCGGCACTTCGGTCACGCTGCTGCCGTACCTCGACGGTGAGCGCACCCCGAACCTGCCGGACGCCTCGGGTCTTCTGCACGGCCTGCGCCACGACACGACCGCCGGGCAACTCCTGCAGGCGGCGTACGACGGCGCCGTGCACGCTCTGCTCGGCGCGCTGGACCTGGTGCTCGACGAGGACGCGGACCGCACGGCACCGCTGCTGCTGATCGGCGGCGGGGCACGGGGCGGGGCCTGGCAGCAGACGGTCCGGCGCCTGTCGGGACGGCCGGTGCAGATCCCCGAGGCCAGGGAACTCGTCGCGCTCGGCGCCGCGGCCCAGGCGGCCGCACTGCTGACCGGTGAGGACCCGGCCGCGGTCGCGCGCCGCTGGAACACCACGGCCGGACCGGTACTGGAGGCCGTGGAGCGGGACGAGGAGACGCTGGCCCGTATCTCCGGGGTACTCTCCGACGCGGCGCCGCTGCTGGAGCGGGGTGCGGGCGGTCGCTGACCGTCCGTCTCCGGGAGCACGACGGCGCGGGGACGTGGTGGCCGTACGGCGTGCCGACGGACTGACGCACTGACCGGACAGACGGACCGAGGACTGACTTCAGGCATGAGCGCACCGCTGCACGAGGCTCGCCCGGCCGGCCCTGGCCGGGCGCTGCCGGACACCCAGCAGGGCATGCGCCGCCGCAACCTCGCCCGGGCGATGCACGCCGTCCGCGCCGAAGGGCCGCTCTCGCGCGCCGCCGTCGCCTCACGCATCGGTCTGACACGGGCTGCGGTGTCCACCCTGGTGGACGAGCTGATCCGGTGGGGGCTGCTGGAGGAGCTGGGTCCCGAGCGGCCGGGCCGTGTGGGCCGTCCCGGGTCGGCGCTCGCGGTCAGCGGTCAGGGGCCGGCCGGGATCGGCGCGGAGGTCGGCGTCGACCACCTCGCGGTGTGCGCGGTCGACCTGCGCGGCGAGGTCCGGGCCCGGGCCGTCCGGCGCCGCGTCAACCGTGGTCGTGCGGCCGAACCGGTACTCGAGGAGCTCGACGCTCTCGTCCGCCGGGTCGTCGCGGAGGCGGAGCAGGAGGGGCTGTGGCCTGCCGGTCTCGCGGTCGCGGTGCCCGGCCTGGTGGCGCGGGACGACCGTACGGTCGTACGCGCCCCCAACCTCGGCTGGCACGACACGGACCTCGCGGCCCTGCTGCCCACCGGCGTCCCGCTGACCGTGGACAACGAGGCGAACTTCGGTGCCCTGGCCGAACTCTGGCTCGGGGCGCACACTCCCGGCGACTTCCTGCATGTGTCGGCGGAGATCGGCATCGGCGCAGCGGTCGTCGTGGACGGCCGGCTGCTGCGTGGCACGCGGGGGTTCGCGGGCGAGCTGGGCCATGTGCCGGTACACCCGGACGGGCCCCGGTGCGTGTGCGGCGGACGCGGCTGCCTGGAGCAGTACGCCGGAGAGGAAGCGGTTCTGCGCGCGGCGGGGCTCGAACCGGGCGAGGACCTGGTCGGGCTGCTCGCCCGGCGGGCCGACGAAGGGGACGCGGGCGTGCGGCAGGCGCTGCGGGACGCCGGCACGGCCCTCGGCATAGCCCTGACCGGGGCGGTCAACCTGCTCGACCCCGAGGCCGTCGTCCTCGGCGGCGCGCTGGCCGGGCTGTCGCCGTGGCTCCTGCCGTCGCTGGAGGCCGAGCTGGCGAGCCGGACGGCGGGGCCCGCCTGCCCGGTGTCGGTGTCCCGCCTCGGACCCGAGGGACCGCTGCTCGGCGCCGCACACTCCGTGATACGCGCGGTGCTCGACGACCCGGCGACGGTGGCGGAGCGGGGATGAGCGGCACATGGATGCCCCGTGAGGAGTGGGTCAAGACCCAGCCGCAGGCTCTCCTTGCCTCCTGCGTCGTGCTGCTGGACGGTCGGGGCCGCGTCCTGCTCCTGCGCTACGGGCCCGGTCAGCCGACCGCCGGTACCTGGTGGCTGCCCGGCGGGATGGTCGACCACGGGGAGGACCCCTGGACGGCGGCGCGGCGGGAGATGCGGGAGGAGACGGGCATCGAACTCGGCCCCGTGCCCACACTGATCGGCATCGACCACCGGGTGGACGTACTGGGGACAGGGCCGGTCCTCGACTGCTTCTTCCACGGCGGCACCCTTGAGGGCGAGGCACGCGTCCGGCTCAGCGCCGAGCACGACCGCTACGGGTGGTTCGCTCTCGACGAGTCGGCCGGCACGCCGCTCACCGCACGCCTGCCCACGCTCATCGCCCTGCGCACCGCTGCCCTGTCCGGAACCGTCACCTGTCTGCGGGAGGGCGACCCTCTGTGACCCGTGGGCGTGAACCGTGGTCGCGACTCGCCTGGGTGTCCCGCTTCCACGGGCCGACGGCGAGTTTCCCCGTGGTGCCCAGGTCCAGTTCCGGTGTCACCATCACCGGCGCAGAACCTGGCTTCGCCCAGACCCTGACGTAGGGGATGTCGACCGCGGCGCCGGAGAGCACGGTGTTGCGCCACACCAGGCCGGCATGGGCCGCCTCGCCCGGCTTCAGGGACACGGGGCGGGGCGGGCCGTCGGCCCCGGTGCCGGACGCGATGGCGGAGCCGTCGTGCAGGATCCGCAGGCCGGTGACCGGCCGGTGGTCCTCACCGAGGGGGCTCACACGGGGATAGCCGGTGAGGCGCTGGGTCCGGGGCCCGCAGTTCACCACGTGGAGCCCGACCACCCGCAGGCCCATGGCGGCATCGCCCTCGTCGGCGTACAGACGCAGCCCCGAGGAGGGGCAGGGACCGCCCGGGGCCGGAGCCTCGTCGACAGGGACGCTCCTCACCTTCTCGACACGCACCCGTGACCAGCCCTGTGCGCCCAGCAGCGGTTCGCCGCCGCCGACGGTGCCGGTCACCGTACGACCGGCTGCGACGGACGGCACGGTCCGGCTGGTGTCGCCCACCCGCGATCCGGAGTCGGACAGGAAGGCGAAGGTGACCGTGTAGGTGAAGGGTTCACTCGCGCGGTTGGTGACCTGGAACGCGGCGCAGTCCCGTGCTCCGTCACCCTTCTGTTCCGTGATGCTGACGCCGTCCGTCTCCTCGTCCACGGGCCCGGAGGCCGTGACGGGCCGCGAGGAGAGTTCCGCGTTGCACGTGGGGTCGTCGGTCGGGGCGGCGGAAGTCTCCTTCTGGGCGCAGGAGGTGAGGAACAGTAAGCCGGTGACGACGCAGAAGCCGGCGGGGACGGTACGCATCCGACGAGTCGATCAGGATGCGCCCACGGCGGGCTGTGGCGGAAGCCACCCCTCCGGTCACAGGACCGTCACAGGAACGCCGAAGCCCGATTTCGCCACTCCCCATTGCCTCTGCGCTCACCTCGCCGACGGCGGCTTCACCGGATCGGGCGGCCGAGTTGTCCACAATGCCGCGGTCATCCACGGATCGGCCCGAGTCTCTGCTGCCCAACCGTCGGGCGCCGTACGGTGGTTCAGGCGAGGCACTCACCACGGCCGGACGTTGGTGGCGTGACCAGGACAACGAGGGGACACACACGGTCGGGGGTTGCATGGTGGGGGAAATGTCCGAGCAGCTGGGGCCCGGTGCCGCCGGGCTGCGCCCGGATGCACTGAGCTGGAAGCGTGTCAGTTCGCAACCCGGGCGGTGGAATCACCGTTGGCCAACGCGTGCGACACCGACCACATGTGCGCGGCCGGAACCCGACGTTGCCGGCCACACCCGTCCGCGAATCCACGCTCCCCCCCACTCCGGAAGGCGACCCCACCATGGACCGGGACAGACCCCTGCCCACCAGACGACGCCTGCTCAAGGGTGCGGCACTCGCCGCCGTCCCCCATGTGGTACTGCCCACCACACGAGCTGGTGCCGAGGCCGAGACCGTCGACTATCCGACCGCCGAGTGGCAGCCGGCCACCGGTTCCAACTACACGGCGTCCGGTCGCCCCGGCACCTACGCGATCGACCGCGTGATCATCCATGTCACCCAGGAGACATATGCCGACACCCTGACCATCTTCCAGAACCCGCAGAAAGCGGTGTCCGCGCACTACCTGGTGCGCTCCGCCGACGGGCACATCGCGCAGTGCGTACGCGAGGCGAGCATCGCCTGGCACGCCGGGAACTGGGACTACAACACCCGCAGCATCGGCATCGAGCACGAGGGCTGGGTGGACCAGCCCGCCTATTTCACCGACGCCCTGTACGAGCAGTCGGCGAGACTGACGGCCGCGGTCTGCGACAGGTACGGCATCCCCAAGGACCGGGAGCACATCATCGGGCACTACCAGGTACCGGGGACCGACCACATCGATCCGGGGCCCGACTGGGACTGGGTCCGCTACATCAGGCTGGTCGACTTCGCCTGACCGGTTGTCCGGGTCACCACCCCGGGTGACGATGTCCCCAGCCGCATCGCCGTCCGGGAGGGCCAGTTGACCGATCCTTGGATGGCCCTGGAGCCGGGGGCCGACCCCGCCGAGCGCGTACGCGTGCTGCGCCGGGCGCACGAGACGTTCACCACGGCGGGCACCGTGCCGCGGCCGGTGCGGTCGGTGGTGGCGGACTCGTGGCGGCGCAGCGCGCGGGCCGGTGTCGGGCCGGACGGTGCCGCCAGTGTGGAGTTGACCGACGGCGACCTGGGTGCCTATCGCGCGGAGCACCCGCTCGCCCGGGTGATGCCGCTGGTCCGCGAGCTGATGGGACCGTTCGCCTCGGACGGCGAGCATCTGCTCGCCGTGTGCGACGCGCACGGCAGGCTGCTCTGGGTCGAGGGCCACCCGGCGACCCGGCGCCGGGCGGACCGGATGAACTTCGTCCCGGGCGCGCGCTGGGCCGAGACCGCGGTCGGAACGAACGCGCCGGGCACGGCGGTCGCCGTGGACCGGCCGGTGCAGGTGTTCGCGGCGGAGCATTTCATCCGGCAGGTACAGCCGTGGACCTGCGCGGCCGCGCCGGTCCACGATCCCCGCACCGGCCAGGTGCTGGGCGCGGTGGACATCACCGGCGGCGACGACCTGGCCCACCCGCACAGCCTGGGTTTCGTGCAGGCGGTGGCACGCGCCGCCGAGTCGCAGCTCACCCTGCTCGCCCCGCCGCGGCCCGTCGGCGAGGCACCGGCGCTGACCGCACTGGGCCGTGACGAGGCCGGTCTGCGGCTGGCCGGCCGACGGTTCGCGCTCAGTCGCCGGCACAGCGAACTGCTGGTGTTGCTGGCCAGCCATCCGGAGGGGCTGACCGGTGACGAACTGCTGTGCGCGGTCTACGAGGACGAATCGGTGCCGCCGGTGACGTTGCGCGCCGAACTGGCCCGGCTGCGCAGGCTGCTCGGTCCGGGACTGCTGGTGTCACGGCCGTACCGGCTGACCGCTCCGGTCGAGTCCGACGTCGCCCTCGTCGAACGGCGACTGCGGGCCGGCGCGGTGACGGCGGCCGCGGCGGCGTACACGGGGCCCCTGCTGCCCGCCTCGCGGGCACCGGCCGTGGTCAGGGTCCGGCGGCGCCTGGCCGACGGGCTGCGTGCCGCCCTGATCGCCCACCGCGACCCCGACCTGCTGTCCGACTGGGCGCACGCGCCCTGGGGTGAGGACGACCTCGAGGTCTGGCGGGCGCTCGCCGCGGTGCGGCCGACCGCGGCGGTACGGGCGCGGCTCACGGCCTTGGAGTCGGAACTGGCGGCGGAACCGGGGACCTGCGCTCGCCGGGCAGCGCGCTGACCGGCCGCGCAACGTCCTCGCAACGTTCCGGCTCCTAGCCTCGCGCCGAAAGCTGCCCAACGGCGGGCAGCGCTTCACCGGGAGGCAGACCAGCATGACCCGTTACGCGGCGCCCGGCACCGAGGGCTCGATCGTCTCCTACCAGGCGCGTTACGATCATTTCATCAGCGGTGAGTACGTGCCTCCGGCCAGGGGGCAGTACTTCGAGAACCCCTCGCCGGTCGACGGCCGGCCGTTCACCGAGATCGCACGGGGCACCGCGGAGGACGTGGAGCGGGCGCTCGACGCGGCGCACGCGGCCGCGCCCGCCTGGGGACGTATGTCGGTGACGGAACGCTCCGACATCCTGCTGAAGATCGCCGACCGTATGGAGGCCCGCCTCGAGCCTCTGGCGGTCGCCGAGAGCTGGGAGAACGGCAAGCCGGTGCGCGAGACGCTGGCGGCCGACATCCCGCTGGCGATCGACCACTTCCGGTACTTCGCCGGTGCGATCCGTGCGCAGGAGGGTTCGCTGGGCGAGATCGACGACGACACGGTGGCGTACCACTTCCACGAGCCCCTCGGCGTCGTCGCACAGATCATCCCCTGGAACTTCCCGATCCTCATGGCCGTCTGGAAGCTGGCCCCGGCGCTCGCGGCCGGCAACGCGGTCGTCATCAAGCCCGCCGAGCAGACGCCGGCCTCCATCCACTACTGGATGAGCCTCGTCGCGGACCTGCTGCCGCCGGGCGTGGTCAACATCGTCAACGGCTTCGGCGTGGAGGCGGGCAAGCCGCTGGCGTCCAGCCCGCGGGTGGCGAAGGTCGCGTTCACCGGCGAGACCACCACGGGGCGGCTGATCATGCAGTACGCCTCCGAGAACATCAAGCCGGTCACGCTCGAGCTCGGAGGCAAGTCGCCCAACATCTTCTTCGACGATGTCTGGGCCCACGACGACGACTTTCGCGACAAGGCGCTCGAGGGCTTCACCATGTTCGCGCTCAACCAGGGCGAGGTGTGCACATGCCCGTCCCGGGCGCTCGTCCAGCGCGGCCACTACGCCGAGTTCCTCGAGGCCGCCGTGGCCCGCACCCGGCTGATCAGGCCCGGACACCCTCTCGACACCGACACGATGATCGGCGCCCAGGCCTCCAACGACCAGCTCGAGAAGATCCTCTCCTACCTGGACATCGGCCGGCAGGAAGGCGCCAAGGTACTCACGGGCGGCGAACGCATCGAGTTTGACGGCGAGTTGCAGGGTGGCTATTACGTCCAGCCGACCATATTCGAGGGCGACAACCGCATGCGGATCTTCCAGGAGGAGATCTTCGGCCCGGTGGTCTCCGTGACCTCCTTCGACGACTTCGACGACGCCGTCAAGATCGCCAACGACACCCTGTACGGCCTCGGCGCCGGCGTGTGGACCCGGGACGCCACCACGGCGTACCGCGCCGGCCGTGCGATCCAGGCGGGCCGGGTCTGGACGAACTGCTACCACACGTATCCGGCGCACGCGGCGTTCGGGGGCTACAAGCAGTCGGGGATCGGCCGCGAGACGCACAAGATGATGTTGGAGCACTACCAGCAGACGAAGAACCTTCTTGTTTCGTACAGCCCGAAGAAACTTGGGTTCTTCTAGATCCTGAAGTCGCCCGTCTGGAGGCGTCGTCGCGCTCCAGACGGGCGAGGTCAGACCTTCGGCGGCGAACTGCGCGCCCACCGCGCCGTCGGCAGCCAGTTCACGGCCCGCGGCGTATTCGGCCGAGGCGGACCAGTCGCCCTCGACCACGCGCGGTATCCGCCTGCCGTGCGCGGCGAGCGTGCAGGGCGGTCATCCGAACAGGCGCCGCTGGATCTCCCGCCGGTAGTCTTCCAGCGTCCGGTCGAGGTGTACCGCTGTCGCCTCGGCGGCCTCGTCGGGTCGGCCGTCACGAATGGCGCGGTAGATCGCCTCGTGCTCCTCGACCGCGGCCGCCGTGCCCTCGCCGAAGGCGTCGTGGATGCCGATCGCGCTGGACTGGCGCTGCAGCCGACGGGCGTCACGCACCGCGCTGCCGAGGAACGTGTTGTGCGAGGCCGCGGCCACCGCGGCATGGAAGTCGTCGTCCGCCTGGTTGAACACGTCGACCTCACCATGGGCGTACCCGTGACGGCACTGCTGCATGGCGTCCTCGATGGCACGCAGTTCAGCGGGCGTGGACCGGGTGGCCGCGAGCCTGGCGGCGGCCATCTCCTGCACCCTGCGGAACTCGAACAGCATGAACACGTGATCGAGGTCCACGGGCCGGAAGAAGCCGCCCCAACGGCTGGTGATCAGCATGCCGTCGTCATCCGCGACGAACAGTCCGCGTCCCTTGTGCGCCCGGACCCGCCCGAGCGCCGAGAGGATCTTCACGGCTTCCCGTACCACCGCTCGGCTGGTGTCCAGCCGCTGGGCCAGGTCGTTCTCCGTGGGCATCCGGTCGCCGGGGGCCAGACGCGCCTCGGCGATGAACTCGAGGATCCGCTCCGCCACGACCTCGTATCCGGGCCGGTAGTCGCCCCGCTCGTCCGTGCCGTTCACCGCTGCCACGACGGGCGTGTCCTTCATGTGTCCTGCCTCCGTGCGACTGCGACGACGGTGACTGATCGGCCCTGAAGCCGTGGTCATCGTACCTCAGACAGAAATAAGTCGTACTCATCCGACGTCGAACCCGATCAAGGTTGTGCATGCGATTCGTGGCCTCTAAGGCGTTTTGCCGTTGTATAAAGCTTGAAGTAGCCGCCCAGCATGCACTCTGGAACTCGAGAAAAGCCGTATCCACCCCTTGACTCCCCATTTGATGTGGCGGCTAATTTCTTCCGTATCGGTACGACAGA
This sequence comes from Streptomyces sp. NPDC001843, assembly GCF_042891955.1. Lineage (NCBI taxonomy): Bacteria > Bacillati > Actinomycetota > Actinomycetes > Kitasatosporales > Streptomycetaceae > Streptomyces > Streptomyces sp. NPDC001843. Next base: position 298,737 of record NZ_JBIATQ010000004.1, on the reverse strand, counting down.
GCCGTCAGCAACCTCGTGCACACCGAGTGGAGTCGCTCATGTCCGTCTACAAGCCTTCGGCCGACCAGGAGACAGGGACCAGCAGGAGACGCACCACGTTGCTGGCCGGCTGTGCCGCCACCGTGCTGCTCACCGTGGCCGCGTGTGGCAGCGGCGGCACCACCGGCACGACCACCAAGGACGGATTCGCCCAAGCCGCGCAGAATGACGGGGCGTTGACCGTCTGGGTGGACGCGACCCGCTTGGACGCCGCGAAGCAGTACCAGGCGCTGCACCCGGGCGTGAGGATGGACATCGTCAGCTACGACGGCGACGCCAACGGGTCGAACTACCTCCAGACGAAGGTCCAGCTCTTCAACCGCACCCACAAGGGCTGGCCGGACGTCGTCTTCAGTTCCCAGAACAACGAGGTGACCTGGGCGGTCGACGCGGGCTTCGCGGCGCCGCTGAACAAGGGTCTGATCCCGGACGCGACCCTCGGGCGGTTCGCCGAGGGCGCCAACGACGTCTGCACGGTCAACGGGACCCTCTACTGCCTGCGCAACGACCTCTCCCAGGTGGTGCTCTGGTACGACGCGCCATTGCTGAAGAAGTTCGGCTACAAGGTCCCGGCGACCTGGGAGGAGTACCAGACGCTCGGTGAGAAGGTCGCCAAGGAACACCCCGGCTACCTCGTGGGCGACGCCGGTGACACCTTCACGCCCGAGATCTACCTGTGGGCCAGCAAGTGCGGCGCCAACCACATCACCGGCCCCAAGTCCGTGTCCGTCGACACCAGCAGCGAGAACTGCACCAAGATGGCCAAGCTGATGGACGTACTGGTCAAGGACAAGTCCATGTCCATCAGCGGGGTCTTCAGCACCGACTTCGCCAAGAACAAGGCCGACAAGGTCCTGCTCATGCCCGGCCCGGCCTGGTTCGGCGGCGCGGTGTTCAAGGACGGCCTCAAGACCCCGGCGAAGCGGATAGCGGTGGCCCCTGTCCCGCAGTGGCAGGGCGACACCTCGCCGTCCACCGGCAACGTCGGCGGCGGCACCTGGCTGCTGTCCCAGCACTCCACCCACATCAAGGCGGCCACCGACTTCCTGAAGTGGGTCACCACCGACAACGCCTACCAGGGCGAGAAGGCCCCCGGCTTCCCGGCGTACGCGCCCGCCGCCGAGACCTGGCTGAAGGCGCAGGCCACCTCCGGGTACTTCGCCGGAAAGCTCACAGCCCTCAAGGACGCCTCCTCGCAGGTGTGGTCCGACTGGGGCTCGGGCCAGTTCAGCCAGGAGGCGATCTGGGCCGCCACCGTCAAGCCCGCCCTGACGCAGGGCAAGACCATCGAATCGATGCTGCCCGCCTGGCAGGACTCGATCGTCAAGTACGCCAAGGCCGACGGATACAAGGTCTCGAAGTGACCCTCACGCACTCCTCGGCCGGCTCAGTCCGGGGGCGCCCTCGCGGCACCTCCCGGCAGAGCCGGGCCGGCGTGGCATTCGTCGCCGGCTACGTACTGCTGCTGATCGCCTTCGGCGTCCTTCCGACCTGTTACGCCGTCTACTTCGCGTTCACGGACGCCGGAGGCGCGTTCACCGGCTTCGCCAACTTCGTCACCACGGCACGGGACTTCCGCTTCGTCGACTCCCTGGGCCATGTGGCCCTGTACCTGGTCTTCTGGCTGCTGTCGCTCGTGGTGTTCGTGGTGGTCCTGGCGCTGCTCCTGCACCGGCTGTCCTCCGGGCCGGTCAGTCAGGCGCTGCGCTTCCTCTACTACATTCCCGGAGCGCTCGCCGGCGCCGCGAGCGTCCTGGTGTGGCTGTTCATGCTCGACCCGACGGTCAGCCCGGTGAGCTCGCTGCTGGAGGCACTGGGATTCCACACCTTCGGCGATGTCATCGCCCCCGGCAACCTGGCCCTGCTGTTCACGATCATCGCATTCTGGACCGGCGCGGGCGGCTGGATCGTCGTCATGTACGGGGCACTGAACAACATCCCCAGGGACGTCATGGAGGCCGCCCGCATCGACGGCGCGAGCGGCTGGCAGACCGCCTGGCGGGTGCAGATCCCCATGCTCCGCAAGTGGATCGTGTACATGGTGATCCTGGCCTTCGCGGGCGGCGCCCAGCTCTTCGTCGAGCCGCAGTTGCTCTCCCTGGCCAGCGTGGGCGTGGCCGGCCGCGACTACTCGCTCAACCAGTTGACCTATGACTTCGCCTTCCAGATGAACAACATCAACGGCGCCGCCGCGGTCTCTGTGGAGCTCCTGGTCGTCAGCGTGTCGGTCGCCGGCGTCTTCGTCACACGGTCGGGGTTCTTCGATGCGGACTGACACACGACCCACTCCCCTTGCCAACACCCCACGCACGGGACGGGATCCGAACGTCATGAGCCGAACTCGACACGGGGAACCACTGCAGCGCAGCCGGCCCCCGCGGCACATGGCGCCCCGGCTGCTGGCGGGCTCGGTGCTCATCGTGTTCGTGGTGTTCTTCGTGCTGCCGGTGCTGTGGCTGCTGCTCGCGGCGACCAAGACCGACCAGCAGCTGGTCCACGACGCCCCGTTGTCCTTCGGGTCCTGGCACGCCCTGACGGTCAACTGGCACGCGCTCACGGCCTTCCAGGACGACGCCATTCTGGTGTGGCTGCGCAACTCCGCCGTCTACGCCGCGATCTCGCTGGTCATCACGCTCTGCCTGGCCATACCCGCCGGGTACGCGCTGGCGATGACCGAGTTCCGCGGCAGACGCGCTCTCCTGATCGCGACCCTTGTCGTGATGCTGATGCCGAACGCCACCCTGGTGGTGCCGCTGTTCCTGGAGATCAACGCGGTGCGCCTGATCGGCACGATGTGGTCGATCGTCCTGCCCTACTCGTTCTACCCGTTCGGGGTGTACCTGACGTACATCTACTTCACCACCGCCGTGCCCAAGGACCTCCTGGCCGCGGCACGCATCGACGGCTGCTCCGAGTTCGGCGTCTTCCGCCACGTGGCCCTGCCGCTCGCGACACCCGTCATCGCCCTGGTCGGGTTCTTCAGCTTCGTCGCCAACTGGACGAACTACTTCCTGCCGTACGTGATGCTCCCCGAGAGCGATCAGATGCCGATCCAGGTGGGCGTCGGCAGTCTGCTCAGCAATGTGCCGTCGTTCAACCCGACCGTCGGCGACCTTGCGATCCAACGCCCGCAACTGGCACTGGCGACGCTGGTGGCCATCACACCGGTACTCGTCGTGTTCCTGTTCGCCCAGCGCTTCCTGGTCAGCGGAATGCTCGCCGGCGCCACCAAGGAGTGACAGCTCTCATGCCCTTCGGCCCTCACCCTCACCCCTCCGAGGACGACACCCCCGCCTCCGACCGGCCTGCTTCCGCACTCGATGTCGAGGCCACGGTCCCGTTGCTCGAACCACCCGGCTGGGCCGTGGCCCAGCGCGCCCTGTTCGACCTGCTCGACCATGCCTGGCGCCGTTTCGAGAGCGGCTTCACCGGCCCCGACGGACGGCTGAACTACAACGACCGGCTGACCACTCGCGACGGTGTGGACGACTTCTACGAGGTCTTCTTCAACTGGCCCCAGCTGTACCTCCTCGGCGGCGCCGACGACCTGCTGCCCGCCAGCGAGCGGCACTGGGAGGGCGTGACCAGGCAGCTGACCGAACTGGGCATGCTTCGCGACGAGTTCGAGCGCGGCTACGACTGGTTCCACCAGGGTGAGAGCCTGCTCCTGCTCTACTTCCTGTGCATGGCAGCTCCCGACCGCTGGACCGAACGGGCGCTGCGCTTCGCCGAGTTGTACGTCGACCCCGCCAACGGCAACTACGACCCCGAGCAGCGCGCCATCACCCGCCCGCACAACGGCAGCGACCCCGAGCGCACCGGTCTGTTCGACGGCGACGTGTATCCCTGGCTGCTGAAGGAGGCGGAGACATACGGCTTCCCGCTCGACTGGCTGCCCGAAGCCGCGGACGGTCCCTTCCCGCTGTCGGCGGACCCGCGGCTGGGCGACCAGATGCGGGACCGGATGGGCGTCGGTGACACCGCGGTCAACCTCGCCGCGGCAGGCCTGGTCCTCAACGCCTGGATTCTTTCCGGTGAGGAGCGTTACCGGGACTGGATCGTCGAGTACGTGGGCGCCTGGCGCGAGCGCACCCGGGAACGGGGCGGCCTGATCCCGGACAACGTCGGCCCAGACGGGGTTGTCGGCAGCCTGCTGGAAGGGCGCTGGTACGGCGGCCACTACGGCTGGTCCTGGCCGCACGGCTGGCACAGCGTCGGTCACGCGGCCTGCGTGGCGGCGCTGGCGGCGGCGACGGTCACCGGGGACGACGACTACCTCTCCATGGTCGCGACCTCGCTCGACTCCCTCATCGACCGGGGCAAGGTCATGCCCAACACGGAGGCGGACTCGAGCCTGCCCTCCAAGTGGGCGGTGGAACTCGGTCCGGACCGTCACACGCCCACGCTCCACCTGCCGTTCCGGCACAACGACTCGGGCTGGTTCGACTACAACCCGGCCACGCCCCCGGTGCCGTTGGCCCTGTGGCACCACACCTCCTCGGAGGCCGACCGTGCCCGGCTGGAGCGGCTGCGCGAAGCGGACGGAATCGACTGGCGCACCGTGCGGCCGTTCCGGTCCAAAGAGGAGTCCGGGCACGAGAAGGCGTGGTTCGCCTTTCTCGCCGGCGACGACCCGGACTACCCGGAGCGGATCCTCGCGGCCGCCCAGGCCCAGGTCCGGCACCGGCTGCGGCGCATCGACCGCTATGCCGGCCTGGACGTGCCCGAGGCCGACATCCACGTGTGGCAGCTGTGCAACCCGGTGGTCACCGAGGCCTTGGTGCAGCTGACCTGGGGCGGCCCGCAGGTGCTGTACAACGGTGGTCTGCAGCAGGCGAGGCTGCGCTACCACGACGCCGACGCACGCCGGGCGGGCCTGCCGGTGGACGTCGCCGCCCTGGTCACCTCCATCGACCCCGAGGCGACCACCGTCGAACTGATCAACCTCTCCCCCGGCACCGACCGCACGGTGATCGTCCAGGCGGGCGCGTTCTCCGAGCACACCATCGCCGGCGTCCGGTACACGACCTGCGCGGACGACGGCTGGATCGGGGACATGTACGACTACGGCCACACCGAGCCGGTGGTCTCCGAGGCCGAAGCCGCCTGTGACGGACCGTTCCTGACAGTCCGTCTGCCCGCCTCCACGCGCATCCGGCTCACCCTGCGGCTCGGGCCGCGCACCCGCACACCCAGCTACCGCACGCCGTTCGACACCGCGGCCGACCGGGCCGACTCCAGCGACACGACAGGGGAACCGGCGTGAAGCGCATCGCCCAGACCATCCGGCTCCGCCCCGAACACCGCGAGGAGTACCTCCGGCTCCACTCCGCGGTCTGGCCCGGCGTCGAAGCCGCCCTGCACCGGGCGAACATCCGCAACTACAGCATCTTCCTCCACGGTGACGTGCTGTTCGCCTACATGGAGTACCACGGCGAGGAATTCGAGGCGGACATGGCGTCCATCGAGGCCGACCCCGAGACCCGACGGTGGTGGAAGCTCACCGACCCGTGCCAGGAACCCTGGCCCGACCGGGGGGAGGGCCGCCAGTGGAGCGAGCTCCCCGAGATCTGGCACCTGGGCCCGCACGGCGACGACGCCACCGCCTGACCCGGCCCGCACCAGTCCGACCCGACTTGGACCCCCTCGTGAACGCACCCGTGCTCGTCGACGCCCACCACCACCTGTGGGACCTCTCCCACCGTCCGCAACCCTGGCTCGACGACCCCGACGTGGCGTCGATCCGCCGCACCTTCACCGCCGAGGATCTGCGCTCCACCGCCACTCACCCCATCGCGGGCCGACGGCTGCACAGCACGGTGGTCGTCCAGTGCGTCGCGGAGGTCGCCGAGACCGAGGACCTGCTCGCGCTCGCGGAGCGGGAGCCCCTCATCCAGGCCGTGGTCGGCTGGGCCGACCTGACGTCCCGGGCGATCGGTGACGTGCTCGACCAACTGGTCGCCGGTCCGGGCGGCGGGTACCTGCGCTCCCTGCGGCACCTCGTCCAGGGCGAGACGGACCCGAGCTGGCCGCAACGACCCGATGTGGAACGCGGGTTGCGGGCGGCCCGGGATCGCGGCCTGCGCTACGACGTGCTGGTGCGCGACCACCAGCTCGACCAGGCGATCCGGCTCGCGGAACGCTTCCCGGACCTGCCCCAGGTGCTCGACCACGCGGGCAAACCGACCATCGCCCGGCAGGACATCGCGGACTGGGAACGCCGGATGCGGCAACTGGCCGGGCACCCGCACGTGGTGTGCAAGGTATCGGGACTGATCACCGAGGCCGACCACACCCGCTGGACCACCGCCGACATCCGTCCCGTCTGGGACGTGCTGCTCTCCGCCTTCGGCCCCGACCGGCTGATGTTCGGCTCGGACTGGCCGGTCGCCAACCTGGCGGGCGGCTGGAACCGCTGGGCCGCCACTGTGGACGCACTGCTCACCGGTTGGAGCGACAGCGATGTCCACGCGCTCCTCGTCGGCACCGCGACCGCGTTCTACAGCCTTCCACCCGTCGCCGCGGAGGGCGACGAGACCGCCCGGACAACCTGACCCGCTCCCGTCCCACGGCCAGAGCCACCGCCGCGGAGCCACGCCCCGCCGCACGAACCGCGCCGAAGGAGAAGCGCCAGATCTCGCTGGCCACCGGTGACCTGCCCGACCTGTACCTGCTGATTCCCTGGGTCGACCAGTACACCCAGCCGGAGCTCCTCGAGCTGTCCACCCAGGCCGTCATCCAGCCGCTGAACCAGTCGATGGCCTGTGCCGTCCCGCGCGGCAGCCGGTACCGGCCGGCCATGCGACTGAGCGCTAGATCCCCAGGTCGAGGGCCAGACACGAGAAGGTGCGCCACGCGCCCACGTCCTCGGGCGAGGCGTTCACCCCGCCGTGCGTCTCGGTCTCCACCACCTCGGTCATGTCCTCGTACCGGATGCGCTCGGGCAGTTTGCCGAAGCGCGCATGCCGCGCTGCCGCTGCGGCGTCCATCTCGGCTTCCTGGTTCACGACCAGCCTCCGCTTCGTCGTTCATGGACGTTTCCCGTCGGACGGCGGGACCACTGTCAGGCTGCACCGTCTCGCGTCACCTGTCAAGGAGGTGACGAACATGAGTAACCGCCTTGACAGGTGACGATGAGCCTTGCGAATCTCTCGTCACCGGTCAGAACAGTTACTACTCGGTGAGGAAATCCCATGACAGTCGTTCGGTTCGATGTCGTCTCCGAGCTCAGCCCGCGAGACGTGTTGGCGGTGCTGACCGACTTCAGCCCCGCACGCGTCGCGGCCTGGCCCACGATCGACGCCGCGCACTTCACGGTCCATGAACTCGGCGACACCTGGGCCGAGGTCACCGAGGGGACCTCGGCGGCCTGGGAGCGGGCACGCTACGAGTGGGAACCGGCCGGTGACACGGTCACCGTCACCACGCTCGACTCCAAGCTCTTCGGCGCGGGCGGCGGCTGGGTCTTCCGGATGACCCCTGAGGGGGACGGCACCCGGGTCGAGGTCGAGCTGACGCGGCAGCCGACCACCGTCAAGGGCAGGATGCTCGCCGCACTGCTCCCCCTGGCCGCTCCCTCGTCCCTGCGCAAGTCCTTCGCCGGCCCCCTGCGCGTGAAGTGACACGCTCCCGGCTCCTGATCAGGACGCCGTGGCATCGGGCCGGTCACCTGCCCAGGCGGGTGGTGAAGAAGTCGGTGAGCTTTTCGACGGCGGGGTCGATGTACTCCCTCTTGTCGTAGAGGTCGACATGGCTTGCGCCCTTGATCCAGTGGAGTTCCTTGGGGCCGGTGGCGCGCTGGTGGGCCTCGATGGCCATCCAGGCGGTGACGGCGCGCTCGCCGATGACCTGGAGGATGGGACGGGGGCCGATGAGGGGCACGGCGAAGAAGGCATCGTAGGAGGCGAGCTTGTCGATGCTCTGCCAGGCCAGGAACTTCGCGGAGCGTTCATGCTCGCCGCGCGGGGTGCAGTAGTACTCGAAGCCCTCGATGCCGTGCGGGCCGCCGACCGCGCCGGCCTGTTCGGCGGTCTCGGGGAACATGGTCATGGTGCCGGGATCTCCGCCCCGGGCGGCGGTGGCGCGGGCCTGCGCGGCGGCGTCCAGCAGGGCCTGGAAGACGGCTGGGTCCTGGGTGCCGTCCGCGCCGAGACGGAACTGGCGCGAGGGATCGGCGGTGCACACGGTCGCCACGGCCTTGACCCGGTGGTCGCCGCCGGTGGCGGCCAGCGAGTAGCCACCGGAGGCACAGATGCCGAGCAGCCCGATCCGGTCGTCGGCGACCTCCTCACGGGTGGTCAGGAAGGACACGGCGGCCTTGAAGTCCTCCACCCGCTGGGCGGGATCCTCCAGCCCCCGCGGCAGACCGCCCGACTCGCCCTGATGGGCGGCGTCGAAGGCGAGGGTGACGAACCCGCGCTCGGCCATCAGCTGCGCGTAGGTGCCTGAGGTCTGTTCCTTCACCCCGGTACCGGGGTGGCCGACCACCAGCGCCGGACGCGGGCCCGGCACCGCTGTGTCGGGCACGTGGAGGTGCGCCGCGATCTCGATACCGGCGCTGTCGAAACTGACTCGGGTCCTTGCCATGAGAACAACTCTTTTCTGAGACGGTGACGGGCGTTCGCGTCGAACCAGGTCAGTGCCGGGACGTGGAGAGGCAGCGGAAGCTGGAGGCGACGGCCGGGTCGCCGTGGCCCTTGTAGCGGGACACCTGCGGGTAGCCGCACAGGTTGCGGGTGACCTGCCGGCCGTCGGCGTTGATCAGCGTGGCGGGCAGCGTCCTGGGCGCCTTGCCGTGCTCGACCCAGGCGGTCAGGGCAGCGAGGCCGTCGGCCGAACCGTCAGTGCCGTTGAGGCCGCAGTGGTTGGTGCCCGGGGCGAGGAAGAGGCGGTAGAAGTCGTCGACCTTCTTGGCGCTGCCCAGCTTCCGCTCGACCTGCTCGCGGTACTGAACCGTGCCTTGCGTGGGGATGAACTCGTCTGCCTGGCCGTGCCAGGTCAGGAGCTTGCCGCCGGACTTGCGGAAGGCGGACAGGTCCGGGTCGCCGGTGCCGATGACCTTGTCGTACTCGGCCTTGGACTGCTTGAACAGCTGAGTGAACTGACTGTAGGTGATCGTCGAGACGTCGAAGGACGGGTCCTTCTTCAGCCAGAGCTGTACCCAGAGGGCGGGTACCGGGAAAGGCTTCCCCTTGACGGTGCCGTCGGGAGCCACCTCGGTCCCCGCCAGCCCCTTGAGATCGGCCCCGACCGGGACGCCGGACCACAGTTTCCTGCCGGAGGCGGTGCGCGGACCGTCCCAGATCTTGCGCACCACGGCGGCGTCGGCCGGGGTGATGGTCAGCTCCTTGCCGTCGCACACCACCTTGGTGCCGATCAGTCGGCGCGGGTCGAAGTGGCAGCGGGAGGCGTCGTTGACCAGGCCGTCCTTGACACCGTCGTGCGAGTCGCAGGCCTTGACGGCGGCGTGCGTGAAGGCGTCCAGCTCACAACCGGTCGGGTAGGTCTTCTCGTTGTTCATGACCACCTGCGGCCACAGCGTGGCGGGCTCGTACTCGGCCCAGTTGATCGCAGGCGCGTCGGCGAGGATGCCGTCGTAGTCGTCGGGGTGGCGCTGAGCCTCCGCATAGCCCTGGCGCCCGCCGGTGGAACAGCCGGTGAAGTAGGAGTGGGCGGCGCGCTTGGCGTAGGCCGAGGCGACGACCTGCTTGCCGACGACGGCCGCCTCGTGCTGGGAGCGGGAGGCGAGGTTCGCCAGCAGGGCGGTGTTGACCCGGCCCTCGCTGTCCAGCGCCCAGCGCGTGTCGAGGACGTCACCGAGGCCGGCGTCCGTGGTGGTCGCCGCATAGCCGTTCTTGACCGCGGTGCCCAGACCGACACCGTTGTCCCCGGCGCCGTAGGCGGCGCCGCCGAGCGCCTGGAAGCGGCCGTTCCAGCGGCTGTCGGGCAGCCAGGTCCGCACCTTGACATGGTCGCCGTCGCCCGGGTGAGCGAGGGTGACCGTCACCTCGCAGTAGGACGGGACGTCGGTGACCGTGCCGCCCAGGATCCCGGTGCCGTGAATGGTGCCGCCCGCCTGGCGGATCGCCGTCACGGACTCCACCTCGGCGCCGGTCGGGGCCTTCACCGACACCGTGTCGCAGTTGAGCGATGCGGAGGCGTGGGTCCGGGGTTCGGCCGACGCGGTCGGCAGGTACACCGCCGCGGCCAGCGGCACACCGGCCGCGAGAACAGCCAGAAGTCGTCTCATTGCTTTCCCTTCAAGGAATCAGGTGTTCGCTCAGTTGCTGTGCCACATGTGCACCGCACATGTACGAGACAGTGGGCAGCGCCCAGAGTGTGGATCGGCCCAGAGGGTGGATCGGGGGTTTACCGCGTTCACATGCATACGGACGCCGAGCGGACCGCATGCCCTCGGCCCGGTCCCCACCCTGACTGCCCGCGGCACACTCGGGCGACAGTCAGTTGACGGTGCGCGTCCCCGGGCCGCGGCCGGGCTCCGGCGCGCACGTGTTAGGTCATTCGACGTCTTGCCCCCGACAGGAGTCACCTGTCAGTATGGTGACGTGAACCTTGACCATGTATTCGTCTGCGGGCACCCGGCCCTCGACTTCGCGGCCACGCTCCGAGCTCGACGCTCGACCCGGTTCGAGATGTTCGTGACGCCGGAGCGGCTGAATGCCTGGTACCTGGAGTCCGGTCTGGTGGACACGATCACTCCCGGCGAGGAGGACGACGTCCGCGCGGCGACCACCCTGCGCGAGGCCGTCTACCGGCTGGTCACGAACCGCCGCCTCGGCGAAGCGCTCGACCGGGAGGCGCTCGGCGTGGTCAACGCCGCCGCACGCAAGACCCCCGTGACACCGCAGCTCACCCTGACGGGCCGGCACACCGACGCGACCCCCGAGCAGGCCCTGGCCACCGTCGCCCGGCAGGCCGTCGAACTGCTCAGCGGGCCGGACGTTCCACTGATGAAGGAGTGCGGCAACCCCGAGTGCACCCGGGTCTACATCGACCGTTCCCGGGGCATGCGGCGCCAGTGGTGCGGCATGGAGTCCTGCGGCAACAAGATCAAGGCCGCCGCCTACCGCGCCCGCAAGAGGACCTCGCCCGCGTGAGCGCGCACTGACCCACCGGCACCATGCCGTGCGGTGAGCGGCTCCGGTCGATCCTCCTCCGCCACCACCGCCCCGTCGGCCTGCCGGTCAGAAGAAGCTCGAGGCCGCCGGCCCGTACCCCGACAGCGGCGCACTCTCCGCCCAGTTCCACACCTGCGTGTCCGTCGGCCCGCCACGGTCCTCGGGGCTTGCCGCGCCCTGGGACAGCCGCTCGCGCGAGACACGATCGGCTTCCGGACGGCGATGCCTGGCGATCCATACGTGCGCGTGCGTCATGAAAGCCATGTCCTGCCTCGCTCTTCGGTCGGGGAGGGGCTGATCAGGCGGCGACGCCGGCGTTGACGGCGACCGGGACGTTGTCACGCATGGCCTTGGAGTACGGGCAGATCCGGTGGGCGGCGTGCGCGAGTTCCTCGGCGGTGGCGTGGTCGACACCGCCGAGTACGGGGTTGAGAACGGCGGAGAGGGAGAACTCGCCGTCGTTGCCGTGGGTCAGGGTGATCTCGGCGGTGATGGCGGTGCTGGTGAGCCGGATCTTGCGAGAGGTGGCGGCGCGGCGGAGTGCGCCGAGGAAGCAGGCGGCCCAGCCCGCGGCCAGAAGCTGCTCGGGGTTGGTCGCGGTACCGGCGCCGCCCAGCTCCTCGGGAAGGGCGAGGCCGGTCTCCAGCAGACCGTCGGAAGAACGGACATGGCCGCCGTTGCGGCCTTCTCCGTTGACCTCGACGACGGCGGTGTAGGCGACTGCCATGACTGGTTCTCCCCATCTGGATCGAAGGACTTCGGTCACCTGCCGACCAGGACACACATCGCGTCACCGGTTGAAGCGGTGATGGAATCATGGCAGCCGACATCGTCACCAGTCAAGACGGTGACGGGTGACTTACGCCGACGGATGGCGACGCAACCCCGGACAGGAAAGAACGGCAGTCAAACGACGGTCGTCCGTCGCGGGGTGCGCGACAAGACTGGGGAATCTCCGTTGCATCCGTTCCGGCAAGAGCAGAGGGCACACATGACCAGCACATGGTTGATCACCGGCGCGTCCCGGGGTTTCGGGCGCGCCTTGGCGGAAGCGGTTCTGGCGGCCGGCGACCGGCTCGTGGCGACCGCGCGTCGTCCGGAACAGCTCACGGACCTGGTCTCCCGCTACGGTGACCAGGTGCGGACGGTCCCCCTGGACGTGACCGACACCGTGGCGGCCCGGGACTCGGTGCAGACGGCCGTCGACGCCTTCGGCCGGCTGGACGTGGTCGTGAACAACGCCGGGTACGCCAACAGCGCCCCGATCGAGGAGATGGCGGAGGACGACTTCCGCGCCCAGTTCGAGGCGAACTTCTTCGGTGTCGTCAACGTGAGCCGGGCCGCCCTTCCGACACTGCGCGCGCAGCGCTCGGGGACGTTCCTGCAGTTCTCCTCGCTCGGCGGACGGGTGGGCGGCACACCGGGCATGGGCGCCTACCAGAGCGCGAAGTTCGCCGTGGAGGGCTTCTCCGAGGTGCTGGCCAACGAGGTCGCCCCCTTCGGCATCAGGGTCGTCATCGTCGAGCCGGGTGCCTTCCGGACGGACTGGCAGGGCTCGTCGATGGAGCTGCACGCCGTGGGCGCCGACTACGAGGAGACCGTCGGCGCCATGAACAAGTACCGGGCGGAGAACAACGGTTCGCAGCCCGGTGACCCGGTCCGCGCGGCCAAGGTCCTCATCGACGTCGCCCACCACGACGATCCGCCGCGCCGGCTCCTCCTCGGCGCCCAGGCCGTGGCCATGGCCCTGGAGGCGGGTGAGGCGCGCGCCGCGGAGACGAGGAAGTGGGCCGAGGTCAGCGTCACCGCCGACTTCCCGGCCTAGGCACCGCTACTGACACGAACCCCACCGCCTCACCCGTCCTCATCGGAATCCACCCATCATGCGCCACCGGCTCGACCGGTGACGCGAACTACGAAAGGTTTCACGTGATCAACAGGCGTACCTTCAGCAAGGCCCTCGGTCTGGGCACCGGCGCGGCCGCGGTCTCGCTGTCCGGCCTGCGGACCGACGCGTCGGCCGCGACCGCCGCGCACCGGCAGGACGGTGCTTCCGTCGCCGCCATCACCCCGGGCAGCCACACCGAGTTCCGTAGCGTCAAGCAGGTCAAGGCGGGCCTCCTGGACGTGGGTTACGCCGAAATCGGCCCGGCCCACGGCCCCGTCGTCATCTGCCTTCACGGATGGCCGTACGACATCCACAGCTACGTCGACGTCGCCCCGCTCCTCGCCGACCTGGGCTACCGCGTCATCGTGCCCCATCTGCGCGGTCACGGCAGCACCCGTTTCCTGTCCCGCCGCACCCCCCGCACCGCCGAGCAGTCCGCCATCGCGCTGGACATCATCGCCCTGATGGACGCCCTCAAGATCCACAAAGCCGTCCTCGCGGGCTTCGACTGGGGCTCGCGCACCGCCGACATCATCTCCGCGCTGTGGCCCGAGCGCGTCAAGGCCCTTGTCTCCACCAGTGGTTACCTCATCACCAAACGCAGTGCACAGCTCGAGCCGGCCCTCCCGGCCGTCGAACACAACTGGTGGTACCAGTGGTACTTCGCCACCGAGCGCGGCAAGAAGGCCATGGAGGACGAAAAGGAACGCATCGCCCTGTGCCGCTACGTGTGGACCCTCGTCTCCCCCAGCTGGAACTTCGACGACGCCACGTACGAGCGGACCGCCGAGTCGTTCAAGAACCCCGACTACGCCGCCATCGTGCTCTACAACTACCGCTGGCGCATCGGCCTCATCGAGGGTGAACACCGCTACGACCGCTACGAGAAGCTGCTCGCGGCCCAGCCTTCCATCGGCGTTCCCACGGTCACCCTCGACGCGGCCCTCGACCCCTTCACGCCGGGCGGCGACGGCTCCACCTACCGGGACCACTTCACGGGCCCGTACGAGCACCGCACCATCGCGGACATCGGCCACAACCTGCCGCAGGAGGCACCCACCGCCTTCGCCCAGGCAGTGGTCGACGCCGACCACCTCTGAGTGACGCCCACCATCACCCATAGCGGAGGCTAAGTACCGCCGATTCGTCACCGTCTTGACAGGTGACACACCCCGGTGACACTGTCATCACCAGTCAAGGCGGTGACGAAGACCGGCAAAGTCGACCCGCCCCGTGTACCGAGTAATTGCCTGAGAGAGGTTTGTCGTGGTGAGTAGCAAGCGTGGCCGCAAGCGGCTGCTGACGGGTGTCTTCTCCGCGGTCACGGCGGGTGTCGCATTAGGTGCGTTCGCCCTCAGCGGCACCGCCGACGGCGCGACCAGGACCGCCGAGGCCACCGACGCCGGCAGACACCCCAACCCGACCATCGTCCTGGAGCACGGCGCCTTCGCCGACGGCTCGAGCTGGGACGGAGTCATCACCGAACTGCGCGCCGACGGCTACCCGGTCGTCGCCGCCGCCAACCCGCTACGCGGCCCGGCCTCCGACGCCGCCGCCCTGCGCACGGTCCTCGACCACGTCAAGGGCCCCAAGATCCTCGTCGGCCACTCCTACGGCGGCAACGTCATCAGCGAGGCCGCCGGCAGCGACCCCGAGGTCAAGGCCCTGGTCTACGTCGCCGCCTTCCTGCCCGCCCCCGGCGAGACCGCCTTGGAGCTCACCGGCAAGTACCCGGGCTCCACCCTCCCCGACGCTCTCGACCCGGTCACCTACCAGCAGGCCGACGGATCCACGGCCACCGACCTGTACATCCGGCAGGACAAGTTCCGCCACCAGTTCGCCGCCGACGTCCCGGCCGATCAGGCCGCCCTCATGGCCGCAGAACAGCGTCCCATCGCCCAGGCCGCCCTGGAGGAGAAGGCCACCACCGCGGCCTGGAAGACCAAGCCGAGCTGGGACATCGTCACCACCCGCGACCTCAACATCCCGGCGGCCGTCCAGCGCTTCATGGCCAAGCGCGCCCACGCGCACACCACCGAGGTCGCCGCCTCCCACTCCGTCGCCGTCTCCCACCCCCACCTGGTGGCCGACGTGATCGAGCAGGCCGCCCACGCCACCGTCCGCTGACCTCCCCCTCGAAGGGCGGCGGGGCTCGAGGCCCCGCCGTCCTCGGACGACCCGCACACCTCAACGGCACGCCTCGCAGGTGTGCCGTTCGCATGAGAAAGAACTCCATGACCTCGCGCTCCGGCCCCCGTTCACTTGCTGCCTTCCTCAGGGCCCGCCGGGGGCAACTGAATCCGAGCTTGCGCGGCCTGCTAGAGACGGACTCCGCCCGCGCGGCACACATCGCCCGGCCAGGGAGGTCGTCATGCTGGTCGGTCACGGCGGTCAGCGGTTGTCTCCGAGAACCCGCGGCGGACGTGAGAAGGCGCGACGTACCCTCACCACTGTGTCCGGCGCGAACCGTACGCGCGGAAGGCGGGGTGTCCGGGCCGAGTTGGTCCGGGGCGAAGGGAGTTGGGGGACGGTGGAGTCGATCGCCGTGACCATGGTCGGCCGCGAGAGTGAGCAGGAGGTGCTGTCGGCGTTCGTGGGGGCCTCAGGGGGCCGGGCCCTCGTTCTGCGGGGCGACACAGGTGTGGGCAAGAGCGCGCTGCTGGACCACGTCGCCGAACTCGCGACGGCCGAGGAGCACAGTGTGATCAGGGCGGCCGGGGTGGAGGCCGAGTCGGAGCTGCCGTTCGCCGGTCTGCACCAGTTCCTGTATCCGCTGCTCTCCTCCATCGACCGGCTGGACGACACCCATCGGGGCGTCTTCGACGTCGTCTTCGGCAGGGGTGAGGGCACACCCCCCTCGGTCATGACGCTCGGCATCGCCGTCCTCGACCTGCTCTCCTTGGCGGCTTCGCGGCAACCCCTCCTGCTGGTCCTCGACGACGGCCAGTGGCTCGACACCTCCAGCACCGCGGTGTGCGGGTTCGTGGGGCGCCGGCTCACCGGCAGCTCGGTGAAGCTCGTGGTCGGGCTGCGCTCCGGCGTGGCCTCGGGCTTCGACACGGCCGCGCTGCCGGAGCTGCCCGTGACAACGCTGTCGGAGAAGGCCTCGGAACAACTCCTGGACAGGCACCACCCCGGGCTCGATCCCCGGGTTCGCCGGCTGGTGCTGGACGAGGCCCAGGGCAACCCGCTGGCCCTGTTGGAACTGCCTCCCTACGTGCGCGGCAGCCGGGCGGGGCGCGACTCGGAACCGTTCGGGTACACCGGCGTCCCGCTGCCTCTGCGCCTGCAGCAGGTGTACGGCGCGCGGGTGGACGCCCTCGGCGACGCCGTGCGCGCGGAGCTGCTGCGCGGCGCCCTGGACGGTGCCGGAGCGGGCACGGCCGCCGGTCGCGCACGGGGCACGCGCTATCGCATGCTGGACGCCGATGAGGCCGCGGCCTGCGGCCTGCTGGACATCGACCCGCTCAGCGGCGACTTCGCCTTCCGCCACCCGTTGGTGCGCTCGACGGTCGTTCAGAGGGCGACTCCCAACGAGCGGCGCGCGGCCCACGCCGCCCTCGCCCACGTGCACCGCGACGACGTGGAACGGCGGGCCTTGCACCTGGCGGCCTCGACGATCGACCCGGACGAGGAGGTCGCGGCCTCGCTGGAGGCGGCGGCGGACTCCGCCACCCGACGGGGCGGATCGCAGGCTGCCGTGGCCTGGCTGACCCGGGCCGCCGAGCTGAGCGAGAGCCGCGAGGAACGCTCTCGCAGGCTGGGCGACGCCGCGTTCATCGCCGGTCACGCCGGCCTCCTGGACAGGGCCCAGCAGTTGGTGCACTCCGACAGCGCGTCCGGCTGGAGCGGGTCTCCGGCCTCGGTGGTGGCATCGGCCTATGTCGCGCTGTACGAGGACGGGGACGTGCGGTCCTCGCATCGCCAGGTCCTGGCGGCGATCGAGAGCATCCGTGACAGCGGTGTGGAAGAGCCGAACGAGGTGCTCACCCGGCTGGTCAACCTGCTGCTGGCCATCAGCCAGTATGCGAGTGACGCGGCCGCGTGGCAGTGGACGCATGAACTCCTCGGCTCGCTGGGCGACTTGGTGGACCCGCGGTCGCGCGTCTACGAGGACGCGTGGGGCGACGTGGTGCGTCGTGGCGCCGGTGTGCGGGAGAGGGTGGAACGCGCCTTCGTCCGCCTCCCCGACCTCGAACCGTGGGACGTCACACGCCTGGGCGCCGCCGCCTATCACGTGGACACCCTCAGTCAGTACCGGCCGCATCTCCAGCGACTCGTCGACCGCGAGGTGGAGACGGGAGCCGTCTCGGTCGGCATGACCATGCTGCACCAGATCATGCTCGACCAGATCGCGGTCGGTGAGTGGGAGGAGGCCGAACGGACCGGACAGCGGTGCCTGGAGCTGACCACGTCCCATGGGCATGCGCTGTTCGCCCATCACACCCGGGCGTATCTGGGCCTGCTGGCCGCACTGCGCGGCCAGGTCGAACGCGCACGGGACCTCCAGGCCGCCGTCGACGCCTGGGCCCGCCCCCGCGGTGTCGGTTTCCTCACCCAGATCGCCGACGCCACCGGCACCACCGCCGCCCTCGCCGAAGGGGACTACGAAGCCGCCTACCTCCACGCCATCGGCATCACATCCCCCGGCACCTTCCACCCCTACGCCCACCAGGCCTCCCGCACCCTCCTCGACCTCGTCGAAGCGGCCCTCCACACCGGGCGCACCCGACAAGCCCGGCAACACGCCCTGGCCGCGCAGGACGCCGGCCTCCCCGACGTCTCCCCCCGCCTCGCCCTCATCACCTACGGCGCCCTCGCCATGACCGCCACCGACCCCGCCGAAGCCGGCCACATGTACCACCGCGCCGAGACCCACCCCACCGCCACCCGCTTCCCCTTCGAACTCGCCCGCGTCCACCTCGCCCACGGCATCCACCTCCGGCACACCCAGGGCCGGAAGGCGGCACGGCCGTACCTCGTCCGGGCCACAGAGGCGTTCGAGCGGCTCGGCGCCCCGACGTGGACCGAACGGGCCCGCGCCGAACTGCGCGCGACCGGCGCGTCCACCATGGCTGCTTCCGCGCCCCTGGCGGCGCTCACGTGGCAGGAACGCCGGATCGCCGATCTGGCCGCCGGCGGCCTGACCAACAAGGAGATCGGCGCACAGATGCATCTCTCACCCCGCACGGTCAGCTCACACCTGTACCGGGTCTTTCCCAAACTCGGCATCACCTCCCGCGCCGCCCTGCGCGACGCGCTGGGCAGGATCCCGGGCGAGCAGAACGTGTGAGCCCCATGTGCGATCAGCCCTCATCGGGCAGGCCACGGATGCCGTGTTCGTCCAGCCAGCCGAGCACGTAGTCGGCGACGGACCGCCATCCGCCGTCGACGACCAGTGAATGGGCGCGATCCGCGAACTGCTTGAGATCGGTGACGGCCGTGGAGTCGCCGTACTGCTTGTACACCTCGCGGGTGGCGGAGTCGGGTACCAGCCGGTCTTCCTGCCCGGAGATCAACAGCAGCGGTCCACGGCGCGTGTTGCCGATGTCCGCCACGGCACGCGGGCTGCGCTGTGCCCCGCCGCATCCGAGGTCGGCGAGCAGACGGCGCGGTGCCGGCACCACATAGCGCTCGAAGAGCCGGCCCGACTCCTGCGCCCCGACGGTGTTGGCGATGACGTGGTGGAACTGCTGCGGGGACAGCGGCACGAGGTGGTCGGAGGCGTCCGCCTGCCCGGGCGCCCACAGCCGGGTCGGCGAGGAGGGCAACGGGACGTCGTTGATCGGGGCGGACGCGACGGCCACCGCCGCCCGGCCGATGTCGGCGCCGATGAGATGCTGCGCGATGAGCCCGCCGACCGAGTGGCCGACGATCACCGGCGGGACGTCGAACGCACGCACGATCCCGGCGTAGTGGTCCATGAGAACGTCCAGACCGGCGCCGCCCAGCGACCCGGGGGACTCGCGCACCTGGGCGGCGGTGGCGGCCTCCCCCGGCCAGCCGGGGGAGAACGCGAGGAACCCCCGGCTCGTGAAGCGCTCCGCCCACGACTCCCAGGACAGCGCGTGCAGCCACACACCATGGATGAAGACGACGGGAGTACGGTTCACGGCTGCTTCCTCCGAGCACGACGACCACCCGGCACCGGCACGCGGGCGTCGGTCTCAGGATCGTTCAGCCGCCGACCGCGGGCGACAGTCGAATGACTCAATCTTCACGGTTCCAGCCGCCGGGCCCGGCAAGCGGGACACCGGGCACCTTGGGGACGCCTCGGGGATCACTCGTCGTTCACCCAGCGCATGAGCCGCTGCAGCGGATAGAAACCGTCGTGGGAGAGGCCGGGCGGCATGCCGCCCGCCCTGCCGAGGGAGACCACGCGCTGCACACCGGCGCAGGCGAGGGCGTCACGCAGCTCCGCCTTGCGGGCGTCGGGGTACACGCCGACCGTCTGGGTGGCCACCCCGGCGTGCCTGACGGCTTCGGAGAGCCGTGCTACCGGGACGACGTTGACGATCTTTCCGTCGGGGTGGAAGTCCACCGGTTCCGGAGAGCGGATGACCAGGCCCCGCCCGTCGTAGCCGCCCCACACCCGGTACTCGGGCGCCAGCGACCGCAGGACGTCGATCTCCTCGCGCAGCCCGCCGGCGACCCTCGGGCCGCCGGCCGAGCTGAACTCCCGGGCGGTTCCCAGGCCTTCGCACAGAAGTGCGGCGTAGCGGTCGGCGTCCTCCTCGGTACCCTCGACGAACTGGAAGCGACTGGCCACGCACGCCTGCTGGTTGAAGAACGTGGCGTCCGCGGCGCCGGCTTCGGCCGCCAGGGCCAGCGACCCCGACGAGTCGAAGGCCTCGCGACCGATCAGCGAGATGGAGGTCTTGGGGTCGAAGGAGACGAGCTCGAATCCCGGACCGACGTACCTCAGCGCCCCGCGGATCGTGGCCTCGCCGCCCCAGGCGACCAGCTTGTCGAAGAACTGCGGGCGAAAGAGGACGCTCTCGACCGTCTCGTCGCCGCCCCGCCAGTACACCGCCGAGAAGGAACGGACCACCGGGTGGCCGGGAGCCACGCCGGCCATGGTGCGCAGGATCGCGGTCGCCGTGAACAGGTCGTTGGAAGGCAGCTTCAGCAGGTTGACTCCCTTGGTGAGGGCACCGCGTACGACGGACATCGCGGCGACGCCGGGGGCGTTGCCGGCGATGATGTGCACCAGGCGGGGCGGGAACGCACGGGTGGCGGCGGTGCGGCCCTCGGGCAGCCGCACCTCGCGCCAGCCGTCGAGCACGTCCGCGCCTCCGAGTTCGTGGTCGATCTGCGCGTACAGGCCGGCCCGCTGGAAGCTGCGCCACAGCACGGCGTAGGCGCGTTCCAGCACCTCCGCGGGGAGCGGGCTGACCCGCACCATACGGTCCAGGGCCTCGGCGAGCAGGCCCTCGCGGTCCGTTCTGAGGGCCTCGCCGGTCTCCTCCAGCAGGTCGACGATCTCCGCGACCGGCACGTCGAAGGCGGGGCCGGGTTCGGTGCGGGGCCACACCAGGCGGTCCAGGTCGAGCGCCGGCGCGGTGAAGGCGGCGCCCGCTCGGCCGTGCGTGGTGTGCGGGGCCGCCTCGACCTCGCCGCGGACCACGTGGGCGACGGCCACCGGGCTCACTGCCGCTGTCATGGGCGTCATCCGTGGATCATCCCCCGCACATAGGAGTCGAGTGTCGCGGCGCAGGTGATCTTGTCGTCGCCACCGAGGTCTCCGTAGCGCCGGATGTCCGGCAGGACCGCCGGTCCCGCTCTGCCGCAGTCGCAAGGCGAGAAGTCCACCAAGACCAGGTCGCCGCTGATCAGCCCGCCCCAGCGCCCGGAGAGTGAGACGTCCAGGAAGGCGAACCGGCCCTCCACGACGCCGTGTTCCGTGTTCAGAAGGGTCTCGCCCGGCTCGTCGAGGACGAGGGGTATCACCCACGGCGGTACGTGGTAGTTGCCTTTCTCGCAGGCGAGGCAGGAGCCCTGGAGCTCCGTCATGCCGTAGCTGCGGACGCGCCGTACGCCGTCGTAGAAGGCGGCGAGTTGCGCCTGGTAGTCGTCGGGCAGCGCGCGGCCCTTGTTGCCGCCGCCGCTGAGCACGAGTGTGTCCGGGTGCAGACTCCCGTCGGGCACGCCACGGGCTCGCAGGGCCTGGATCAGTGTGAACTGCTGGTTGTTCATGCCGGCGATCAGCAGTGGCTCGTCGCGGTGGGCGGCGATGTCGTCGACGATACGGGCGACGGCCGCGCTCAGCTCCTCCTCGCGCGCCTCGGAAGCCGTCTCGAAGGAGCTGATCTCCTGGGGGGTCGCGGTGCCCTCCGCCATGCGGCGACGCAGCAGCGCGCTGCTCATCAGCTCGGAGACCCGCATCGGATCCTCGGTGAGCAGCCGGGTCTCCCCGGGCCGGGCGAAGACCTCCGCGTGCCATCGGAAGCCGTCGATGGAGCGCATCGGACCGCTCGCCGGCGCGAGCAGGTAGGCGCGACGGGTGGGCTTCGGCGGGAGCGGATCGGGCCAGCAGGTGAGGTTCTCCAGGATGTCGCGGAGGAAACTCAGGTCACTTTCGTCGCAGTTGAGGAAGGACACCTTTCCGGAGGTGCCGCTGGTGATGTACGGGCGGTGTCCGGCGGCCGTGATGCGTTCGGTCCACTCGTCGATGTCGCGTACGCCGTCCACGTCGACCTCGCCCGGTTCCACCACGGACACGGTGGTGTACCAGCGCAGGAGCCGGTCCCATCGGCCGGCGGTGATGAGGGAGACGGGGTACGACTTGTAGCTGGTGTGGGAGAACAGCAGGGGCACGAGGTCGTCGAGCGCGGTGACCTCTTGTATGCCTGTCTCCTCCGCCCGGGTTCGCAGCAGCGGGATGCGCTCGCGGTGGGCGGCGAACGCCTCCCGTGCGGCCTCGAGTTGCAACTCCCGCACTTCTTCGGCCGGTTGGTCGAACGGGTCGCCGTTCAGGACCAGGGATCGGATCTGTGCGCGTGTGCTGGGCACAGCACCCCTCTCAATCAGTCGTGGTGGTTGTCTTCTCGGCGAGGTAGGAGGACTCGATCGCGTCCAGATCGCCGCGCAGTTCCTTCGGGGTGCCGGTCATGGTGACGCGGCCGCGGTGCAGGACGTACACGCGGTCCGCGATGTCCAGCACCTTGCGCACATGCTGTTCGACCAGCAGCGCGCCCAGGCCGCGGTCGGCCGCCTCGCGCACCGCGTGCAGGAGACGGTCGACCACCATCGGGGCGAGACCGAGGGACAGTTCGTCGGCGAGGAGCAGCCGGGGCGCGCGGCACAGCGCACGGGCCAGCGAGAGCATCTGCTGCTCACCGCCGGACAGCATGCCCGCGCCGGTCTTCAGGCGTTTTTCGAGTTCGGGGAAGAGGTTCAGTGCCTGCTGGGTCGCCACTCGGCCGACGCGGAGGTTGTCCACGGTGTCGAGCCGGGTGAAGACGGCCCGCTCGCCGACGTACGCGAGGCCCTGGCGGGCGCGGCGGTGCAGCGGTGCGCGGCCGGTGTCACCCAGCCAGCGCACCTCGCCGGCCATCGGGGCCAGGTCGCCCGAGAGCACCCGGAGTGTCGTGGTCTTGCCCGCGCCGTTGGGCCCGAGCAGGGCGACCACCTCGCCGGGCCGGACCTGGAGTTCGAGGTCGCGTACGACTGGTTGGGCGCCGTATCCGGCGGACAGGGCTCGGGCTTCGATCAAAGGTGATCCGGTGTCGTGCACGGAGGTTCTCCTTGGCTCGGGCTCCGGTACGCCGGGCGGTCAGCCTGCCGACATGGCCGTCAGTACCTTGCGGACGTCGACGAAGGTCGAGCCCTTCTTCGCCCACACGATCTTTCCGTCACGGATGGCCAGTTCGGTGGCGGTGGTGTTGTGGATGCGGTTGAGCCCCTTGATGTGCAGGGCGGTCGACGCCTTCCAGGTCAGAGGTGGGGTGAGACCGCCGGTGGGGATGCCCGAGGTGGTGTTCAGTTCGTGCACGAGGGCATTGGACGACACCTTCGTCAGCTTCTTGACCGCCTCGGTGAAGACCTTGAAGGCCACCCAGGTCGTTTCGTTCGCGCCGTTGCTCGTGTCGATGTCGGTGCCCTTGGCGGCCGAGACGAAGGTCTTCCAGACGGCGTCCGAGGTCGGCGGGTAGTAGCCGGTGATCGCGGCGCCCTCCAGCGGGCCGCCGCTGCCCCCGGTGCTCTGGGCCAGCTCGGGGGTGAGGTTGCCGACGACGCTGCCGAGCTTGGTCTTGGCGCCGGACTGCACGTACGCCTTCACGAACAGGTCCGAGTGCGTGCCCAGGATGACGCTCACGCAGTCGCTGCCCTTGGTGGCGGCGGCGACCTGCGGAGCCAGGTCGGTGGCGGTGACCGGCACCTTGAGGTCCTTGGGCGGCGCTCCTCCGGCGGAGGTCGCGCCCAGGGTGAGGAACTGCGAGACGATGGCGGCGGCCGCGAGGTCGTACCGTACCCCGGAGATCTTCTTGCAGCCCTCCTTCACCAGCTGCCGCCCGTGTGCCGCGAACACCGCCGGGGTACCGCCGTTGACCGGGAACGACAGCGGGTTGGAGAACTCGGCGGCCGAGACGCCGGTACCGCCGAGGTAGGGGATGCCGGCCTTCTGGAGGATGGGCATGTAGCGGTCGCCCGCGAGGCTGTAGGAGCCCACCACGGCGACGACCTTGTCGGCGACCGCCTGCTGGGCGCACTTCTCGGCCTCGTCGGGGTCGTTCTTCTCGTTGCAGGTGAGCACCTTCAACGGGCCGCCCTTGATGCCTCCGTGGGCATTGATCCACTTCTCGTAGGCCTGGGCGGTGAGCCGGACCCCGGGCTGGGCGCTGCCCTGGGTGTCCTCCGGGTTCCAGACCATCACCTTGACCGGCTTGCCCTTCAGCTCGGAGGTCTGGGTGGAGCTGCCGGCTGCCTCTCCCCCGCAGCCTGCGGCGAGCAGGGCTCCGGTCACCGCGAGACAGCTCGCTGCAACAGATCTGCGTCGGCGTGAGTCGTTCATGGTTCCTCCGGGGGAGCTCGCGCCCTGTGGGCGACGTCGAGATGCCGAACAGCATGGAGGTGAGACATTCGTTAGTGAAGTACTCTGGACACAATTATTTAAATAATTACTCTGTCTGTCTGGAGGTGCCACAGATGGACGACGTTCTGCGGTTCGCACTGCTCGGCCTGGGGCTCGGAGCCCTTTACGCACTCACCGCGCACGGCATCGTGCTGGTCTACCGGGGCTCCGGGGTCCTGAACCTCGCACACGGCGCGATCGGGATGGCGGGCGCCTACGTGCAGTGGGAGCTCGCCTCCCACCACGGTGTCCCCTACTGGCCCGCCACCGTGTGCGGGGTCCTCGCCTCCACGGTGCTGGGCGTCCTCACGCATCTGCTGGTGCTGCGCCCGCTGCGCCGGGCGTCCACACTGGCCCGACTGGTCGGCACGCTGGCGGTCTTCATCGTGCTCACCGCGACCGCCGTCAAACGCTACGGCGACAGCCTGCAACTGGTGCCGGGCAAACTGCCCGCCCGGCTGCTGACGATCGCCGGGGCGACGGTTTCCGAGGACCGTGTCTGGCTGCTCGGTATCGCGGTCGTCGTGACCGCGGGCCTCCATCTCCTCTACCAGCGCACCCTGTTCGGCCTGGGCACCACCGCGGTCGCGGAGAACGAGGGTGCCGCCGCCTCGCTCGGCTGGTCCCCCGACCTGATCGCCACCGGCAACTGGGCGCTGGGCTCGGCACTCGCGGGGCTGACGGGCATCCTGATCGTGCCGGTCATCGGTCTGTCGGTGACCGGGCTGACCACCCTCCTGCTGAGCGCGCTGGCCGCCGCCCTGGTCGGTAGGTTCTCGTCCTTCCCCGTCACCCTGGCGGGCGGTCTGGTCATCGGGGTCGTGCAGTCCGAACTGACCCGCTTCGGCTCCGGCGTCACAGGTCTCGCCTCGTCGGTGCCTTTCCTCTTCATCGCCCTGGTGCTGGTCGCACGGGGCCGGGCGCTTCCGCTGCGCGGGACGTTCCTGGACCGGCTGCCCGCGCTGGGCACCGGCAGGGTGCGCCCCGTGCCGCTGGCCGTGGCCGTCGTGGCCGGGCTGCTGCTGGTGAGCGTGTCGACACCGCTGTGGGCCGACGCGATCACCAACACGCTGGTGCTGTCGCTGATCATCCTGTCGCTCGTCGTGGTCACCGGTTACGCGGGGCAGGTCTCCCTGGCGGCCTACGCCCTTGCCGGGACGGGCGCCTTCATCGCTGGGCACGCGTCGGCCGACTGGGGCTGGCCATTCGAACTCGCCCTGCTGGCAGGCGTGCTGGGCACGGTACCGATCGGCCTGCTGTTCGCGCTCCCGGCGGTCCGCACCCGCGGTGTCAACCTCGCGATCATCACGCTCGGTCTCGGCACCACCCTGGAGGCGATGGTCTTCCAGAACACCGGTCTGTCGACGACGCCGGGCAGCGACGGCATCGCCGTGGGCAAGCAGACCCTGTTCGGGATCAGCATCTCCGGAATCGACCATCCGCAGCGGTATGCCGCCGTGGTGCTCGTGCTGTTCACCGCCGCCGCGCTCGTGGTCGCCTGCGTACGGCGCAGCCGCACCGGCCGGCGGCTCGTCGCCGTACGGGCGAACGAGCGGGCCGCCGCCGCCCTCGGCATCGACGTCCGCGCGGCCAAGCTCTACGCCTTCGGCCTGTCCGCGGCCATCGCCGCGCTCGCCGGGGTGCTCACCGGATTCCGGTCCACCTCGGTGGTCTTCTCCGACTTCGCCTCCTTCGACTCCATCACCGCGCTCGGGCTCGCGGTCATCGGCGGCGTCGGATTCCTCGTCGGGCCGCTGTTCGGCGCGACCTTCGCCGCGGGTACGGTGGGCGCCCGGTTCGGGGACCTGGTGCTGCCCGGCCTGAGCGACTGGATACCGCTGATCGGCGGGATCGTCCTGGTGCTGACGCTGGTGGGCAACCAGGACGGCATCGGGAAGAAGGTGGGCAGGCAGTCGGAGGGCATCCGGCGCAGGCTGTCGTCCAAGCGCGAGGCGGTGGCGGCCCCGGCGGCTTCCCAGGCTTCGACGGCTTCCGCGGTTTCGACGGGTTCGACGACTTCCACGGTTTCGGCGGCTTCGACGCGAGAGGCAGCCGTGCCCCGAGCCACGCCACTCCCCCTCCGCGTGCGGGGCCTGACCGTCCGCTACGGCGGTGTCGTCGCCGTCGAGGGGCTCTCGCTGGACGTCGAGCCCGGCCGGGTCGTGGGGCTGATCGGTCCCAACGGCGCAGGCAAGACCTCCGCCATCGACGCCGTCACCGGCTTCACTCGGTCCGCGTCGGGCCGCGTGCGCCTGGGCGACCGGGAGCTGACCCGGCTGCCGGTGCACCGGCGGGCCACGGCGGGGCTGAGCCGGTCCTTCCAGTCGCTGGAGCTGTTCGAGGACATGACCGTGCTGGACAACCTGTACACGGCCTGCGACCGGCCCGGCCGGTGGGCGTGGCTCACGGACCTGGTCCGTCCCGGCAGCCGTCCGCTTCCCTCCCATGTGCTGGTCGCCGTCAGGGAGTTCGGCCTCCAGGACAGCCTGGACCGGCCGGTGGGCGACCTGTCGTACGGAGAACGGCGGCTGTTGGCCATCGCCCGTGCGGTGGCGGCCTCCCCGTCCGTGTTGCTCCTCGACGAACCGGCGGCGGGGCTGTCGGACGACGAAACGCGGGAGCTGGCCCGGCTGGTGCGGCGGCTCGCCGAGGACTGGGGCATGGGGGTGCTGCTCGTCGAGCACGACGTCGACATGGTCATGAACGTCTGCGACCAGGTCGTCGTGCTGGACTTCGGACGCCGGATCTGTGCCGGTGCGCCGGAGGAGGTACGCCGTGACCCGGCGGTCAGGGCGGCCTATCTGGGCGACCTGGAGCCGGAGGCGATGTCCTGACCGCCTCCGGCTCCGCCGGTGCTCGCGCCGGGCGCGCCCTTCAGGCGTCACGCAGCTCCGCGACATAGGGCGCGTGGGACAGCAGCCCGCCGTCCACGCGCAGGGTGTGCCCGGTGATGAAGGCCGACTCGTCGGAGGCGAGGAAGACGACCGCCGCGGCGACGTCCTCCGGGCGTCCCAGACGCGGCGTGAGGTGATGGCGCAGCATCGCCTCCCGGATGGCCCCGTGCGCCGAGCCCGAGCTCGCCGGCGTGACGATGAAGCCGGGAGCGACGGCGTTGCAACGGACGCCCAGCTTGCCGTACTGGGTGGCGACGTACTGTGTGAGGTTGATGAGGGCGGCCTTGGAGGCGCCGTACGCGGGGTTGCGCAGGTCGCCCGCGAGGCCGGATCCGGACGAGGTGTTGATGATCGAGCCGCCGCCGCGGGTGATCATGTGCGGGACGGCGGCCTGGATGGCGACCATGGTCCCGCGGAGGTTGATCCGCATCGTGTCGTCCCACACCACCGGGTCGGCATCGAGCACGGCGAGGTCCTGAAGGGCGGCCAGGTGGGTGGCCGCCGCGTTGTTGTGCAGGACGTCGAGGCCGCCGTAGGTCTCCACCGTTGTGGTCACCATGGCGCGCACGCTGTCGACGTCACCCAGGTCGACGGTGACCGCCGTGGCGGAGCCCGAGGCGGCGCGGATCTCCTCGGTGACCGCCTCGGCGCCCTCGGTGTTCAGGTCGGCGACGACCGTGTGCGCTCCCTCCGCCGCCACGCGGCGTGCGGTGGCCGCGCCGATGCCGGAGGCGGCTCCGGTGACGATCGCGATCTTGTCCTGGAGCCGTCCCATGGGCGAACCACCTTTCTCAGGCCGAGAGTTGACTGCCGACGACGGAGACGAACGACACGCATTCGCCGGGGCCGCCGCCGAGGTTGTGGGTCAGGGCGAGCGAACGTCCCTCGGCCAGGGACTTGACCGTCCGGTCGGGGGGCGCCTCGCCCCGCAGCTGCAGCCACGCCTCGAACATCATGCGCAGGCCCGAGGCGCCGATGGGGTGGCCGAAGGCCTTCAGTCCGCCGTCCGGGTTGACCGGCAGCGAGCCGTCCAGGTCGAAGGCCCCGGCAGCGACGTCCTTCCAGGCCTGGCCGCGCTCGGAGAAGCCGAGGTCCTCCATCAGCACCAGTTCCGTGGGCGTGAAGCAGTCGTGGACCTCGGCGAGCGCGAGCTCGGACCGCGGGTCGGTGATGCCGGCCTGGCGGTAGGCCTCCTGCGCGGAGGCCACCACCTCGGGGAAGGTGGTGAAGTCGTACTCGGGGTCGAGGAGCCCGTCCGCCGGGCCGGCGACGAAGGACAGCGCCTTCACGAAGACCGGCTTGTCGGTGTACCGGTAGGCGTCCTCGGCGCGTACGACGATCGCGGCGGCCGAGCCGTCGGAGACCCCCGAGCAGTCGAACACGCCGAGCATGCCGGCGACGACCGGCGCCGACCGGATGCGCTCCAGCGGCACCTCCTTGCGGAACTGCGCGCGGGGGTTGCGGGCCCCGTTGACGTGGTTCTTCCAGGCGATGCGGGTGATGACGTCCTTCATCTCCTCGACGGAGAGCCCGTACTTGGCCGCATAGGCGGGGGCGAGAAGGGAGAAGTTGGCCGGGGCGGTGATCTCCCCGCGGCTGTCGTCGCCCGCGCCGGGTATCGCGGTGCCCGACAGCCCGGACATGCCGGAGTCCTTGAGTTTCTCCACGCCGACGGCCATCGCGACGTCGTACGCCCCGGACGCGACGGCGTAACAGGCGTTGCGCAGCGCCTCGGAACCGGTCGCGCACATGTTCTCCACCCGGGTGACCGGCTTGTGCGGCAGGCGCAGCGCCCGGCTCAGGGTGAGGCCGGACACGCCGGACGCCTGGGTGCCGAACCAGAACGCGTCGATGTCGTCGAGGGTGACCCCGGCCGAGGTCACCGCCTCGCCCACCGCGTCCACCAGCAGATCGTCGGCCGAGCGGGTCCAGTGCTCGCCGAAGGGCGTGCAGCCCATGCCGACGATCGCGACCCGGTCCCGGATTCCGTGCGAGCTCATCCGCGTGTCTCCTCGGTCTCGCCGGCGGTGCGCACCGGCCGGGCCTTCCAGAAGTAGTTGTGGACCCCGGCGGCGGTCACCGTGCGCCGGAACGTCATCTCCACCCGGGCGCCGATGACCGCGTCGGCCTCGGTCGCGTCGGTGAGCTGGCAGCGGAACCGGCCGCCGCCGTCGTAGTCGACGACCACGACGAGCATCGGTGGGCTCGGGGTGTGGGCCAGCCGGTCCACGGTGAAGGTGGCGACCGTGCCGCCCACGTGCTCCATCGGCTCGTCGGTCATGGTGTCGACGCTGCCGCAGGAGGTGCACACCCGGTCCGGCGGCAGATGCCGGGTGCCGCACTTCTCGCAGCGGGACGCGACGAGGCCGTACTTCCAGGCGCTGCGACGGTGGGCGGGTGGGGCGTAGGGCGGCTCGGGGTCCGGGCGGCGGGGTGGTTCGCGGTCAAGGAGGCCGCGCCAGGAGAGGTACGTGGCGTACGGCATCGGGGCGCTGCCCGCGGCGATCTGTGCGGCGACCGGGCGGGCGCTGCGGTGGGCGGGGAGTGCGTCGGTGGTGCGCAGCAGGAGCACTCCGGCGCCGTCGCCGAGCACGACGAGGGCGATGGTCTCGCCGGGTGCGGCGCGGTCGAGGACGTCGGCGAGGAGCACTCCGGGCTGGGCGGTGCCGGCGTTGCCGATCGTCGCGGCGAGGTCCGGGGTCACCGCCTCGGGACGTGTGCCCGCCGTCCGCCGTACCGCCGCGCACGCGCGTGCGTGGAGGCCGGAGACGACGAGGTGGTCGATCGCCCTGCGGTCCAGCCCCGCCTGGTCGAGGGCGGCGGTGAGCGCCTTGTCCGCGAGGGACACGTAGATCTCCTCGGCGAAGCGCTCCTCCCAGACCCGGGAGGCGGGGGCGCCGGGCAGCCGCCAGCGTTCGAGGATCTCGTCGCTGACCGTGTCGTGGGCGAGGAGTTCGGCGACGACGGGGGCTCCGTTGCGGTGGCCGCCGAAGACGAACGCCGCCGCACCGTCGCCGCCCGCGACCTCGTCGCTGCCGCCGGGCAGGCCGGTGCGCAGGTCGGACAGGACCGTCAGGGTCGGTATCGGGGAGCGGGCGGCGGTGACCAGCGCGCCGAGACCTGAGCGTACGGAGCCGGCCATGTCGACGGCGAGCACGTGCTCGTCGAGGCGGAGCGCGGCGTGGACCGCGGTCGCGTTCGTCTTGTCCAGGTAGGCGGGCGCGGCGGTGGCCAGGAAGAGCTGGCCGATGCGGGGGCGCAGGCCGTCGCGGGCCAGTGCGGCCCGGGCCGCCTCGACGGCCATGGACGTGGTGTCCTCGTCGTAGCCCGCGACCGCCCTCGTCCCCTTGGCCGGCGGGGTTCCCAGTGCCGCGGCGACGTCCGCTCGCGCGAGGCGGTGGTACGGCACGTAGGCGCCGTATGCGATGAGTCCGGGCATCAGCGTCCTCCAGGAGCTTCGTTGCCGGTGCGTTCGAAGATGGCCGCCAGGCCCTGTCCGCCGCCGAGGCACATCGTTTCCAGGCCGTAGCGGGCCTGGCGGCGGTCGAGTTCGCGCAGCAGGGTGGCGAGGATGCGGCCGCCGGTGGCGCCGACGGGGTGGCCCAGCGAGATGCCGGAACCGTTGACGTTGAACCGTTCGAAGTCGCTCTCGGTCAGGCCCCATTCGCGGGTGCAGGCCAGTACCTGGGCGGCGAAGGCCTCGTTGAGTTCGATCAGGTCGATGTCGGCGAGCTTCAGCTCCGCGCGTTCCAGGGCCTTGGCCGTGGCGGGCACGGGCCCGATCCCCATCGTCTCGGGCGGCACGCCGACGACGGCCCAGGAGACCAGGCGGCCCAGCGGGCGCAGGCCGAGTTCGGCGGCGCGTTCGGGATGGGTGACGACACAGATCGCCGCGCCGTCGTTCTGACCGCTGGCGTTCCCCGCGGTCACCGTCGCCTCGGGGTCCTGTCGGCCGAGTACGGGCCGGAGCCGGGCGAGCTTCTCCAACGACGAGTCGGGGCGCGGGTGTTCGTCGGTGTCGACGACCGTCTCGCCCCTCCGGTCCCGTACGGCGACGGGCACGATCTCGTCGGCGAAGCGGCCTTCCCGCTGGGCCGCGACGGCTTTCTCGTGCGAGCGCAGGGCGAGTCGGTCCTGCTCCTCGCGGGGGATGGCGTACTCCCGGCGCAGGTTCTCGGCGGTCTCCAGCATGCCGCCGGGGACGGGGTGGTTGACGCCGCCCGACGTGACGCGCCCGCGGGCCAGCCGGTCGTGCAGTGTGGTGCCCGCGCCGCGTACGCCCCAGCGGACGTCGGTGGTGTAGAACTCGGCCCGGCTCATGGACTCGACGCCACCGGCCAGGACGAGGTCGCTCGCACCGGTCTGCACCTGCATCGCGGCGGTGATGACGGCCTGGAGCCCGGAGCCGCAACGGCGGTCGATCTGGAGTCCCGGTACCTCGACGGGCAGACCGGCGTCCAGGGCGGCCACGCGGCCGATGGCGGGTGCCTCGCCGTTGGGGTAGCACTGACCGAGCAGGACGTCGTCCACGGCCGTCGGCGGTATGCCGGTGCGTTCCAGTACGGCGCGCACGACCGTGGCGGCGAGCTCGGCCGCGGTCACGTCGCGCAGGACACCGCCGTAGCCGCCGACGGGAGTACGCAGGGGTTCGCAGATCACGGCGTCACGGAGGGGGGCGGGCATCGGGCAGGCCTTTCGTCTCGGCGGATGCGCGGAGGTCACATGTACCGGCCGCCGGTCACCTCGACCACGGCTCCGGTGATGTAGCTCGCCATGTCGGAGGCGAGGAAGAGGACGACCTGGGCGACCTCGGCGGGCTCGCCGGCGCGGCCCAGCGGGATCTCGGCGAGCTTCGCGTCCCAGGCGGCGCGGGGCATCGCCTCGGTCATGGCGGTACGGATCAGGCCGGGCTGTACGGCGTTGACGCGGACGCCCGCCTTCGCGAGCTCCTTGGCGGAGGCCTTGGTGAGGCCGACGAGTCCGGCCTTGGCCGCGCTGTAGTTGGTCTGGCCGAAGTTGCCGACCTTGCCGGCGATGGAGGAGATGTTGACGATGCTGCCGCCCTGTCCGTGCGCCCGCATCGCCTCGGCGGCGTACCGGGTGCCGTTCCAGGCTCCGGTGAGATGGACGTCGATCACCGCGCGGAAGTCGGCGAGGGGCATCCTGCGCAGGGTCGCGTCCCGGGTGATGCCGGCGTTGTTGACCATGACGCCGACCGGCCCGAAGGTGTCGGTGCAGTGGGCCACGAGGGCGGCCACCTCGTCCTCGTCGGTGACGTCGCAGCGCAGCGAGGTGGCCGCCACGCCGTTCTCGGCGAGATGTGCGGCGGCCTCGGCCGCGGCGGCCTCGTTGATGTCGCCGAGGACGATGCGGGCGCCCGCGCCGCCGAGGACGCCGGCGATCTCGAAGCCGATGCCCTGTGCGCCGCCGGTGATCACCGCGTTCCGGCCGTCCAGCAATCCCATGTCAGCCCGCCCTGACTCGACGCTATTCCTTCTAAATAGATAACCTATTATGCTGAAACAATCAATACAGCGATCAGCTGTGCGGGCAGGGCCGACGAGGAGAGATCGCAGGTGGACATCAGCTATCCCCCGGAGACCGAGACGTTCCGCGCCGAGGTCGGCGCGTTCCTCGCCGAGACACTGCCGCCGGACTGGAAGGGCATCGGCGCCCTGGACGAGGAAGCGGCCTGGTCCTTCGCCCGGGACTGGCGCCGCCGGCTCGTCGAGCGGGGCTACCTGTCCCTCACCTGGCCCGAGCGGTACGGCGGCCGCGGCCTGTCCAAGCTCCACCAGGTCGTCCTGATGGAGGAGCTCGCCCTGGCCGGGGTGCCGTTCGGGCTTCCGCAGGACACCTTCGGCGTGAAGATGCTGGCGAACACGCTGCTGCGCTGGGGCACGGAGGAGCAGAAGAGCCGTTTCCTCCCCCGCATCCTCAGCGGCCAGGACACCTGGTGCCAGGGGTACTCGGAGCCGGACGCGGGTTCCGACCTGGCTTCTCTGGAGACCCGCGCGGTGCTGGACGGCGGGGAATGGGTGCTCGACGGGCAGAAGGTGTGGACGTCCGGCGCCCACCACAGCGACTGGATCTTCGTCCTGGCCCGCACGGACCGGGACGCGCCCAAGCACCGCGGGATCTCGTTCCTTCTCGTGCCACTGGACCAACCCGGCGTCCAGGTACGGCCGTTCCGCATGATGAGCGGGCAGCTGCACTTCAACGAGGTCTTCTTCGACGGCGCCCGCACGCACGCCGATCTCGTCGTCGGAGGCGTCGACAACGGCTGGACGGTCGCCCAGAGCCTGCTCGGCGTCGAGCGCGGGGAGGAGGCGGCGACCAACCCGATCCTGTTCCGGGCGGAGGTGGAGCGTCTGGTGGAACTGGCCCGCCTGTACGGCAAGGACCAGGACCCCGTCGTCCGGCAGCGCATCGCCTGGTGCTGGTCCAAGGTGGAGATCATGCGGTGCCTCGGATACCGGATACTCACTGGCTGGCTGAGGGGCGCGGAGCCGGGTCCCGAGTCGTCGATCGCCAAGCTGTACTGGAGCGAATACCACACCGAGGTCACCGATCTGGCGATGGACATCATGGGCCTGCACGGCCAGGTGCCGGTGGGCCGGCCGCCCCTGCGCACCTACCGAACCGACGACCCCGGCGCCGCGAACTCCTCGGCGTCCTGGTCGACGACGTACCTGATCGCCCGCTCGGGCACGATCTACGCCGGCACGTCCCAGGTGCAGCGGAACATCCTCGCGGAGAAGGTGCTCGGGCTGCCGCGCGAGCCGCGGACGAGTGCCGGTCAGTAGCGGGGCAGGTCGCCGCCCCGAGCGGTCCCGAGCGACCGGGGCGACCAGGGCCGCCGGACCGGCCAGGGGTCACCCAACCCGCCAGGGGCCGCCCGACCGCCCAGGAGTCGTTGGGGCGGCCTGGCCGGCCAAGGGGCGCCGGAACCACCGGACCGGCAGGGGCCCTGGAGGCCACCGGACCGGCCGGACCGGTCAGGCGTCGCCGGGGCTCTCGAAGGTACCCAGCTCCGGGACCGGTCGCGGCCCCGTGCCCGGGCGCCAGCCCGCGTCGAGCTTGCGCAGGCCCACGCCGTCCGGCGCCCAGATGTGGCAGCTGTTCAGCACGCCAGCCGTGGCGCGCGGGTTGTGGACCGGTTCGCCGTCGGCCGCGCGGCGCAGCGCGCCCGCCGAGATCGCCGCCTGCACGACCGCGGGCCCGAGGGCGCGTGCCAGCTCGTACAGGTGCGTACAGCCGGAGATGCCGCGGAAGCGCTCCTGGATCGCCCGGTTGTACCCGGCGGTGACACCGAGCCCGACCAGGCCGTCGAAGGCCGGGGTGATCCGTGGGCACTCCGCGTGCGGGAAGGTTCGCATGTCCGCGTCGGCGGCCGTGATCACCATGTCGTCGAGGCGGATCCGCACGGTCAGCGTCATCCGGTGGACGACCCCGCCCGGCGGCTCCTCCCAGGGGCGCTCGTCGCGCAGTTCCGCCTCGACGGAGATCTCGCCGCCACCCTGTTCCTCGTGCGCGGTGACAGAGATCGTACGGCGGTGCAGTGGGAGTCCGGCGCGGCTCATGACGAGGTCTCCACCGGCTGGGGCACCGTCTCACCGAGCCCCGCGAACCGGGGCCGCCGGCGCTCGATGAAGCTGAGCACTCCCTCGCGGTAGTCCGGGGCGCGTTTGGCCACGGCCAGGAGTGCGGCCGCGCTGTCGCTGCTCTCGGTGAAGGTCCTCGCCTGGTCGTCGGCGAGCTGCCGCTTGATGAGGGACATCGCGTAGGGGCTCGCCGAGCGGGCCAGCTCGGCCGCGTAGGCGAGGGCCTCGGAAAGGAGTTCCTCCGGCTCGACCAGACGGTTGACCAGGCCCATCGACAGGGCCTCCGTCCCGGTGAAACGGCGCGAGGACAGCAGCAGGTCGGCGGCGTTGCCGTAGCCGACCAGCCGGGGCAGGATCCAGGACACCCCGTCCTCGGCCACCAGCCCGCGTGCGCTGAAGGCGGCGGCGAACTTGGCGTGCGGCACGGCGAACCGGACGTCGCACATCAGCGCCTGGTTGAACCCGATGCCCGCGCAGGCGCCGTTGACGGCCGCCACGACGGGCTTCGGGAAGGACATGGGGCGGGTGCGCGGTGGCAGCTCGCCGGTGGGCCACGGGCGGGCACCGGACGAGGCCCCGTCCAGCACGCTCATGTCCATCCCCGGGCAGAAGCTGCGTCCGGCGCCGGTGAGGACGACGGCCCGCACCCGTGGGTCGGACTCCGCCCGGTCGAACAGCTCGTTGTAGAGCAGCTCCATCTCCAGCGTCCAGGCGTTGTGCCGCTCGGGCCGGTTGAGGGTGAGGAGCATGACCCCGTCGGGGTTGAGTTCGGAGAGGATCACCGGGGTCGGCTTCTCGGTCATCGAGGTCACTCCCGCGTGGACCTGGAGGTTATAGGTAGATGAATCATCTATATACCCAGCAGTGGCGCCTGCACCAGACCAGGTCCGCGGAAGACAAGATCAACCATCCCTTGACCTGGTACCCTCGATGCACTAAGACGATTCATTTTGCTATATGAGGAGCCCACCGTGGCCGAGGCAGCCCCTGCAAGCGAAACGGCGACCGTGCCCGCCCCCGCACGCAACCGCGTCGGACGCCAGGTGCGGGTGCCGAAGACCGCCGAACTGGTCGCCGCGCACCTGCGCCGCCAGATCGTACGGGGCGAACTGAAGCCGGGCGACGCGCTGCCGCCGGAGTCGGGGCTGATGGAGCAGTTCGGCATCTCACGTCCGACCCTGCGCGAGGCGTTCCGCGTGCTGGAGTCGGAGTCCCTGATCACGGTGCGCCGCGGCGCCCACGGCGGCGCCCGGGTGAGCGCGCCCGACGCGGACGTCGCCGCCCGCTTCGCCGGCCTGATCCTCGAGTACCGCGGCGCCACACTGGGTGACATCTACCGCGCGGCGGCCCTCATCGAGCCGCCCTGCGCCCGCCAGCTCGCCGCCAAGCACACCGCGGACGACATCAAGCGGCTGCGTGACGCGGTGGCCACCGAGAAGGCCGCCCTCGAGGACCCGCTCGCCCTGGTCGACGCCCAGGACGCCTTCCACGCCCTCCTGGTCGAGCTCACCGGCAACCAGACCCTGATCCTGCTGTGCGGCATGCTGCGCAACATCATCGACCGGGCCAACGCCTCCTACACGGCGGCCGCCACCGACGCCGAGGCCCAGAAGGCGCAGGCCCTGAAGGGGCACCGGGCGCACGTACGGCTGGTCGGCCTGATCGAGTCCGGCAAGGCGGACGAGGCCGAGAAGCTGTGGCAACGGCACATCTCCAGCGCCGACGACGTCGTGAACGCCGCCGGCCCCAAGACGGTACTCGAGCTCATCGACTGACCCGGCGCGCCGCGCACGAACGAGCCTCTCCCCCCGAACCCCTTGCTTGCGAGAAACAGTTAGATAATTATAGAAGGCGTACTGAATAGCACCTGGGGTCCGGAGGCGACGGCCATGGCCGAACAGCGCAAGCGCATCTTCGACTGCGACCAGCACATGTACGAGGAGCGGGACTCCTTCACCCGCTACCTCCCGAAGGAGTTCCTCGGTGCGGCGGTCGCACCGGTGACGCTGCCGGACGGGCGGGAGGTGATCCTCGCCGGGGACCGGATCGTCGTATGCCTGGAGCCGGAGTTCGGGCAGGTGTACCGGCCCGGTTCGCTGAAGGAGATGCTCAAGGCGATGGCCTCGGGCAATCCGGAGGAGACGTACCAGTTCGAGCCGATGCACGAGTCGTACCAGAACCGCGAGGCCCGCCTGCGGGTCATGGACGAGCAGGGCCTGGACCAGACGATCATGTACCCGGGCGGCTGGGCACTGGTCGCCGAGGAATACGTCCAGGGCGTCGAGCCGCTCTACGCCAACTACCACTCGTTCAACCGCTACATGAACGAGGTCTGGGGCTTCAACCACCAGGACCGCATCTACTCCCCCGCCCTGCTGTCGCTACGCGACCTCGACCACGCGGTGAAGGAGCTGGAGTACGTCCTGGAGCAGGGCGCCCGGTTCATCATGCTCCCGACCGGGCCGCAGTACGGCCGCTCCCCCGGCGACCCGTACTTCGACCCCTTCTGGAAGCTGCTCAACGAGGCCAAGGCCAGCGTCTGCTACCACATCAGCGAGTTCTACTACAACTCGAACGTCGCCCCGGCCTGGGGCCACGACCCGAACCCCATCCACTTCCGGATGTCCGCATGGCAGTGGATGAACACCTACGGTCAGCGCCCGATCGAGGAGACGCTGTCCGCGCTGATCTTCGACAACCTCTTCGGCCGCTTCCCCGACATCAACGTCCTGGTGTCCGAGTTCGGCGCCGAGTGGGTGCCGCACTTCGTGCGCCACATGGACAAGAGCCGGGGCATGGGACGCAACGGCCCCTGGATCGGCGGCCAGCTGGACGAGCGTCCCAGCCAGGTCTTCCGTAAGCACGTCCGCGTGGTGCCCTACCCGGAGGACGACATCCCGAGCCTGGTCAAGCGCCTCGGGTACCACGAGTCCATCGTGATGGGCTCCGACTTCCCGCACGCGGAGGGCATCGCCAACCCGGCCGACTACCGCAAGCTCCTCGCGGAACTCGACGAGTCGGTGCAGGACGACATCATGTACAACAACGCCCAGCAGCTGGTCAGCCGCTGAGCGTCGCAGTACCCCCGCCTGGCGGCGGGCCCGGTCAGCCGACCAGGCCCGCCGCCAGGTTCGCGATGTCGCCGAGCAGCGCGGTGCCGCGCGGCGAGTGGTCGTAGCCGGCCAGCGGATAGCCGTTGCTCAGGCACGCGAAGGACAGGCCGGACTCCGGGTCCATGAAACCCAGTTGGTACGCGGCACCGGCGCTGCCGAAGAGGGACGGCGAGCCGGTCGACGGCAGGTTGCCGCCCGCGTCGGGTCCGGCCACGGTGACGAACAGCCCCATGCTGGTACGGCGACCGCCGCCACCTCCGTAGATCTGCTCGCCGTACGGATGGCCGGTCAGCCGGATCCGCGTCCCCTCCGCCACCGCCCCGGGTTTCCACAGGCCGGAGTGGACCAGCGCCTGGAAGTAGAGCGCGACGTCGGCGGCGGTGGCGACCAGGGCGTGGCTGGGTTCCCCGGCCGCCAGGACCTTCGGGTCGGACAGGTACCACGGCCCCCAGGGATCGGGTTCCCGGCGGTCGTCGGTTCGGTCGGTGGCGACCATCGGGGCGACACTGCCCGGCTGCCGGTCCACCGGCACCCCCAGCTCGATCGACGACAGGCCGAGCGGACCTACGACCCGCTCGTGCAGGTAGTCGGCGAAGGCGAGGCCCGTGCGCCGCTCGACGATCTCGGCGATCAGCCAGGCCGCCGAGGTGAGGTGGAACTGGAACCGGCTGCCCGGAGGGTGGTCGAGCCGCCAGCGGCCGAAGGCGGCGAGCCGCTGCTCGCGGTCGAGCATCTTGGGGTACCCGAGGGGCGCGAAGGGGAATCCGGCGGTGTGCGTGAGCACCTGCTCGACCGTCACCTCCTCCTTCCCGTTCGGCGCGAACTCCGGGATGATCGCGGCGACTCGCTCGCCCACGTCGAGGAGCCCCTCGCCGATCAGCTTCCACACCACGCCCGCGACGATCGACCGTCCGACGGACTGCAGGACGTACCGGGTGCCGGGGTGGGCGCCACCGTAGGTCTCGAAGGCCACCAGCCGTCCGTCGCGGGCGACGGCGACCTGGGCCGACGGCAGGGGGCCGTGTTCGACCTCCCGGCGGATGCGGCTGAGGAGGGTGTCGAGTCGCCGCGGGTCGACGTGGTCAGGCATGTGTTCCTCCTTCGTACGGCTCCCGCAGACGACGGCGTACGACCTTGCCGTTGGCGTTGCGGGGCAGGTCGTCCACGAACCACCAGCGGACGGGGACCTTGAACCCGGAGAGCCGGGCGCGGGTGTGGCTCCTGAGCGCCGCGGGATCCGGCGGGGTGCCGGGATCGGCCGGTACGACGAACGCGACGACGGTCTGGCCCAGCCGCTCGTCGGGGACGCCCGTCACCACCGCGTCCGCGACGCCGGGGTGGGCGGTCAGGACCGTCTCGACCTCCAGCGGATGGACGTTCTCACCGCCCCGGATGATCATGTCGGTGCGGCGGCCGTAGAGGTAGAGATAGCCGTCCTGCGCCACGTGGCCCAGATCGCCGCTGTGCAGCCAGCCCTCGGCGTCGACCCGGAAGAAATGGCCGGCGCGCGCGTGGATCTCGCCGATGCCGTCCGGTCCGGCGTCGTCGACCCTGAGCTCGACCCCCGGGGCGGGGCGCCCCACGGAGCGCAGCAGTTCGGTGCGTCCGGCGACCGCCTCCCGGTGGTCCTCGGGGGTGAGCACGCTGATCGGTGAACCCTCGGTCTGGCCGAACATGTTGAGCATGCGGACGCCGGGCATCGCCTCGTACGTCCGCCGCAGGGTGCCCGGGCGGATGGGTGCGCCGCCGTACTGGAGGGTCCGCAGAGACCTGTGGCGTGCCTCGCCTGCCGCCAGCAGGGTCTCCAGCATCGCCGGGACCATGCTCGTGTGGGTGGTCCCGAGGTGCCGCAGCAGGCTCCAGCCCTCGACGGTGAAGCGCGGCAGTCCGGTGACCAGCGCTCCGGCGGCGAGGGCGACGGCGATGTTGCCGAGGCCCGCGATGTGGTGGAAGGGCGCGCTGCCGCCGTAGAAGCTGTCGGGGTCGAGCCCGCACAGCCGCCCGTTCACACGGGCCCGGGCGGCCAGGCGCCGCTGGGTCATGGGGACGGGTTTGGGCAGGCCCGTCGTCCCGGAGGTGTGCAGGAGGGCGGCGAGTTCGTCGGGCTGGGCTGTGAAGGCCCGTGTGCCGGTGGGCAGTTCGGGCACGATGGCGAGTCGTCGGCCGGCGAGTTCGGCGACCTGTCCGCCCAGGTCGGCGAACTCGGCTTGGGCCAGCAGTACCTCAGCCGGTAGTTCCCGGACCACGCCGGCGATCTCGTACGCCGTCATGCGGACGCCGAGCGGTGCGAGAGGATGGCCCGATCCGGCGCCGCCGATCACCAGCGCCAGGGCGTCGGCGGAGGTGGCGACGAGAGCGGGCACCGGCGCGCCGGGCTCCAGGCCGAGGGTGTCCAGCCAGTCGGCCGCTCCTGCCGCCCGGTCGAGGAGTTCGCGTCCGGTCCAGCTCAGGCCGCCGAACCGGACGGCGGGGCGGGCGTGGTCGTAGGCGCGGTCCACCATGGCGGTCCAGGTGGCCGGCTGCCCCGGCTCCTGCGCGGCAGCCACCGGCTCAGGGCTCCAGGCGGGCCGCCGCGGTGCCGGTGACCACCTCGGCGCCGTCCTGGTTGACGGTGCGCAGGGAGAAATGGGCGACCCGGCCGGACGGCGTGTCCTCGATGGAGTCGACGGTGGCGGTGGCGGTGAGGGTGTCGCCGGGCCAGACCTGGGCCTTGAAGCGCACGCCGTAGCGCAGCAGCGCCTCGGGGCCGACCCAGTCGGTCAGGACCCGGCCGGTCATGCCCATCGTCAGCATGCCGTGGGCGAACACCCCCGGGTATCCCGCGGCCTCGACGGCGAACCGCTCGTCGGTGTGCAGCGGGTTGAAGTCGCCGGAGGCACCCGCGTACTGCACGATCCGGGTGCGCTTCAGGTCGTCGACGAGGACGCGCTCACGGCTCTCGCCGATCTTGATGTCGTCCATGCTCACAGTCATCGGGATTCCTTCGGGGTCGCGGGGCCCTCCGGGACGACGGCCACGGTCACTGCGCTGACGACCGGCTCGCCGTCGGCGTCCCGGTACTCGGTGATGCGCTCGCTGAACAGGAGACGGCCGCTGCGGCCCTGCTTCTCCCAACTGCGTCCGGGGACGGTGTGCGCGTAGAGCGTCTCGCCGGCGCGCACCGGGCGGTGGTACTCGAAGTGCTGCTCGGCGTGCAGCCCGCCGCCGCCCTCGGCCATCACCCCGGGGCCCCGGCCGGATCCGAACCACTCCTCGTCCGGCTTGGGGCGCAGGTGGTAGTCCGCGTCGTAGTGGGCGCTCGCCATGGTGAAGGTCGGCGGCGCGAGGGCCGCCTCGCCCTGGTACGCGGGGTGTTCGTCGCCGATGGCCCGGGCGAACATCATGATGTGCCCGGCCTCGACGGGGAACGGCTGCCCTGTCATCCTCGTGTGCTCCTCGAATCGGTACGGCGGGAACTCGGTGCGGCAGGAACTCAGTACGGCAGGAACGCGTCCCGGGTGGCCTCGTCCGGGTCGAAGTCCGGCGGCAGTCCCTCGAACTTCGGCTCCCGCTTCTCCATGAAGCTCGCCACGCCCTCGCGGAAGTCCGGCGAGCCCGCGAAGAACTCCATGGCGGAGTAGGAGCGGGCGAGGGCGTCGGTGAAGGGGCGGTCCAGGTCCCCGTACACCTGGTGGCGTACGACCGCCATGGCCCGCGGGGAGCAGTTGCGGGCGATGTCCCGGGCGTAGGCGCGGGCTGCGTCCAGCAGGTCCTCGGGTTCGACGACACGGCTGACGAGGCCGAGTGCCTTGGCCTCGTCGGAGTCGAAGACCCGGCCGGACAGCAGCAGGTCGAGCGCGTTCTCCAGACCGATGACGCGCGGCAGCACGTACGGCAGGTTGTACTCGCCGGCCAGGCCGCGCCGGGTGAAGGCGGTGGTGAAGCGGGCTCCGCGGGCGGCGAAGCGGATGTCGCAGATGAGCGCCTGGACCAGGCCGATGCCCGCGCAGGCGCCGTTGACGGCGGCGATCATCGGCTTCGGCAGGTTCCGCCTGCTGTACATCGGCACGCGGGCCTGGAGGTCGAGGGACTGGCCCGGCTGGGCGTTCTGTTCCAGACGCTGTACGTCCATGCCGGGGCAGAAGGCCTTGCCCGCGCCGGTGACGATCACGACTCGGACGGCCGGGTCGTGCGCGGCCTCGTCGAGGAGCGCGAAGAAGCGGCGCTCCATGGGAATGCTCCAGGCGTTCCTGCGCTCGGGCCGGTTGAGGGTGACGGTGGCGACGCCGTCCTCGTCGACCTCGTACAGCACCAGGTCGTCCTGGGCGGGCTCCTCGGTCATCGCGGTCACTCCTTGGTGCGCTGTTCGATGGGATCGTCGGGATCCACGGTGTCGATCGGGTCGCCGACGCCCGGGCGCTCCCCGGAGATGGTGACCACCACCTGCCCCCGGGCGCAGATGCGTCCGTCGGTCATCACGTCGACGTCGGCGAAGTGCAGCCTCTTGCCCCGCCGGACGCAGCGGGCGTAGGCGACGGCCTCCAGGCCGCGGGCGGGGGCGAGGAACTGCACCGACATCGACACGGTGCTGAGCCGGCTCCCCTTGGTGAAGTCGTGCCCGGCGATCACCGCGCCGGACCCTGCGGTGTCGATGAGTGCCGAGATCACCCCGCCGTGGAAGACGTCCTCATGGGCGGAGAGGGACTCGGCGTAGGGCAGGACGATCTCGACCGTTTCGGGGTCCCAGCGCGCCACCCGGATGCGGCAGCGGCGGTTGAAAGCGACGCCTCGTTCCCAGCGGGCCCGGAACCACGCCCGGCGTTCACACTGCTCCTGTTCGGTGAGGGTTCTCGCCGCGACGGTCATCAGCACGCCCTCCGGTCTCGGCCTGTCAGCCGATCCATATAGTTACATGATTTGGATAGTTTGCAGCAATCAAGCCGAGCTCGACACTCACGCTAGATGTATTATTTATATAACTCATTGGCCGTCTGTGAACAGAGGGAGACCTCGATGCCGTCGACCGCCCTGTCCGGGATACGCGTTCTCGATCTGTCCCGCGTCCTAGCGGCGCCCCTGGCCACCCAGCTGCTGGCCGACCTGGGCGCCGAGGTCATCAAGGTGGAACGGCCGGGCGTGGGTGACGACTCACGGACGTACGGGCCGCCCTTCGCCCGGGGGACGGAAACCGCCGCCTTCTACCTCTCCTGCAACCGCAACAAGCGGTCCGTCACCGTCAACCACGCCACCGCCGAGGGGCAGGAGCTGATCCGCGCCCTCGCCGCCCGGTCGGACGTGCTGGTCGAGAACTTCCGGACGGGGACGCTCGCGAAGTACGGCCTCGGCCACGAGAGCCTGCTGGAACTCAACCCGCGGTTGGTCTATCTCTCGGTGACGGGCTTCGGCCAGACCGGACCGTACGCCGCGCGCCCCGGCTACGACGGCATCTTCCAGGCCATGTCCGGGATGATGAGCGTCTCCGGCCACCCCGAGGAACCGATGAAGGTCGGGGTCAGCATGGTCGACATCCTCACCGGCCTGTACGCCGCCACGGCAGTCCTGGCGGCCCTGCGGCACCGCGACGCCACCGGAGAGGGCCAGTTCATCGACCTGTCGCTGCTGGACTGCGGGCTGGCGTCGCTCTCGCACTTCGCGATGAACTACCTGATCTCCGGTGAGGTGCCGGCGCGGCGCGGCAACGGCGGATACGGCGGCATCCCGTCGCAGGCGTTCCTGTGCAAGGACAAGCCGCTCTTCCTGGTCGCGGGCAACGACAAGCAGTTCGCCGCGTTCTGCGCGGCGGCCGACCGCACCGACCTCCTGCAGGACCCACGGTTCGCCACGACC
The DNA here is from genome assembly GCF_042891955.1 of Streptomyces sp. NPDC001843. Lineage (NCBI taxonomy): Bacteria > Bacillati > Actinomycetota > Actinomycetes > Kitasatosporales > Streptomycetaceae > Streptomyces > Streptomyces sp. NPDC001843. Next base: position 255,161 of record NZ_JBIATQ010000004.1, on the reverse strand, counting down.
TCCGCCCGGATCGCCAACCGCGCGGAGATCCTGCCGGTGCTGGAGGCGATCCTGCGCACCCGGCCCCGGGACGAGTGGCTGGCCGTACTCGACGCGCACGACGTGCCGGCGGGCCCGTTCAACGAGATGCCCGAGGTCTTCGCGGACCCGCAGATCCAGCACCGGGGCATGCTGGTCGAGGCCGACGACCCGGTGTCGGGTCGGCTGCCGTTGCTGGCCAATCCGATCCGGCTCACGGCGACGCCGGTCGAGGGGTACGCTCCGCCGCCCGCGCTGGGTGAGCACACGGCCGAAGTCCTGCACTCGCTCCTCGGGGTCACGAACGACCAGCTTGCGGAACTGCGGCGACAGGGGGTTGTGTGAGGTGGGCGGGCGTGCGGCGAGACAGGGCTGTGTTCCGCGGGGCCGGGAGGCACGGCTCCACCTCAACCGATCAGCGTCCGCCCGCCCTCCAGCATCAGCGTCGCGCCGGTCAGGTAGGCCATGTCGTCGCTGGCCAGGGCGGCCACCGCCCGTCCGATGTCCGTCTCCGGGTCGCCCATCCTGCCCAGGGGGATCCCGGCGACCACCCTCTCGGCCTTGTCCGGGTGGGCCGTGAAGTACGCCTGGGCGGCCGGGCTCAGCGCGGCCGGACATACCACGTTCACCCGGATCCCGTACGGGCCCCACTCGCGCGCGGCGACCCGCGTCAGGCCCCGTACGGCCTCCTTGGCCATCGCGTACGCCGCGAAGCCGACCTCGCCCTGCACGGCGGCCGACGAACCGAGGTTGACGACGCTGCCGCGACTCGCCTTCAGATGGGGCAGGGCCGACCGCATCGCGTGGAAGGCCGCCAACGGGCCGCTGCGGTAGGCGAGTTCGACATCCCCGTACGAGGTCTGCTCCAGCGGGCGCTGCACCGAGCTCTGCGCGTTGTTGACCAGCACGTCCAGCCGGCCGAACTCCCTTACCGTCTCGGCCACCATACGGTCGACGTCGTCCCGTTCACCGACGTCCCCCACCACGGTGTACGCGCGTCCGCCGCGCTCGGTGATCTCCCCGGCCGTGTCCTTGAGCTTGCCCTCGGTGCGGCCCGTGATCACCACGGCCGCCCCCTCCGCCGCCAGCGCGAGCGCGATTCCGCGGCCCACGCCCTGTCCGCCGCCGGTGACCAGGGCGGTCCTCCCCGACAACCGTGCCATCACGACTCCTTCCAGAAGGGTCCCCAGGAGGGAAAGGCTTCGGGCAGCGCTGGTTCACCGGCCCCTTCCCAGGAGCCGAATCCCACCGCTTGGGGCCGCTCGGTCACGTCGGACGCGTACCAGTGCTGCTCACGGCGCCGCGAGAAGTACCACTCACCGTCCACGCGCGCGTACTCGTCGAGGTACCGGATGGCCATGACGATCCACCGCTCCCCCACCTCGTGCTCGGCACGGCAGTAGACGGAGCCGGTGGCCGTGTCGCGGCCGGTGAACTCGATGCGGTGGCCGCAGATCTGGTGGACCGACCGGTAAAAACCCCTGACGAGGGGGGCGATGTGCGTCCGCAGCACCTCCCGGCCGCGACCGTGGCGCCCCATGTCGACGTCCGGCCGGAAGCAGCCGGTCCAGGCGTCGAGGTCACGGGCGTCCACGGCGAGCGCGTACCGCACGGGCAGCTGCTGGATGGCCAGGTGCGACTCGACGCGGTCGAGGCGTTCCTCCAGCGACGTCATGGCCGGGGCTCCTTCGGCAGACCGAGGACCTGCTCGCCGATGATGTTGCGCTGGATCTCGCTGGACCCGCCGTAGATCGTCTCCGCCAGGGAGAGCAGGAAGGAGCGCTGCCGGGTGTCCAGGCCGTAGTCCTCGCCGACGATCTGCCCGGCGGGTCCGGCCAGTTCCGCGGCGAGATGGCCGAGTTGCTGATGGCGTGTCGAGGCGTACAGCTTGGCCGTGGTGGCCTGGGCGCCCGGGGTGCGGCCCGCGGTCAGTTCGGCGAGGGTGCGGAGGTTGGTGGTGCGCATGATGCGCACGGAGATCCAGGCGTCGACGATGCGGCGGCGCAGCATCGGATCGTCGAGCGCGCCCCGCTCCCGGGCCAGGCCGATCAGCGCCTCGGCCTCCCGCTCGAAGGTGAGCTGCTGGGGCAGGAGCGTGGTCCCGCGTTCGATGCCGAGCGTGGTCATCGCGGTGCGCCAGCCCTGACCCACCTCCCCCACGGCCATGTCCGCTCCCGTGCGGGCGTCGGTCAGGAAGACCTCGGCGAACTCGTCCTGGCCGGCGAGATTGCGGATGGGGCGGATCTCCACCCCTGGCTGGTCCGTGGGCAGGAGCAGCATGGTCAGACCCTTGTGCCGGACGGAGTCCGGGTCGGTGCGGGTGAGGACGTACAGCCAGTCGGCGTACATGCCGAAGGAGGTCCACACCTTCTGTCCGTTGACCACCCAGCCGTCGCCATCACGCTCGGCCCGGGTGCGGACGGAGGCCAGGTCGGAGCCGGCGCCGGGCTCGCTGAAGCCCTGGCCCCACAGTTCCTCGACGGCGAGGACGGGCGGCAGGAAGCGCTTCTTCTGTTCCTCGCTGCCCGCCTTGAGAAGCATGGGGCCGAGCAGATCGAGGGCGTTGACGGTGGCCCGGTAGGGGGCGTTCGCGCGGGCGTACTCGTACTCGAAGACGATCTCCTCCAGGAGCCCGAGCCCGCGTCCGCCGTATTCCTCGGGCCAGCCCACGCCCAGCCAGTTCCCCGCGGCCAGCTCGCGGTCCCAGGCGAGGCGGACGTCCCAGGCCGCGCCGTCGGTGGGGCCACCCACACCCCTGTGCTCGGCGAACTCCCCCACCAGGTGGTCCGCCAGCCAGTCCCGCAGTTCGTCGCGGAAGTCGCGTACGGCGGGTCCGAAGTCCAGCTCCATGTCTGCCTCTCCCTGCCTCTTCCCGGGGTCTCAGATGCCGAGTCGGCGGGCGAGCAGTTCCCGGTGGTACGAGGGTGTGCCCAGCAGCACCTCGGAGCTCTTGGCCCGCTTGAAGTACAGGTGCGCGGGATGCTCCCAGGTGAAGCCGATCCCGCCGTGCACCTGGATGTTGTCGCCGGCGACCTTGGTGAACGCCTCCGAGCAGTAGGCCTGCGCCAGCGCCGCCGCGACGGCGATCTCCTTATCGTCGCCGGTGTCCAGCGCCCACAGTCCGCCGTACGCGGCCGAGCGCGCGGACTCGATCTCCACCAGCATGTCGGCACAACGGTGCTTGACCCCCTGGAACGAGCCGATGGGCCGCCCGTACTGCACCCGGATCCTGGCGTAGTCCACGGCGGCGTCCAGCGCGGCGGACGCGCCGCCGACCTGTTCCGCGGCGAGCAGGACGGCGGCGGTGGCGAGGGTGCGCCGCAGGGCGGGCCATGCCGCGCCCTCGGTGCCCAGCAGACGGGCGGGAGTGTCCGTGAAGTCCAGCCGGGCCTGCTTGCGGGTCTGGTCGAGGGTGGGCAGAGGGGTGCGGGTGAGGCCCGGCGCGTCGGCGGCGTCGACCGCGTAGAGGCTCACTCCGCCGGGGGTGCGGGCGGCGACCAGGATCAGGTCGGCCAGGTGTCCGTCGGGGACGTAGGTCTTCGTGCCGGTCAGGCGCCATCCGGCGGCCGGGGCGTCGATCGCGGTGAGCCGGACACCGGGTTCGTCCCAGCGGCCGCCGGCCTCCGTCAGCGCCAGGGTGGCCACCGTCCTGCCGGACGCGATGCCCGGCAGGAGGTCACGTCGGGCCTGCTCGTCGTCGCAGCGCAGCAGGGCCTCGGCGGCCAGGGCGACGGTGGCGAAGTACGGCCCGCACAGCAGTGCACGGCCCGCCTCCTCGAAGACGACGCCGAGATCGACGTAGCCGAAGCCGGAGCCACCGTACTCCTCGGGTACGGCGAGCCCCTGCAGGCCGAGTTCGCCGGCCATCCGCCGCCAGACGACGGCGTCATGGCCCCGCCGGTCGGCGGCCAGGCGGCGCACGGCCGCCTCGTCCGAGTACTTGGCCAGGAACGACCGTACGACCTTGCGCAGTTCGTCCTGTTCCTGGCTGAAGGTGAGATCCATGCCGAGCTTCCCGTCCTCGGTGTGGCACATGTACCGGCCGCTTGCCGCACGCCTCTCGATACAGTTAGATAATTATAGTATCCGCACTGATTCCGCCAGGAGCGCGACGTGACCGATCTCTACACCCCGTTCACGAGCCTGACCTTCGAGCGGCCCGCACCCGGCGTGCTGCGCGTCGTGCTCGACGCCCCGAACCTCAACGCGGTCGATCCACGCATGCACGGTGAGCTGGCCGACATCTGGCCGGTGATCGACCGGGACGAGCAGACCCGAGCGGTACTGGTCCAGGGGGCGGGCCGGGCGTTCTCGGCGGGCGGGACCTTCGACTCCATCGAGGCCATGACCGCGGACTACGCGGTGCGCGCCCGGGTGATGCGCGAGGCGCGGGACATGGTCTACGGCGTGATCAACTGCTCCCGGCCGGTGGTCTCCGCGATCCATGGTCCGGCGGTCGGTGCCGGGCTGGTCATCGGCATGCTGGCGGACATCTCCGTGGCCGCCCGCACGGCGAAGATCGTCGACGGGCACACACGTCTCGGAGTGGCCGCCGGTGACCACGCCGCCATCTGCTGGCCGCTGCTGTGCGGCATGGCCAAGGCCAAGTACTACCTGCTGACCTGCGAGGCGCTCACCGGCGAGGAGGCCGAGCGGATCGGGCTGGTGTCGAAGTGCGTGGCGGACGAGGACGTGCACGCCGAGGCGCTGCGCCTGGCGACGGCGCTCGCCGCCGGACCCGCCAGCGCCCTCAGCTGGACCAAGCGGTCCCTCAACCACTGGTACCGCACCGCACAGCCGATCTTCGAGGCCTCGCTCGGGCTGGAGTTCCTCGGATTCGGCGGGCACGAGGTCACGGAAGGTCTCGCCGCCCACCGGGACAAGCGCGCCCCGGACTTCGAGGGTGTGGCCGGCAAGCACCCCCTCGACCTGTGAACGCCGTGAACCCGAAGGCCCGCACCGAGAGGACCACACGATGACCACGCAGCACACCACGACCGAAGTCGCCCCGCTAGTCCGGGGGTTGACGTACGAGGAGATGCCGGTCGGGCAGGTCTTCCGGACCGCCCGCCGGACCGTCACCGAGACCGACCTGGTCAACTTCATCACCTGGGGCGGCTTCACCGAGCCGCTCTTCTGGGACGCCACGCACGCGGCGGAGGGCGGGTACACCGGCCGGTTGGTCCCGGGGGGCCTGACGTACTGCCTCGCCGAGGGACTCGTCCTCCAGACGAACGTCCTGCACGGCACGGGCCTCGCCTTCCTGCACATGGAGCTGGCCGTGCGCGGTCCGGTGTACGTGGGCGACACGCTGTACGCGATCGTGGAGACGACCGGGTGCCGCCCCTCCAGCAAGCCCGGCCGGGGCGTGGTGACCAGCAGGATCACCGTACGCAACCAGCGGGACGAGGACGTCCTGGTCTACTGCCCGGTGCGGCTGATCCGCGGCCGGGACTACGAGGCGCCGACGCCCTGAGTGCGGGGCACGAGGGTCAGTCCGGTCTCCGGACCGGCGGCGGGTGCGGTGGGTGCGGCGGCGAACACTCCCGCGTGCACCCAGTCGGACGGCATCGCGGGCCGTGGCGCCGGCTCTCGGTCCGGGACCGCCATCGCGTACAGCCGGGTGTACCGGAACTTGGCCTCCAGGTTGTCGAGGACCGACCAGTACTCGTAGCCGCACACGTCCACTCCGGCCGCGACGAGCCTCGCCAGCCAGGACAGACGGGCCCGGAGCAGTTCCCGGCGCCGGGTGTCGTCACTGTGGCCGGTGTCGTCGACCAGGTCCAGGTCGCCCATGCCGTTGTCGACGACGGACAGCGGTGGCAGCAGGTTCCCGTACAGGTCGCCCAGGCCGGCGACGGCGTCGGCGAGCCCCTCGGGGATGACGGGCCAGCCGTAGGCGGTGGTCTCCACGTCGTCGAAGGGGACGATCGCGAAGCCGAGGGCCACGAGCAGGCGGTTGACCTCGTTGAGCGCGCCGCGGCACTTCGCGGCGGGCAGCACCCGGGGCAGGTTCTCCGGTGCGGTGACCCGGAACGGGGTGTGCCAGGACAGGCACAGCAGGTCCTGGGCAGTGGCGATGACCTCCAGGTCGCCCGGACGCACACAGCCGGTGTCCTCCACCGGGGAGACGTCCTCCTCGGTCACCATGTGCTCGCCTAGCAGCAGGGGATCGAGGAAGATGCGGTTCGTCCAGCTCTCCAGGCGCTCCAGGGCCAGGCGGTCGTAGGGGTCGTCGGTGGCCGCGTAGCCGCCCACGAGGGTCACCGTCGTGCCGGCCCGGCCCCTGACGCCGGCGGCCCGGAGGGCCTGGGTGGCGAGCCCGCCCGCGAGCAGGATGTGGTGGACCGCGGGCAACCCGGCCCGCCCGGCACCCCGGCCCGGTGAGTACATTCCGGCCACGTGGTCGGCGAGTGTGGGACCGGCCAGGTCGGTGGAGGTGATCCAGCGCTCCACCCGGTCGCCGAAACGGCGGCCCAGCTCGGCGGCGTACGCGGCGAAGTGCTCGGCGGTGTCACGGGCCAGCCAGCCGCCCGCGGTGTCCAGCCACGGCGGCAGTGTGCGGTCGAGCAGGGTGAGAGCGGGCCGCGTCCCTTGTGCGAGCATGGCGTCGAGCGCGCGATCGCAGCGGTCCAGCGCCTCCCGGTCCCAGCCACCGGGGCCCTCGGGCTGGAGCTGCGGCCATCCGGCGACCATGCGGTGTGTGTCCGCGGTGACGCCGAGCAGCTGCCGGATGTCGTCGGTCCACTGCCGGAAGTGTCCGCCGCGCTCCGGCGGGGGCGGCAGTGGGGCCGCGATGGTGTCCGCGGTGGCGACTCCCCAGTCGACACAGCGCAGGGACGTGTGCAGGAAACCATCGCTCATGGTTACCGTCCAGGGCGGTAAATGGTTCAGCGCATTCAACTGAATGCCAGCCGACCGGACGCTAACACCTCAGGCAGACGACGACAATGTTTCGGCCCGATGTCCCTGCACTACTCCCCGAAGGGACGGAACTCCTCCTCCTGCCACCAGGGGTACACGGGCGGCATGTCCTTGCTGACCTGGCCTGGGAAGACCGGCGGCCGCTTGGCGAGGAACGACTCGACGCCCTCCACGGGGTCCGGGCCGCCGCCGATCTGGCCCATGATCCGCGAGTCGAGCCGGTGGGCGGTCATCGGGTGCGGCTCGCCCAGCATCCGCCACATCATCTGGCGGGCGAGGGCGACCGAGATCGCCGAGGTCTGCCCGGCGATCTCGCGGGCGAGTTCGTACGCCGCCGGCAGCAGCTCGTCCGGTGGGTGCACGGAGCGGACCAGACCGGCCGCCAGTGCCTCGTCCGGACCGAAGACACGACCCGTCGCCACCCACTCCATGGCCCGCTGCATACCGACCGCCCGCGGCAGGAACCAGCTCGCCGCCGACTCCGGCACGATGCCCCGGCGCGCGAAGACGAAGCCGAACTTCGCCGAGGTCGACGCCAGCCGGATGTCCATGGGCAGGGTCATGCTGGCCCCGACGCCCGCCGCCGGGCCGTTGATCGCCGCGATGACCGGCTTGGTGCTGGAAAAGATCCGCAGCGCCACCCTTCCGCCGGTGTCCCGGTGCCAGGCGCCCGCCCGGCTGTGGTCGAAGGACGAGCCTCCGGAGCTGACGTCGGCACCGGCGCAGAAGCCGCGTCCGGCGCCGGTCACCACGATCACCCGCACCTCGTCGTCCGCGTCGGCCGCGTCCAGGACGTCGAGCAGGTCCTGCATCATCCTGGGGTTGAAGGCGTTCAGCTTCTCCGGCCGGTCGAGGGTGACGGTGAGGACCCGGTCCGCCACCTCGGCCCGCACGGTCTCGTAACTCTGCTCCGGCATGCGCGTCCTCTCGTCACTCACGGGCGTCGCTCACGGGGTCACCAACGGGTGCCGCTCACGGGTGTCGCGCACAGACCCGGTTCCCAGAAAGCTTAATTAGTTATACCATTCAACTCTACTGACTCGCTCGTGAATGATGGCGGTGGAGATGACGGATCTGGTGGTGACGGCCGTCGGGCCGGTCCGGCTGGTCGAGCTGAACCGGCCGGAGCAGCTGAACGCCATGAGCGAGGAGCTGCACACCGGCCTCACATCGGTGTGGGACGAGGTCTGTGCCGACCCGGAGGCGCGGGTGATCGTGCTCACCGGGCGCGGCCGGGCGTTCAGCGCGGGCGGCAACCTGGACACCATGAGCCGGGTCCAGCGCGAGGGCGCCTTCCGGGAGCGGCAGGTCGACGAGGCCCGCGGCATCATCATCGGCCTGGTCCGCTGCCCGCTCCCGGTGATCGCGGCGGTCAACGGCCCCGCCGTCGGCCTCGGTTGCAGCCTGGCCCTGCTCAGCGACCTGGTGCTGATCGCCGACGGCGCCTACCTGGCCGACCCGCACGTCCAGGTCGGGCTCGTCGCGGGCGACGGCGGCGCGTTCGTCCTGCCGCTGCTCGTGGGGCTGCCCCGGGCGAAGGAGCTGCTGTTCCTGGGCGACCGGGTGAGCGCCGGGGAAGCGGTCCGGCTGGGCATCGCCAACCGCGCCGTGCCCGGGGACAAGCTCATGGACGAAGCCATGGACCTGGCGGTGCGGCTGGCCGCCCTGCCCGCGCAGGCGCTGCGCGAGACCAAGCGCGCGGTCAACCGGCACCTGGAGCAGGCCCTCGACACGGTGATGGAACCGGCCCTGCTCGCCGAGCGCGACACCATGCACTCGCCGGAGCACATCGCCGCGGTCGAGCGGATCACCGCGGCGCGCGGCCGCCGCTGAGCCGGAGAGGAGCGTTCGATGGACTTCGCGTTCAGCGAGGAGCAGGAGGAACTGGGGCGCACGGTACGGGCGTTCCTGGCTCGGACCGCGCCCGAGACCGAGGTGCGGCGCCTCATGGAGACTCCGGAGGGCTTCGACCGGGCGCTGTGGCGCCGGATGGGCAAGGAGCTGGGCCTTCAGGGGCTGGCCGTACCCGAGGAGTACGGCGGCGTCGGATGTGGGCCGGTGGAGGTGGGCGTGGTCATGGAGGAGATGGGCCGTGCGCTGCTGTGCGCGCCGTTCCTGTCCTCGGCCGTGCTCGCGACGACCGCGCTGCTGCGCTCGGCCGACAAGGAGGCCCGCGAGCGCCTGCTGCCGGGCCTGGCCAGTGGCGAGCTCGTCGCGACGCTGGCCCTGACCGAGGACTCCGCCCGCTGGGACGCGACGGGGGTGCGGCTCACCGCTCACGAACGCGCCGGGGGCTGGGTGCTCTGCGGACACAAGACGTTCGTCCTCGACGGCGCCACCGCCGATGTCGTCCTCACCGTGGCCCGGACCGACGACGGGATCGGTGTCTTCTGCGTGGACGGCGACGCGCCCGGACTGACCCGCGCTCCGCTTCCCACGCTGGACCCGACCCGCCGGCAGGCACGCCTCGACTACCACGACGTACCGGCGACCCGGCTGCGGACGCACGGCGACGGCTGGCATCTGGTCGCGGAGGTCCTCGACCGGGGCGCCGTCGCACTGGCCGCCGAGCAGGTCGGGGTGGCCTCCCGTGCGCTCGACATGGCGGTCGAGTACGCCAAGGTGCGGCACCAGTTCGGGCGGCCCATCGGCTCCTTCCAGGCCGTCAAGCATCTCCTGGCAGACGTCCTGATGGAGGTGGAGTCGGCGCGCGCCGCGGCGCACTACGCGCTGCTCGCCGCCGAGAGCGAGGATCCGGGGCTGCCCGCCGTGGCGAGCCTCGCCAAGGCGTTCTGCTCCGACGCCTGTCTGCAGGCGACGGCTCAGAACATCCAGGTGCACGGCGGCATCGGCTTCACCTGGGAGCATCCGGCCCACCTGTATCTGAAGCGGGCCAAGACGTCACAACTGCTGTTCGGCGACCCGGCGTACCACCGGGAACTGCTCGCACGGCGCATCGGGTTGGACACGGTCACGGTCGAGGGAGCGGCATGAAGGTCGACGGCAAGCTCAACGTATGGAGTTCCACGGGGGTCGTGGAGGAGGCCCGGCACCACGAGAAGGCCGGCTACGACGGGCTGTGGGCCTCGGAGTCCAAGCACGACCCGTTCCTGCCGCTGATGCTGGCCGCCGAGCACACCGACAGGCTCGAGGTCGGTACCGCGATCGCGGTGGCCTTCGCCCGCTCCCCCATGCAACTCGCGTACACCGCACACGACCTGCAGACGTACAGCGGCGGACGGTTCTCGCTGGGCCTGGGCAGCCAGATCAAACCGCACATCGAGCGGCGCTTCGCCATGCCGTGGAGCCGGCCGGCGGCGCGCATGCGGGAGTACGTGAGCGCACTGCGCGCCATCTGGGCCGCCTGGAACGAGGGCGAGCGGCTGGACTTTCGCGGTGACTTCTACTCGCACACGCTGATGTCCCCGTTCTTCTCTCCGCCGCCCGCCACCGGCGGGTCCCCCGCCGTGTTCGTGGCAGCCGTCGGTGAGGCGATGACGCGGGTGGCGGGCGAGGTGGCCGACGGGCTGCTCGCGCACGGCTTCACCACCGAGCGGTATCTGCGCGAGGTGACCCTGCCGACCGTCGAGGCAGGGCTCGCGACGTCCGGCCGCACGCGCGCGGACTTCGCCGTCTCCCATCTGCTGCTGACCGCGACCGGCCGCACCGAGGAGGAGATGGCCCGCGCGATCGACGGCACCCGCGGCCAGATCGCCTTCTACGGCAGCACGCCCGCCTACCGGGGCGTACTGGAGTTGCACGGCTGGGGAGAACTCGGTGACGAGCTGCACGCGTTGTCGACGTCCCGCCGCGAGGACAAGTGGGAGGCGATGACCCGGCTCGTCGACGACGAGGTACTGAACACCTTCGCGGTGGTGGCGGAGCCGGAGCGGGTGGCCGGCGAGATCCGGCGCCGCTACGGGTCGCTGGTCGACCGCGTGTCCTTCTACACGGCGTACGAGATCGACGCCGAGGTGTGGGAGCCGATCGTGCGTGAGCTGCGCGACAGCTGAACGGTCAGCCGAGCAGGTCCAGGACCGTCGTCATGGACCTGTTCCGCAGCAGATAGTCCTCGGCCTCCTGGAGGTGGACGCGCCACAGCTCCTCGGCGGCCTCGGCGCGGGACGCGGCCACCAGGTCGACGAGCGCGCCGTGGGCGCGGAAGCCCCGGCGGTTGGCCCTGATGTTCTCCGGACTGCCGGCGTCGAGGTCGACGTGGGACCAGTTCGCCTGGTCGATGATGTGGCGGACCATTCCGTTGAGGACGCTGAGCGTCTCGTTGCGGGCCAGTTCGACGACGAGGGCGTGGAACTCCATGTGGGCGCGGATGAACGCCGACGGGTCGTCCATCAGCCGCTCCGCCTCCGCGACGGCGGCCCGCAGCCGTCGCAGGTCCTGGTCCGTGCGCCGCGCGGCCAGCAGACCGGCGCAGGGCGCCTCGATCACCGTACGGGCGTCGTACACGTCCTTGAGGGTCGTGCCGCGGTACTCCAGGACCACGCCCGCGTAGCGGGCGGCCACCGTGCCCTCCGGGACCTGCACCCGCGCCCCGCCCCGGGCTCCCCTGCGCACGCTGATCAGCGACTCCGACTCCAGCACCCGGAACGCCTCGCGCAGCGTCGGCCGGGAGACGGCGAACTCCTCCATGAGCGCCGTCTCGGACGGCAGCGCGTCGCCCTCGGCCAGTTCACCGCGCACGATCATCCGGCGCAGTCGCGCCGCCACCAGCTCGGCCATCTTGGGGACCCGTAGCGGGGAGCCGTTCAACCCGCCGCCGCGCCCCCCGCCCGACGTAGTCGTCACTGGGCCCACCTCCCGTCCGGCCCCCGGGCACCAGCCCGCGGGCACCAGACACAGCGCTTCAGCACCGGTGGAATCAGCATACTAGATAACTCTTTCAACTAGGTTACCTTAATCGCGGAGAGAAGGTGTTCGACCAGCGCCACGAGCAGGTCGCGGCCGACCGACTTCTGTCGCATGTCCCCCATCAACAGGGGCACTTCAGGGCCGAGGGACAGCGCCTCGCGGACTTCCCGCTCCGAGCGGTCCCGGTAGCCGTGGAAGCAGTTGACGCCGACCACGAACGGGATGCGGCGGCTCTCGAAGAAGTCGAGGGAGGCGAAGCTCGACTCCAGCCGCCGCGTGTCGACCAGGACGATCGCGCCGAGGGCGCCGTGCACCAGGTCGTTCCACATGAACCAGAAGCGCTCCTGACCGGGCGTCCCGAAGAGGTAGACGACCAGCTGTGAGTTGATGGTGATACGGCCGAAGTCCATGGCCACCGTGGTGGTGGTCTTGTCCTCGACGCCCCCGACGTCGTCGACGCCCTCGCTCGCGACGGTGAGGTACTCCTCGGTGCGCAGAGGCGTCACCTCGCTCACCGCGCCGACCAGAGTGGTCTTGCCCACCCCGAACCCGCCCGCCACCAGGATCTTGACCGCCGCGGGCGCCGCGGCGCGGCGCGTACCGTCGACCGGTTCAAAGTCTACGAAGACCATCCCTCACCGCCTGCAGAAGTGTCATGTCCGATTCGCTTCCTACCGCAACGGCGAGCGGCGGCCGGATCGTCACCCTGCCGAGGGCGACCAAGTCGTCGATCAGGATTTTCGTCACCGACACCGGCAGGTCCAGTTCGGCCGCGATCTCGGCCACCGCCGCGGGCCGGGGACGGCACTGCTCCAGGATCGCGCGGTGCTCGGGTTGCAGACCGCGGGAGGCGGTCCGGCCCCGCTCCGGTTCGACGGTCGTCACGAGTGTGATGAGCGTCAGATCGTCGCGCACCGGAGCCGTCCGGCCCTGCGTGATCGTGTAGGGCCGGACCGCCAGTTCCTCCGGATCGTCGGCGTCCAGGTCGTCCATCCAGTGGTTCACTCACGTACACCGCCCTCGACGGCCGGCGGCACGACGCGTGCCTCGGCGCCCAGTCGCTGGCCCACCTGCTGGATGAGGGTGTGCATGGCCACGGCCATCACCTCGGCGTCCACCTCCTGGGAAGCCACGACGGCCAGGTGGGTGCCCCGGCCCGCTGCGGAGATGAACAGCCACAACTCGGCCATCTCGACGATCACCTGGTGCACCGGACCGCCGCCGAACAGGCCCCCGACTCCTCGGGCCAGGCTCTGCTGACCGGTGGCCACGGCGGCGAGGCGCTCGGCGTCGCGGCGCGCGATGGTGTGGGACTGGCTGACCACCAGCCCGTCGTCGGACAGCACGATGGCGTGCTGGGTGCCGGGTACCTGCTCGACCAGGCCGTCCAGCAGCCAGTCGAGGTCGTGAAGCGTCGCGGTCGTTCGCTGTGTCATGGTCAGTCTTCCGTCGGGATGCGTCTGCGGTACGGCAGGACTTCGGTGCGGCCGTGGACTTGGTTGCCGCGGTTCGCGGGGCCCCAGCGGTCCGGGGTGTCACCGCCGTCCGCGGTGCCGCGGTCGGCGTCACCTGTGGCACCCGGGTGGTCGGCGGCGCCACGGCTCATCCGTGACTGGCGCTGGAAGGCGCCGACCGCCGCGCCGGCGCGGGCCGGCCCGGAATGCCGGTCAGGTGGCCGCTCCTCCTCCGGATGCGCTCGCGCGGCCGCTGCGGGATCCCGCAGCTCATCGACGAGACTGGCCATGCGCACCCGTTTGGGCAGCGGTCGCGCAGCCGACGGCTCGGGCATCGGCGGTACGGACTGGTGGGGCGGCGAGCCGAACCACATCTGGCCGGCGGGGCCGGAGCCCTCGCCGACGGGGTCACGCGTCGTGAAGTAGCCGCCGGCCTCCGTCACCGTCCCGTGCGCAGGGCCGGGTGCGGCCGCGATGGCCCGGTCCGGCGGGTCGACCCAGGGGGCGGCAACGGCCGCCGCCGGTACGGGCTCGGGCCGCTCCGGGTCGGCGACGACGAGTTCCTCGGGGACGAGGACGACCACCCGGGTACCCCCGAACGACGAAGGACGCAGCTCCACCCGGAGACCGAGACCCTGCGCCAGCCGGGAGACGACGTAGAGACCGAGCCTGACGTCGTCGGCGTGCGACATGACGTCCAGCCGGGGCGGCTCGGCCATCAGCCGGTTCGCCTCGTCGTACTGCTCGGGGTCCATGCCTATGCCGCGGTCCTCGATCTCGACCGCGAGACCGCGCCCCACGCGGGCGGCGTACACCTCCACCGGGGTCGGCGGCTTGGAGAACCCGACCGCGTTCTCCATGAGTTCGGCCAGTACATGGACGACCAGGCCGACCGCGCGCTCGGCCAGCCAGACCCGGCCCTCGACCTCGATCTGGATCCGGCGGTAGTCCTGGACCTCGCTCTGCGCGGAACGGAGCACGTCCAGCAGCAGGACGGGTTTGCGCCAGCGCCGCTGCGGCTGGCCGCCGCCGAGGATCACCAGGTTCTCCTCGTACCGCCGCAGGCGGGCGGTGAGGTGGTCGAGGTCGAACAGGCCCTCCAGAACCTCCGGGTCCTCGTGCTTGCGCTCCAGCTCGCTGAGCTTCTTCATCTGCAGCCCGATGAGCAACTGGGTGCGGCGGGCGATCCGCTGGAGCAGTTTCTCGAATCCGCGGAACTGCCCGACCTGCGCCATCGTGGTGTCCAGCGCACTGTGGCGTGCCTGGTTGAGGGCCTGCCCGAGCTGGCCGAGTTCGTCGGTGCCGTGCTGGATCGGCGGAAGCTCGGCGTCCGGGTCCACGGGTTCCCCCCTGCGCATGCGTTCCACCACGTCCGGCATCCGGGTCTGCAGGTCGAGCGCGGCCTGGCGGAGTGCGAAGATCCGCCGGCGCAGCGTGCGGGTGAACAGCGCGGAGATGAGGACGACCAGGAGCACGGCCACGGCGCCCATCACGGCCGTCGCGGTCAGGCGCACCACCATCGAGTGCAGCTCACGGTCCGTGGCCGACGTCAGGGTGACCGCGTATTCGGCGTTGAGTTGCCGGAGCTGTTGGTCGATCTGCCCGACGCCGCTGTTCCACTTCTTGCCGAGCCGGCCGGAGATCACGTCCGAGCGGGATCCCGAAGCGGTGCCGCTCAGCACAGTCTGTTCCACCGAGGCCTTCTGCTTCCACGCGTCTGAGGACATCAGCCGGCGGTACTGCTGCCCCAGGGCGTCGGGGACGAGGGGCGCGACCTTGTTCTGGTAGATGAACTGCTGGGCTCCGACCCAGCCCGCCATCTGTCCGCCTTCGCCGGCGGAGAGGCGTCCGGCGGCGGAGCCCCGGGTGATGAGCGCGTCCTCGCGCGAGATCATCTCCAGACCCCAGAGCGAGTCGATGGCCGGCTTGGCCAGGTACTCGATCTTGGGGAGGCCCACGTTGCTCAGCACGGTGAACAGCTTGAGATCGGTGGAGATGAGCCCCGTGTAGCGGTCGAACGTCTGCTGCTGAGAGGCGCTGCGCTGGTCGACACCTGCCCGGTAGTCCGCCAGTTTCCGCAGCTCCTTGCCGACGGCGGAGACGTTGCGGCGAATGTCGTCGGGTGCGCTCCATCCGCTGTCGGGCAGTTCCTCGACGGTCTTGACGGACGCGTCGGTCCGGGCCCGCTGCTGCTGCAACTGTGTCCGGTAGGCCGCCGGGTCCGCCAGCGCGGCGCCACTGAGGCGCCGTTCCTCCTGCAGGTCGAAGAAGGCGACGATGATCGAACCGGAGGCCTCACTCGACGCCTTGTTGCGTTCCGTATGCTGCCGCCAGTCCGTGTAAAGCTGCACGGAGGTCGCTGCCCACAGGGCGACGACCGTCACGCTGGGCACCAGCGCCAGGACCAGGAGGATCGTCCTCATGGTCAGCCGGCGCCCGGTTCTCGGCCCGGTCTGCTCTTGTTTTCTCGACGCACGTGCGTGCACTGCCACGGATGTCCCCAGCGCTCGTCGAAGTGGCGGGCCACCCCACGGGGCCTGCGCGATGAGGCCAGATACTACTACCCAGAACAGTTAACTAAATACACTTAGTGATTTTCGCGACCTTAAATTTACACAGCTCGAATGGCCTGGTCAGGGCACGTCCGGCACGAAGTACGGCAGCGCGATCTCGTCGGTGAGGGCGCGGAATTCCACGCGTACGCGCAGACCGATGACGACGTCGCCGGGGTCCCCGGCGTCCACGTGCGACAGCAACGCGCCCCCGTCGTCGAGGTCGATCACGGCCAGCGCGAAGGGCGTGGCGAAACCGGGCCCGGGGGCGCGGTGCACGACGGTCACCGAGTAGACGCTTCCCCGGCCGGCGCTGGGGGCGTACCGCCACTCCCGCGACATGCAGCCGGGGCAGGCGGGTTCGGGGACGAAGAAGCGCAGATCGCAGGCCTTGCAGTGCGGGACGACCAGGTCTCCGCGCCGGGCCGCTTCCCAGAACGGCCGGGACAGCTCGGTGGGGACGGGTACGGGCCGGCTCATCGCATCCTCCCCAGCACGCTCATCTCGTAGTGCTGCGCTCCCGAGCCGGCGTTGCCGACGACCGCCAGCTCTGCGCCGTCGACCTGGTGCACCGCCGTGCCGCGCAACTGCCGCACGGCCTCGACTACTTTGAGGGTCATCTGCTGCGTTCCGTTCCAGGCGTACGACAGACAGCCGCCGTCCGGGTTGACGGGATGCCTGCCGCCGACGGCGATGGCGCCGCTCGCCGCCAGCGGTCCGCCCTCCCCCTCCCCGCACAGTCCGAGGACCTCCAACTGCCGGATGACCTCGAAGGAGTTGGGGTCGTAGAGGGAGAAGACGTCCACGTCCTCGGGACCCACTCCGGCCATGGCGTAGGCGCGGGTGGCGGCGTCCCGGCCGAGCTGTCCGACCTCCCGGTGCAACGCCGGGTTGGCGTACGCGGCCTGGTGGTACTGCATGCCGCCGCCGAGTACGGCGACGGGCGGGTGCGGCAGGTCCCGGGCACGCTCGGCGGTGGTCACCACGATCGCGGCACCGCCCTCGCCGACGATGCAGCAATCCAGCAGGTGGAAGGGGCTGGCCACCATGCGGGAGGCGAGCACGTCGTCGGCGGTGTACGGGCCCCGGCCGTACATCATCGCCTCCGGGTTGGTGGTCCCGTTGTTGCGGATCGTGGCGGCGACCTCCGCGAGCTGGCGGGAGGTCGTACCGTACTCGTGCATGTGCCGTGCGGCCACCAGCGCGAACTGGGCGACGACATAGCTGCCCCACACATCGGCGAACTCCAGCGGTACGCCGGCCCCGACGGGTCCGGCCCCGCGCGAGACCAGCTTGCAGCCGCCGACCACGACGGTGTCCGCGAACCCTGCCCGGACGGCCGCCGCCGCCTTCAGCAGGCCCCGTGAGCCCGCGTTGTCGAGCATCGAGTCGCTGGTCCAGCTCAGGTCGCGGCCGAGCATGCGCGCCCATGAGCTCCCCTCGCCCGGCACACCGCCCGGGCCCGGCCAGTCGACCTGGGCCCCGTCGACGTCCGCCGGCGTCAGTCCGGCGTCCTCGACGGCGCCGCGCACGGCTTCGAGCGCGAGGTCCATGGCGTCGCGATGCGGGAGCGAGAGTGCCTGCTCGGTGGCGTGCACTCCGACGACGACGGGCTGCCGGTCGTTCACTCGCTCACCGTCCGGCGCCGAGCGAGTCGGCGCCGGGATAGCCGCCGCCGCCGAAGCGCTCGTCGAGGGCCGCGTAGTCCTTGGCGAAGTCCTTCGTACGCGGCAGTGCCTCGATGAACTCCACCGTCTTGGGCTTCTTGTACGAGGCGATCCGCACCCGGCAGTGTTCGATGACGTCCGCCGCCGTGAGCGGCTCGGCGCCCTGGTGCAGCACGACGACCGCCTTGACGTCCTGCGCCCAGCGCTCGTTGGGCACGCCGATCACGGCGGCCTCCTTCACCGCGGGGTGCGCTTCGATGCAGTTCTCGACCTCGGCCGGGAAGATGTTCTCGGCCGCCGACTTCAGCATGCGGGTCGTGGTCCCGAGGAAGCTGATCGTGCCGTCGGGCTCGCGCCGTCCGAGGTCGGTGGTGTGCCACCAGTCGAAGCGGAAGCGCTCCTCGTTGATCTCCGGCCGGTTCCAGTAGCCGAGGTGCACGAGGTCGCCGCGGACACAGATCTCGCCGGCCACCCCGACCGCGCACTCCCCGCCGGCGCTGTCGAGGACGCGTACGGCGGTGAAGGGGCCCGGGCGTCCCGCGTTGCCGGTGCCCGTGCCGCCGTAGGCGCCGGTCACCGCGAAGCCGGTGACCTCGGTCTGCCCGTAGCCGCGGCCCTCGCCGCCGCCGTTGCGCGTGAAGCGGCTGGTGTCCGTGGGCACGGTGCCCTGCCACAGAGGTGCGGCGACGCTCGCCCGCAGGCGGGACAGGTCGTGTCCGGCCTCGCGGTTCAGCTCGACCAGCTGGGCGATGGTCGGCGGCATCAGATAGGCGTGGGTGCACCCCTCCGCCGCCAGGAGCGGGAGCAGTTCCTCGGCGACCACGCGGCGGACGATCACGTTCTTGCCTCCGTGGACGAAGGCCGGGACACCCCAGAACTGGTAGTTGCCGATGTGGAACATCGGTCCGGCGCCGAGGAAGGCGGTCTCCGTACCGATGTCCCCCATCCAGGCGGCGCTCGCGCCCATGGCGAGCAGGTTGCGGTGCGAGAGCATCGAGCCGGACTGCCGCCCGGAGATCGCCGCGGTGTAGATGACCAGCAGCGCGGAGTCGGGGTCGACGTCGAGGGCCGGGTCCTCGGCCGGGCCGGAGGCCAGGAAGGACTCGTACGAGCCGGGCCCCTCGGTGTCGTGCCGCAGCCACAACGCGCCGTGCTCGGTGCCCAGTTCGGCCCGGGCCTTGCCGACGGTGTCGCCGATCTCCTCGTCCTGCCAGACGACGACCTTGGGGTCGAAGTCCTCGACGGCGAACGCCATTTCGGGGGCGGCCCAGCGCCAATAGCCGGGGCAGACCATGGCGCCGGTCTTCGCGGCGGCGCCGAGCAGCTCCCAGACGCGGAAGGAATTCTGGCCGAGCCACAGGATGCGGTCGCCGGGGCCGACGCCCGCGGCCGTCAGGGCGTGGGCGAGTCTGTTGGTGCGTTCGTCGAACTGCGGCCAGGTCAGCCGGACGTCGCCGTCGACGAGGGCGACGCCTTCGGGGTAGGACCTGCGGTGCTCGCGGATGATGTCGCCGAACGTCAGGCGGCGGGCGCGGGGGCCCGAAGGGGTGTCCCCGGGAGGATTGGACACGTTGTTTCTCCTGTGAGGTCTCGTCAGGCGCGGGCTACGCCGACGCCCTTGACGCTGATGAACTCGTCGAGCCCGGCTCGACCGCCCTCCCGGCCGAAGCCGCTGATCCCGACCCCGCCGAACGGTGTGGCGGGCGAGGTGATCGGGTTCGGGCCGGGGTTGACGTAGACCGTCCCGGCTTTCAGGCGTGGCACAAGACGGTTGACGCGTGCGATGTCACGGGACTGGATGTAGGCGGACAGCCCGTACTCGGTGTCGTTGGCGAGGGCGACGGCCTCGTCCTCCGTGTCGAACGGGGTGAGGGCGAGGACCGGGCCGAAGATCTCCCGCTGGGCGAGGTCGCTGCGGTTGTCGACGTCGGCGAAGACGGTCGGGGAGACGAAGTAGCCCGCGGCGTCGATGCGTTCGCCTCCGTACACGAGCCGGCCCGTTCGTTCGTCGACCGCCTTGTCGATCACGTTCTGCACGCGGTCGCGGGCGCCCGCGTCGATGAGCGGGCCGATGTAGGTGGCCGGATCGAGCGGGTCGCCCACGGGCAGGTGGGCGACGACTCCGGCCACGCGCGCGACGACCTCGTCGTAGACCGGACGCTCCACCAGCAGCCGGGTGGGCAGTGCGCAGCCCTGGCCGGTGTTGCTCATGGCGAAGGCCGCGCAGTACGGCACGACGGTGTCCAGGTCGGTGTCGGCGAAGAGCAGGTTGGCGGACTTGCCGCCCAGTTCGAACACGACGGGTTTGAGGCTCTGGGCGGCACTCGCCATGATGCGGCGCGCGGTGGCGGGCCCGCCCGTGAAGGAGATCTTGTCGATGCCGGGGTGGGTCACCAGGGCCTCGCCGGCGTCGCCGAGTCCGGTGACGACGTTGATCACACCGTCGGGGATGCCCGCCTCACGGGCCAGGTCGGCGAAGAGCAGCGCGGAGAACGGTGTCGACTCGGCCGGTTTGACGACCACGGTGTTCCCGGCGGCCAGCGAGGGCGGCACCTTCATCGCCAGGGACAGCGCGGGTGAGTTCCAGGTGATGATGTGGCCGATGACGCCGTACGGCTCCGCGAGGGTGTACTCGACGTGCTCGTGCGGGCTGTAGGCGGCGCCGACCATGCCCTCGATCTTGTCGGCCCAGCCTGCGTAGTACTCGGTCCACTCGGCGACGTGCGGTCCGACGTTCTCGGCCCAGCCGCCGACGCAGACGCCGTTCTCGAGCGGGCAGATCGCGGCGAAGTCCTCGATGTGCTCGCGGATGAGCTGGGCGAAGCGGATGAGCAGGCGGCGGCGCTCGGCGGGCCGCATGGTGCCCCACACCTCGAAGGCCTGGCGGGCCGCGGCCACGGCCTGGTCCACCTCGGCGGGCCCGGCGAGCGGG
This sequence comes from Streptomyces sp. NPDC001843, assembly GCF_042891955.1. Taxonomy (NCBI): domain Bacteria; kingdom Bacillati; phylum Actinomycetota; class Actinomycetes; order Kitasatosporales; family Streptomycetaceae; genus Streptomyces; species Streptomyces sp. NPDC001843. Next base: position 234,748 of record NZ_JBIATQ010000004.1, on the reverse strand, counting down.
ACGCGGGCCTGGACGAGACCGGTCGAGGGGTTGATGTGCTCGTGCAGGCCGCCGCTCGCCTCGCCGAGATCCTTGCCGCCGATGACGAGCCGGGGACGCGGCAGGTCCCGCTCGGCCCGTTCCTGGTGCAGCTTCACGTCGACCGTGACCACGGTGCCTCCCGGAGCCCGCTGCCCTGCCATACCGTACAGCTCAAATAGATAACCTATTTAGCCGAACCAATCAATGCTCCGCACAGGCCTTGCGATGCCCTCACAGCCCCAGCGACCGCCCGACGATCTCCTGCATGATCTCCGAGGTGCCGCCGAACACCCGCTGCACCCGGCTGTCCCGCCAGATGCGCGCGATCTCGTACTCGTTGACGTAGCCGTAACCGCCGAACAACTGCATGCAGCGGTCGATGACCTCCCAGCCGGTCTCCGTGGTCCAGTACTTGGCCGCGGCGGCCTCCTCGGCCGTCAGCTCGCCCTGGAAGAGGGCCATGATGCAGCCGTCCAGATAGACCCGGGCGACGGCCAGCCTGGCCTTGATGTCGGCGAGCGCGAACCTGTTGGCCTGGAACTCGCCGATGGGCCGGCCGAAGGCGGTGCGCTCCTTGGCGTACCGCAGCGCGCACTCGAAGGCCCGCTCGGCGGAGGCGAGCGCGGCGACGGCGATGGCGAGCCGCTCGGTCGGGAGGTTGCCCATCATGTGGTAGAAGCCCCGGCCCTCCTGCCCGATGAGGTTCTCGGCGGGGACGCGGACCTCGTGGAAGAAGAGTTCGGCGGTGTCCTGGGCCTTCATGCCGACCTTGTCGAGCTTGCGTCCGCGCTCGAAGCCCTCGGCGCCGCGCTCGACGACGATCAGGCTGATGCCCTTGTGCCCGGCGTCCGGGTCGGTCTTGCAGGCGACGATGACCAGATCGGCCAGGATGCCGTTGGTGATGAAGGTCTTCGAGCCGTCGATCACCCATTCGTCGCCGTCACGGCGGGCGGTGGTGCGGATGCCCTTGAGGTCGGACCCGGCGGCCGGCTCGGACAGCGCGAGCGCACAGATCGTCTCACCGGCGATGACACCGGGGAGCCAACGGGCCTTCTGTGCCGGGGTGGTGAGGTGCATCAGATACGGCGGGATGACGTCGTTCTGCAGGCCGAGCCCTATGCCGACCGAGCCGGTGGCCGCCATCTCCTCCGCCATGATGGCGTTGTAGCGGAAGTCCTGGATTCCCTGGCCACCGTACTCCTCGGGAAACTGCCAGCCGATGAGTCCGGCCTTGCCCGCGGCCGTCCACGCGGCGCGGCTGACCTGCCCCTCGCGCTCCCACTCAGCGGCGTACGGGGCGCATTCCCGCAGGTAGTAGGAGCGGGCGGTCTCTCGGAACAGCTCGTGCTCGTCGGTGAAGATCGTACGGCGCATGCTCGACTCCGCTCCTGGGTCTCACGTACTCTGCATCTCGCTTATTTAGCTGAAGTAGTTATACGATAGCGCTGTTTCTGGAGCCGGGCGAGGGAGGACGCGTGAGCGTACGGGACAGGGTGGCGCTCGTCACCGGGGCGGGGCGCGGCATCGGCGAGGCGATCGCCGACCGGCTCGCCGACCGGGGAGCCGCGGTCGCCGTCTGCGACCTGGACCCGCAGGCCGCGGAGAAGGTCGCGGCGCGGCTCGCGGAGCGGTACGCGGTCCGGGCCACGGGCATCGGCGCGGACATCTCCGACAGCTCGGCCGTCCACGCGGCCGTGGAGCGGGTGACGGCCGCACTCGGACCGGTGGACGTACTGGTCAACAATGCCGCGGTCGATGTCATCGGCCGGTTCGTCGACAGCGACGAGGAGACCTGGGACCGGATCATCGCCGTCAATCTGCGCGGCACGATCACGATGACCCGGGCGGTGCTCGACCCGATGATCGAACGCGGCGGCGGCCGGATCGTCCACGTCGCCTCGGACGCCGGCCGGGTCGGCTCCTCCGGCGAGGTCGTGTACTCCGCGACGAAGGGCGGCGTCATCGCCTTCGGCAAGGCCCTCGCCCGCGAGGTCGCCCGGCACGGCATCACCGTGAACAGCGTCTGTCCCGGGCCCACCGACACCGCCCTGCTCGGGCAGGTCGCCGAGTACAGCCCGAAGATGTACGACGCGACCGTGCGGGCGATCCCGCTGCGCCGCGTGGCCCAGCCCGACGAGATCGCCGGCGTGGTGGCCTTCCTCGCGTCCGACGACGCCGCCTACATGACCGGGCAGACGCTCTCGGTCAGCGGCGGCCTGACGATGGTCTGAGGTGGGCGCGGTGCTGCGTGTGGAACTCCGCGACGGTCTCGCCGTGCTGACCCTGGACCGGCCCGGGCAGCTCAACGCCATCGGCTCCGGCATGGTGGAGCGACTGACCCGGGCGCTGGACGACGTCCGCGACGACGAGGACGTACGGGCCGTGGTACTCACCGGCGCGGGCCGGGCCTTCTCCGCCGGTGCCGACCTCGGTGAGATCGAGTCGTTCGTCTCGCCCGGCCAGTTCCGGGCGTTCGTGGGACGGCTGACCGACGCGTACGCGCTCCTTGAGGACTTTCCCAAGCCCTCGGTCGCCGCCGTCCACGGGTTCGCCTTCGGCGGCGGTCTGGAGCTGGCGCTCGCCTGCGACCTGCGGGTGGTGGAGCGGGGCGCGCGGCTCGGGCTGCCCGAGATGAAGCTGGGCGTCCTGCCCGGCGCGGGCGGCACCCAGCGGCTGCCGCGTCTGGTGCCGCCGGCGATCGCCAAGCAGATGATCCTCACCGGTGAACCGATCGACGCGGAGCGTGCCTGGCAGCTCGGACTGGTCAACGAACTGGCCGAGCCCGGCGCAGTGCTCGCCGCCGCCGAGAAGCTGGCCGGGGGGCTGACGGCCGGGGCGCCGCTCGCGCTCGCGGCGGGCAAGCATCTGATCGATCACGGACTCGGCATGGACCTGCGGACGGCGATCGCGTACGAGCGCGAGACCGTGTCGGTGCTGTTCACCACCGGGGACCGGAAGGAAGGGCTCAAGGCCTTCCGCGAGCGCCGGCCGGGAGAGTTCCGCGGCAGGTAGGCCGCAGAAGGCATCCCCGTCACTTTGCATCCTCGTCACTTTTCAACCGGAGGTGGGCCGTGCGGCCGCTGGAAGGCATTTGTGTGGTCGAGCTGGGCATGTGGGTGGCGGCACCGGCCGCGGCCACCATGCTCGCCGACTGGGGTGCGGACGTGGTGAAGGTGGAGGCGCCGACCGGCGACCCGAACCGGTACACGCTCCGGCACGTCGGCCAGGACATCGACAGCGCGCCCCCGTTCGAGACCGACAACCGGGGCAAGCGCGGAATCGTCCTCGACCTGCGGTCCCAGGAGGGCAAGGAGACACTGGAGCGGCTGCTGGAACGCGCCGACGTCTTCGTCACCAACCTCCGCCCCGGCGCACTGGAGCGGCTCGGGCTGGCCCCGGAGGAGCTACGGGCCCGCCATCCCCGCCTGGTCGTCGGCACGCTGACGGGCTACGGCTGGACGGGAGCCGAGCGCGACCGGGCCGGATACGACGTCTCCGCCTTCTGGGCCCGGCCCGGCATCGCCGCCATGCTGAACCCCGCCGGCGAACCACCGCCCGGCATCCGGCCCGGACTCGGCGACCGTACGGCCGCGTCCAACCTGGTGGCGGGCGTGCTGGCGGCGCTGCTGCGCCGCGCACGCACCGGCGAGGGCGGCGTGGTGGACGTGTCACTGCTGCGGTCCGGGACGTACGCCAACGGCAACGACCTCGCCCTGCAGAACTTCTTCGGCAAGCGCGGCCGCACCCGCCACCGCACCGAGCACGAGTCCCCGCTCTACAACTGCTACCGGGCCGCCGACGACCGCTGGTTCTGGCTCGTCGGCCTGGAGGGCAACCGGCACTGGCCCGGGGTCGTCAAGGCGCTCGGCCGCGAGGACCTGTCGGGCGACGAGCGGTTCTCGACCGGCAAGGCCCGTCGCGGCCATGTACGCGAGCTGATCGCCGTGTTCGACGAGGAGTTCGCGAAGCGGCCGCTTCAGGAGTGGGCTGCGCGGTTCGACGCGGAGGGCGTGTGGTGGGCGCCCGTGCAGACCCTGGCGGAGGTGTCCGCCGATCCGCAGGCGGAGGCGGTGGGGGCGTTCGTCGAGCAGCCCGGCATGGGCGACGCGCCGCCGCTCAGGACGGTGGCGACGCCGGTCAGCTTCTGGGGCGTCGACGACAAGCCGCGCACCGGCGCACCGGCGCTGGGCGAGCACACCGACGAAGTACTCGACGAGCTGGGCCGGACTGGGAGGTAGGACGTGGGCATCCTCGACGACAAGGTCGCCATCGTGACCGGCGGCGGCAGGGGGCTGGGGCGGGCGCACTGCCTGGCGCTGGCCGAGGCCGGTGCGGCGGTGGTGGTGAACGATCTGGGCTCGGGCGTGCACGGCGAGCGGACGGAGGACTCCCCCGCCGACGACGTCGTCACGGAGATCACCAAGCTAGGTGGCCGTGCGGTCGCCAACCACGCCTCGGTGACGGACTGGGCGGCGACCGAGGCGATGGTCGCGGACACCGTCGCGGAGTTCGGGCGCCTCGACATCGTGGTGAACAACGCGGGGATCGTGCGGGACCGCATGCTGTTCTCGATGTCCGAGGCCGAGTTCGACGCCGTGATCGCGGTGCATCTGAAGGGCACCTTCGCCCTGACCCGGCACGCGTGCGCGTACTGGCGCGAGGCGTCGAAGCGGGGTGAGCGCGTCGCCGGCCGCGTCATCAACACGACTTCGGGGACGGGCCTGTTCGGCAACCAGGGCCAGTCCAACTACGGTGCCGCGAAGGCCGGGATCGCCGGGCTCACGGTCCTCACCGCCCTGGAGATGCGCCGGTACGGCGTCACCGCGAACGCCATCTCGCCCATCGCGGCCACGCGGATGACGGACGGACTGGACGTCGGCGCGTCCCTGCGGGCCACCGACGACTTCGACCCGCGCGACCCCGCCAACGCCTCAGGTGTCGTCGTCTACCTGGCCTCCGACAGCGCGGCCTGGCTGACCGGCCAGGTCCTGCGCATCGAGGGCAACCGGCTGAACCGCCTCCAGGGCTGGACCGTCACCGGTGTCCACCCCAGCCGGTCCGGCAAGGCGCTCACCTACGAGGAACTGGTCGAGGGCGTACCGCAGTTGTACGGCGTCACGCCCGCGGGCCGGGCCACGGGAGTGGGCCAGTGAAGGGCCACGACGCCGCCGCTCTCGTCCTGCGCGCCACCCTCGGCCCGATGCTCTTCGCCCACGGCTGGAACAAGGTCGCCGGACCGGGCGGGCTCAAGGGTACGACGGCCTGGTTCGACGCGCTGGGACTCAAGCCCGCCGAGGTGCACGCCCGCATGGCCGCCGGAACCGAGATGGCGGCGGGCGTGGGCATCGCCCTGGGCGCGGCGAACCCCCTCCCGGCGGCGGCCACCGTAGGCCTGATGACGGTGGCCGCGCGGACCGACCATCGCGGCAAGGGCCTCTTCGTCTTCAAGGGGGGTTGGGAGTACGTCGGTGTGGTGGGCGGCGCGGCGGTGGCACTGGCCGCCCTGGGCAACGGCCGGTACTCGCTGGACGCTCTCACGGGCCGTCGACGCGCCGGTGCGAAACCCGCGTTGCTGGCGGCGGCACTCGGCACGGCGAGCGCGGCGGCGCTGCTGGCGGTGTGCTACCGGCCGGAGCCCGTCAAGCCGCAAGAGACAGATGACTGAGAGCAGAAAAGGGAGTCGACATGGACGCGGCTGACTTCAGCGCGGTGCTGTCCGAGGTCCGGCGCTTCGTCAGGGAGCGCGTCGTGCCGCTCGAGGCGGAGATCGACGAGAAGGACGAGATGCCCGCGGACATCCGCGAGGCGGCGAGGAAGATGGGCCTGTTCGGCTTCGCGCTGCCCGAGGAGTACGGCGGGCTGGGACTGTCGATGTACGAGGAAGCCCAGTTGATGTTCGAGCTGGGATACACGACGCCGTCGCTGCGTTCGATGTTCGGGACGAACAACGGCATCGCCGGACACGTGCTGATGGTCGGCGGCACGGAGGAGCAGAAGGCGGAGTGGCTGCCGAGGATCTCCTCGGGCGATGCCCTGGCGTCGTTCGCGCTCACCGAGCCGGACGCCGGTTCGGACCCGTCGACCCTGACCACGCGGGCCGTGCGGGACGGCGACGACTGGGTGATCAACGGCGCCAAGCGGTACATCACCAACGCCCCGCTCGCCGACGTGTTCATGGTCTTCGCCCGCACCGACCCCGACGCCCCGCGCACCCGCGGCATCTCGACGTTCCTGGTCCCGGCCGGCACTCCAGGTCTCACCGTGGCTCCGCGGGACCACAAGATGGGCCAGTTCGGCGCCTGGACCGCGGACGTGTACTTCGACGACGTGCGCGTCCCGGCCACCGCGCTGGTCGGCGGCGACGCGGGGCTGAACCGGGGCTTCAACACGGCGATGGGCTGTATCGCGCACGGCAGGGTGCACATCTCGTCCCTGTGCGTCGGCATGGCCGAGCGCCTGGTGGACGAGTCGGTCGCCTACGCCCGCACACGCCGCCAGTCCGGCAGGCTCATCGGTTCCTTCCAGCTCGTCCAGGGCCTGATCGCCGACTCGATGACCGACTACTACGCCGGGCGCGCCACGGTTCTGGAGGCCGCCCGCGCGTTCGACGCCGGGACGGACACCAAGATCGGCCCGTCCTGCACGAAGTACTTCGCCAGTGAGATGGTCTGGCGGGTCGCGGATCGCGCGGTGCAGATCCACGGCGGCGCGGGATACATGCGCGGGGTCGCCGTCGAGCGCTTCTACCGCGATGCCCGGCTGTTCCGCATCTACGAGGGCACCAGCCAGATCCAGCAGGTCATCATCGCCAAGGCGCTGCTGGGCGAGGCGGCGCGCGGCTGATCGCCACGGACATGAACGAAGGCCCCGGGGTGTCCCCGGGGCCTTCGTCCTCCCGCAACCGTGAGGCGTTCGCTTTCCCGCGGCCCTCGGTCAGATCCCGAGCCGGTCCAGCAGCCGCTCGTGGTAGACGGCCGGCCCTCCGAACAGCAGCTGCGAGGACTTGGCCCTGCGGAAGTACAGGTGGGCCGGGTGCTCCCAGGTGAAGCCGATGCCGCCGTGGACCTGGATGTTCTCCATCGCCGCGACCATGTACGCGCGTGAGCAGCAGGCGTGTGCCACGGCGGCGGCGACCGGGAAGTCCGACGCGTCCTCGGCGGCCAGCCGTGCCGCCTCACGGGAGGAAGCCTCGGCCAGTTCCACCTGGACGAGCATGTCGGCGCACTTGTGCTTGACGGCCTGGAAGGAGCCGATCGGCCGGCCGAACTGGTGCCGGGTGCGGGCGTACTCCGCGCTCATCTCCAGACAGCGGCGCGCCCCGCCCGACTGTTCGGCGGCCAGCGCGACCGAGGCCACGTCCAGGACCCGGGCCATGATGCGTCCGCCCGCCCCGTCCGTGCCGACCAGGGTCGCGGGTACGGCGTCGAACGTCAGCCGGGCCATGGCCCGGGTGGCGTCCAGGGTCTCAAGCGGTTCGGCGGACAGTCCCGTCGCCGACCGGTCGACGGCGAACAACGACGGACCGGCGACGGTGCGGGCGACCACAAGGACCAGATCGGCGGTCGTGCCGTCGATGACGAAGCACTTGCGGCCGCTCAGCCGCCAGCCGCCGTCCGCACCCGGCTGGGCGCGCACGGTGATCAGCGCGGGGTCCCAGGAACCGTCGTCCTCGGCGACGGCGAGGGTGGCCGTCGTCCGGCCGGCCGCGATGCCGGGCAGATGGCGCGCGCAGGCCTCGCTGTCGCCCGAGGCCAGCAGGGCCTGCGCCGCGAGGACGACGGTGGCGAAGAAGGGTGCGCACAACAGGGCACGGCCCATCTCCTCCATGACGACGCCGAGTTCGACCAGGCCGAACCCGTCACCGCCGTACTCCTCCGGGATCGCAAGGCCCGGCAGGCGCAGTTGGTCGGCCGCCTGCGCCCACACGGCCGGGTCGAAGCGCGGCTCGCTCTCCATGAGCTTGCGTACCGCTTCCTCGGGCGACTTGGCTTCCAGGAACTCCCGTACGGAACTCCTGAGTGCCCGCAGTTCTCCTTCGTCCGCACTCATGCGCGTGCCTCCTTCGGCAGGCCGAGGACCCGTTCCGCGAGGATGTTCTTCATGATCTCCTCGGTACCGCCGAGGATGCGCAGCGCCGGTGTGGCCAGCAGGAGTTCCGACCAGGCGTACGTGCCCCAGCGGCCGGTGTCGGCGATGATGCGGGGGCCGAGGCACTCGGAGACGAAGTGGGCCGCCCGGGTGAGGTTCTGACCGTACATCAGCTTGGCGACGGACCTCTCGGGGCCGGGGGCGGTCCCGGCGCGCAGGGTGCGCTGGGCGCGGTCGTTGAGGTAGCCGGTGGCCATGGCGTCCACGAGGAGTTCGGCGAGGCGTCCGCGCAGGGCGCGGTCGTCCCACGTCCAGGTGGCGCGCATGAGTGCCGAGAGGTGGTCCGGGGACAGGGCGGCGGCCACCGGGCCCGCGCCCTCGGTGCCGACCGTGTTGCGCTCGTTCATCAAGGTGGTCAGGGCGACCGTCCAGCCGCCGTCGACCTCGCCGAGGCGGTGGTCGTCGGGGACGTGGACGTCCGTGAGGAAGACCTCGTTGAAGTCGGCGCCGCCGGTCATCTGCCGCAGTGGCCGGACCTCGACGCCGGGGGCGTCCATGGGGACCAGGAAGGCGGTGATGCCGCGGTGCTTGGGCGCGTCGGGGTTCGTTCGGGTCAGCGCGAGGCCGATCTGGCTGTGCTGGGCGACCGACGTCCACACCTTCTGCCCGTTCAGCACCCAGTCCCCGCCGGCGCGGACGGCCCGGGTCGCCACGCTCGCCAGGTCGGACCCGGCGCCGGGCTCGCTGAAGAGCTGGCAGGCGATGGCATCGCCGCGGTACATCGCGGGCAGCCAGCGTTCCTTGATGTGGGGCTGGGCGTGGGCGAGGATCGTCGGCCCGATCATGCCGAGGCCGACGACGCCGAGCACACCGGTGTCGGGGACGTCGTACTCGGACTCGATGGCGTCGTAGAGCAGGTCGTGGACCGGGGTCAGGCCCCGGCCGCCGTACTCGGGCGGTCCGGTGATCCAGCCCAAGCCGTGTCCGTGGCGGGTCCGCTGCCACTCGCGGGCCCGCCGCACGTGTTCCGCCTCCTCCTCGGGCGGGAGGCTGCTGAAGTAGGCCATCGAGTCGTCGCCCTCACCCCAGGTGACGGCGGCCCGGTCGGGGGCCTTCGCCGCGTGGGCGTCGAGGAAGCGGCGCACCTCGTCGGCGAAGTCCTGCATGTCGTGCGTTTCGTGTAGCGAGCCCATTGCGCAGGTCCCCCGTGGTCAGGTCGAGAGGATCGTCACCGCCGACGCGCCCGGCGCGCCGTACAGGTGGGTGTAGCCGACGCGGGGTGTGCCGGGGACCTGCCGGGTCCCGGCCGTGCCGCGCAGTTGGAGGACGATCTCGTGGATCTGGCGCAGGCCCGAGGCGCCGATCGGTTCGCCGTTGCCGAGCAGCCCGCCGTCGGTGTTGACCGGGAGCCGGCCGCCGATCGCGGTGGCGCCCTCGGCGATGAGCCGTTCCTGTTCGCCGTCCTTGCAGAGGCCGTTCTCGGCCATGTGGATGATCTCGGATCCGGCGTCGGTGTCCTGGAGTTGCGCGACGTCGACGTCCTCCGGGCCGATGCCCGCCCGCTCGTACGCCGCCCGGGAGGCGTCCACGGTGGGGCTGTCGACGGGTTCTGAGGCGGGGAACGACGGGCTCTGCACCTCGAAGGCGCCGAGCCTGCGGCTGCGCAGGGCGGTGGAGCGGACCCGCACCGGCTTCCCGGTGTACTTGTGGGCCTGGTCGGCGCGGCACAGCACGATCGCCGCCGCGCCCTCGTTCGGGCCGCAGTACATGTACTGGCGGAGCGGGTAGTTGAGGACCGGCGAGGCGAGGATCTCCTCCACCGAGAGCGGGGTGCGGCGCCAGGCCTTGTCGTTGGCGGCGGCGTTGCCGAAGTTCTTGGCCGCCACACGGGCCAGCGTCTCGTGGGAGATGCCGTGGTCGTGCATATAGCGGTTGATCTTCATGCCGAAGAAGTGGGTGGTGAGGAAGAGCCCGGTCTGCCCGTACCAGGAGGGGATGCCGGCCACGGACGGGTCGGCGGCGAACGCGCCACGAGGGTGCTTGTCCAGGCCGATCGCGACGGTGAGGTCGTGCTCGCCGGTCTCGATGGCGCGGGCGGCCAGCGCGATGGCCGTACCGGCCGTGGCGCAGCCGTTGAACACCCCGCGCAGCGGCACTCCGGTCAGGCCGAGCCGTGCGACGATGGCATCGGGGTTGGCGACCTCGTAGCTGCCGATGTAGCCCCCCTGGACCTGCGGCCAGGTCACGCCCGCGTCGGCGAGCGCCATGCGCACCGCGTCCGCGCCCATGTCCAGTGCGGGCTTGCCGGGGAATCGTCCGAAGGCGTGGAGTCCCACGCCGATGATGACGGCCTCGGTCACGGTGTCTCCTCCTCGGCTGCGTTCTGCTCTTCGGGTGCGAACGCGAACGTGACGACTTCGGTGCCGTCGTCCTGCACGGTGTAGGGCACGAGTGTGAGCCGCATGGGCTGGCCGATGCGCAGCTTGTGCGGGTCGGGCTCGGTGAGCCGTGCCTCGACCAGCAGCTCACCGGGGAGCTCCACGTAACCGACCGCGTAGGGCGCGAAGGACTCGGGGCCGTCGTACGGCGGCGACGGGGGGCGGAAGTTCTGGGTGGTGTACGTCCACAGCGTCCCGCGGTCGGCGAGCAGACGTTGCTCCGACTCCGTGCTCGCGCACCGCACACAGTCCGGGGCGGCCGGGAAGCTCACCAGGCCGCAGCGCGTGCACTCGGAGCCGATGAGCCGGGGCGGGTTCCCGGTGCCGACCGGCCAGGTGAACAGTCCGTCGGCAACCGGGCGTTGCGTCGTCGTCATCTCAGGCCCCGTTCCGGTTGCCGAGGGCGTCGGCGTTCGGCGCCGCCTTGGCCACCAGGTTCGGGACGACCGAGGACAGTTCCTCCGGCGTCCACCGGTTCTCGGCGCTCGCGCAGGGGCCGTTGACCCAGCCCTCCAGGACGGTGATCCGGTTGCCGACGACGCCGAACACGCGACCGGTGACCTCGCGCGACGCCGCCGAGCCCAGCCACACCACGAGCGGCGAGATGGCCTCCGGGGTCAGGTCCTGCGCCTCGGCGGCCCGCCGCATCACCTCGATGTCCTCGGTGAGCCGGGTCAGTGCGGTGGGTGCGATGGCGTTCACCGTCACGCCGTAGCGGGCGAGTTCGGCGGCGGCGATGAGCGTGAGGCTCGCGATTCCGGCCTTGGCGGAGCCGTAGTTGGACTGGCCCGGGTTGCCGAAGATGCCGGACGGGGAGGTCGTGTTGATCACCCGGGCGTCGTTGGGGTGGCCGGACTTGGCACGCTCCCGCCAGTAGGCGGCCGCGTGGCGCAGGGTGGCGAAGCTGCCCTTGAGGTGGACGGCGAGCACGCTGTCCCAGTCCCGCTCGGTCATCGACACGATCATCCGGTCGCGCAGGATGCCGGCGTTGTTGACCAGCACGTCCAGGCCGCCGTAGGTGTTCAGGGCCTGCTCCACGAGCCGGCCCGCTCCGTCCCAGGTGGAGATGTCGTCCGTGTTGGCGACGGCCACGCCGCCCGCCGCGACGATCTCGTCCACCACGACCTGGGCGGGTCCGGCCGAGGCGCCCCCGCCGTCGCGCGCGCCGCCCAGGTCGTTGACCACGACCTTCGCCCCGTGTGCGGCGAACGCCAGGGCATGGGCCCGGCCGATGCCGTTGCCGGCTCCGGTGACGACCACGACACGGCCGTCGACCACTCCTTCGGACATCCTCAGCTCCTCGATGACAGTGGCCGGCCGGCCACGGAGAACAGCACCCGCGGGTCCTCGCTGCCGCAGGCGCACCGGCCCACGGCGACGCGGCCGGGTATGCCGAGCGGGGTCTCGGGCAGCGGTGACGTACGCTGCTCCCCCGCCGCCACGAACAACTCCCCGTCGCGGTCGCCGACCCGCCATTCGGCGGAGTTGACGTGCGCGCCGCTCCGCTCGGGACACTCCAGGACGAGCGCCGGTCCCAGCGGCGAGAGAAGGCAGGCGGACACGCCCACCGCGCGCAGCACCGGCACGGCGGCGGGCCGGGCCAGCACGACCGGCGTCGGCCGGAACATCTCGCCGATGTCGGCGGACCCGGACAGCCCCTCCAGGGTCTCGGCGGACAGGCCGATCACCGCGTGCGGTCGCAGTTCGCGGTGGAAGACCGAGGTACGGCGGTGGTCCCAGCCCATCGCCTCGGCGATGCCGTACGCCACCTTCAGCGCGCGCAGGGCGCCGATCGCCGCGTGTCCCCAGAAGCCCTCATAGCCGGACATGGTCAGCAGCGCCCGCTGCCCCGCGGCGAGGCCGTGCTCCCGAAGCCGCGCGGTGACCCATCCGGTGTCCCGGGCGAGTTCCGCCCAGGTCAGTTCCGTCTCCCGCGTGCCGCCGGAGGCGGAGAAGCGTACGACGTAGGCGAGATCGGGACGATCGAGTTCCCTGGCCCGGGCCAGGGTGTCGGCGCGGGCCATCAGTTCTTCACCACCCTGGGGAACTTCGCGACGCTGGTCATGGTCTTCAACAGGTCCTCCTCGGTGCGCATGTCGAGCACCGGCTTGACTCCGGTCCGCATCCGCACGGCCTCGGCCAGCCGGCCGGCCAGGGCGTCGACGTCACCGGTGAGTGCGGGGTCGTAGCCGACGCGCAGGCGCAGTTCGTCGACCTCGCGGCGGTGCCGGACGATCTGGAAGACGCCCGCCACCGTCTCCGGCTGGTCCTCCACCGCCTGCCAGATGTCCCGCAGCACCACGGAGCGCCCCTGGACCAGCGTCTCGTCGCCCCGCCGCCCCGCCACCCACATCCGGGCATGGGTGCGTCCGCAGCCGCATGTCTCGCCGGACAGCCGGACGAGGTCCTCGCTGCGGTAACGGATCAGGGGCGCGGCCCGGTTGTCCAGGTCGGTGGCGACCAGCTCACCGAGGTCGTTCTCGGGGACATCACGCCAGCCGTCCTCCTCGACCTCCACGCACTCCGCGAGGACGGTGTCCTCCCAGAGGTGGAACCCGTCGTGCTCGCGGCACTCCCACGCGGTGCCGGTGTCGGCCGCGCTCGTGTACTCGTAGACGTCGATGCCCCAGTCGTCGCGGATCCGCTCGCGCATCTTGCGGCTGAGGGGCTGCCCGGCGCAGGAGGCACCCTTGAGGGAGGAGAAGGCCTCCCTCAGGTCCGTCTTCTCGGCCAGGTGCTCCAACTCCACCATCTGCGGATACATCATCTGCAGATAGGCCGGCCGGTAGGCGCGCAGGGCCTCGACGACCTCGTGCATCTTCCCCATCCAGGTGTCCACCTCGATGACCACGGCGCCGATGGCCTGGTAACCGGGGTCCATGAGGTTGCGGAAGGTGCCGGGCGGGCTCAGCACCCGGTCCCCGGGCCGCAGCCCGAGCTCCCAGAGGTCGCGCACCTGCGCGGTCACCAGGGGCGGGGCGTCCTGCCAGATCTCGGCGAAGAACTCCGGGTCGCCGGTGGTGCCCGAGCTGGAGGAGACGGAGGTCAGCTCCTCGCGCGGCACACAGAGCAGACCGCCGAAGGGATCGCCCGTGCGGGCCCGGTAGGCGCGCACCATGTCCTTGGTGATGAACGGCACGCGCGCCCGGAAGTCCGCCAGGGACCGGATGTCGCGCGGGTGCACCTCGTGCTCGTCCCAGAGCTCACGGTAGAAGGCCGAGTGGGCATAGGCGTACTCGACGAGCTCCAGGACCCGTTCCTCCTGCAGCGCCCGCAGTTGCTCCCGGGGCATGGTCTCCACCTGGGGCTCGAAGTACCTGTCAGCGGTGTCGCTGTCACCGACCATGGCGCCTCCTCGCGGCTCGGTGCCCAGATCTTCCAGCTATCAGCGCAATCAGTCAACCAATTCGACGGATTCAAGGTGGCACCTCGCGCATCGCCGGGCCGATATAGTTAACTATTAGCACTCATTCAAGCCACAGGAGGTGTCGTGAAGATCATTGTCTGTGTGAAGCACGTGCCCGACGCCGCGGCCGACCGCACCTTCACCGAGGACGGCACCACCGACCGCGCCTCGGTCGACTCGCTGCTGTCCGAGCTCGACGAGTACGCGGTCGAGCAGGCGCTGCGGATCGCCGAGTCGGGCGAGACGGACGTCGAGATCAGCTACCTCACGGTCGGACCCGACGACGCCAGGGACGCGCTGCGCAAGGCTCTCGCCATGGGCGGTGACTCGGCGATCCACGTGAGCGACGAGGACATCGAGGGCAGCGACGCCTTCGGTACGTCGCTCGTCCTGGCCCGGGCCATCGAGCGGCACGGTTTCGATCTCGTGCTGTGCGGGATGGCCTCGACGGACGGCACCATGGGCGTGGTGCCGGCGATGCTGGCCGAACGGCTCGGCGTCCCGGCCGTCACGCGTCTCGAGGAGCTGACGATCGAGGACGGCACGGTGAGCGGTCGCCGTGAGGGCGACGGCGCGACCGTGCGCGTCCATGGCGCGCTGCCGGCCGTGGTGTCGGTGACCGACCGGTCCGGCGACGCGCGCTACCCCTCCTTCAAGGGGATCATGGCCGCGAAGAAGAAGCCGGTCGAGACCCTCGACCTCGCCGACCTCGGGATCGACCCGGCGATGGTCGGGCGCGGCGGCGCCCGGTCGGCCGTGGACACGACGGCCAGACGCCCGCCCCGCACGAAGGGCGAGATCGTCGTCGACGAAGGTGCGGGCGGCGCCGGACTGGCCGCGTTCCTCACCGCCAAGAAGTTCATCTGACCTCCCAGCGACAGGAGCGCACCACCATGCCCGAGATCCTCGTCCTCGTCGACCACACCGACGGCGCCGTAGGCAAGCCGACCCTCGAACTGCTCACCCTCGCCCGCCGGCTGGGCGAGCCCTCGGCCGTCTTCCTGGGGTCGGGCGCGGACACCGCGACCGAGGTGCTCGGCCGGTACGGCGCGCACAAGGTCTACGTCGTGGACACCCCGGAGGTCGGCGAGTACCTCGTCACCCCGGCCGTCGACGCCCTCACCCAGATCGCCCAGCGCACCGGCGCGGCGGCACTGCTGCTGCCGTCCGGGCCGGACGGCAGGGAGACCGCGGCGCGGGTCGCGCTCAGGCTCGGCTCGGGACTGATCACCGACGCCGTCGACGTCACCCCCGGGCCGGACGGCCCGGTCACCGAGCAGTCGGCGTTCGCGGCGACGTACCAGGTGACGGCACACGTCACCCGGGGCGTCCCGGTCATCACGGTCAAGCCGAACGCCACCGCGCCGGAACCGGCCCCCGTCACCCCGGCCCTCGAGAAGCAGGACATCGCCTTCGGTCCGGCCTCCGCCGCGGTCCGGATCCTGTCCCGCACACCGCGCGAGCGCGGCGACCGCCCGGAGCTGGCCGAGGCCGACATCGTGGTCTCCGGTGGGCGGGGGGTGAACGGCGACTTCACCGTGATCGAGCGGGTCGCCGACGCGCTCGGCGCGGCCGTCGGGGCGTCCCGGGCCGCCGTGGACGCGGGCTGGTACCCGCACAGTCACCAGGTCGGCCAGACCGGCACCCAGGTCTCGCCGCAGCTCTACCTGGCCGCCGGCATCTCCGGTGCGATCCAGCACCGGGCGGGCATGCAGACGTCGAAGACCATCGTCGCCGTCAACAAGGACGCCGACGCCCCCATCTTCGAGCTCGCCGACCACGGCGTCGTCGGGGACCTCTTCGAGGTGCTGCCGCAGCTGGTGGAGGAGATCCACCGGCGCCGCGGCTGATCACTCGCCCCTCCGGCCTTCCCATCGGCCGCCCATACAACTAAAATCGCTAACTGATTGCATCCATTGGTCTTACATTCATTGACCCGAAGGAGCGTCATGTCGAAGATCTGGGTCAACTCGGGGGACTCACACGTGATGGAACCCGCCGACGTGTGGACCGAGAGGCTCCCCGCGCGGCTCGGCGCTCGTGCCCCGCGCAGCGAGCGCGGCGAGAAGTACGAGATGCTCTACATCGACGGTGAGCGCATCGACCGCCAGCTCGGCGACTTCATGGACGCCATGCGCCCGCCGGGTGCCTGGGACCTGAAGGTCCGCCTCAAGGACCTCGACCAGGAGGGCGTGTGGTCCCAACTGGCCTTCCCCTCCATGGGGTTCTGGCTCGTGTCGATCACCGACCCGGAGCTCGCGCGGGAGACCGTGCGGGCCTGGAACGACTGGGCGCACGAGGAGATCCTCAGCAAGAACAAGCGCGTGATCACCACTGCCTGCGTCTCGACCGCCGACATCGGCGATGCGGTCGCCGAGCTGGAGCGGGCGGCCGAGCTGGGCTTCAAGGCGGTTTTCCTGCCGTGCTCGACCCGACAGGGCGAGGAGTACGCCCTCGACCGCTGGGAGCCGCTGTGGACCGCGGCCGAGCGGGCGGGCATGGTGCTCGGCTTCCACATCGGCACAGGCGGTCAGAACGTCGTCTTCCGCGGGCCCGGCGGCGCGGTCGTCAACTACATGGAGACGACCTACCCCGGCATGCGCGTCGTGTCCCACCTGGTCGCGGGCGGCGCCCTGGACCGCCACCCCGACCTCAAGATCCTGATCGCCGAGGGCGGCGCGGGCTGGGTGCCGGCCATCGGCGACCGGATGGACGAGGCGTACCGCCAGCACGGCATGTTCGTCAGGCCGAAGCTGAGCCGGCTGCCCAGCGAGATCATCCGGCAGCAGGTGTACGCCTCCTTCCAGCACGACAAGAGCTCGGTGGAGATCGTCGAGTCGACCGGCTACCGCAACGTCATGTGGGGCGACGACTACCCGCACCTGGAGGGCACCTACGGCCACACGCAGGCCACGCTCCACGACTTGTTCGACGGCGTGCCGGACGACGTGCGCGAGCGCGTGACACGCGGCACCTTCGACGAGCTCTTCGGCCTGCCCGAGCAGACTCCCCAGGAGGCGGCCGTCTGAGCGGCGGCGAAGCGAACCGACGGCGACCACTCCCCCACTCCTGGGCGGCGCGGGCGTCGCCGGTCTCGCCCGCGGGCGTCATACCGGATCTCGCGGGAGTGGCCGCCGAGCGCGCGACGATCCGGTGGGCGCACGACACCACGAGAGGCGGCCCCACATGAAGGTGGGCATCTACTTCGACCTGCGCAACCCGCCGCCGTGGCGGCAGAGTTGGTCACGCCTGTACGGCTTCTGCCTGGAGATGTGCGAGGAGGCGGACCGGCTGGGCCTCGACTCGGTCTGGTTCTCCGAACACCATGGCTTCGAGGACGGTTATCTCCCCCAGCCGCTCACCATGGCGGCCGCCGCCGCGGCCCGCACCCGCCGGGTACGCCTGGGCACCGCGGTCGTCCCCGCACCGTTGCACGCGGCCCCCGAGATCGCCGAGCAGGCCGCGATCGTGGACATCATCAGCGACGGCCGCCTGGACCTGGGTCTCGGCACCGGTTACCGGGTCCCCGAGTACCGGCTGTACGGAGCCGACCTCGCCAAGCGCTACACCACGACCGATCAGCGGGTCCGGGAGATCCGCGGCCTGTGGGCGGAATCCCTGGTCACCCCGGGCCCGGTCCAGGATCCGCTGCCGATCTGGCTCGGCTACCAGGGACCGCAGGGCGCCCGGCGGGCCGGCCGCCTCGGCACCGGCTTGCTCTCGCTCGACCCGGCGCTGCTGGCGCCGTACCGTGACGGGCTCGTCGAGAGCGGGTACGACGCGTCGGCGGCCCGGATGCAGGGTTCGTTCACCACCTTCGTCACCGAGGACCCCGAGGGCGACTGGCCGGTGGTGCGGCGGCATCTGCAGTACCAGTGGGACAGCTACCGGCGCTACATGGTCGAGGGCACCGACCAGCCGGTCCCCCGTCCCATCGATCCGGAGAAGTGGCGGGAGACCGGGCTGCGCGCGAGCGGGGTCGGTCAGTTCCTGTACGGCACACCGCAGGAGACGGCCGAGGCCGTCAAGGCGTACGTGGCGGGGTCGCCGGTGGAAGGGGTGTTCCTGTGGGCCTCGCTCGCCGGGATGCCCGAGGACATGGTGGCCCGACAGGTCCAGCTGATCGCCGGAAAGCTGCGCCCGCTGCTTGCCGATGTCTGACACGAGGAGGCACACGATGTCCACGACACCGACGGGGCCCTGGGCCGGGGCGGACTTCCAGGAACCTCCCCGGACCCCGGGCGGGGTGGCGCTGTGCGGGGCGTGCCGAGCCGCCGGCTCCTGCCGCCTGGGAGTGCGGCGCGAGCAGCTCGACGAGGACGGCTCGGCGCGGTTCGAGCTGTCCTGCCCACGTGACCAGGAGGGTGGGCCCGACGTCGCGCACGGCGGCTGGACGGCGGCGGTCCTGGACGACTGCCTCGGTCATCTTCCGCTGCTGCACCGGGTGTTGAGCGTGACGGCGGAACTGCGCGTGAGCTTCGTGAAGCCGGTACCGGTGGAACGCCCGCTCGAGGTCCGGGCCTGGGTGGAGAAGCGGGAGGGCAGTCGCTGGTACATCGCGGGCGAGATGGTGCTCCTGCCGACCCGCGCCGTGCTGGCCCGGGTCTCAGGGATCTGGGTGACCCGGGACCGGGGCCACTTCGCCCGCCACCAGGAATGGCTGGCCGGGCAGGACGGCGAGGCTCAGTAGGAGCGCAATCCCATGCTGCGGGCGATGCCGTTGCGCTGTATCTGGCTCGTCCCCCCGGAGATGGTGGCGACGATCGACTCCCGGTAGCGGAAGCTCATCACGCTCTCCGTGGAGAAACCGTGTCCCGCGAGGACCTGCATCCCGAGCCGGGCGGCGGC
The DNA here is from genome assembly GCF_042891955.1 of Streptomyces sp. NPDC001843. NCBI lineage: Bacteria > Bacillati > Actinomycetota > Actinomycetes > Kitasatosporales > Streptomycetaceae > Streptomyces > Streptomyces sp. NPDC001843. Next base: position 215,947 of record NZ_JBIATQ010000004.1, on the reverse strand, counting down.
GACGTATGTCTCCGAGCCCTTCAGCTTCGCCATCGAGCCCTCCCGCGTACACGGTTTGCCCTGGGCGAGCAGCCAGGCCGCACGGTGGGCGAGCAGCCTGGCGGAGTCGATCTCGGTCTGCAGGTCGGCCATGGCATGGGCGAGCGCCTGGAAGTTCCCGATCGGACGGCCGAAGGCGTGCCGGGTGCGGGCGTACTCCAGCATCTCGTCCAGGGTGGCCTGCGCCGCCCCCAGGTATCCCCCGCTGATGATCACCTTCTCCAGCTCGATGTTGGAGAGCATGACCTTCCACCCCTCGTCACGCGGGCCGACGAGGTTCTCCTTCGGCACCAGGGCGTCGTGGAAGAAGACCTCGTTGGTGCCCAGGATGTGCCGGGCCAGCGTAGGAGTGCGGCGGACCTCGACGCCGTCCGTCGCGGGATCGACGAGCAGGAGACTGATGCCGCCGTGCTTGGGTTCGCGGGGCCCGGTGCGCACATAGGTCGCGATGGTGGTGTCGGGCAGTCCGCCTCCGGTGCACCACGCCTTCTGGCCGCGAACGGCGAAGTGGTCGCCGTGGTCCTCGGCGGTGGTGCGCAGCGCCGCGGCGTCGGACCCGCTGTCCGGCTCACTGAGGCCGACGGCGAGCCGGTGGCGGCCGGTCATGACCTGTTCGCGGATGAAGTCGCGCTGTGCGTGGCTGCCCCACCGGAACACCGTGATGGCGGGGATGAGCACCCCGATGTAGCACATGGCGACATCGAAGCTGGCCCGGCCCAGCTCCTCGGCGATCAGCAGGAGTTCGAGCGGTCCCCCACCGTCGCCTCCCTCCTCTTCGTCGAACGGCAGGGCGAACCACCCCAGATCCGCCATGCCCCGGAAGAGCTCGGGCGGTACGACGCCCTCCTCGTCCCACTGCTTGGCCTTCTCGGCCGGGCACACGTCGGCGACGAACTGCCGTGCCGTCGCACGCAACAGGTCCTGCTCGTCGGTCAGCTCGAAGTCCACGGCCACTCCTCGCCACTAGGGTATTCATCTATCTAATTATTCTATGTTAGCTGATAGCGAGGAGTGGCGACAGTGACGGTCACTCGCCGGACGGGCGTCCAGGCACTCAGCTGTCGAGACCGAGGAAGGTGATGGCGCGGGCGAGCATGCCGGGCTGCGGCAGCGTGTGGCCCGTGCCGGCGATGCTGATCCCCTCGACGGGGGACTGCGGGCCGGTCCCGCCGTAGCGGGTGCGGGTCCAGGCCGACTGCGGCCGGTCGGTGGCGGCGGGTGTCTGGCCCATGCCGTGCAGGTTGGTCCACTGCTTGATCTCCTCGCCGAAGTTCGGATAGGCGAGGGTCGTGTCGGTGGTGCCGTGCCACAGCTGCATGCGCGGGTAGCCTCCGGTGTAGCCCGGATCCATGGAACGCGCCAGGTCGCCCCACTGCTGAGCCGACTTGATGACCTGGCCGCCGGAGCACTGGCTGTTCCACTGGGAACCGTCCCTGGTGGCGAAGCAGCCCGCCGGCACCCCGGAGTACGCGGAGGCGGCACTGAAGACATCGGGGTACTCGGCGGCCAGCACGTTCGTCATCATGGCTCCCGACGAGAACCCGCTGACGACGATGCGGGCCGGGTCGACGTTGTAGTGCTGCCGTGTGTAACCGACCATCGACATGATGCCGGTGGAGTCGCTGCCGCCATTGCGCCGGAGCGCCGCCGGTGACGAGACGTCGAAGCAGTGCCCGCTGCGGGTGGCTTCGGGCAGGACGATGATGTAGCCGTACCGGTCCGCGGCGGTGACGTAGTCGTGTCCGTTGCCGCCGAATATCCCCCCGGCCGAGCCCCCGCAGTAGTGGACCAGGACCAGCAGGGCGGGCCTGGACGCCAGATGGTCGGGCACGTAGAGGTACATGTTGAGGTTGGTGGGGTTGTTCCCGAAGCCGGTGACCCGGGTCAGGCTCGCCGCGGCCGCGGGCTGGGGCGTCAGGAGCGTGAAGGCTGCGGCCAGCGGCAGTAACACCATCGCCAGGACCGCGTGCAGAGTGCGTCTCACAGGTGGACCTCGTTTCCGGTGATCGGTAGGGGCCGGGAGCGGCCTGCCCGGTGGCGGTGCGCACCCTGGCAGGCCGGGCGACCGGCGGGCGCGGGATCCTGCGCCCGCCGGCGTCGGGTCCTCAGCCGATGGCTGTGGCGAAGATGTGCATGGCCACTTGGCCTTGCGTCGCATCGGAGCCGACGTTCGGCAGGGTCAGGTAGGCCACGGTCTTGCCTGCCTGGAGCGGCACGGTGGCGCCGTACACGCTGACCTTCTGCTGGACCTTGCCGTTGCCGGTGTTGAAGTAGTCGGTTGTGGCGAGGATGTCGCTGCCGCCGGCGGCGCTGTTGCTCCACCAGTCGGAGAAGGACAGGGTGTAGCTCTGGCTGGTGCCGTCGGTGTAGGTGATCAAGCCGGTGCCGGACGCGTCGCCGTAGTCGGCGGTGCCGAGGAAGCCGAGCTTGGTGCCGCTTCCGGTGAAGGGGACGGTCTGTCCCCCGGCCACGATGTTGTCGGGCTTGCCGGTGCCGGTGGTGGGCCAGGTGAAAGTCAGTCCGTCGTGTGTGACGGTGCCGCCGGAGGTTATCCCCTTGGCGGCGAGGGCTTGCTGGGACAGGCTCTGACGGCCGCCGTCCAGATTGCCGGCGCCGGGAGTGACGTCGTCGCTGATGCCGACGTTCTTGGTGATGTCGCTGAGGGACGAGTAGGGGACGAACAGTTGGCAGGCCGCGTCGTCGCTGGCCCGGGCGCCCCGGTAGCCGGCCGATGCGGCGAGGGCGAAGGTGCCGGGCTTGACACCGGCCGGGGGTGTGATCGCCCAGGTGGTTTTGACCGAGGCGCCGGCCGGGATGCTGCGGAAGGTGGCCGGTGTAGTCGGGGCGGCCCTCCAGCCGTCGGGAACGTCGAGGGTGACCGAGGCGTTCGGCAGGGCGGTCCGGCCGGTGTTGGTGTAGGTGGTGGTCGCCGTGACGGGGGAACCCGGCTTGACGATCGGGTCGGCGGAGAGGGCCAGGGTGTGGTGGACGCGGATCACCGCGGAACCGGTGACGCCGTGCACGGTCGCGCTGATGGTGGCCACGCCGTTGCCCACCGCGGTGACCAGCCCCTTGCTGCTGACGGTGGCGACGGATGGGTCACTGCTGGTGTAGCGGACCTTGGTCCTGGACAGGTCCAGGAAGGAGCCGTCGTCGTTGACCGCCTCCACCACGTGGTCGGCGGTGACGTTCAGGTTGCGGCCCGGCTGGGCCGTGGGGTCGGTGTCGTCCTTGATCCACCGGTTGCGGGCGGTGAGGTCGATGGTGTCGCCCGCCCTGTAGACCACGGCCTCGGGCTGTACGGTCACGTACTTCAGGTGCCGGGTGAGGCTGCCGTGCACGGTGACCCGGGCCGATCCGGCGGTGGTGGCTGAGTCGGGTCCGGCTTCGAACCGGTACGTGCCGTCGTGGACGACCTGCTTGGCCTTCCGGCCGTCGTGGAAGGCGAGGTCGGGGACCCGGACGCGCAAGGTGACATGCTGGGTGGCGCCGGGCCGGAGGACCCGCGTCTTCTGGAAGCCGACGAGCCGCTTCTTCGGCAGCTCGCGGCCCTTGACCGTGAAGTCGGTGGCCGCGTACAGCTGGGCGACGGTGGTTCCGGGCACGGTGCCGGTGTTGGTGACGTCGAAGCGGACGTGCACCGTCCCGTCGGCGTTCACCGAGGAGCGGTCGGCGCGGACGTGGGAGTAGGCGAAGGTGGTGTAGCTCAGGCCGTAGCCGAAGGGATAGGACGGCTTGCCCGTGAAGTACTGGTAGGTGCGGCCCAGACCGCCGGTGCCGCCGGGCGCCAGGTCGTAGTCGGAGATGGCGGGCAGCTGGGAGTCGTCCTTGTACCAGGTGAAGTTCAGGCGCCCGCCGGGGTTCTGCCTGCCGAACAGGACGTCGGCGAGGGCGTCGCCCTGGCTTTCGCCGTTGTAGCCGGCGAAGACGATCGAGGTCACCTTGGCACGGTAGGGCTCGATGGCGACCGGCCCGTCGGACTGGATGTCCAGCACCGTCCGGTGGTTGCCCAGGGCGGTGACCTGGTCGATGAGGCTGCCGTAGTTGCCGGGCAGGGCCAGCCCGCTGCGGTCCTTGCCCTCGCCCGCCGTGGCGTCGTCGGTGCCGACCGCGACGACCACCAGGTCGGCGTTCTTGATGTCGGCCTGGGTCCCGGCGCTCAGCGTCGCCGCGCCGGTCGCGGTGCTGGAGGTGCCGGCGGCGTCGTGGACGACCTGCGCGTCGGGGTTGGCCGCCTTGACCTGGGCGGTGATGCCCTGGACCGCGTTCACCTCCTTGGTGGGATCACCCGAGTACCCGCCAAGGGTGACCTTCCCGGCCTGGTCGCCGACGATGACGACCTTGTTCAGTTTGGCGGGGTCGGCCGGCAGCAGTGGCTTGCCGGTGCCCTCGACTTTGTTGTTCTGCAGTAGGACGAGCGCGTTGTCGGCGACGGTCCGGGCCAGGGCCTGGTGGGCCGGGGACTCGATGACGTCCTTGGTGATCTTCGTGTACGGCTGCTGGTTCACCGGGTCGAACTCACCGGTCCGCATCCGGATGGTGAACAGGTGCACCAGCGCGTTGTCGATGACGCCTTCGCTGAGTATGCCGGCCTTGATCGCCTGCTCGAGGTTGGACGAGGTGGCCTCCGCACCCGTGCAGTTGACGTTGGTGCCCGCGCGCAGTGCGTAGGCCTGGCCACCGGCCGCCCCGGACACCTTCCGGCCCGTGGCGGTGCTGGTCCAGGTCGAGCCCGCGCCCTTGTGGTCGGTGGCCCAGCCGGGCGGTGCCCAGTCGTGGCCGGTGGGGAAGGACTGGTACGTGGTGCCGACCGCTCCGCAGTCGGAGGTGATGTACCCGTCGAAGCCGTACGTGCGCTGCGCGATCTGGTTGGTGGTGTACGTGTTGGCCGCCGACGGTGTGCCGTTGATCGCGTTGTACGAGGTCATCAGGCCCGCGACACGCGCTTTCTCGATCAGGCTCTTGAACTGCGCGGTGTAGTAGTCGTACAGGTCGTCGTCCGCGACGTTGGAGCTGATGCCGGTCCGGTCCTGCTCGACGTTGTTGAGCGCGTAATGCTTCGCGGTCGCGGCGACCTTCAGGTACTTGCCCCGCGGGCTGCCGTCGGGGTTCTGGCCCTGGTAGCCGTTGACGAACGCGCCCGCCATCTGTCCGGTGAAGTACGGGTCCTCGCCGAACGCCTCGTCGGTGCGGCCCCACCGCGGGTCGCGATCGAGGTTGACCGTCGGCGCCCAGTAGGTGAGCATCCCGTAGTCGTCCTTGGAGGGCCCGAGGTTGTTCTGCCCGGTTCCCCACAGCGACTTGTCCAGCAGACCTCGGGCCTCGTCCGAGATCGCCGTCGTCTCCTTGTACATCAGGTCCTTGTCCCAGGACATGGACGCGGCGAAGTTGGTGGGGAAGCTGGTGGCGTGCACGCCGCCGGTCACCGAGCCCGGGTTGCTGTCCGCGAACAGGGTGTTGATGCCATGCTGCCCCTCGCTCCAGTACGTGTACTGCTGCACGCCCAGCCTTGGAATGGCCGGAGCGCTGTTGGTGTGCAGCTGTTGGACCCTCTCGTCCAGCGACATCCGGGAGACCAGGTCCGCGGCCCGCTCCGAGAAGGAATAGGAGGTGTCGAGATAGATGGGCGGGGACGCCCGGACCGTGGACCGGGGACCGGCATGGGCCGTGCCGCCGCCCGCACCGAGCATCCCTAAGCAGCACACGGCTGCCACAGCCGCGCGTAGGGACTGTGTGTTGGTTCTGCGCATCGCGCGCCTCCTTGCGCAACGTTGGTCGGCGGTCCCGTTCGTGTGCGGGGCCAGGCCCGCATGATGCCGTGCGGGCCTGGCCCCGGTGTGTCAGTTCTGCAGGCGCCAGTGCTGGTTCGCACCGCCCGTGCAGTTCCACAGCTGGACCTTCGTCCCGTTCGCGGTTCCCTGGCCGATGGCGTCCAGGCAGAGCCCCGACTGCACCGCTGTGATGGTGCCGTCGGGATTGACGTTCCACTGCTGGTCCGCCTGCCCGCTGCAGTCCCAGATCGCCGCCGGGGTGCCGCTCCCCGCGGACTGGCCGACGCCCAGGCACTTGTTGCCGTAGACCATCAGTTGCTTTCCGGTGGAGTAGGTCCACCGCTGGTTGGCGCCGCCGTTGCAGTCCCACAGCTGTGCCTGGGTGCCGTTGGCGGTCGTGGAGTTGTTGATGTCGAGGCAGCGCCCCGACTGCTGGCCGATGATCTCCTGGTTGCCGGAGGGCGGGGGCGGAGGCGGGGGCGGGTTCGTGCCCGAGCCGAACTGGGTGAAGAACTGCCACACCGCTGCCGACGTCCAGGTGCGCCAGCCGTCACCGGTGGAGCCGTCTATGGGACCGGGATCGTGGCCCGCTCCGTCGAACGCGGCCCAGACGACGGGGTATCCGGACCTGCATCCGGAATAGGTGGTGATGACGTGCGTCAGGCTGCCGTAGGCCGGCTCGGGCGGGTTCTGCCGGGTGCAGCCGTTGGCCCGGACGAAGGTGTCGCGCAGGTCCCGTCCCGACTGGATGGGCAGCACGTTGTCCCTGAGGCCGTGCAGACCCATGTAGGCGATGGGCTGGTTGCCGCCGTTGCACCCGCTCAGGTTCGCGCCGGAGTAGACCGCGACCGCGCGGAAGACCGTGGCGCGGGAGCAGGCGAGGGCGTACGACATCGCGCCGCCGTAGCTGAAGCCGGCGGAGAACAGCTGGGTGGTGTCGACGCACAGACCTGCTTCGATCTGGCTGACCATGGCGTCGACGAAGGCCACGTCCTGGCCGCCGGGGTTGGCCCAGCCGTTGCCGTTGCCCTGGGGCGCGACGAAGATCGTGCTGTTGTTCGCGTCCGCCAGGCGCCGCAGACCGTAGTAGGACCAGTTGTACCCGTCCGTTCCGCCCGAGTCGACGTCATTGGCCGTGCCGCCCCGCCAGTGGAAACCGAAGACGAGCCGGTAGGGGTGGTTGCTGTCGTAGCCGGCCGGGACCCTCAGTATGTAACTGCGGGTCTGACCGCCGCTCTGGATCGTGTGGTTGCCGCTCGTCAGCGCCGGGGCCTTGCCGCAGCCGGCGGTCGCCCGGACGGCACCGGTGGCCTTCGCCGACGCGCCCAGGCTGCTGCTGAACGAGGTGCCCGCGGCCGACAGGACGAGTAGTAACGCGGCCGTGATCGACATCAAGAGTGGTCTGGGTTTCATGCACTCCTTCTTCCGTGGGGGGACGTGCAGGGAGCTTGGTGTCGCCGGGGTGGTTCACACGCCGGTGATGGTCCATTCGTTGTTGGTGCTGGAGTTCGGCGTCCACAGCACCGCCGTCGATCCGACCGTCGTGCTGCCGCTGCCGTCGAGGGCGGTGCCGGTGCCCCGGTTGACGATCTGGTAGCGGTTGCCACCGAGGTTGTTGAGGGACCACTGCTGGTTGTTGCCGCCGTTCCACGCCTCCTGGCGGGCGGGAGCGCCGTTGGCGGAGTTGCCCCAGCTGTCGGCGGCCATGCCGTTGGTGCGGTTCATGATGCGGTAGTAGCCGTTGCCGAGGTCGATCAGCTGCCACTGCAGGTTGGTGCTGCCGTCGTAGTTCCACTGCTTGAGGTTGGAACCGGAGGCGACGTTGCCCCCGCCGTCGAGCACGAGTCCGCTGGTCACATTGGCGATCTTGACCCAGGTGGTGGAGCCGCCCGGCGCGCCCAGTGGGGGGATCTGGCCGGAGAACGTGAGCTTGACCGTGTACGCCAGGGCACTGAACGGCGCGTTGGACGAGGGCATGGTGAGGTGCAGGCCGGAAGCGTCCTGGACCGGCGCGGGCAGATCGGTGTAGCTGCCGGCGGTGTTGTTCAGCAACTGCGCGCCGGTCAGGCCGCTCAGGTTGAACTGGCCCGAGTTCAGCGTCGTGATGGTCATGGTGCCGCCCTGCCAGCCCAGCGCGGTGGCGTAGAGAACCTTGTTGTCCTGGCTGCGGGTGAACCGGACGTCCTGCGGCTTGCCGGCCACCGGTCCGCTGAACGAGCCGCCGCCCATCTTGGTGGGACCCTCGCCGTAACTGACCCAGGAGCGGGTGCCGTAGATCGCCTCGCCGAAGCGTCCGAGCCAGTCGCCCATGCCGAGCAGGATCGACTGCTGACCGGAGGGGATGGTGCCGTCGGCCATGGGGGCGATGTTCAGCAGCATGTTGCCGCCCTTGCTGACCCGGTCGATCAGCGAGTGGAGCAGTGCCTGCGTCGAGTAGTAGCCGATGCCCACCGTGTAGCACCAGCTGGAGGAGGAGATGCTGTCATCGGTCAGCCAGTAGGGGGTGAGAAGCCCGGCCGGACCGCCGCGCTCGAAGTCGTAGACCTCGCCCTTGTTGTCGAAGCCGTCCTTGTAGGTCGCGACCACGTCTTTGTTCCACGAGACGGCTTGGTTGTAGTAGTGCGCGAGGAACTGGAGCCGGTAGGACTCCTGGACCAGGCCCAGGTCGAAGTCCTGATAGACCAGGTCCGGCTGGTAGCCGTCGACGATCTCGATCAGTTTGTCGTACCAGAGCTTGTTCTCCGCGGCCGAGCCCTGCTGGCCGTAGAGGATGCGCAGCGTCGGGTCCGACTGGTTCGGCACGTGGTCGTAGTAGCCGTTGAAGTGGTAGGCGTGGTGCAGCGCAGTGATGAACTTCAGCCCCTGCCCGCGGATGGCCTGCGCGTGCAGCCCCACGAGATCGAGCTTGGGGCCGCGCTGGACCGAGTTCCACGGGTTGGAGCGGCTGTTCCACATGGAGAAGCCGTCGTGGTGTTCGGCGACCGGGCCGGCGAACCTCGCCCCCGCCTGCTTGAACAGCCGCGCCCAGGCGTCCGGGTCGAAGTTGCCGCCCTGGGAGGCGAGTCTGGGGGCGAACTGCACGCGGTTGCCGGCCTTGTCGCGGGCACCGTCGATGAAGTTGTGGTACGGCCAGGCCGAGGGGTCGCCGTAGGTGTCGATGTGGTGGCGGTTCTCGGCCGAGCCGCCGATGTACATGTTGCGCGGGTACCACTCGTTGCCGAACGCCGGAACGCTGAAGACGCCCCAGTGGTAGTAGATGCCGAACTTGGCGTCCTGGAACCAGGCCGGGGCCGGGGGGTGCTGGTCCACGGAGGACCAGCTCGCGGTGTAGCTTCCGGGGCCGTCGGTGGCGGCGGCCTCGGGGGCGAACCGCAGCAGGCCGAAGGCCGTGGCCGCGCCGGCCGCAGCGAGCAGCCGGCGCCGGCTGACCGGCAGGGAGGAGGAAGACATGGGGGGCCTCTCTGGGAATTCACGGGGTGGAGCGGGAGCCGGTGGTCGTCAGGCGGTCAGCGGATCAGTCGCGTGTCCACTTCTGGTTGCTGCTGCCGTTGCAGGTCCACAGCTGCAGCAGGGTGCCGTTGGCCGTTCCCGCGCCGGTGGCGTCCAGGCACAGGCCGGACTGGTCACCGGTGATCGTGCCGTCGGCGTGGAGCGTCCACTTCTGGTTGGCGCCGCCGGTGCAGCCCCAGATGTCCACCTTGGTGCCGGGGCTGGTGCCCTGGCCCGCGGCGTCCAGGCAGTCGCTGCCGTAGACCCGCAGCTCACCGGCCGAGGTGCTGGTCCACTGCTGGTTGCTGCCGCCGTTGCAGTCCCACAGCTCCACTTGGGTGCCGGCCGTCTGCGACTGGTTGGGCACGTCCACGCACCGCCCGGAACCGGCCCCGACGATCGCACCGGTCGTGCCGCCGTCGTTGCCGCCGCTGCCGGGAGTGATGGACAGGTTGTCGAACTGTGCCGTCTCGCCCTGGCTGGTCGCGTAGCCGATCTGTCCGGCGGCCCAGGTGCGGTCGGTCGTAGAACCGACCGTGGCACCGTCGACGACGGCGGTGATGGTGGTGCCGGAGAAGGTGAGGCCCAAGGTGTGCCACCGGTTGGTGCCCAGCGCGGCGGTCGTGCCGCGGGCCAGGGTGGAGACGTTGCCGTTGGTGTTCGAGCTCAGGATCGACCAGGCCCCGGTGTCGCTAACCCGCAGGTGGTAGGCGTTCAGCCCTCCGGTGCGGTCGTAGTCGTGTCCGCCCGCACGGCCGATCAACTCGGCGTATCCGGGCTGTTCGAGCATGACGTCCGAGGAGACGGTGTAGTTGCCCCAGCTGGTGTCACCGAGCAAGGCGTGCGGATCGGTCAGCGCGTCCCAGGTGATCGGCTTCTGCGGGCTCATCTGGCGCACGCACTTGCCACCGCGTCCGCCGCCGCAGCCCACCGCCTCGAAGGCGCCCTGCCAGTCCATGAGGTACTTGGCCTCGGTGCCGGTGGTGTAGCTGTCGAAGGAGTCGGTGTACGGGAGCGCCAGCTTGCCCTGGGCGGGACCGGTGGCGGTGCCCTTGCCCTGACCTGTCGTGGTGGTCAGGGTGTACACGCGGCCCGGCTGGACGGTGAGGCTGAAGCCGCTGCCGGACGGGGTGATGTCCGTGGTGTGCACGAAGTAGTCGGCCGTGTTGCCGGAGCGGACGTCGGTCGACCATACGTGGACGGTTCTGGTGGACAGCCCACCGGTGACGTTGAAGTCCAGCGTCTGGGCGCCGCCGGCGTCCATGGTCTCGATGACCGTGGACCAGTCGGAGTTGTTCGTGGACTTCAGCGAGACGTAGCTGCCGTTGTTCCGGTTGCCGCCGATGTAGCCGCTGGAGGCGTCGAGGTAGTGCCACCCCGGGGCGGTGAACTGGCTGGTCTGTGCCATCACCCAGGCGTTCTTGCCGATCGAGTAGTGGCCGGACCAGGGCTGCGAGGCAAGGGCGAGCCCCATGGTGGGGTAGGGGATGTTGGGTGTGACGGCGGCGACCACCGGCCAGTTGAGGTACGCGGTCATCCGCCCGTCGATGTATCCGCGGTTGATGCCGCGGGCCACGGCCTGCGCTCCCCCGTTGTAGTCGTCCGAGCCGTTCTCGCTCGCCCACAGCGTCTTGCCGGACGACGTGGCGGCCGACGGCACCGAGCAGTTGGACTGGGACGACCGGTAGCCGCAGGGATAGTGCGTGCCGATGACGCTGACCGCGGCGGCGAACGCCGGGTTGGAGTTGACGTCGTTCGCCACGTTCCAGTCCGAGTCGGCCGCGACGATCTTGACGTTGCCATAGCCGTTGCTGTTGAGCGCGCTGCGCAACTGCTCGTACCAGGAAATGTTGTAGCCGCGCTCGTTCCACCCGCCGAGGTAGTCGATGCTCAGCCCGTGCTGCTTGGCGCAGCCGAGCCAGGAGAGCAGGTAGTTGACCATGTCGGTGGACCAGAAGTTCCCGCCGCCGATCCAGCCGGGCGCACCCCAGGCGAGCCCGTACAGCTTGATGTCCGGGTTGCGTGCCTTGGCCTGCTCCATCAGCCACCACTCGTAGCCCCGGTCGCAGTTCAGGTCGGACCGGGTGTGCTGGTGGCTGGGCTCGGCACCCGACGTGGAGTTGGTGTCACCACCGACCTCCGCCTTGAGGATCTGCAGGGAGGCGCCGTAACCGGGTTTGAACAGGTAGTCGAGGATCTGGCCGCGCTGGGGCTCGGGATAGTCGATCAGGAGTCTGCTGTTGCCGCCCCCGCCGCTGATCGCGCCGACGCCGTCGAAGGTGCGGCCGCCGGACGCGCCGTTGATGGTGATGGAGGTGGCGGCCTGGGCCGGCTCGGCAGCCGTGGCCACGAGGCCGCCGGCGGTCAGGAGGAGGCCCGCGAGCACGGCCGTCGAGGCGCGCAGGCGCCGTAACAGCCGTCTGATTGCTGACACGGTGGGTTTTTCCTTTCGCAGGTCGATCAGCGGAGGAGGAAGTCCTGGTTGCTGCCGGGCGTGTTCTTGCACTGCCACTGGTCGAGTTGCTGGCCGAGGTTGCCGCCGGCGCCGTAGACGTCCAGGCACAGGCCGCTGTTCTTGTTCTGGAAGGAGTAGGAGCCGTCGGACTGCCGTACGGGCATCCAGAGCCTGTCGGCCGCCGTACCGGGGGCCTGCTGGACGATGTCCGGGGTGCCCGCCGCCGTGGAGCCGCCGGCCACCGCCACGTCCAGGCCGGAGTTCTGGGCCCGCAGTTCGCCGTAGCCACCGGAGGCGGGCACGAACCGGAAATTCTGGTTGGCCTGCCCGTTGCAGGTCCACTGGTCGATCGCGGCACCGGCGCTGCTCGAGTTGCCGTAGACGTCCAGGCACAGGTTGTTGGAGGCGACCACGAGTTGGTGGCCGCCGTCCGGGAAGTCGCCGCCACCGCCACTGGACGAGGCGGGTGTCAGATAGACGGAGAAGGCGTCGTGAGTGCTCTGGAACGTGATCGGCACGGTGATCGACCCGCCCGAGGCGCTCACGTTCTGGTCGTACACCGTCTGCGGGGCGCCGAGCGGCGCCTGGTCCGGGATGCGGTGCACGGTGACGTGCACGCCGTCGGCGCTCGCCAGCCAGGGTACGGAGGCCAGCCCGTCGAAGGTCACGGACGCGGCGCCGGTGTACCCGTTCGAATCGCCGATGACCGCCACGGCTCGCTTGGCAGCGGAGTCTTCGGAGGCCGAGATCGCCGTGGAGCCGACCTGGCCGGAGGTGTCCACGAGGGTGCCGGTCATGTCGGCGTAGTCCCGAAGCGCCCACCAGTTGCCGGTCGGCTGCCAACTGCCCCCGCTCTGGGTGAGGACTCCGGTCAGGTTCGGGGTCACGCAGCACACCCAGTTGCCGCGCATCGCGTTGGTGTACCCGGACTGCGCGAACCGCGCCAGGTACCACGCTGTGACCCCGGCGGTCTGCCGGTCGGCCGGCTGGTACTCGTTCGAGGACAGCGGCAGCGGGCCGATGCCCGCCGCGGTGAGATCGCTGTTCAGCGTCCGTGCGACGGTGACCGGATCGTCGACGTCGCCCTCGTTGTGGTTGGTGATCATGTCCGGCACCGTCCCGGCCGCCTTCACGTGTGCGAGCCAGGTCTGCCATTCGCCCGGGCTGTGTTGGGGGTTGAACGCGAGTGACGGCCCTACGATCTGTGCCCCCGGGGCGATGCGCCGGATCTCCCGGTAGGCGGTGTCCCACATCCGGAAGTACTGGGTGCTGTTCACGCCCCGGGTCCAGAAGGCGGAGATGTCCGGCTCGTTCCAGATGTCGTAGGCGAACGTGAGCCCCGAGGCCTGCAGCGCTCCCACCGTGGAGTCGATGAAGCTCACCCAGTTGGAGCAGTCGCCGTTGTCGCACGGGTACCTGGTGTTCGACGGCTGGCCGCCGTTCGCGCCGTAGATGTCGCTCACCAGCACCTGGTACTGCGCGTGGTAGGGCGGCCGGGTGAGCCGTTTGGCCTGCGCGGTGATCGAGTCGAGGTCGGCCCGGGTGGCCGAGCCGTACTGGTAGCCGTCCCTGATCCAGCCGCCGGAGAACCATCCGCCGCCGCGGAAGGCGTTGATCCCCAGCGGCTGGATGAACTGGTCCGCCGGCCGGCTGCCGTCTTCGTTGAAGCCGTAGAGGAACCCCTCCCCCACGCCGGTCGACGGTCCCCGCGTCGACGCCAGGTGCACGCTCAGCGACTCGCCCGCGGCGGCCTGGCTCGCGGTCGTCGACAGCAGCGGCAGCACGAGCGCCAGGATGAAGCCGACGGTCAGGAGCAGACGGCCGGGTCTCGCTCTCGTCCTCATTCCGATCCTCCTCCTGGTTCGGCGCCGCCGCGCTGCGGCGTGTGAGGGACGTTCCTTCAAGGGGTCAGCTCAGTGACCATTGCTGGTTGGATTGCCCGTTGCAGGTCCACAGTTCGACGGGGGTGCCGTTGGCGGTGGCGGCGCCGGTGACGTCCAGGCACAGGCCGGACTGGGCGTTGGTGACGGTGCCGTCCGTGTTGACGTTCCACTGCTGGTTGGCCTGGCCGTTGCAGGTCCAGGTGATGACCTTGGTGCCGGGGCTGGTGCCCCGACCGGAGGCGTCCAGGCACAGCCGGCTGCCGCCGGAGTACACGGTGAGCTCCTGGGAGGCGGTCTTCGACCAGGTCTGGTTCGCCGCGCCGGCGCAGTCCCGGATCTGCGTCTGCGTACCCGGCGTCGTGGACGCGCCCGGCACCTCCAGACACCTGCCCGCACCCACCGCACGCAGCGCACCGGTCGTGTTGCCACCGCCGCCGCCCACTCCGTAGCCGGCGGCGGTGATGGCGGCCTGCACGGCGTTCTCGGTGGCGTCGGAGGGGTAACCCGCCGTCATGGCGCCTTCGAAGAACTCGCCGGTACCCGAGACACTGTTGTCACCCCCGGTGCCGAGCAGCACCGAACTGTCGAGCTTCATCGGCGAGTAGCCCCTGGGCAAGGGGCCGGAGAAGGTGGTGGTCAGGCCGCCGCTGCTGCCGTTGCCGTATTTGAGGGTGAAGTTGCTGGTGCCGTTGTTCTTCAGCCACGCGCTGACGAACGGGAAGTGCACACCGGTGTTGTTGGGGTCCTTGTTGGAACCGGTGTTGGTGTGGTACATACCGTTCTCCAGGTCGGCCTCGACCCAAGGGCCGTTGCCCGTGCACCCGTTGAACCAGCAGGCGTTGCCCCAGTAGATGGCGTTCATGGTGGCGTCGCCGGTGTCGGTGTGGGAGTTCTCGCCGCTGCCGTAGTCGAAGCAGCACCACTGGTTGGTGTAGTTCGACGACGTCACCATGTAGATGCCTTCGGGCTGGGAACCGGTGGCCACGCCCTTCGCGTGGTCGATCCGGTAGCCGACACCCTGCTTGACCTTGACACCGAAGACCTGGTGGCCGGCCGCGGTCACCGGCAGGGCCATGGCATCCGCGCCGACGTCGGATCCGCCTGGTCCGGGCCCCTTCCAGAAGCCGCCCCAGGAGATCGGCAGGTCGTTGTGCATGCTGGTCTGGTCGTAGATCTTCGTGATCGTGCACGAGGTGCCCGCGCAGAACGAGACCTGGGACGCCGCGTCGGCGTACCCGCCCGCGCTGAGCACACCGATGTCGCGGTAGCTGTGGTCGGAGGACCGCTGGATCTGGTACAGCGGCCCGTTGTACGACGCGAACAGCGCCCGGGTAGTGGCGTGCGCCGTCACACACGGCGTACCGCCCGCGGCGTAGATGTCACACGGAAGCGATGTGTCCGCCGCGCGGTGTGCCACCGGCTGGTGGACGGTGGCCGTGGTACCCGGCTGCGAGGGTTTGGCGAACGCCGGCGCTCCGAACGCTGCCAGGGCCATCGCCAGGGCGACAAGGAGCACGGCTTTCCATCGCCGTCGCCGGTGGTGGCCGGCTGGTTCGATCATGGAGACCTCCTCTGTGGCGGTGCCGCCCCCACGGCGGCACCGAAGCTGCGCCTAAGGGGGTTCAACCCAGCGTCCACCGCTGGCTGCTGCTGCCGTTGCAGGTCGACAGCTGGGCAAGGGCGCCGTCGGCCGTGGCCCCTCCGGTGACGTCCAGGCACAGGCCGGACTGGACACCGGTGATCGTGCCGTTCGAGTTCAGCGTCCACTGCTGGTTGGTCTGGCCGTTGCAGGACCAGATCTCCACCTTCGTCCCGGGGCTGGTCCGGTTGTCGTAGGCGTCCAGACACATCTGGCGGCTACCGGAGTAGACGGTGAGCTGGTGGGAGGTGGAGTGCGTCCATGTCTGGTTGGTCCCGCCGTTGCAGCTCCAGATCTCCACCTGGGTCCCGGCGGTCGTGGTCGAGTTCGGTACGTCCAGGCACTTGCCGGAACCCACCGCGTGCAGCGCGCCGGTCACGTTGGTGCCGCCGCCGCTGGTGCCGCCCGCGACCCGGTACATCACCGTGCCGTGGGCCGGCACCGAGGCGCTGATCGTGCCGGTGGTGGTCGAGGACGCCCCCGACCAGAGGTCGGTCAGGGTGTAGGCGGACGCGCCGGTCTTCCCGATCGCGGCCGCGCTGGTGGTGATGGTCGCCGTCGAGCCCGTCTCGTTGAACAGCGCGACCGACACGTCTCCATTGGCCAGCGGCTTGGCCAGCACGTCCAGACCGCCCGAGGAGGAGACCATGGTGCCCTGCTTGCCCAGGGGGTCCTGGTCGACCGCGATCACCCGGGAGTTGGTCAGCGTGGACAGGGTCTCCGCACTGGCCGAGGGGATGTTGGTGCCAGCGATCAGCGGCGCGGCCATCTCCGCCCACAGGCTGAACTCGCTGCGGCTCTCGGTGGCCGTCATCGAGCCGTTGCCGACCTCCAGCATGTCCGGGTCGTTCCAGTGACCGGGGCCGGCGTAGGAGGCCAGTCCCACGTTGCTGTGGAAGATCGACAGCATGCTGGAGTAGCTGGCACTGATGTCCCCGGTGGTGCGCCAGCTGTTGCCCACGTCCGCGCCCCAGGTCCACACGTTCTCCTGGCCCCAGTTGCACAGGCTGAACAGGATCGGCCGGCCGGTGGCCACCAGGGCGTCACGCATCGCGGTGTACCGGGTCCGTGCCGGCGCACCGGTGTTGTTGCAGTTGTCGTACTTCAGGTAGTCCACGCCCCACGACGCGAACGACTGCGCGTCCGTGGTCTCGTGCCCCAGGCTGCCCGGATACCCGGCACAGGTCGCGGTGCCGGCGTCCTCGTAGATCCCCAGCTTCAGCCCCAGCGAGTGCACGTAGTCCGCGGTGCCCTTGATGCCGTCGGGGAACTTGGCCGGGTCCGGCACCAGGCGGCCGCCGGAATCGCGACTGTGGGTCATCCAGCAGTCGTCGATGTTGACGTACGAGTAGCCCGCCGCCTGCATGCCGTTGGTGTGCATCGCCTGCGCGGTGGACTTGATGAGTGATTCGGAGACGTTGCAGCCGTACGCGTTCCAGTCGTTGAAGCCCATCTGCGGGGTGAGCGCGAGGCCGTTTCCCAGCGCGGCGGCGGGCTGCGCCGTGTCGAGGGCGAGGAGGGGGGCGGCCACGGTGAGCAGCACGACCGAGAAGGTGAGCGCCAGGGCCCTGCGCAGAGAAAGCAGTCGGGAGAGCGGCCGCAGTCGCCTGGCTCTGTCAGTGATCACGGGCATGATTCATCGACTCCTGGGCCGGGTTGGGAGAGAACGCGTGCGTGGCGGCGAGGCAGGTTGCGCGGCGGTCCCTCAGGCGTTGCCGGGGGGGACCACCGCTCACCTGTGAACGGAGCTCAGCGGTAGCCGGCCGCGGTGATGTTGGCCTGGACCGCGTTGTCCGTCGCGTCGGAGGGATAGCCGGCGACGATCGCCCCTTCGTAGAAGGTGCCGGCACTCAGGTTGGCGCCGCCGCCGGGCTTGCAGCAGTCGCCGCCGCTCCCGAGGACGATGGCTCCCTGTTTCTTCATAGGGCTGTATCCGCCGGGAAGCCCGCCGTCCCACAGGGTGGTCAGGCCGCCGGACTGCGCGTTGCCGCCCTTGAGGGCGAACCTCGACGTCCCGTTGTTCTTCAGCATGGCGGTGACGAACTTGCTCGGAAACGCGCGCTGGTTCCGGTTCCAGGACTGGCTGCCGCCGGAGTACAGGCCCCACTCGAGATCGGCCTGCACCCAGGGCCCGCTGCCGGCGCAGCCGCCGAACCAGCACTCGGTACCGAAGTTGATGGCGTCCATCGCCCCGGCGGCGTCGGCCTTCCGGGTCGTCTCACTGTTGCCGTAGTCGAAGCAGCAGCCGCCGTTGACATGGGTGCCGCTGGTCACCATGTATGCCCCTTCGGGTGCGGTACCGGTCGGCACGCCCGTCAGGTGTCCGTCCCGCCAGTAGCTGTTCCCGGGGTTGATGTACAGCGAGTACGCCTTGCTGCCCCCGGCGGTCAGCGACTCGGAGGTCGCCTTCGCGGGGCTGCTCTGACTCGATCCCGGGACCTGGGCCGAGCCCTGGTACCACAGGTCGTTGCCGTGTCCGGACTGGTCGCGGACCACCGTGATCACGCACGAGGTGCCGGCGCAGAACGAGTCCTGGGCCGCCGCGTCGGCGAAGCCGCCGGGTGCCAGTACACCTATGTCCCTCGTCGCGTTGTCCGAGGAGCGCCTGACCTGGTAGAGGGCGCCTTGGTACGCACTGTAGAGGGCCCGCACCGTGCTGTGCGCGGCGACGCAGGGGGTGCCGCCCGCGGCGTAGATGTCGCACGAGCCCGATCCACCGGGCGAGGGCGGAGGCGGAGGCGCCGGAGTGCTCCACTTCTGGTTGCTCTGGCCGTTACAGCTCCACAGAATCACCGCGGTGCCGTTGGCCGTTCCCGCCCCGTTGACGTCCAGGCAGAATCCGGACGCCGCACCGGTGACGGATCCGTCGGAGTTCTCTCGCCACACCTGGGTAGGCCGCCCGTCGCACGACCGGATGACCACTGCGGCTCCGGGAGCCGTCCGGTTGTCGTACGCGTCCACGCACCGGGTGCCGTTCATCGTCCTGAGTTCACCCGCCGAAGTGAACTCGAAGGCCTGGTTGGCCTGGTCGTTGCAGTCCCATATCTGCAGCGTCGTTCCCGGGGTGTCGACGTTGCCCCTGACGTCCAGGCACCGCCCCGACGCGGAACTCACCAGGGGTGCCGCCGACGCCGGCGCCGACCACGTCGGCGCGGCGGCCAGCAACATGGCCAGCAGTGCCATCACGCAAACGGCGGCGGCCGCGGGTAAGCGTGGCCCGAGAGCCGCGGGGCTCCGGGGCGGAACGGATGAAGGCTGCATTCTGTTCCTTGGAGATGTGGGGGAAGGGGACAGAGAGTGCCGTGTCAGTCCGAGCGGGGACGGGACGGTCGAGAGCACCCACAGGGAACTCTCAGACATCCCATGTCGATAGTGATTCCATACGCCACTCCGGCTGTCAATAGACCCGTCCCCGTCGATCTGACCACTATCCATCCCATGTCTTGCCTGGTCGGGGCGCTGTGACGGCATGGCGAAACCCGCGTCCGGCGACGGCCGCCGTGCCGGGTGCGGGTGTTCGTCATGGTCCGCCGAAGCGATGCGGTGGCAGGAGCGCGCGCTTGGCTCCGATCACCTCACCTGAAGTTCCAGTGCTGGTTGGCGCCGCCGCTGGAGTCCCAGATCTGGACGGGGGCCCCGTTGGCACTCTGCCCGGAGGGAGTCTCCAGCGCCCGGCCGGAAGCGACGTTGGTCAGGGTGTACGAACCGTCGCCGTTCCGGCCGGCCCGCCAGTGCTGGTTGGCGCCGCCGTTGGCGTCCCAGATCACCACCCGTGTGCCGTTGCCCGTCTGGCCGCCCGGCTCGTCCAGGACCCGCCCACTGGCGATGTTCGTCAGCGTGTAGGAACCGTCACCGTTCTGACTCGCCCGCCACTGCTGGTTCGCGGCACCGCCGCCCGCGTCCCAGACCTGCAGCTGCGTACCGTTCCCCGTCTGCCCGTTCGGTACGTCCAGCACCCGGCCGGCGGCGACATCGGTCAGCGTGTACACCTGGCCCGAGACGATGCCCCCCGGGTCCCCCGGGTTCCCCCCGCTGCCGCCCAGCGCTGACAGGGCCGCGTCGTAGGCCGGTTTCTTGTTGCCGTTGCGGTCGAACAGCAGCGGATTGTCCCCGCTGCGCCAGGAGTCGCTGTCCCGGATGCCCCAGGCGGTGATGCCGGTGCAGCGGGCGACGTTCATACAGGCCTTGACGGTGTTCGCGTAGGCCGTCGGCGGTGCCTGGGCGATGTCGAGTTCGGTGATCTGGACGTCGACGCCGAGGGCGGCGAAGTTGGACAGGGTGGTCTGGAAGCTCGACGGCGGGCCACCGGCGCCGAAGTGGCTCTGGAAACCCACGCAGTCGATGGGCACACCGCGCGACTTGAAGTCGCGCACCATGTTGTAGACACCCTGGGTCTTGGCGTCGCTCCAGTTCTCGATGTTGTAGTCGTTGTAGCAGAGCTTGGCCGAAGGGTCGGCGGCCCGCGCGGTGCGGAACGCCTCCTCGATGAATCCGTTGCCCAGCACGTCATGGAACACCGAACTGCGCTGCTGACCGCTGCCGTTGTCGGCGAAGGCCTCGTTGACCACGTCCCAGGCGTAGATCTTGCCCTTGAAGTGGTTCATCTCGGTGGTGATGTGGTTGTCCATCACACTGCGCAGGGTGTTCGCGTCCCTGATGCCATTGACCCAACCGGGCAGCTGCTGGTACCACACCGTGGTGTGGCCGCGCATCCGCTGACCGTGCGCGATGGCGTGATTGACGATCTGGTCGGCCGGGCCGAAGTTGAAGTTGCCGCGGGACGGTTCGATGGTGTCCCACTTCATCTCGTTCTCCGGGGTGATCATGTTGAATTCCCGGTCGAGAATCGTGGAGTACGTCGAGTCACCGAGCCTTCCGGCGGCCACGGCCGTGCCGAAGTAGCGGCCGCTTTGGGCCGCTGCCGCGCCGAGCGTGCCGGAAGCCGCGTGGGCGGCGGGCGCGGCCGCACCGGTCAGGGCCAGTAGCGTGCCGGCCGTCAGACCGGTGGCCGAGGTCAGGGCCTTGCGGAGACGGGCCCCCTCGTTGAGCCAGGACATGGCAGATCATTCTCCTCGGGTGGGGGGTGAGATCATCGGCGTTCCTCACGGGCGCGCGACAGACGTGTGGGCGCGAGTCGGTCAGCGCGGGGTGAAGTCCTGGTTGCTGCCGGCGGTGTTCTTGCAGGTCCATTGGTCGAGCTGCTGGCCGGGGCTGCCGCTGCCGCCGTAGACGTCCAGGCACAGGCCGCTGTTCTGGTTCTTGAAGGCGTACGAGCCGTCGGACTGCTGCACCGGCAGCCACAGACTCCCGGTCCCTCCGCCTGGGGCCTGCTGCACGATGTCGGGGGTACCGGCGGTCGTGGAGCCGCCCGACACCGCCACGACCAGCCCGGAGCTCTGGGCCTGCAACTGACCGTATCCGCCCGAGACCGGCAGGAACTGGAACTGCTGGTTGCTCTGGCCGTTGCACGTCCACTGGTCGATCGCGGCTCCCGCGCTGCCGGAGTTGCCGTACACGTCCAGGCACAGGTTGTTGCTGCCGATCACCAGTTGGTGGTAGCCGGTGGGGAAGCCGCCGTCGCCGCCGGACGTCTGGACGCCTGCCTGTTGGATGACCTGCCTCGCGCCCTGCGGCCAGTTGGTGCCGCTGACCTGGACGTTGCCGGTGAGGACGTTGTTGTGCGGCGGGCCGGTGGCCACGTAGGTGTTGCCGCCGTTGTACCAGTTGCCGGAGAAGGTGCTGTCGTCGGTGTGGTTGTTGCCGTTGGCATTGGTGAGCGCCCAGTTACCGGCGTCCTGCACCACGTTGTGCGACACCGTCAGGTAGCGGGAGCCCTCGTCGAGGTACAGCGCGGTGGTGTGGTTGTTGCCGTACATGTAGTTGTCGGAGATCACCGAGCCGGGGTTCGCGGACAGGCTGTAGATGCTGCCGCCGTCGAACATCGCCTTCTTGGTGTCGAAGACCAGGTTGTGGGAGACGGTGTTGTTCTTCAGCGTCGTGGGGGTGCTGTAGACGGGCTGGTAGTTGTACGTGCCCCGGTTGGCGTAGTCCTGGCTGCCGCCCGGGTCGTTCATGCCCCAGCCCCAGCCGATGTCGATCCCGTCGTAGGGAAGGTGGTCGCACTGGTTGTGGGTGATCGTCGCGTTCGTGACGTAGGTGGACAGGATTCCCGCGGTCTCCTTGTAGTCGGTGCCCACCCCGCTGATCCGGTTGTTGCTGATGGTGATGTTCTGGTTGGTCATCCGCGGGTTGCCGGGGTGGTGCGCGTCCGGCTGGATCCCTCCGACCTGGATGCCGCTGCCGGCGTCGTCGGTGAACGTGTTGCCGGTGATGGTGATGCCGCTCGCGCCGAGTCCGGTGCCGGAGGCCGTGGCCACGCCGTCGTTCCCCACGCCCAGTCCCACCTGCCCGAGTTCGGAGAACGTGTCACCGGAGAACGTGATGCCGGTGGCGGCGGACACCTGCACGGCCGCGGGCATCTGCGCCCAGTGGTTGCGGGTGGCCTCGAACTGGGTGCACCCCGACTTGCAGGTACTCAGCCAGTTGGCGGGCATCGCGAAGGCACCGGTGATGTGCGCGCCGCTCTGCTGGTCCGCGTAGCCGTCGGGCCCGCTCGGGCCGAGCCAGGAGGTGCCCGTGAACCGGATGCCGGTGAAGGTCAGGCCGGTCACCGGTGAACCGTAGCCGCCGCTGATGCCGAGCAGACTCTGCAGCCGGGGCAGTTCGATGGCGAGGCTGTTCGGATTCTGCCCCGGCTGCGCCCGGTAGTACAGATCGCCGGTGGACGAGTCGAGATACCACTGTCCGGCCTGCTTCAGGAACGCGTAGTTGTTCTCGAGGTACATCGTTCCGCCGGCGAACGGCGCGTTGATGGTGTCGTAGCCCCATGAGTTGTTGTTCCACGCGGGCTGCTGCATGGTGATGGTCCTGCCGTTGATCGACTGGACCGGCGCGTAGCGGTCGGTGAAGGAGTTGACGCTCTCGACTTCCATGTGGTTCTTGTCCGAGAGCCCGGCCAGGTAGTCGAGGGAGGAGTCGGTGACGGTGAGGCCGGTCGGGGTGAAGGTGAAGGCGGAGCGGGGCACCTGGATCGCCGCCCGCGGTGCCTCCTTGCCATTCACGTACAGCTGGCGTGTGTTCACGCCGGTGCCGACGTGGGCCGACCAGATGTTGGCATTCTGATCATGCACCTGCCAATCTGACACTTGCTGGGCGCCACTCACGACCGGTTGCTGTCCGGCTGCCGCCTGGTAGGTGATGGTGTGGCCGTTCTGGCCGCTGTCGTCGGAGCCGAAGGTCAGCGGCTTGGACAGCCGGTAGGTGCCACCGGCCAGGTGGACCACGACGTCCGAATCGGCCGAGAGCCGGTGCGCGGGCTGCCGCGCCTGGTCGATCGTCGCGAACGGCTGCTCGGCGGTGCCGTTCCCGCCGGGAGCGGCGTCCGGCGCCACGTACAGGTCGGCGGTCGCCGCCCGGTGCTCGGCGGGTGCGGCTCCCGCGGGCCCTGCCGTGCCCAGGTTTCCGGCCAGCAAGGCGAACAGAGCTACTGGGGCGGCCCAGAGGCCACGGAGCACTCTGGCTCTGGACATCGTCATCCTCCGGTGGTGGCGCGTGTGCGCCGGGGGTGTGGGGCTGTCGGCTGATTGGCGGGTGTCCGTGACCGGCGGCGAGCCGGTCACGGGATGGAGCCGGTCAGGTCAGTCGAGATTCCATTTCTGGTTGGATCCCCCGTTGCACGGCCAGAGTTCGGCGAGGGCTCCGTTGGCGGTGGAGGCGCCGGTGACGTCGAGGCAGAGTCCGGACTGGGTGCCGGTGACGGTGCCGTCGGAGTTCAGTTGCCACTGCTGGTTGGCGCCGCCGTTGCACGGCCAGGTCACCACCTTGGTACCGGCGGAGGTCTGGTTGTTGTACGCGTCCAGGCACATCTGGCTGCTACCGCTGTAGACAGTCAGCTGGTTGGAGGACGTGCGGGTCCATTTCTGGTTGTCGCCACCGCTGCAGTCCCAGATCTGCAGCTGCGTACCGGCCGTGGTGGACGAGTTCGGCACGTCCAGGCACTTGCCCGCGCCCACCGCGTGCAGGGCACCGGTGTTCGTCCCGCCGGAAGGGGCGTTGCTGTATCCCGCCGCGGTGATATTGGCCTGCACCGCGTTCTCGGTGGCGTCCGACGGGTAACCGGAGGTCATCACGCCTTCGTAGAAGGTGCCTTGGGCACCCTTGCTGTTGTCGCCGCCGATGCCCAGGATGATGGCACCCTGCTTCCGCATCGGGTTGTAGCCCGGGACGCCTGGACGCACCCCGTCGTAGAAGGTGGACAGGCCGCCGGACTGCGCGTTGCCGCCACGGATCGCCCAGTGGTTCGGGCCGCCCTTGATGATGGCGGTCGTGTACCGGTAGTTGATGGTCGGATCGTTTGCGTTGTAGTGCTGGTTGACACCGGAGAACAGGCCGTTCTCCAGATCGGCCATGATCCAGGGGCCGTTGCCCGATCCGTAGCCCCAGACCCTGATGTTGCCGAAGTAGATGGCCTCCATGGTGCCGTTGCCGTCGTCGTTGCTGTCCGTCTCGGCGTTGCCGTAGTCGAAGCAGCAGCCGCCGTTGTAGTGCGTGCCGTCGAAGATCGCGTACATGCCCTCGGGGTTGTCCCCGGTCGCGATGCCGTTGGTGCGGTTGTTGCGGTAGCCCGTGCCGGGCGCCACGTAGACGCCGTAGGCCTTGTGTCCGCCCACCGTGGTGGGTGCGGCGGTCGCGTTCGCGAGGTTGTCGGGGCCGCCCGCGGCACCTCCCCCGGGCGCCTGGGTGAGGTTGTTGCCGCGGCCGGACTGGTCGTAGATGATCGTGATCAGGCAGGTCGTCCCCGAGCAGAACGAGTCCTGGGCGGCGGCGTCGGCGTACCCGCCCGCGCTCAGTACGCCGATGTTCCGCGTGGTGTTGTCCGAGGCACGCCGGACCTGGTAGAGCGGCCCGTTGTACGAGGCGTACAACGCTCGGGTCGTACTGTGCGCCGCCACGCAGGGCGTGCCGCCCGCCGCATAGATGTCGCACGGCCCGGACGTGTCGGCACCGGCCGTACTCGCCGCGGCCGTGGCACCCGCCAGCGTGCCGGCCACGAGCACGGCGGCCGCCCCCGCGCGGGCCAGCACCGTGGGCCGGAAGCGGGGTGAGCGCGCCGGCAGAGGATCGTGTGCCCGATCCACCACGTCGCCCGGCCTGCCACGGCGCCGCGCCGCGGGTAACCGTCGCACGCCGCCGCGCCCGGACAGCAGGTGGCGTCTTGTACGTGTGGTTCCCATCCGATCTCCCTACCGTGCCGACGCGACCCGATCGGGTCGTGTTGGTGGCGCTGACGATCCAGAAGCGCTCGGAGGTGCCGTATTTGTTCAGCGGGATTGCAAAGAGGTTTCGGGGGGAGACGGTGCTCCCGGCTTCACGGACTGTCAAGGGTGCGGAGGATTCTGCTCCGAACCTTGTCGCGGAATCGGTTCGACGGCTGAATCCTGCGGTGCGGGACCGATCGGCCCGATCGAACACGTCCGGTGCGGACGTATACGGACGGTGGCGCGACCTCCCGCCGCGCGGGACGCGGTCGACCGCGCGGGAGCGTCCGGCGTCCGCGCCCTGCTCACAGGGCGCCTGACCATCACGCTGCTGAACAGTGGTACAGCCGCCGGACCCGGATGACGGAGGGCCGTTGCGGAGGGCACTGGACGGAGCGGCGGCGCCTCGGCCCGCGCGTCGCTGCCCTCTTCGCGCGCGGCGCACCATTGACCCCTCACTCCGCCAGTCGTACCATCCCGTCGAAGCGCTTGCGTGGAACCGGTTCGCTCGACGCCTTCCCGTACTGCTGCACCACGGAACACCTGCCGGTTCCCGGCAACCCGAGGCCGTTCCCCGCAACTCATGGCACTCGGTCGCCCTTCTTCCGCCTTGAGCCGCCAGGGCGCGCAGACGGTTGTATGCACCGCCGGACACCAGGGCGAACAGCACCATCCGTACCTCGGACGAAACCTGCCTGCCCGGCCACGGCTGCCACAGCTCCGCCCACGACGGCGACCACGCCGACGGCCTCGGAACGGGGTGTGGCCGTCGGCGTGGTCGCCGGCAGGTCCACTTGGCCACAGCCCCCGCTCCGACTGCCTCGTCGGTGTGGGCGGACTGTCCGAACCGGGTTGTACCAAGGAGGTCACTGATGCCAGGAAGCGCACCTGCACCGCGGGAGCCCGAGGGGTTCCCGGTCGGCCGGAGACAGCCCGGCTTACGGGCACGGCCCGGGTCGAGGGAACGGCCCGTCAAGGCGGTCGCGGCCGCACTCGTGGCGCTCGCGGGACTGATCGCCGCTATGCTCGCGACCCTCCAGCCGGCGTCGGCCGCCGGCAACCCGCACCAGCGCGGCCCAGACCCCACCGTGGCTAGCGTCGCCGCCAGCCACGGCCCCTTCACCACCGCGTCGGTCAGCGTGCCACCCGGCAACGGATTCAACGGCGGCACGATCTACTACCCCACCGACACCAGTCTGGGCACCTGGGGCGCCGTCGCGATCGTCCCCGGCTACACCGCCCGGTTCGCCGACGAAGAGGCATGGATGGGGCCATGGCTGTCGTCCTTCGGTTTCGTCGTGATCGGCGTCGAGACCAACAGCCGCACCGACTACGACACCGCCCGCGGCACCCAACTGCTGGCAGCGCTGGACTACCTGACCCAGCGGAGCCCCGTGCGTGACCGGGTCGACCCCGGACGGCTCTCGGTCATCGGCCACTCGATGGGCGGAGGCGGGGCCGTCAGCGCCTCAGAACGACGGCCGTCGCTGAAGGCCGCCATCGCCCTCGCGCCCTTCTCCCCCTCACAGAGCCTGGCCACCGACCAGGTGCCCACCATGGTCATCGGCGGGCAGAAGGACACCGTCGTCACCCCCTCCTACCTCGACGGCCTGTACGCCGCCATGCCCGCCGCCACGCAGAGCGCCTTCCTCCAGATCGCCGGAGCCGACCACGTCTACTACACGCACCCCAACAACACCGAGATGAAGGTGCTGATCCCCTGGCTCAAGATCTTCGTCGACGAGGACACCCGCTACACCCAGTTCCTCTGCTCGGCCCTGGCCGACCCGGTCGGCATCTCGGTCTATCACGGCAAGTGTCCGTACGCGCCCCCGACCACCACTCCGCCCAGCGGTACGGGTGCGTTGCGAGCGGTGGGTGCGGGCAGGTGTCTGGAGGTGCCGGGCGCGTCCACGACACCGGGTACGCAGACGCAGATCCGGGACTGCACCGGTGCTGCGAACCAGACCTGGTCCCAGACCGCCTCCCGCGAGCTCACCGTGTACTCCGGCGGCAGCCGGCTGTGCCTGGACGCCTCCGGTCGGGGCACCAGTCCGGGCACCAAGGTCATCACCTGGACCTGCAACGGCCAGAGCAACCAGCAGTGGACGCTGAACCCCAACGGCACCATCACCAGCGCCCAGTCCGGCCTGTGCCTGGACGTCACCGGCTCCGCCACGACCAACGGCACCCCGGTACAACTGTGGACCTGCAGCGGCGAGTCCAACCAGCGATGGACGCTGAGCTGAACCAGTGAGGGACCCGCACCCCACGCCGGGGCGGCATCCGGCCGCCGCCCCGGCGTGTCACCGCGCGCCGCCCACACCTCCCAGCCGTCGCATCCCGTGCCGCCGGCGAACCGAATCCCGCGAGCTATCCTGTCGACCCGCGGGTGGGTTCTTGGGGAGCTGAATGAACATCGGGGAGATCGCTCGGCGCGCCGGCGTGTCACGCAGCACGGTGTCCTACGCGCTCAGCGGCAAACGACCCGTCGCGAGCGACACCCGGAGACGTATCCAGGACGTCATCGACGAACTGGGGTATCGCCCCAACGCGACCGCGCGGGCCCTGAAGGAGGGCCGGACCCGGACGATCGGTCTCGTCATCCCGCCGGCCGGCAACAGACTCACACACATGCAGCTGGACTTCGTGGCCAGCGTGGTCGACGCCGCCGCCCGGGTCGACCTGGATGTGCTGCTGTCCCCTTCCGGCGCCGATCACGACCGCTCTTTCGAGCGGTTGGTCTCGGAGAGCCGCGTCGACGGTGTCATCCTGATGGAGATCCGCCTGGAGGACCCTCGTGTGGGACGTCTGCAGGACGCCGGGCTGCCTTTCGTCGGTATCGGGCACACGGCCGGCGACCAGCAGATGTCCTGGATCGACGTCGACTACGCCGGCTTGGTCCGGCACTCCGTGCGGCACCTGGCGGATCTGGGGCACCGCCGAGTGGCTCTGATCACCCGTTCCCCCGAACTCGTCTCGACCGGTTACGGTCCGGCGCGCAGGGCCAGGGTGGGTTTCGAGGCCGCCGTGGCGGAACACGGCCTCGACGGTACCGAAGTGCCGTGCGGGGACGACGCCCGCTCAGGTCAGGAATGCGTCGAGAAGCTCCTGCGCAGCCATCCGGACCTCACCGCTGTCACCACCATCAACGAGGCCGCCCTGCCCGGCATCCAGCGCGCGCTGGCCGACACCGGCCTCCGAGTGCCCCACGATTTCTCGATCACCGGAGTGGTGGCCAGGACCTGGGCCGAGGACTTCCGCCCGCCCCTCACGGCAGCGGACGTCCCGGCCCTGGAAATGGGCGAGAAAGCCGTTTCCCTGCTGGTGGAACGCATCACCGCGCCGGACACCCCGCCTCGGCACATCCTGTTGACCCCGCCGATCTCACTGCGCTCCAGCACAGCCGCCGCACGCACCTGAGCGCCGGTCAGGGAGCCGCTACCCGGCGCCGCCGTGCCGGTCGGACGGCGGCCACACATAGGGCAGGTCGTCGGGTACGCCGGGGAACGCGTGCGTGTACGTCTCCGGGTCCTTGCGGACGAGCGCGGACCGGTGGCTGCGGTGGAAGGCCTCGTCCCCGAGCCATGGCGGTAGTTCCCCGGCGGCGGCGAGGGCGGGCTGATCGCGTACGGGAGCACCCGGACGGCATGCCTCGTATCCGGCGATCAGTGATGCGGCGCAGCTGTCCTGGTGCCCCTGCTCCCGCCACACCCGGCACACTTCCAGACCGTAGCGGACCAGTGCCTCCTCGTATCCGCTCCACATGCGCACTGCCGGGTGCCTGCGCCAGCCGTACCCGGGGACGGTCAGGCCGCGCAGGACCTGGAGGGCCTCGACCCGCTGTTTGCCCAGGCGGCGGCGGTCCAGGAGGAGGGCGGAGCGCCGGAAGTCGGAATCGGGCAGGAACGTCTGCATGGACGCCGTCCTGTCGTGGGTGCGGGGGTGCGGCTCACTTCTTGCGCAGGGCCGACGGTTTGTGTACCGCGGTCCTGCCCGACTTGGCGCTGCGGACCTCATACTGGGGTTCGTCCGGCGAGGCGTCCACGGTTCGGCCGGCGGCGCCGGTACGTCGGGTGATCTTGCGTTCCACCTCTCCCTCGGCAGTGGATCCGTGGCTGGTCCAGGCCACCTTCTCGCCTTCGGCGAGCTCCGTGTCCGCTCGGTCGTGCCGCTTCTTCCCGGCCATGATCTCGGCTCCCTTCCCCGGTGCCGCTCGACGGCGCAGCGCTGCGTCACTCTCTCTTCCCCGGGCGCCGGTCTTTCGGATGCGGCAATCTGGCGAACGGTGTGGTCGGTGCTTGCGCCCGCCGAACAGATCCGGCAGACCGACATGGCCCCCGACACCCTGGCCCACACGACCGGCGCGGACCTCGACCACGTCATCGGCGTCCACGGCACGGGGCCGGCCCGAGTACAGGGCACGTACGCTGATGCACCATGGTTGAGCATCGAATGGTTGACGTGAACGGCGTTCGGCTGCACATCGCCGAGCAGGGCGAGGGCCCCCTGGTGGTACTCCTGCACGGCTTCCCCGAGTCGTGGCACTCCTGGCACCACCAGTTCGGCCCGCTGGCCGACGCCGGTTTCCGGGTCGTCGCCCCCGACCAGCGTGGGTACGGGCGCAGTGACCATCCCGACGACGTCGACGCGTACACCATCCTCCACCTGGTCGGCGACGTCGTCGGCCTCGTCCACGCCCTCGGCGAGGAGAAGGCGTACGTCGTCGGCCACGACTGGGGTGCGCCGGTCGCCTGGCACACCGCCCTGCTGCGACCGGACATGGTGCTCGGGGTGGCCGGCCTGAGTGTGCCGCCCCCGTTCCGGGGGACAAGGCCTCCGCTGGCCTCCATGGAGGAGAGGTTCGGCGGCCGGTTCTACTGGAACTACTTCAACCGCCCTGGTGTGGCCGACGCGGAGTTCGGCAGGGACGTACGCACCACCCTCCGCAAGTTCTTCTACTCGGCTTCCGGCTCCGCCTCTCCCAGCGGTGAGATCAAGCAGCCACTGGTCGAACCCGGGCGGGGCTGGCTCGAGGCCATGCCGGACCCCGAGGTCCTGCCGGAGTGGTTCACCGACGAGGACCTCGACGCACTCACCGAGAGTTTCTCCGACGGCTTCACCGGCGCCCTCAACTGGTACCGCAACCTCGACCGCAACTGGGAACTCACCGCACCCTGGCACGGCGCCGTCGTCACCCGCCCCGCCCTGTACATCTACGGCGACCGCGACCTCGTGCCCGCCTTCCCCGGCACACCCGAACTCATCGAGAAACTCCCCGACCTGATGCCCAGCCTGAGGCGCAGGCCCCTCGAACTGGCGGGCTGCGGACACTGGACCCAGCAGGAACGCCCGAACGAGGTGAACGCGGCGCTCGTCGAATTCCTCACGTCCTGCGCCTGAGCCTTCGCCCAGCGGGTTTCCTGCCTGGGTGACGCGGGATCAGGTCACCGGGTCGAGGAAGGTGAGCACGGAGGCGTCCTCCTCGATCAGCGGGGTGAGAGCGGTGTTGAACGGGGCGCCGTACGGTGCCTGGAGGTGTGCCTGGAACGCGTCCTCGTCCCGGTAGACCTCGAAGATCCAGTAGGCGCGCGGGGCGGACGCCTTGGTGTAGACGTCGAAGGCGAGGTTGCCGTCCTCCTGGCGCACCTCGCGGGCGTAGTCCCGGATCAGGCGGGCGACTTCGTCCTCCGCGCCCTCGCGGGCGGTGAACTCGGCGAGCAGGCTCTTGGTCACAGTGGCGTTTCCTCGGGTTCCGGGTTGCGGTCGTCTCGTCGGTCGGCGACGGGGACCGCCGTGGGCCACGTCGGCCGGGGGTGGCGTCGCCGACTTGTGTCATCGTTGACATCGAGTGGCCTGATGATGGACGGAAGTCCTCCGAGACGTCAACGGTTCCGGTGTGATCACTCCGGCCGGGATCGGCTGTCCGTCAGACGCCGTCGGCGCTCGCGAGCTGTTGCCGCCACGGCGGGTTGGGACCGGCGACCGAGCAGGTCAGGCCTGCGACGCGGGTGGCGAACCGGCAGGCTTCCGCGACGTCGTCGAGGGTGAGACCGACCAGCCGGCCGCCGAGGAGTCCGCGGCTGCCGAGCTGGTGCAGCAGCCCGGCGGTGAAGGAGTCCCCCGCGCCGACCGTGTCGACCACCCGCGTCGCCGTCGCGGGCACCTGCCGCCGTTCGCCGTCGAGCGAGATCAGCGCCCCCTCGGCACCGCGCGTGATCACGACGAGCCGTGCCCCTGCCGCGTGCCAGGTGTCGCACGCCCGCTCGGGCGAGGTGCCCGGCAGCAGCTGCTCCAGGTCGTCCTCGCTCAGCCGCAGGATGTCGGCGAGGCCGCACCAGTGCGCGAGCCGGGCGCGGTACACCTCGGGACGGACCAGCAACGGGCGGACGTTGGGATCGATGCTGATGGTGGCCCGGGAAGCGGAGGCGGCCAGGAACTCCTCCACCACCGCCCCGCCGGGCTCACGGACCAGCGCCAGCGACCCGGTGTGCACACAGGAGGTCCCGGACAGGTCCACCCCGGACAGCTCCGCCGGCGTCCACTGAAAGTCGGCCGTGTTCTGCGCGTGGAAGGAGAACGCGGCCTGCCCCTGGGCATCCAGTTCCGCCACGGCGAGCGTGCTGGGCTCGCCGGCCGCGACGGCGTACGACAGGTCCACGCCGGAAGCCTCCAGGTGCGCACGGAACAGGCGCCCGAACACGTCCTGGGACAGCCGCGCGAGGAAGCGGGCCGGTGTGCCCAGCCGGGCCAGGGCGACGGCGGTGTTCGCGGGTCCGCCGCCGGGCAGCACACGCAGAGCGAGTTCGTTCGGGGTGCTCGCGGGTTCGGCGAAGGCGTCCGCGACGCACTCCCCCAGGACGGTGATCCGACACGAACTCATGGGCTGCCCTTCTTTCCGGACAAATACGGTCGAACAGGGGCGCATCCCTGCTCGGGCCCCTGATCAGTCGCGGTCAACAGCGGATCGGACGTTGCCAATTTGTGACGGGTGAAAGGCATTGACGTTGCCGCGAACCGGAGTCCATCATCCTCGGCAAGCAGTGTCAACGATGACATAAGTCAACGATGACACCCCGGGGCGGCATGCTCTGATCCCGGTCCCGCGCCGCTCGCTATCCCGCAGGAGTCGTTCATGTCTCGCACCACTCGTCTGTCCTCCTCCCTCCTCAGAGCCGCCGCGGTCACGGGCGTCGCGGCCCTCACTCTGACGGCCTGCGGATCCGGGTCCGGGTCCAGTTCCGCGAGCTCCGGCTCGGGCGAGGTCAAGGTCGGTCTGATCACCAAGACCGAGACCAACCCGTTCTTCGTGAAGATGAAGGAGGGCGCGGAGAAGGCCGCCAAGCAGAACGGCGCCCAACTGGTCACCGCCGCAGGCAAGTTCGACGGAGACAACGCCGGACAGGTCACCGCCATCGAGAACATGGTCGCCTCCGGCGTGAAGGGCATCCTGATCACGCCGAGCGACTCGAAGGCGATCGTGCCCGCGATCGCGAAGGCCCGCGCCAAGGGTGTCCTGGTCATCGCCCTGGACACCCCGACCGAACCGCAGAGCGCGGTCGACGCCCTCTTCGCCACCAACAACCTCCACGCCGGCGAGCTGATCGGCGAGTACGCCAAGGCCGCCATGAAGGGCAAGTCGGCCAAGATAGCCGCCCTCGACCTCGCGCCGGGCGTCTCCGTCGGCGTCCAGCGGCACAACGGCTTCCTGAAGGGCTTCGGCGCCACCGACAAGGACGTCGTCTGCGCCCAGGACACGGGCGGCGACCAGGCCAAGGGCCAGACGGCGATGGAGAACTGCCTCCAGAAGAACCCGGACATCAACCTCGTCTACACGATCAACGAGCCGGCGGCACTGGGCGCGTACACCGCACTGAAGGCCAAGGGCCGGGAGAAGGACGTCCTGATCGTCTCCGTCGACGGCGGCTGCACCGGCACCCAGGCCGTCAAGGACGGCAAGATCGCCGCCACCTCCCAGCAGTACCCGCTGAAGATGGCCGCCGAGGGCGTCAAGGCCGTCGTGACGTACGCCAAGACCGGCAAGAAGGCGTCCGGTTACACCGACACCGGCGTCAACCTGATCACCGACAAGGCGCAGTCGGGGGTCACGTCGAAGGACACCGCGTTCGGCCTGGAGAACTGCTGGGGCTGACGCGCCCCTGAAGGACCGTACGACACCGCCGCCTCCTCAGCGGGGCGGCCGGCCCCACGACCACCCCCGGGACGGCCGCCCCCCTTGTCCTGGCGACAAGGACATCTGTCTTCCGACAAGGACTTCGCATGACAGCCACGACCACGCCCTACGCGGAGCTCAAGGCACCGACCACGGCCCGCAGACTGCTCACGGCGCCGACCACCGGGCCCCTGGCCGCGCTCCTCCTGGCCTGCGTCTTCTTCTCCGTCTCGACCGACCAGTTCCTCACCGGCGGGAACTTCTCCCTGATCGTGCAGCAGGTCATGGTCGTCGGCACCCTCGCCATCGGACAGACCCTGATCATCCTCACCGCGGGCATCGACCTGTCGTGCGGGGCCGTGATGGCGTTCGGCAGCATCATGATCGCCAAGATGGCGGCCGCGGGCACCCTGCCACCGCTGCTCGCCATCGCCCTGGGCATCGCCGTCTGCGCCGGCTTCGGCCTGCTCAACGGACTGCTGGTGCAGAAGATCCCGCTGCCGCCGTTCATCGTCACGCTCGGCATGCTCAACGTGGCGTTCGCGCTGACGCACATCTACTCCGAGGAGCAGACCGTCACCAACCTGCCCGGCCCGCTCACGGCTCTCGGGCAGACCTTCCCGCTCGGCCACACCGACATCACCTACGGTTCCCTGGTCACCATCGCCCTGTTCCTGCTGCTCGCCTACGCGTTGAGCAGTACCGGCTGGGGCCGGCACGTCTACGCCCTCGGCAACAGCCAGGAAGCGGCCCGGCTCAACGGCATCCGCACCTCCCGGCTGACCATCGGCATCTACGCCACGGCCGGCCTGCTGTACGGCGTCGCCGCCCTGCTGCTCATCTCCCGCACCGGAGTGGGCGACCCGCAGGCCGGGCAGACCGACAACCTCGACAGCATCACCGCCGTGGTGCTCGGCGGCACCAGCCTCTTCGGTGGCCGCGGCTCGGTTCTGGGCACCTTCATCGGCGTCCTCATCGTCGGCGTGTTCCGCAACGGTCTGCAGCTGATGGGCGTCGCCTCCATCTACCAGACCCTGATCACCGGCGTTCTGGTGATCCTCGCGGTGACCGTCGACCAGATCTCCCGGAAGAAGGCCCGATGACCGCCACCGGCACCCCCACCCCCGTTCTGCAGGCCCGCGGCCTGGTCAAGCGGTACGGCCACGTCACCGCCATCGACGGCGCCGACTTCGATCTGCTGCCCGGCGAGGTCCTCGCCGTCATCGGCGACAACGGAGCCGGCAAGACGAGCCTGATCAAGGCGCTCACCGGTGCGGTGGTCCCCGACGAGGGCGAGATCCGGCTGAACGGTGAGCCGATCCAGTTCTCCGGTCCGCAGAGCGCCCGCGCCCACGGCATCGAGACGGTGTATCAGGACCTGGCCGTGGCCGCCTCCATGGACATCGCCTCGAACGTGTTCCTCGGCCGCGAACTGCGCCGGCCCGGCATCCTCGGCAGCGCCTTCCGCATGCTCGACAAGAAGCGGATGCGGCAGGAGGCCGCCGAGCACATGGCGGACCTGAAGATCGGCCTGCGTTCGCTGACGCAGCCGGTCGAGACCCTCTCCGGCGGACAGCGGCAGGCCGTCGCGGTCGCCCGCGCCGTCGCCTGGGCCCGCTCCGTCGTCGTCATGGACGAACCCACCGCCGCCCTCGGCGTGAAGGAGTCCGGCCAGGTCCTCGACCTGATCCGCCGCGTCCGTGACAAGGGGATGCCGGTGGTGCTGATCAGCCACAACATGCCCCACGTCTTCGAGATCGCGGACCGGATCCACGTCCACCGGCTGGGCCGGCGCGCCGCCCTCATCAAGCCCTCGGACTACTCGATGGCCGAGGTCGTCGCCATCATGACCGGCGCGCTCAGCGTCGACGAGGCCGGAGATACTGTCGTAGCTGACTCGGCGGCCGCGAAGGCCGCCGGAGTCCAGGCCACCTGACAACACGACCCAGCTCCCGTTGTTTCCGGCCGAGGCCGCGGCCGGAACCGAGAGCTCACAGGAGACGGTTTCCTCCATGGCAGCGAACCGCCGCCCCACCCTGGCCGATGTCGCCCAGGAGGTGGGTGTCAGCGCCAAGACGGTCTCCCGCGTCCTCAACGAGGACGGTCCCGTCTCGGCACAGACCAGGGAACAGGTGCTCGCCGCAGTGGCGAAGCTCGGCTTCCAGCCGAACCTCATGGCACGCAACATCCGCGTCGGCGGCCCGGACACCACCATCGGACTGGTCATCCCCGACCTCGCCAACCCCTTCTTCGGAGCCGTGGCCCGCGCCATCGAGGACACCGTCCGCGAACGCGGGCTGACCCTGCTCATGGGCTCCTCCGCCGACGACCCCCGTCGCGAACGGGCCCTGACGGACAAGTTCCTCGCCCGCCGCGTCAGCATCCTGATGGTCGTGCCGTCCGTCGGCGCCGACCACGCACACCTCAAGTCCCACCGCACGGCTGGGCTACCGGTGGTCTTCCTCGACCGTCCGGGAGTGGCGCTGTCCACGGACAGCATCGTCAGTTCCAACCGTGCGGGCGCCCATACCGGCGTCGCCCACCTGGTCGCCCACGGGCACCGGCGCATCGGCTTCGTCGGCGACCTGCCCGTCAGGCTCTACACCCGCCGCGAACGCCTGGCCGGCTACCGCTCGGCCCTGCAGGAAGCCGACATCCCCTACGACCGTTCGCTCGTCATCAGCGCCCACGACCAGCAGGGGGCCGAGCGCGCCACCGCCCAGCTCCTCGGACTGGCCGATCCCCCCACCGCCCTGTTCGCCGGCAACAACATCATGGCGCTGGGCATCGTCGCCGAACTCGCCCGCAGCAAGCGCAAGGACATCGCCGTCGTCGCCTTCGACGACGTGGCGCTCGCCGAGGCACTCGAACCGGCCCTGACCGTCGTCGCCCAGGACCCCGAGGAGATCGGCAGAACGGCGGCGACCACGGCCCTGACCCGGCTCGACGGCGACCACTCCCGCGCTCGCACCATCACCGTGCCCACCCGGCTGATAGTCCGCGGCTCGGGCGAACAGCCGGCCCCTGCCGTCCAGGAGGCTTCAAGGATGCCGAGTCCGGCCACCGGCTCTTTGTGCCGCTGAGCAGAGGTGTCCAGCGGCACGAAGAGTGGTCGTTCAGGGGCTTTCGGTGGGGCGTGCCTTGTCGGTTGTGGCCGCTGTTGACGACAGGGAAGGGTGCCCGTCGAGTGCGGGTCGTCGAACAAAAACGAGCGCCGACGGGCATGGTTCCCGTCGGCGCTTGTGGCACCGTGCCGTCAGCCTGCGACGACGCGCTCGGCCGCCGCCACCGCGCAGACACGGGCCGCGCCGTGCGTGGCGAGGTGCAGGGCGCCGCGTGGCGGTGCCTGTGGTACGCCCATCTCGACCACGACGGTGTCCGGGCGGGCGGCGAGGAGGACGTCCAGGGCCGCGCGCATCCAGTCGTGCCGGTGTTCGTCGCGGACCACGGCGACGATGCGCCGGCCGTCCGCGGCCGCGAGTGCGGCGCCCCCCGCGTCGGCACCGGTGAAGAAGCCGGTCGCGGTGCCGGGGAGCAGGCGTTCGAGCTCGGCGCCGACGCCCCAGGGGGTCTCGTCCCCGACGGCGATGTTGGCGGCCGGGTTGAAGGTGGCGACGTACACCGGTCCGGTGACCGGCGCGGCGTCGCCCGCGCGGGTCACGGACAGCGCGCGGCGCGCCGCGACCAGGCCGATCTCCGGGGCGGGTTCGGCCACGACCTGAGGGTCGCGTCGCGCTTCGGCGGTCCAGCGCGCCAGCTGCCGCACCCGGGCGGCGGCGTCCGCCAGCCGTTCCTCGGGCAGTTCGCCGGAGCGTACGGCCGCGACGAGCGAGTCCCGCAACCCCAGCACCGTGCCCTCGTCGCACAGCCCGCCACCGACACAGATGGCGTCGGCGCCCGCCGCGATCGCCAGGACGACGCCGTGCTCCAGACCGTACGTCCCCGAGATGGCGCGCATCTCCATGCCGTCGGTGACGATCAGCCCGTCGTAGCCCAGTTCGCCGCGCAGCAACTCGGTGAGGACGCGGCGTGAGAGGGTCCCGGGGTACTGCGGGTCCAGAGCGGGGACCAGGATGTGGGCGCTCATGACGGCGCGGGTCCCGGCCGCTATGGCCGCGCGGAACGGGGCCAGTTCACGTGCGTACAGGGTGTCCGCGTCGACGTCGATGTGCGGGACGGCGTGGTGGGAGTCGACGTTGGTGTCGCCGTGACCGGGGAAGTGCTTGGTGCACGCGGCGACGCCGGTGGACTGCAGGCCCTGGACGTAGGCGGCGGTGTGCCGGGCGACGAGGTCGGTGCCCGCGCCGAAGGAGCGTACGCCGATGACCGGGTTGTCGGGGTTGGCGTTGACGTCGGCGGACGGTGCCCAGTTGAGGTTGACGCCGCATGCCGCGAGCCGGCGGCCCAGTTCACGGGCGACGCTCCGGGTGAGCTCCAGGTCGTCGACGGCGCCGAGGGCGTGGTTGCCGGGGAAGGAGGAGCCGGTGCGGACCTCGAGGCGGGTGACGTCGCCGCTCTCCTCGTCGATGGCCACCAGCAGGTCGTCCCGCTCGGCCCGCAACCGGGCGGTGAGGTCGGTGACTTGTTCCGGGCTGGCGACGTTGCGGCCGAACAGGGCGACGGCGGCCAGTCCTTCGCCGAGCCGGCGGAGCACCCAGTCGGGTGCGGTGGTGCCGGCGAAGCCCGGCTGCAGCACGGCGAGCGCGTCGCGGGTCAGGGCGTCACCCGCGGCGGAGCCGTGGTCGGACGCGGTGGTGGCGCGTGTGGTGGTCATCGGGGCGTCATCCCTTCACGGCGCCGTCGGTCAGGCCGCTGACGGCCCTGCGCTGCAGGAAGATGAAGAGGATCAGGATGGGCAGCGCGAACAGGGAGGAGGCGGCCATCGTGGCGCCCCAGTCGTCGCCGAAGGCGGTCTGGAACTGGGACAGCCACAGGGGAAGGGTCTGCTTCTCGATGTCCTTGTTGAGGATCAGGACCAGCGGGAACTCGTTCCAGGCGGTGATGAAGCCGAACAGCGAGGTCGCCATCAGGCCGGGCGCCAGCAGCGGGAAGATCACCCTGCGGAAGGCCTGCGGCCGGGTGCATCCGTCGACCATCGCCGACTCCTCCAGTTCCTTCGGCACGGCGGCCACATAGCCGCGCAGCGTCAGGATGGTCAGTGGCAGCACCATGATCGTGTAGAAGACGGTGAGCGGGACCAGGCTGTCGAGCATGTCGTTGTCGCGGACCAGCATGTAGATGGCGATGACCATGACCTCCCAGGGGGCCATCTGCGCCAGCATGAAGGTCACGATGAGGCCGCGCCGGCCCTTGAACCGCATCCGGGCCAGGGC
The DNA here is from genome assembly GCF_042891955.1 of Streptomyces sp. NPDC001843. NCBI lineage: Bacteria > Bacillati > Actinomycetota > Actinomycetes > Kitasatosporales > Streptomycetaceae > Streptomyces > Streptomyces sp. NPDC001843. The sequence goes on along the minus strand of NZ_JBIATQ010000004.1, from coordinate 177,848 downwards.
GAAGGCGGCGAACAGGGCGATGACCAGGGACAGGAGCACCGAACTGACCGTGACGGTGACGGAGTTCGCGACCAGGGTCCAGAAGTGGTCGGCGTCCACGGCCTTACCGAAGTGGCCGAGGGTGACGTGGGTCGGGAACCACACCGGGTCCTCGGAGATGATGTCACCGGTGGGCTTGAACGCCGTGGCGAACATCCAGTAGACGGGGAACACGAAGCCGACGAAGAGGATGACGGCGGTGGCGTTGGGCCAGAAACGGCCGAATGCGGAGCGCTTCACAGCTCGTCCTCCTCTTGCTTGAGCACCATGCGCAGGTAGTACGAGGTGATGACGAGCAGCACCAGGATCGTCAGGAAGGAGATCGCCGCGCCGACACCGAAGTGCTGGTTGCCGACGCCCTCCACGAAGGCGTAGATCGGCAGGGTCTCGGTGAGGCGGTCGGGGCCGCCCTCGTTGATCGCGAAGATCTGCGGGAACGCCTTGAACACCCAGATGATCTCGAGGAAGGTCGTGGCGTACAGGAACGGCCTGAGGAACGGGAAGGTCACCGAGGTGAAGCTCTTCCACGCGCCGGCGCCGTCCAGTGAGGCGGCCTCGTACAGCTCCCTGGGGATCGTGGTGGTGGCGGCGTACAGATTGATCGCCACGAACGGGATCGACCCCCAGACGATCAGCAGGGTGATCACGGAGAAGGTGGAGAACTGGGAGCCGAACCAGTTGTAGTCGGCCATGGAGTGCCAGCCGAGCTTGTCCAGGACCCAGTTGACGACGCCGAAGCGCTGGGCGAACAGCCACTGGTAGACCGTGGTGGCCGCGATGACGGGCATGGCCCAGGCGAGGACGAGCCCCAGCAGGAGCAGCAGTCGCATCTTCTTGCCGAGGCGGGCCAGCAGCAGCCCGATCAGTGTGCCGAACACCATGATCAGGACGACGTTGGCCGCGGTGAAGACAACCGAGCGCTCAACGACGTGCCAGAAGTCCGAACCGGTCAGGACCTCTTTGTAGTTGTCGACGCCGTTCCACTCGGTGAGGTGCTGGATGAGCTGCCGCGGGTTGAGGTTCTGGAACGACAGCATGCCGTTCTTCACCAGGGGCCAGCCGAGCAGGACCAGTGTGGCCAGCAACGCGGGCAGCAGGAGCAGATAGGGCGCGACGGCGCCGCGGCGGCCGGACGGGGGCCCGGAGGGCCGGCTCTCACCTCTCGGCGGCGCCGGCACCCGGGGCTTGCGGACAGCGGGCTCCCCGGCCGTGTCCGTGCCTTCGGTCTGCACTGACATGAGTTGCCATCTCTTCCGTGGCCGTACCGGCCGTACCAGACGACTGAGCCGGGGGCACCCGCGGGCGCCCCCGGCGCGGGTGATCAGTTCTGCTGTGCCAGACGCTTGTTGATGTCGCCCTCGACCTGCTTGGCGGCCGCCGCGGGGGACTTACCTTCCAGCACGGAGGTCATGTAGGACTTGATCGGGTTCGGGGTGTTCTCCACCGCGGCCCACTCGGGGATCAGCGGGGTGGTACCACCGACCGCGGCACCCGGAGCGGCGGCCTCGGCGACGGCGTTGCCCTTGAGCTTGGTCTCCAGGGACAGCTTGTTCGGGATGACGCCGTTGAGCTTGGCCAGTTCGCCCTCGTACTTGTCGGACAGGGCGATCTTGAGGAACTCCTTGGCCAGCGCCTGCCTCTTGCTGCCCTGCGCGACCGCGAGGTTGGAGCCGCCGAGGAAGACGCCCTCGGGCTTGCCGGCCGTCGCGCCCGGGATGGTGAAGTAGCCGAGGTCCTTCTCGATGGACTTGTTGGCGGCGATGGCCGTGCCGGCCTCCCAGCCCATGCCGATGAAGGCACCGGTCTTGCCCTTGGCGAACACCTGGGCCTGCTGCGGGGTGGCCTCGTCCTTGTCCTTGGGGGCCTTGGAGTAGGAGGCGTACTTCTTGTAGATCTCCATGGCCTGGGCGACCTTGGGGTCGGCCAGGTTGGAGACGTACTTGCCGCCGTCCTTCTTCACCAGGTCGGCGCCCTGGCCGATGGTCAGACCGTCGAAGAAGTACCAGTTCTGGCCGGGCAGGTAGAGCGGCTCGGCGTCGGTTTTCCTGCCGATGGTGTCGAGGTCCTTGAAGAACTGGTCCCGGGTCTTCGGGGTGCCCTTGATGCCGGCCTTGGCCCAGATCTTCTTGTTGTAGATGACGACGCGGTTGGCGAAGTACCAGGGGGCCGCGTACTGCTTGCCGTCGTAGACGGAGGACTGGGAGACCGACGGGGTCCAGTCCGTGCCGATCTGCTGCTTCAGGTCGCCGAGTTCGGCGAGGCCTCCGGTTGCGGCGTAGGCCGGGGTCTGGGTGTTGCCGACCTCGAGGACGTCCGGCGGGTTGTCCTCGGAGAGGGCGGTGGTGATCTTCTGCTGGATCCCGTCCCACTTCTGGATCTCGAACTTCAGCTTCGCGCCGGTCTTCTTCTCGAAGGCGGCCGTCACGTCCTTGGTCCACTGTTCCGGCGCCGAACCGTCCATCGTCCAGACCGTCAGCGTCTGGCCCTTGAAGCTGTCCGGTCCCGCGTTCTTGCCGCTGTCCCCGTCGTCACCGCCACACGCCGCGACCGAGACCATCATGCCTGCGATACCCATCGCGGCTATCAGCTTGCGCTTCACGCCACCCTCCTCAGGGATGCACTGACCCCCCACGCCCCCTGCCGTGACCTGCGTAAACCGCTGACGCACGTGGGACTCGGGACCTGGCCACTAGTGGTGTAGACCAGTACGGTGGAGCTTGGCCTAGACCTTTGGGGGTGTCAAGGGTGGTTCGCGAAGCGATGCGGTCCGTTACGAGAAAGTCACCGGACGGCGTCGGGCGCCACGGGCGCGGGCGGAGCCGTCCGCATCTCGTTGGACTAGACCATAGGGCCCTCGGGGGCTATAACGGGAGACCGCCGAGCGAGCCGGGAAGGCAGGCCATGACCATCGACGTCAGCAGCGCCCAGCACCACGAGGGGGCGCCCGGTCAAGTTGCGCGCGTGCCGAAGTACTACCGCGTGAAACAGCAGATCCTCGAGATCACCGAGGCCCTGCGCCCCGGATCGGCCATGCCCGCAGAACGGCTGCTCGCAGTACGGTTCGACACCTCGCGCACCACGGTCCGGCAGGCGTTGCAGGAACTCGTCGGCGAGGGACGGCTGGACCGCATCCAGGGCAAGGGCACGTTCGTCGCACGGCCCAAGCTCTACCGCACCCTCCGGCTCACCTCGCACACCGAGGACATGCGGGCCCAGGGCCTCGATCCCGCCTCACAGGTGCTGGACATCGGCCACTTCGCCGCGGACGCCAAGCTGGCGGGACTGCTCGCGATCGGCGTCGGGGAGAAGGTGCTGCGCATCGAACGACTGCGGCTGGCCAGCGGTGAGCCCATGGCGATCGAGACCACGCACCTGTCGGCGCTGCGGTTCCCGGGCCTGCGGCGGTCGTTGGCCAGGTTCACCTCGCTGTACACGGCACTCGCCGAGGTGTACGGCGTGCAGCTCGCGGAGGCGGAGGAGACGATCGAGACCTCCCTGGCGACACCGCGCGAGGCCGGGCTGCTGGCCACCGACGTGGGGCTGCCGATGCTGCTGCTCTCCCGGCACTCCCGGGACGCCGAGGGCACGCCGGTGGAGTGGGTCCGCTCGGTGTACCGCGGCTCCCGGTACAAGTTCGTGGCGGCGCTGATGCGTCCCGCGGATCGAGGACCAGGACACGGCTGACGCACCCCGATCGGGACCGCACAGCGAGATGAGCTGTCGTGACCGAAACGCCGAACCTCGGACGCTCGCGGCGACTCCGACCGACGCGCGTGAGGCTGGGCCTCGCCCAGGAGGAACTGGCGGAACGGTCCGGACCGAGCGTGCGGGCGATCCGCGACCTCGGGACCGGCCACACGGCCCGCCCCCGCACGCAGTCCCTGCTGCTCTGGCGCGCGCCCTCGGCCCGCTGCCCGAGCCGCTGCCGATGCCGCAGCGCTCCGGGAACCCGCCGGGGCCGGTGCCCGTGTAACTCCCCGCGGCGCCCTGGCACCGCCTGGCCGGACGGGAGCGGCTCATCGCCTCCCTGAAGGGCCGTCTGCTGGCGGCGGAGCGCCGCGGGAGCGGACCCGCCGTCGTCGTCGTACCGCCCGGCCCGGGCAAGACCTCGCTGGTCCTGCGAGCCGCCCACGATGTGCGCGCCCGCTTCCCGGACGGCCAGGTGTTCGTGGACCTGCACCCCTCCTCCCTGCCCCTCGTACCGGACACGCTCGTCCGCCGTGTCCTGCGCTCGCTCGGCTCGGCGTCCACCGGGGACAGCGCGGAGGAGGTGACCGCCGGCTGCGGGACGCACTGAGCAGGCGCCGCGTCCTGCTGGTGGCGCGCAGCCGGGCCGAGCTGTCGGCCGCCTTGGGCATCCCGCGCTCCTGCGCCGGGCCACCGCTGGCCCTGCACATCGCCGGCCTGTGGCCGATGGCGCGGCCCTACCGGTCCCTGCGCGACCTGGCGGACCGCCTCGCGGACGGGCGGGCCCGCGTCGGCTTCCCGCGCGTGGGAGACCTGTCCCTGCAGGCGAGCGTGACGGCCTACCACCGATTGCTGCCGCCCCCACCGAAGGAGTCCCTGAACCGACTGCACACCCTGGGGCGTGCCCCGCTTCTTCGTCCGGGGCCCCGACGGGCGGGTGGTCGACGTACTGAGCCACGGATGACGCCGGGCTCGTACGCCACACCGCCTGGACGCCCCCGTGACGAGCCGTGAGACTCGGTGTCCATGGACGACGAAACCCCGCGCGTCGAACTCACTCCGCAGGCCGCCGACCTGCTGCGCCGGCTGCGTGCCGTGCACGGGCCGTTGATGTTCCACCAGTCCGGCGGATGCTGCGACGGCAGCGCGCCCATGTGCTACCCGGACGGCGAGTTCCGCACCGGCTCCTCCGACGTGCTGCTGGCCGAACTGGTGGTCGAAGGTGTCGACGAGCCGGTGACCTTCTGGATGTCGCGCAGCCAGTACGCGGTGTGGTGCCACACCCGGCTGATCGTGGACGTGGTACCAGGGCGGGGCAGCGGCTTCTCGCTGGAGGCACCCGAGGGGATGCGTTTCCTCACCCGTTCTCGCGTAGTCGACGCGTAAGCACTGCGCCGGACACCGCTCTCTGCTGCACTTCCCCCTGGGACCACGACAGTTGTCGAGTCATCAGGGGGCACAGTGACGGGTCGTCGCAAGCACGTCGCAGCGGGCAGAGCGGTCTGCACGTTTCTCACGGTCTTCGGCGTGCTGGCAGGCGCGGCCCTGACCGGCGCGGCACCGGCCGCCGCCGTACCGGGTGCCGGCACGGACATCGCGCCGGGTGTCATCTACGAGGAGTTCGACGTCCCGGCTGCCAAGGGCGTGACCCACGCCCATCTGCTGACCGTGGATATGCGCGACCCGCGGGTACGCCTCGACCTGCTGTACCCGGGCGCGGTGGCGGCCCGCGCACCCGTCTCCCGGATGGCCGACACGGCGGGCGCGGTGGCCGGCGTCAACGGCGACTTCTTCGACATCTCCGAGACCCAGCACCCGGGCGTCGAGGCCACCGGCGCCACCGTGGGCCCGGCGATCGCGCACGGCCTGGTGCTCAAGGCCGCGGTGCCGGACGGACAGCGGTTCGGGCCGGTGCCGCCGCCCGGCACCACCACGAAGGACGTCTTCGGCGTGGGCGCCGACCGGAGGGCCCGCCTGGACCGGCTCCGCCTCGACGGGTCCGTGAGCACACCCGGGGGCCGGCTGCCGCTCGGCGGGCTCAACCAGTACGCGCTGCCGACGGACTCCGTCGGCGCGTTCACCGCCCGGTGGGGTGGCGTCTCCCGGGTGCGCGCCACCTGCGGCACGGACACCGACCGGGCCGCCCCGTGCAGTACGGACACCTACGAGGTGACGGTTCGCCACGACCGTGTGGTCGCGGCCTCCGGCCGGCCCGGCAGCGGCCCCATCGCGGCGGACACGACGGTGCTGGTCGGCCGGGAGGCGGGCGCGCAGTGGCTGCGGAAGCTGTCGAAGGGCGAGCGGGTGACGGTACGGCACCGGCTGGTGGCGTTCGCGTCCGGGATCCCCTACCGCTTCGCCCTCGGCGGGTATCCGGTGCTGCGGGCCGGGCAGCCGTTGCCCGGTCTGGACCGCGGCACGTCCGCCGTGCGGACCGCCGTGGGCATCGCGGACGGCGGGCGCCGGCTGCTGCTGTTCGCGCTGGACGGTGCCCCGGCCTACCGCAGCGGTCTGACGATCGCGGAAGTGGCCGACGAGATGCGGGCCTTGGGTTCGGTCGACGCGTTCAGCCTGGACGGTGGCGGTTCGACCGAGCTGGTCGCACGCGAGCCCGGGGCCGCCGCCGTATCGGTGCGCAACCACCCGAGCGGCGGCGCCGAGCGGCCCGTGCCCGACGGCATCGGGGTCTTCTCGGCGCCATGACACACGGAGGGCTCACGGCCGCAGACTCCCGACCAGTTCGGCGGTGGCGGTGAGCCCACTGTGGATGGTGGGGGCCATGCTCGTGCTGGCCAGGTAGAACCCGAGCAGCACGCACACCAGGGCGTGCGAGATCTTCAGCGCCCCGTTGCGGACGAAGATCACCGCCATGATCAGGAGCAGCAGCACCACAGAGATGGAAACGGCCATCGCGAACCTCCTCCGCCACATCCATTTCGCGGCGTTCGCCCGCAAGTGTGGCGTAGCGGAGGGGTCGCTCCGGGGGCCGACATGTCCCCTGTTCGGGTGATGTTCAGGAGGCGCCGTGCTCGTCCAGGAACGCCTCGAGTCCGGCGAGGTCGTCCGTGTTGAAGTAGTCGACGCCGGCGGCCAGCAGCTGCGTCCACAGCGCGTCCCGCGCCGGACCCGCGGTGTCGGGGGTGGCCCAGAACCGGACCTGCTGCCCGTGCGCATGGGCGGCGGCGATGATGCTCCGCAGCTTCTGCCGCTCGGCGTCCGGGAACGGGCCGTCACCCAGCCAGCTGAAGTTGAGGGTCCAGTTGTCGCTGATCAGCGGGATGAAGGAGGCGGGCGCCGCGCTGCCGAGGTCGGTGAGCCGGCCGTCGTAGAAGGCGCGGCGCACGCTCTGGGCCTCCATGGGGGCGCGGGCGGCGCGGTCGCCGGAGATCACGGCGGTGACGGGGCCGGGGTGGACGCGTCCGTGGGCGTAGGCCGTGAACAGGTGCCGATAGCGCTGGAGGTGGCGGTCGAGTTCGAGATAGGTCGAGGAGCCCTCGGTCTTGATGTCGATGAGCAGTTGCAGGGGCCTGCGCCGGCCGCGGTAGACGCTGCCGTGGTTGGCCTTCACCCGGGCGGCGAGCGGGTCGAGGTAGAGGGACTCGAGGGTGCGGGACGGGTCGAGCTCGGTGGCGTCGTGGCCGATGAGGAGCTGGTCGCCGACGAGGAAGATGTCGGCCTCGACGCTGCCGAAGCGGTGGTCGAGCGCGTCGAAGAGGGGTCGGGTGTGCTCGTAGTCGTTGTGGGCGTGGGCGCGCCACAGCGGGCGCGGCGCATGCTTCCGCTCGGCCGCGGACGCCGGCGTCTGCGTGCCGGACACGGCGAACGAACCCGCGAGTGCGGCGCCGAGGGTGGTGAGGGCTCTGCGACGGGTGGTGAGGGCCATGCTCTGCCTCCCTGGTAGGCCTTGGGGAACCTCAGCGATTGTGCGTTCCGTTCGGGGCCAAGGAGCAGGGCTGTGGCGGGAGTTGGCCGGACTGCCGTCCTCCGTTCACTTCTCCGGTGTGGCGTACACGGAAAAACCCGCCCCTGGTGGGACGGGCTTCTCACGGATGTGACGCGGGCTTCCCCGGGCGAACGTCAGGGGGCGCGCAGGTCGACCAGTTCGGCCAGTGCCTCACGGTGCGCACCGGCCGTGCCGAGGGCGATCGAGTTCGCCTTGGCGCGCTTGAGGTACAGATGGACCGGGTGCTCCCAGGTCATCCCGATGCCGCCGTGCAGCTGCAGCGCCTCCTCGGTGGCGCGGACGGCGACCGGGGCCGCGTAGGCCTGGGCGACCGCCACCGTCACATCGGTGTCCTCGCCGGTCGCCAGCGCGTCGGCCGCGGCCCGTGCGGCCGCCCGCAGGTTGACGACCTCCAGCCACAGCTGGGCGAGCCGGTGCTTGAGCGCCTGGAAGCCGCCGACCGGCCGGTTGAACTGCTTGCGCTCCTTCAGGTACCGGACCGTCTCGGTCAGCGCCCAGTCGGCGACCCCGAACTGCTCGGAGGCGAGCAGCCCCGCCCCGGCGCGCAGTGCCCGTCGCACGGCGGGTTCGGCGGGGCCGAGGAGGCGGCCGGGAGCACCGTCGAGGCCGACGGTCGCGACCGGCCGGGTCAGGTCCAGGGAGACCTGCGGGGTGATGGTCACGGCGTCGGCGTCGACGGCGTACAGTCCCCCGTCGTCCGCGGGCACCAGCAGGACGTCCGCCACGGCCGCGTCCGCGATGCCCGTCAGCTCGCCGTGCAGGTGGCCGTTCTCGAGTCGTACGGAGGTGAAGGCACCTCCGGGAGCGAGGTGCAGGCCGACGGCGAGCACGCCGATCGTCCGGCCGGAGGCCAGCCTGCCGAGCAGGTCATCGTCGTCAAAGGCCAGCAGGGCCTCCGTGGCCACCACCGCGCTGGTCAGATACGGCACCGGCGCGACCGCCCGCCCCAGTTCCTCCAGGACGACTGCGGCTTCGCGGTGGGTGGCGCCCTGGCCGCCCCGCTCCTCGGGGACGAGGAGCCCGGCGAGACCCATGGCGTCGGCGAGCGCCTTCCAGAGGGAGAGGTCGTGCGGGGTGCCCGACTCCGCGCGGGCGATCACGCCCGCGGCGTCGCAGTGGTCGTCGAGCAGGTCACGGACCGCGGCGCGCAGCGCCTCTTCCTCCTCGGTGTACAGGAGATCCGGCTGTGTGCTCATCGGGCCAGGTCCTTCCAGGCGACGTCCTTGTCGGTGCGCGGCTCCGCGGGCAGGCCCAGGACGCGCTCGGCGACGATGTTCAGCAGGACCTCGGTGGTCCCGCCCTCGATGCTGTTGCCCTTGGAGCGCAGGTAGCGGTAGCCGGCGTCGCGGCCGGTGAAGTCGACCAGCTCAGGGCGCCGCATGGTCCAGTCGTCGTACAACAGGCCTTCCTCGCCGCGCAGTTCCACCTCCAGGCCGCTGATCTCCTGGTTGAGGCGGGCGAAGGCGAGCTTCATGCCGGCGCCCTCGGGGCCCGGCTGCCCGGCGACGAGCTGCTGGCGCAGACGCTCGGCGGTCAGGCGGGAGACCTCGGCCTCGACCCAGAGCTGCAGCAGCCGCTGGTGCAGGTCGTGGGTACGCAGTTCGGGACGTTCCCGCCAGGTCTGCGACACCGGGCCGATCATGCCGCCCTCGCGGGGCAGCCGCATGCCGCCGATGGCGACGCGCTCGTTGTTGAGCGTGGTCTGCGCGACCCGCCAGCCGTCACCGACCTCGCCCAGGCGACGGGAGTCGGGGATACGGACGTCGGTGATGAAGACCTCGTTGAACTCCGCCTCGCCGGTGACCTGGCGCAGGGGCCGCACCTCGACGCCGGGGTCGGTCATGTCGCAGACGAAGTAGGTGATGCCCGCGTGCTTGGGCACGTCCGGGTCGGTGCGGGCGATGAGGATGGCCCAGCGGGCGAGGTGGGCGCTGGAGGTCCACACCTTCTGCCCGTTGACCACCCAGTCGTCGCCTTCCCGCACGGCGCGGGTGCCCAGCGCGGCCAGGTCGGATCCGGCGCCCGGCTCGCTGAAGAGCTGGCACCAGACCTCCTCCCCCGTCCACAGCGGCCGCAGATAACGCTGCTTCTGCTCCTCGGTTCCGTACTTCAGGATGGTCGGTGCCGCCATGCCGAGGCCGATGCCGATGCGCCGCGGGTCGTTGTCGGGCGCGCCCGCGGCCTCCAGCTCGGCGTCCACGACGGCCTGCAGGGAGCGGGGCACGCCCAGTCCGCCGAGCCCCTCGGGGTAGTGCACCCAGGCGAGCCCCGCGTCGAAGCGGGCCCTGAGGAAGTCCAGCCGGTCCGTGCCGGCGGGCGGGTGTGCGGCCAGCAACTCGGCTGTGCGGCGCCTCAGTTCGGCTGCGTCGGTCATGCGGCTGCTCCGTTCTGCAGCGACAGGGCGGGCACGACGGCCACCCGTCCGGTGGTCACGCCGTCGGCGACGCGCTGCACGGCGGCCGCGGCCCCGCTCAGCGGTACCCGCTCGCTCACCAGCGGCTTGATCGCGCCACGCGCGGCCAGCTCGGTGAGCTGCTCGTGGCAGTGCTGGACCAGCTTGGGGTTCTTGGTGTTGTACAGGCCCCAGTGCAGGCCGAGGATCGAGTAGTTCTTCACCAGGGCGTGGTTGAGGCCAGGGCTGGGGATGGTGCCGCTGGCGAAGCCCACGACCACGATCCGGCCCTCGAAGGCGACGACCTTGGCGGACTGCGTGTAGGCCTCGCCGCCCACCGGGTCGTAGATCACGTCCGCGCCCCGGCCGGCCGTGGCCTCCTTCACCGCGGCGACGACGTCCTCGGCACGCCGGTCGATCACGATGTCGCAGCCCAGCTCGCGGGCGACGGCGGCCTTGTCGGCGCCGCCCACCACGCCGATGACGGTGGCTCCGGCCGCCTTGCCGAGCTGCACGGCCGCGCTGCCGACCCCGCCGGCGGCAGCGTGGACGAGCAGCGTCTCGCCGGCCTCCAGACCAGCCCGGCGGTGCAGGCCGAACCAGCCGGTCTGGTAGCCGATGTGCAGGGCGGCGGCCTCGGCGTCGTCCAGCGGCTCGGGCGCGGGCAGCAGAGCGGCGGCGTCGGCGACGGCGTACTCGGCGAAGCCGCCGTGCGGCAGCGCCGGGTTGGCGATCACCCGGCGTCCGTCCTCCGTCTCGCCGCAGATCTCCACACCGGGCGTGAACGGCAGCGGCGGCCGGACCTGGTACTGGCCCCGGGCCATGAGCACGTCCGGGAAGTTGATGTTGGCGGCACGCACCTTCAGCAGGACCTGGCCGTCTCCGGGCGTGGGCCGCTCCACCTCCGCGAGCCGCATCACCTCACCCGGCTCGCCGTTCTCGTGCACTTGCCATGCCTGCATGCGGGTGCCTCCACACGACTGCTCTGTCCGACGGGTCTACGGCATACTAAGCGGTCGCTTGCCCATCAGGGAACAGTCGCGTGCGTCACTGCCCTCGGGGCCGCGCCCGCACGTGCATCCGCTCTCCCTGCGGTCCGAACAGGCTGAGGAACTCCACCGGCCCCTCCCCCGTCGACCCGAACCAGTGCGGGACCCGGGTGTCGAACTCGGCGGCCTCCCCGGCCGTGAGCACCACGTCGTGCTCGCCCAGCACCAGCCGCAGACGTCCGGAGAGCACGTACAGCCACTCGTAGCCCTCGTGGGTGCGCGGGTCGGGTTCGAGTCGCCGCCGTGGCTCCAGCACCTTGTACGCCTGCAGCCCGCCGGGCTGACGGGTCAGCGCCCAGTGGGTGCGCCCGTCCCGCACGATCGGCTTGGACCGCACCCGCGGATCACCCACCGGCGGGGCGCCGACCAGCTCGTCCAGCGGCACCTGGTGGGCCTGGGCGATCGGCAGCAGCAGTTCGAGGCTGGGTCTGCGCAGGCCCGACTCGAGCCGGGAGAGGGTGCTGACGGAGATCCCGGTCGCCTCCGACAGCGCGGCCAGGGTCACCTCCCGTTCCTTGCGGATGCGGCGGAGCCTCGGGCCCACCTCGGCCAGTACCTCGTCGGTCGTCATGGCCGTAATTGCAGGATCGGCAACATTGTTTGTCAATACGGCGGGCGCCGGGCGACCGTCTCGGCATGACGGAGAGCAGCGAGAACACCTACGAAGTCGTCATCGTCGGGGGCGGCGCGGCCGGACTGTCCGCCGCCCTGGTCCTGGGCCGGGCCCGGCGCCGCACCCTGGTCGTCGACATGGGCGAACCGCGCAACGCGCCCGCCGCGCACATGCAGGGCTACCTGTCACGGGACGGCATGCCGCCCGCCGAGTTCCTGGCCGCCGGCCGCGAGGAGATCGCGCGCTACGGCGTCGAACTGGTCCGGGACCGGGCGGTGGACGCCACCGCGGAAGCCACCGCGGGAACGGGATTCACCGTGCTGCTGGAGAGCGGTCGGACCGTCCACGCCCGGCAGCTGGTCGTCGCCACCGGTCTGAAGGACGAGCTGCCGCCGGTCGCGGGCCTCGCCGACCGCTTCGGCCGGGACGTGCTGCACTGCCCGTACTGCCACGGCTGGGAGGTGCGCGACCGGGCGTTCGGCGTGCTCGCCACCACCCCCATGAGCGTCCACCAGGCCCTCATGGTCACCCAGTGGTCCAGCGACGTCACGCTGTTCCTGCACGAGGTCACCGAGGAGCAGCTCACCGACGACGACACGCGCAGGCTGGCGGCAGCCGGGGTCCGGGTGGTCCCCGGCGAGGTGGCCGAGGTGGTGGCCGCCGGGGACCGGCTCACCGGGGTCGCGCTCGTGGACGGACCGGCGTACGACCTCGATGTGCTGTTCGTCGCGCCCCGGGCCGTGCCGCGCACCGATCTGCTCGCCCGGCTGGGCGCGGAGCTGCGGCAGACCCCGTTCGGCGCCTACCCGGTGATCGACGAACGCGGCCTGACCACCGTGCCCGGGCTGTGGGCGGCGGGCAACGCGAGCGGCTTCGCGGAACAGGTGGTCAACGCGGCCAGCCGGGGTTACCGGGCGGGCGCGGCGATCAACGGGGAGCTGCTGTTCGCCGATCTGGACGCGGCTGTGGGGGTGTAGGCCGGGCGGCCCCGTAGCACCATTACTGCATGCTGCTGTCCCGGCTCGCCCACGTTTCCCGCGAGGTCGCCGCCACCTCGGCGCGGTCCCGGAAGACCGCCCTGCTCGCGGAGCTCTTCCGGGAGGCGGAGGCGGACGACGTGCCGATCGTCATCCCGTACCTGGCGGGACGGCTGCCGCAGGGCCGGCTCGGGGTCGGCTGGAAGGTGCTGTCCCGCCGGGTGCCGCCCGCCGCCGAGCCGTCCTTGACCGTGGCCGAGGTCGACGCCCGGCTCACCGAGCTCGGCAAGGTCTCCGGGCCCGGCTCCCAGGCGGAACGGGCGCGGCTGGTCGGGGAGCTGATGGGGGCGGCCACCAAGGAGGAGCAGCGCTTCCTGTACGGGCTGATCACCGGCGAGGTCCGGCAGGGCGCCCTGGACGCGGTCGCCGTGGAGGGGCTGGCGGGGGCCACCGGCGCGGCCCCGGGGAGCGTCCGGCGGGCGGTGATGCTCGCCGGTTCGCTGCAGACGGTCGCCGGGGCGCTGCTGGCCGAGGGGCCCGGGGCGCTGGACCGCTTCCGGCTCACCGTCGGCCGTCCGGTGCTGCCGATGCTGGCGCACAGCGCCTCCTCGGTCGCCGAGGCGGTCGGGAAGCTGGGCGCCTGCGCGGTCGAGGAGAAACTGGACGGCATCCGGGTGCAGGTCCACCGCGACGGGCCGGCCGTGCGGATCGTCACCCGCACCCTGGACGACATCACCGACCGGCTGCCCGAAGTGACCTCGGCCGTACGGGACCTGGCGGGCGAGCGGTTCATCCTGGACGGCGAGGTGATCTCCTTCGACGCGGCCGGGCGTCCCCGCTCCTTCCAGGAGACGGCGGGCCGGGTCGGTTCCCGGGTGGACGTGGCGAAGGCCGCCGGGGAGGTGCCCGTCTCCCCCGTCTTCTTCGACGCGCTCGCGGTCGACGGCCGCGATCTGCTCGACCTGCCGTTCGCCGAGCGGCACGCGGAGCTGGCCCGGCTGGTGCCCGAACCGATGCGGGTCCGCAGGACGCTGGTGTCCGGGCCGGAGGACCCTGAGGACATGGCGGGGGCGGAACGGTTCCTCGCCGACACCCTCGCCCGCGGTCACGAGGGCGTGGTGGTCAAGGCGCTGGACGCTCCCTACAGCGCGGGCCGGCGCGGCGCGTCCTGGCTGAAGGTCAAGCCCGTGCACACCCTCGACCTGGTCGTGCTGGCCGCCGAATGGGGGCACGGTCGCCGCACCGGCAAGCTGTCCAACCTCCACCTCGGCGCCCGCGACGCGGACGGCGGTTTCGCCATGCTCGGCAAGACCTTCAAGGGCATGACCGACGCGATGCTCACCTGGCAGACCGAGCGGCTGGCCGAGCTGGCGGTCCGGGAGCACGGCTGGGGGGTGACCGTACGCCCCGAACTCGTCGTGGAGATCGCCTACGACGGCCTGCAGCGTTCCTCCCGGTACCCGGCCGGGGTGACCCTCCGCTTCGCCCGTGTCGTCCGCTACCGCGACGACAAGCGTCCCGAGGAGGCGGACACCGTGGAGACGCTGCTGGCCGCGCACCCGGAGGTGGGGCCGTGAGCCCGGCGGCGCCGAGGCGAAGCGCCGGACTGCTGCTGTTCCGGCACACGGCCGACGGCCTTGAGGTGCTGCTCGGTCATATGGGCGGTCCCTACTTCAGCAGGAAGGACACGGGCGCCTGGACCGTCCCCAAGGGCGAGTACGAACCCGGTGAGCCCGCCTGGGACGCGGCCCGCCGGGAGTTCCAGGAGGAACTGGGCCTGCCGCCGCCCGACGGGAGCGCGGTGGCGCTGGGCGAGGTCCGGCAGACCGGCGGCAAGATCGTCACGGCCTGGGCGGTCGAGGCCGAGCTCGACCCGGAGACGATCGCCCCGGGCACCTTCACCATGGAGTGGCCGCCGAGGTCGGGGCGCATGAAGGAGTTCCCCGAACTGGACCGCGTGGCGTGGTTCGGCCTGGACCGGGCCCGTGCGGTGATCGTCACGGCGCAGACCGCGTTTCTGGACCGGCTGGCGGAGCACTCGAGCGACGGGTGAGCCGCCCGGCGGTTCGCCTGCCGACAGGACCGCCCCGCGTTGCGGCGCCGACCGCCGCGCGGGAAGGTCGTAACACAGCCCTGCTCCTAGGGAGGTCTGCCATGCCCATCGCGACGGTGAACCCGGCGAACGGGGAGACGCTCAAGACGTACGAGGCCATGGGCGAGGAGGAAGTGGAGCGCCGGCTCCAGCTCGCCGAGGCCACGTTCCGCACCTACCGGACGACGTCCTTCGCGGAGCGCGCCCGGCTGCTGAACCGGGCCGCCGACCTCCTCGACGAGGACCAGGGGGAGATCGCCCGGGTCATGACCACCGAGATGGGCAAGCCGATCAAGCAGGCGCGGGCCGAGGCCGCCAAGTGTGCCAAGGCCATGCGCTGGTACGCCGAACGCGCCGAGGGGCTGCTGGCCGACGAGGAACCCGCCGAGGCGGACGTACGGGACTCGGGCGCGTCCCGGGTACGGGTGCGGTACCGTCCGCTGGGCCCGGTCCTCGCGGTGATGCCCTGGAACTTCCCGCTGTGGCAGGTGATCCGGTTCGCCGCGCCCGCGCTGATGGCGGGCAACGTGGGTCTGCTCAAGCACGCGTCCAACGTCCCTCAGACGGCTCTGTACCTGGAGGACCTCTTCCACCGGGCGGGCTTCACGGAGGGCTGTTTCCAGACGCTGCTGATCGGCTCGGCGGCGGTGGACGACATCCTGCGCGACGACCGTGTGAAGGCCGCGACCCTGACGGGCAGCGAGCCGGCCGGGCGGGCGGTCGCCTCCACCGCCGGGGACATGATCAAGAAGACGGTGCTGGAGCTGGGCGGCAGCGACCCGTACGTCGTCATGCCCTCCGCCGACATCGACCGGGCGGCCGAGATCGCGGTGACCGCGCGGACGCAGAACACCGGGCAGTCGTGCATCGCCGCCAAGCGGTTCATCGTGCACACGGACGTCTACGACGCCTTCGCCGAGAAGTTCGTCGCGGGCATGAAGGCGCTGAAGACCGGCGACCCCCTGGAGGAGGGCACGGACATCGGGCCGCTCGCCAGTGAGCAGGGGCGGGCCGACCTGGAGGACCTGGTCGACGACGCCAAGCGTGCCGGGGCAAATGTGCTGTGCGGCGGGGAGCGGCCGGCCGGGCCCGGCTGGTTCTACCCGCCGACCGTGATCGCCGGGGTCACCCGCGAGATGCGCATCCACCGGGAGGAGGCGTTCGGGCCGGTGGCGACCCTGTACCGGGCCGGGGACCTGGAGGAGGCGATCCTCATTGCCAACGACTCGCTGTTCGGACTCAGTTCGAATGTCTGGACGCGGGAGGAGAGCGAGGTCGAGCGGTTCGCGCGGGACCTGGAGGCCGGGTCCGTGTACGTCAACGGCATGACGGCGTCCCACCCGGCGTTTCCGTTCGGGGGTGTGAAGCGGTCCGGGTACGGACGTGAGCTGTCCGGGCACGGAATCCGGGAGTTCTGCAACATCACGACCGTTTGGCAGGGCGCGTGAGGGTTCCCGGACTACCATCCCGTCTGTGAACCGCGAAGTGACTCTGCCTCTGATCGTCGACGAGCGCGGTACCTTGCAGGTGTCCGCTGCCGAAGTGAGCAAGCTGCTGCGCACGGTGGGCGGAAGGTGGCTGCGTCTCGTCGAGGCGGGGCAGGAGGGGCTCGACGAGGACACGGTGGCCGCGCTGACGATCGAGCTGGCCAAGCTGGCCGACCGGATCGACGTGGCGTGCATCGCGCACAGCAGCGGGGGCGCGCCCTAGCCGTCCGCCCGCCCGGCTGCCCGAATGCCTGCCGAAGCCTGCCCGAGCCTGCCGGGGGCGTCACCGGTCTGGAGTAACCCGACGCGAGATCGTCGCCCTCCCGGGTGATCGTGGATGGAGCACCCCCTGAGGTGAACCACCTTCTGACCGGTGGGCGCGAGCCCGCAGGACGGCGAAAGCAGGCACGGTTCATGGCGACTTTGTGCAGACCCTCGGTGTCGGTCCCGGAGCACGTGATCACGATGGAGGAGACGCTGGAGCTGGCGCGCTCCCACCACGCCGACCACCCACAGCTGCCGCTGGCCCTCCGGCTGATCGAGAACACGGGCGTGAAGACCCGGCACATCGTGCAGCCGATCGAGGAGACCCTGAAGCACCCGGGCTTCGAGGAGCGCAACAACCTCTACGAAGCCGAGGCGAAGGCCCGGGTGCCCGCGGTCATCCAGCGCGCGCTCGACGACGCGGAGCTGCTCACCACGGACATCGACGCGATCGTCTTCGTCTCGTGCACGGGCTTCATGATGCCCTCGCTCACGGCGTGGCTGATCAACGAGATGGCCTTCGACAGCACCACCCGGCAGCTGCCCATAGCCCAGCTGGGCTGTGCGGCCGGTGGTGCCGCGATCAACCGCGCCCATGACTTCTGCACGGCCTACCCCGAGGCCAACGCGCTCATCGTGGCGTGCGAGTTCTGCTCGCTGTGCTACCAGCCCACCGACCTCGGGGTCGGCTCGCTGCTCTCCAACGGCCTGTTCGGCGACGGCATCGCCGCCGCCGTGGTCCGGGGCCGGGGCGGCACCGGCGTGGAGCTCGAACGCAACGGCTCGTACCTGATACCCAAGACGGAGGACTGGATCGCGTACGACGTCCGGGCCACCGGCTTCCACTTCCTGCTGGACAAGCGGGTCCCGGCGACGATGGAACCGCTCGCTCCGGCCCTGCAGGGGCTGGCAAGCACGCACGGCTGGGACGCGTCCGACCTGGACTTCTACATCATCCACGCCGGCGGTCCCCGAATACTCGACGACCTCAGCAAGTTCCTGCAGGTCGAGCCGCACGCGTTCCGGTTCAGCCGGGCCACGCTCACCGAGTACGGCAACATCGCCAGCGCCGTCGTACTGGACGCCCTGCGCCGGTTGTTCGACGAGGGCGGCGCCGAGCACCGGGCGCGCGGGCTGCTGGCCGGGTTCGGTCCCGGCATCACCGCGGAGATGACGCTGGGCCGCTGGCGTGTCGAGCACGAAGGGACGGCATGAGGAACCGATGACGGCGACCGAGGGGCTGCTCGTGCCACCGGGCCACGGCCGGGTGGTGCAGACGCCCGCCCAGCGCGTGACCTTCAAGGTGACCGGCACGCACTCCCGGACGGCCTCCACCTTCGAGGTGGAGGTCCCGCCGGGCTTCGACGTGGGCGCCCATGTGCACACGCGCAGCGAGGAGTTGTTCTACGTACTGGAGGGCGAGCTGGACGTGCTCGCCTTCGAGCCGCGTGTCCGCACCCCCGACAACTGGCAGAAGTGGGAGTCGAGTTCGGGCAGCCGGGTGGTCCGGGCGACCCCGGGCACGGTCATCGTCGTACCTCCGGGTTGCCCGCACGCGTTCGCGAATCCGACGGACACCCCGGCGAAGATGTTCTTCCAGGCCTCCCCGCCCCCGGATCACGAGCGCTATTTCGAGGAGTTGCTGGAGATCCTGGGGAACGGAGGACCGCCCGACCACGAGGCGATCGAGGCGCTGAGAAAGCGCTACGACATCGAGCAGCTCACGCCTCTGCGGCACCGGTGAGCCACGGCACTACCGGATCGGCATCCCGGCGAGCGTCCTCGCGATCACCAGGCGCTGGATCTCGCTGGTGCCCTCGAAGATCGTGTAAATGGCCGCGTCGCGGTGCATCCGCTCCACCGGGTACTCCCTGGTGTACCCGTTGCCGCCCAGGATCTGGATCGCCTGTGCGGTGACCTTCTTCGCGGTCTCGCTGGCGAACAGCTTGGACATCGAGCCCTCGGCCGCGGTGAACGGCCTGCCGTTGATCGCCATCCAGGAGGCCCGCCACACCAGCAGCCGGGCGGCGTCGATGGACGTGCGCATGTCCGCGAGCTGGAAGGCGACGCCCTGGTTGTCGATGATCGGCCGGCCGAACTGCTCACGGGTCTTGGCGTAGTCGAGGGCGACCTCGTACGCGGCCCGTGCGGTGCCCACCGCCATGGCGCCCACGGCGGGCCGGGAGGCCTCGAACGTGGCCATCGCCGCGTTCTTCACCCGCTCTCCCCCCGCCTTGGCCGCCTTGGCCCGCTCCCGGGCGCGGGCGAGGCGCTCGTCCAGCTTCTCCTTGCCGCCGAGCAGGCAGGCGCCGGGGACGCGCACGTTGTCGAGGATGACCTCGGCGGTGTGGGAGGCGCGGATGCCGTGCTTCTTGAACTTCTGGCCCTGCGCGAGGCCCGGCGTGCCCGGCGGGACGATGAAGGAGGCGTGGCCCTTGGAGCCCAGCTCCGGGTCGACGACGGCGACCACGACGTGGACGTTGGCGATGCCGCCGTTGGTCGCCCAGGTCTTCGTGCCGTTGATCACCCACTCGTCCTTGGCCTCGTCGTACACCGCGCGCGTGCGCAGGGAGGCCACGTCGGAGCCGGCGTCGGGCTCGGAGGAGCAGAAGGCGGCCACCTTGACATCATTGGCGTCGCCGTACATCTGGGGGATCCAGGTGCCGATCTGCTCCTCGGTTCCGTTGGCGAGAACGCCCACGGCGGCGAGGCCGGTGCCCACAATGGACAGGGCGATGCCCGCGTCGCCCCAGAACAGCTCCTCCATCGCCATCGGGATGCCGAGGCCGGTGGGGTCGAAGTACTGCTGCGCATAGAAGTCGAGGGAGTAGATGCCGACCTTCGCGGCCTCCTGGATGACCGGCCAGGGAGTCTCCTCACGCTCGTCACATTCGGCGGCCGCGGGCCGGATGACGTCGGCGGCGAAGCCGTGCAGCCAGTCCCGGACCTCCTTCTGTTCGTCGTTGAGCTCCATGGTGAACTCGGCCATGTCCCCTCCAGCGGCTGTGCATGTTACTAGCGGTAACATGCAGTGTGTTACTCGCCGGTAGGAAAAGTCAACTCCACAAGGTGCCTCCGCTTCCGTTCGATGTCAGGGGCACGCAGTGTTAGTTTGCGCAGGCGTCACCGAACCAGCACGGGTGGGGAGAGCACATGGACACCACGCAGCGAACCGATCAGCAGCGATCCGCCGACCGCCGACGGCGCGAGCTGCTGGAGGCCGCCGACCGGGTGGTGCTCCGCGACGGCCCGCAGGCCTCGATGAACGCCATCGCGGCGGAGGCCGGCATCACCAAACCGATCCTTTACCGCCACTTCGGGGACAAGGGCGGACTTTACGCCGCCTTGGCCAAGCGGCACACGGACGCCCTGCTCGATTCCCTGCGGGCCGCGCTGGACGCACCTGCCGACCGGCGGGAGCGGGTGGAGGCCACGCTGGACACCTACCTCGCCGCGATCGAGGCCCGGCCACAGGTGTACCGGTTCCTGATGCACCCTTCGGAGGGCGGTCAGGGCGGCGACCAGGGGTTCGACGTCGGCAAGCACTCCGCGCCGTTGCTTCGCCGGATGGGCGAGGAGCTGGCCCAGGTCATCGAGGACCGGCTCGACCTCGGACCGGGCAGCCAGCAACTGGCCCGGGTGTGGGGGCACGGGATCGTCGGGATGATGCACGCGGCGGGTGACTGGTGGCTGGGCGAACGCCCCTGTTCCCGTGCGGAGTTGGTGCGCAGCCTGGCCGACCTGCTGTGGGGCCGCCTGGCGGCCGCGGGGGACAGGATGGGCGGCCCCGGGTTCTGAAGCCGCGCGGAGGTCACTGCCCCCACGGCGCTCGCGCGGCCTGCCGCAGCACCCTCCGCTTGCGCCATCCCGTGAGGCGATCCACGTAAAGGCCGCCCTCCAGGTGGTCGCACTCGTGCTGCAGGCACCTCGCGAAGAACCCCGTGCCGTGCACGGTGACCGTTTCCCCGGCCACCGTGCGGCCCTCGACCACCGCGTGGTCGTACCGCTCCGTGCCCGCCTCCAGCCCCGGCAGGGACAGGCAGCCCTCCGGACCACGGAGCACCACGCCGTCCGCCTCCACCAGCCGCGGGTTCACCACATGTCCGAGATGCCGCACATCGTCGTCGTCCGGGCAGTCGTAGACGAACACCCGCAGTGGCACCCCGATCTGATTGGCGGCCAGACCCACGCCCTTGGCCGCGTACATGGTGGCGAACAGGTCCTCCACGAGCGCGGACAGTTCGGGGCCGAAGTCGGTGACGTCCCGGCAGGGCTCGCGCAGTGCCGCGTCGCCGAGCAGGGTGAGAGGCCGGACCCGCCCGCGGGCGCCCGGGATGAAACCTTGTCGCATGGCGGCAAGGGTACGGTTCCTTCGGCCCATGCCCGCCGCGCAGACGTGGGCCGCGGTTCGGGCATGTGAGTGGATCTCGATAGGCTGAGGCCACACCACGTTGCCGGATGGCTCAAGGCGCGGCGCGTACGCAAGGAGGATCGAGAACTGATGGCAGGCAACTCGGACCCGCTCACGCCGCGGGCCAAGCTGGCCGTGACCGCGGGCAAAGCGGTCGCGGCGGCGTCGCGCGCAGCGGGGCGCGGCAGCGGATCGGTGATCGGCGGCCGGGTGGCGCTCAAGCTCGACCCCGACCTCCTGGCCCGGCTCGCCCAGAACCTGGACGTCGTCCTGGTGTCGGCGACCAACGGCAAGACCACGACCACCCGGCTCATCGCCGAGGCCCTGCGGGCCGCCGGTCCGGTCGTCTCCAACGCGCTCGGCGCCAACATGCCGGCCGGCATCACCTCGGCGCTGGCGGGCGGCTCGGACGCCAAGTTCGCCGTGATCGAGGTCGACGAGAAGTACCTGGCCGGTGTGGCCCGGGACACCGACCCCAAGTGCATCGCGCTGCTGAACCTCTCCCGCGACCAACTCGACCGCGCCGCCGAGACCCGGATGCTGGCCGAGAACTGGCGCGAGGGCCTGGCCGGTACCAAGGCCGTCATCGTCGCCAACTGCGACGACCCGCTCGTGGTGTGGGCCGCGTCCTCCTCCCCCAATGTGATCTGGGTCGCCGCCGGGCAGATGTGGAAGGACGACGCCTGGTCCTGCCCGTCCTGCGGCGGTGTGATGCAGCGGCCGGGCGACGACTGGTTCTGCGGCGAGTGCGGCTTCCGCCGTCCGACGCCGAGCTGGGCGCTGTCCGGGGACCACGTCCTCGACCCGCACGGCTCCGCATGGCCGATCCACCTGCAGCTGCCGGGCCGCGCCAACAAGGCCAACGCCACCTCCTCCGCGGCCGTCGCCGCCGTCTTCGGGGTGCCGCCGCAGGTCGGTCTGGAGCGGATGTACCAGGTGCAGGCGGTCGCCGGCCGGTACGACGTCGTTCAGTTCCAGGGTCGTGACCTGCGTCTGCTGCTGGCGAAGAACCCGGCCGGCTGGCTGGAGACGTTCTCGCTCATCGACCCGCCGCCCGCCCCGGTGATCCTCTCCGTGAACGCCCGTGGCGCCGACGGCACCGACACCTCCTGGCTGTGGGACGTCGACTACACCCGGCTGACCGGCCATCCGATCTTCGTCATCGGCGACCGGAAGCTGGACCTCGCGGTGCGCCTGGAGGTCGCGAACCAGCACTTCCAGGTCTGCGAGAACCTGGACCAGGCCGTATCGGTGTGCCCGCCGGGCCGGATCGAGGTCATCGCGAACTACACCGCGTTCCAGGACCTGCGCCGCCGCGTCGGCAACTGACCACATCGGACAACGGAGTGACGATCCCTTCATGAGCGACAACCAACTGCGGCTGGTGTGGATCTACCCGGACCTGCTGAGCACCTACGGCGACCAGGGCAACGCGCTGGTCATCGAGCGGCGGGCCCGGCAGCGCGGCCTGGACGTGGCGCGGCTCGACGTGCGCAGCGACCAGCCGATCCCCACCTCCGGTGACATCTACCTGATCGGCGGCGGCGAGGACCGGCCGCAGCGGCTCGCCGCCGAGCGGCTGCGCCGCGACGGGCACCTGTACCAGGCGGTGCAGAACGGCGCGATCGTCTTCGCGGTGTGCGCCGGCTACCAGATCCTCGGCCACGAGTTCGTCAACGACCTCGGCCAGCGCGAGCCCGGTCTCGGCCTGCTGGATGTGACCACGGTGCGCAACGAGGGCGAGCGGTGCGTCGGCGACGTCCTCGCGGACATCGACCCGCGCCTCGGCCTGCCTCCGCTGACCGGCTTCGAGAACCACCAGGGCATCACCCACCTCGGCCCCACCGCCCGTCCCCTCGCCCAGGTCCGCCTGGGCAAGGGCAACGGCACCGGCGACGGCACCGAGGGCGCGTACAACGACACCGTCTTCGGTACGTACATGCACGGGCCCGCCCTCGCCCGCAACCCGCAGATCGCCGACCTGCTGCTGAAGCTGGCGCTCGACGTCAACGCGCTGCCGCCGATCGACGACCGGTGGTACGAGGCGCTCCGCAACGAGCGCATCGCGGCTGCGCAGCAGCCTGCGTAGGTACAGCTGCGCAGCAGCCTGCGTAGGTACAGCTGCGCAGCAGCCTGCGTAGGTACAGCCGCGCAGCAGCCTGCGTAGGTACAGCCGCGCAGCAGCCTGCGTAGGTACAGCCGCGCAGCAGCCTGCGTAGGTACAGCTGCGCAGCAGCCTGCGTAGGTACAGCTGCGCGGCAGCCTGCGTAGGTACAGCCGCGCGGCCGGGTTACAGAGCCCTTTAAGGCGCCTTCAAGCGCTGTCCGGGAGAGTGGTTCGCAGGCCCGCCTGACGGTCCGTCCGCTCACATGTGCGGGCGCGTCCAGCAGGCGGACGCCTGCTACGGAGCCACCCCCTCACGCCGGTAGGGTGGCCGGGATCCAGCCGGACAGCGTGGTCCGGTTACCCGGCCCACGTCTAGAAGGTAATCGGGCTATGCGCATTGGTGTCCTCACGTCCGGCGGCGACTGCCCCGGCCTGAACGCCGTCATCCGGTCCGTCGTGCACCGTGCCGTCGTCGACCACGGCGACGAGGTCATCGGTTTCCGGGACGGCTGGAAAGGCCTCCTGGAGTGCGACTACCTCAAGCTCGACCTCGACGCCGTGAGCGGCATCCTGGCGCGTGGCGGCACCATCCTCGGCTCCTCCCGGGTCCGCCCTGAGCATCTGCGGGACGGTGTGGCGCGGGCCAAGGGGCATGTCGAGGAGCTCGGCCTGGACGCGATCATCCCGATCGGCGGTGAGGGCACGCTGAAGGCGGCCCGTCTGCTGTCGGACAACGGCCTGCCCATCGTCGGTGTGCCGAAGACCATCGACAACGACATCGCGGTCACGGACGTCACCTTCGGCTTCGACACGGCCGTCGGC
This sequence comes from Streptomyces sp. NPDC001843, assembly GCF_042891955.1. Taxonomy (NCBI): domain Bacteria; kingdom Bacillati; phylum Actinomycetota; class Actinomycetes; order Kitasatosporales; family Streptomycetaceae; genus Streptomyces; species Streptomyces sp. NPDC001843. The sequence continues at coordinate 153,945 of NZ_JBIATQ010000004.1, read as the reverse complement.
GTCGCCACCGAGGCCCTGGACCGGCTGAAGACCACCGCCGAGTCCCACCAGCGCGTACTGATCGTGGAGGTCATGGGCCGCCACACCGGCTGGATCGCGCTGCACTCCGGCATGGCGGCCGGCGCGCACGCCATCGTGGTGCCGGAGCGCCCCTTCGACATCGAGGAGCTGACCCGGAAGGTCGGCGAGCGGTTCGAGGCGGGCAAGCGGTTCGCGATCGTGGTGGCGGCCGAGGGCGCCAAGCCGAGGGCCGGCTCCATGGAGTTCGACGAGGGCGGCAAGGACATCTACGGCCACGAGCGTTTCGCCGGGATCGCCCGGCAGCTCTCCGTCGAGCTGGAGCAGCGGCTGGGCAAGGAGGCCCGGCCGGTCATCCTCGGACATGTGCAGCGCGGTGGCACGCCCACCGCGTACGACCGCGTCCTCGCCACGCGCTTCGGCTGGCACGCGGTGGAGGCGGTGCACCGCGGGGAGTTCGGCAGGATGACGGCGTTGCGCGGTACGGACATCGTGATGGTGTCGCTGGCGGAGGCCGTGGAGACGCTGAAGACCGTGCCCTCGGAGCGGTACGACGAGGCTGAGTGCGTGCTCTGAGGTCCTGGTCGGGGTGGGAGCACCCTGCCCCCGGTCGCAGACGTGACCGGGGGCGGTTCTACTCTTGGGGGGCGGACAGACGCGTACAACCCCCACGAATCAGGAGCCGGCGATGGATCACAGCGGGCACGGCATGATCATGGATCTGCCGCCGTTCACGCTGGGACGGGGTCTTCAGTGGTCGGCGGACCCGTTCTTCCTCGTCGCCTGCCTGGTGGGGCTCGGGCTGTACGGCTGGGGGGTCGTGCGGCTGCGGCGGCGCGGTGACGCCTGGCCGGTCGGCCGGACGGTGTCGTACGTCGCGGGGGTGCTGACCATCGGGCTGATGATGTGCACCCGGCTGAACGACTACGGCATGGTCATGTTCAGCGTGCACATGGTGCAGCACATGGTGATCAGCATGCTGTCGCCGATCCTGGTGCTGCTGGGCGCGCCGGTGACGCTGGCGCTGCGCGCCCTGCCGACGGCGGGCAGGGGCCGCAAGGGCCCGCGCGAGCTGCTGCTGGCGCTGCTGCACAGCCGGTACATGCGGGTGATCACCCACCCGGTGTTCACGATCCCGCTGTTCATCGCGAGCCTGTACGGGCTCTACTTCACGCCGCTCTTCGACTTCCTCATGGGGTCGAAGACCGGGCACGTCGCGATGATGGTGCACTTCCTCGCGGTGGGCGTGGTGTTCTTCTGGCCGATCATCGGCGTGGACCCGGGGCCGCACCGGCCCGGATATCTGCTGCGGATGCTGGAGCTGTTCGCGGGCATGCCGTTCCACGCGTTCTTCGGGATCGCGTTGATGATGGCCTCGACGCCGATGGTGGAGACGTTCCGGAACCCTCCCGCCTCGCTCGGCATCGACGCGCTCTCCGACCAGAACGCGGCCGGCGGCATCGCCTGGGCGTTCAGTGAGATCCCGTCCGTGCTGGTGCTGATCGCGCTGCTGTTCCAGTGGTACGGCTCGGAGCAACGGCAGGCCAAGCGCAAGGACCGGGCCGCCGACCGCGACGGGGACCAGGAGCTGGAGGCGTACAACGCCTACCTGGCCTCGCTGAACGCGCGCGAGGGCTGAGAAAGCCGGTCTTCCGGGGCACCATGGGGGGACGGACCCTACAGGAGGCTGGTGCGATGCCCGGTTCCACGAACGGTTCTACGAAGGCCATGGGGGTGCTCACCGTCGGAGGGCTGGTGGTGGTGACGGCCTACACGGTGGCGCTCGGGAGCAACGGCTGGCTGTGGTTCGGCTGGGTCGTGCTGGGGCTGCTCACGATCGCCATGATCATGACACAGAGCACCTGACCAGGCAGAGCACCTGACCACGCGGAGCACCCGACCACGCGGGGCACCTACCGCTGCCGGTCAGTCCGCCGTGAGCCGGCCCGCCGAGTGCACGCCGGGCTGGTACTTGGGCAGCCGGGCGGTGATCTTCATGCCCGCGCCGACCGCGGTCTCGATGACGAGACCGCGGTCGTCGCCGTAGACCTGGCGGAGCCGGTCGTCGACGTTGGACAGGCCGATGCCGCCGGACGGGCCGACCTCGCCGGCGAGGATCCGGCGCAGCAGCGCGGGGTCCATGCCGACGCCGTCGTCCTCGATGACGACGAGGGCCTCGGCGCCCGCGTCCTGCGCGGTGATCTGGATGTGGCAGGCGTCGGCCTTGCCCTCCAGGCCGTGCTTGACGGCGTTCTCCACGAGGGGCTGCAGGCACAGGAAGGGCAGGGTGACCGGCAGCACCTCGGGGGCGATCTGCAGGGTGACGGAGAGGCGGTCGCCGAAGCGGGCCCGGACCAGTGCCAGGTAGTGGTCGATGGCGTGCAGCTCGTCGGCGAGGGTGGTGAAGTCGCCGTGCCTGCGGAACGAGTAGCGGGTGAAGTCGGCGAACTCCAGGAGCAGCTCCCGGGCACGTTCGGGGTCGGTGCGCACGAACGAGGCGATCACCGCGAGTGAGTTGAAGATGAAGTGCGGCGATATCTGGGCGCGCAGGGCCTTGATCTCGGCCTCGATGAGCCGGGTCCGGGACCGGTCGAGGTCCGCCAGTTCCAGCTGGACGCTCACCCATCGGGCCACCTCACCGGCCGCGCGGACCAGGACGGCGGACTCGCGCGGGGCGCAGGCGACCAGCGCGCCGTGGACCCGGTCGTCGACGGTGAGGGGCGCGACGACGGCCCAGCGGACCGGGCAGTCGGGGGTCTCGCAGCTCAGCCGGAACGCCTCCCCGCGGCCGGTCTCCAGCGACCCCGCCAACCGCTCCATGACCTCGGCGCGATGGTGGCCGCCCGCCCCGTCCCAGACCAGTACCTCCTCCAGGTCGGTCAGGCACAGCGCGTCCGTGCCGAGCAGTGTGCGCAGGCCACGGGCCGACTTCCGGGCGGTCTCCCCGGTCAGCCCGGCCCGCAGCGGGGGCGCGGCGAGGGAGGCGGTGTGGAGGGTCTGGAAGGTGGCGTGCTCGATCGGGGTACCGAGGTCTCCCGGGCTTCCCGGCCGGGCGGTGCGCCGCCCGATCCAGAATCCGGCCGCCAGCAGCGGCAGGACGGCGGCGCACAGACCCGCGAGGAAGCCGCTCAAGCCGTCACCTCGGACCGCAGTTCCTCGGGCAGGTGGAAGCGGGCCAGGATCGCCGCCGTGCCGGGCGGCACCCGGGCCGGGGTGGCCAGGGACACCAGCACCATGGTGAGGAAGCCCAGCGGCACCGACCACAGGGCGGGCCAGGCGAGGAGGGCGTGCAGCGGGCTGGTGCCGGGGAAGCCGGCCATGGTCGCGGCGACGGCGAGGAACGCCGAGCCGCCTCCCACCAGCATGCCCGCGGCCGCGCCGGGCGGGGTCAGCCGCCGCCACCAGATGCCGAGGACCAGCAGCGGGCAGAAGGACGACGCGGAGACGGCGAAGGCCAGCCCGACCGCGTCGGCCACCGGCAGCCCGCCCACCAGCATGCTCGCCACGAGCGGCACGGCCATGGCGAGCGCCGTGCCCAGCCGGAAATGCCGTACCCCGCGCGAGGGCAGCACGTCCTGGGTGAGCACTCCGGCGACCGCCATGGTCAGCCCCGACGCGGTGGACAGGAACGCGGCGAAGGCGCCGCCCGCCACCAGCGCGCCCAGCAGGTCGCCGCCGACGCCGCCGATCATCCGGCCGGGCAGCAGCAGGACGGCGGCGTCCGCGTCACCGCTGAGGGTGAGCTCGGGGGCGTACAGGCGGCCGAGGGCGCCGTACATCGGTGGCAGCAGGTAGAAGCCGCCGATCAGGGCGAGGACGGCGACCGTGGTGCGGCGGGCGGCGACTCCGTGCGGGCTGGTGTAGAAGCGGACGACGACGTGCGGCAGGCCCATGGTGCCGAGGAACGTGGCCAGGATCAGCCCGTACGTGGCGTACAGCGGGCGTTCCTCGCGGCTCGCCGCGAGGGAGGTCGACATGCCGCCGTTGCTGCCCCGGTCGGCGGCGGGGACGGGGGTGCCCCGGGCGAAGGTCAGGCGGGTGCCGCCCTCGATGCGGTGGGTGCCGGCGGGCAGGCGGAGCCGGGTGCCGTCGTGGGCGCGGCCGTCGATCCTGCCGCTGACGGTGATGGTGAGTGGCTCCCGGAGCCGGAGGTCGAGGGTGTCGTCGACGAGGACGGTGCGCTGCTCGCGGAAGGCGGCCGGTTCCGCGAAGGCGGGTCTCGGGCCGCCGTCGGTCTGCCAGGCGAGGACGAGGAAGAGCGCGGGGACGAGGAGCGCGGTGAGCTTGAGCCAGTACTGGAAGGCCTGCACGAAGGTGATGCTGCGCATGCCGCCCGCGGCGACGGTCGCCACCACGACCACGGCCACGATGATCCCGCCGAGCGGGTCGGGGGCCCCGGTGAGCACCGCCAAGGTCAGCCCGGCACCCTGCAGTTGGGGCAGCAGGTACAGCCAGCCGACGCCGACCACGAAGGCTCCGGCCAGCCGTCGCACGCCCTGTGAGGCGAGCCGGGCCTCGGCGAAGTCCGGCAGGGTGTAGGCGCCGGAACGGCGCAGCGGGGCGGCGACGAAGAGGAGCAGGACGAGGTAGCCGGCCGTGTAGCCGACCGGGTACCAGAGCATGTCCGGGCCTTGGACCAGGACCAGCCCCGCGATGCCGAGGAAGGAGGCGGCGGAGAGGTACTCGCCGCTGATGGCGGCCGCGTTGAGGCGGGGGCCGACGGTGCGGGAGGCGACGTAGAAGTCGGAGGTGGTGCGGGAGACGCGCAGACCGAAGGCACCGACGAGGACGGTGGTCACGACGACGAGGGCGACGGCGGGCACCGCGTAACCGGAGTTCACCGGTCTTCCACCAGGCGTACGAAGTCGCGCTCGTTGCGTTCGGCGCGGCGCACGTACCAGCGGGCGACCAGGATCAGCGGCGCGTACAGGCAGAAGCCGAGCACCGCCCAGGACAGGCGACGGGCGTCGGGGGCGGCCGCGAAGACCAGCGGGAGCGGGCCGACGAGCAGGACGAGGACCGCGAAGCCGGTGAGCGCGGCGCGCAGTTGAGTGCGCATCAGGGAGCGGAGGTAGGTGTGGCCGAGGGTGGTGAGCTCGTCGATCTCGGTGCGCGGCCGGTAGTAGCCGGAGGCTCTGCCGCGGGTGCGGCGGGGCGGTCCGGTGACGGTGACTCGGCGTTCGGTGGGCTCCACTGCGGTATCCCTACCCCGCCGTCCGGCGCATCAGCAGGTCCCGTAGTTCGCGGGCGTGCCGTCGGCTGACCTGGAGTTCCTCGTCGCCGACCAGGACGCTCACGGTGCCCGCGTCCAGGCGGAGTTCGCCGATGTGGCGCAGGGCCACGAGGTGCCGGCGGTGGATGCGGACGAAACCCCGGGCCCGCCAGCGTTCCTCCAGGGCGGACAGCGGGATGCGGACGAGGTGGCTGCCGTTGCAGGTGTGCAGGCGGGCGTAGTCGCCGTGCGCCTCCACGTGGGTGATGTCGTCGACGGCGAGGAAGCGGGTCACGCCGCCGCGTTCGACGGGTATCTGGTCGGGGTCGGGTTCGTGCACGGGTATCGGCGGTGCGGTGCCGCGCAGTTCGGCGGCCCGGCGGACGGCTTCGGCGAGACGTTCCTTGCGGACGGGCTTGAGCACGTAGTCGACCGCCTCCAGATCGAACGCCCGTACGGCGAAGTCCTCGTGGGCGGTGACGAAGACGACCAGTGGCGGCCGGGCGAACCCGGTCAACAGCCGGGCCATCTCCAGGCCGTCGAGGCCGGGCATCTGGATGTCGAGGAAGACCACGTCGATGGCGTCGGGCCCGGCCGGCCCGGACTCCAGGGCGCGGGTGATGCGGCGCAACGCCCCGGTGGCGTCCCCGGCACCCTCGGCGGCGGCGATGCGCGGGTCGGCGTTGAGCAGGTACAGGAGTTCTTCGAGCGAGGGCCGTTCGTCGTCGACGGCGAGGGCGCGCAGCATGAACGTGGAGTGTAGGAGGAATCCGCACGCCTGGACATGTGCCGGGTGTGGACGTCGCCGCTGGATACAGTGCCGACATGAACAGCAGGACCGTCCCGTTCGACGAGCTCGACCGCAAGATCATCACGGCGTTGATGGCGAACGCCAGGACCAGCTTCGCCGAGATCGGTGCGGCGATCGGGCTGTCGGCCACCGCGGTGAAGCGGCGTGTGGACCGGCTGCGGGACACGGGTGTGATCACGGGGTTCACGGCCACCGTGAAGCCGTCGGCGCTGGGCTGGCGCACGGAGGCGTACGTGGAGGTGTACTGCGAGGGGGCGGCGCCGCCGAGGCGGCTGGCCGAGGTGGTCCGCAACCATCCGGAGATCACGGCGGCCATGACCGTGACGGGCGGCGCGGACGCGCTGCTGCACGTGCGGGCCCGGGACGTGGAGCACTTCGAGGAGGTGCTGGAGCGGATCCGCACGGAGCCGTTCATCAGGAAGACGATCAGCGTGATGGTGCTGTCCCACCTCCTCCCGGAAAGTCCGGAGGCGGGAGCCACCCAGGCCGCGCCGGACGGGGACGGGCCAGGCGCAGCAGACGTGCGCTGATCGGGTTCACAACGCAGCGATCCTGCGCAAAGACGCAGGTGTCGTTCCTTGTCGGGCGTCCGGGTCCGTTCTTACCTTGGAGTCAACCCTCGTTCGGCACCGCAGGAAGCGGAGGAACACCTCTGTGCCCGACAGCCGTGTACCGCGCCTCAGGCGCTTCCTCGTCTGCGAACCCAGACACTTCGCCGTGCAGTACGCGATCAATCCCTGGATGCATCCCGACACCCGCGTCGACGTGGACCTGGCCCGGGAGCAGTGGCAGGCGCTGATGAGCGCCTACCGCACCCACGGCCACACCGTCGACACCGTGGACCCGGCCCCCGGCCTGCCGGACATGGTCTTCGCCGCGAACTCCGCGGTGGTCGTCGACGGCCGGGTCTTCGGCTCCCTCTTCCACGCGCCGGAGCGGCGCCCCGAGTCGGCCCACTACGACACCTGGTTCAGGTCGGCCGGGTTCGACGTGCACCGTCCCGAGTCCGTCTGCGAGGGCGAGGGCGACCTGGTGTGGACGGGCCGGTACCTGCTGGCCGGGACCGGCTTCCGCACGACGCGTGAGGCGCACCGCGAGGTGCAGGAGTACTTCGGTCACCCGGTGATCAGCCTGACGCTGGTGGACCCGTACTTCTACCACCTGGACACCGCGCTGTTCGTCCTCGACGACGACAACATCGCCTACTACCCCGAGGCCTTCTCGGCCGGCAGCCGGGAGGTGCTCGCGCGCCTGTACCCGAACGCGGTGCTCGCCACCCGCGACGACGCGATGGCGTTCGGCCTCAACTCGGTGTCCGACGGCCGGCACGTCTTCATCGCGCCGCGGGCCGAGGCACTCGCCGGCCGCCTCGCCGAGCACGGCTACGTCCCCGTCCCCGTCGACCTGTCGGAGTTCCACAAGGCCGGCGGCGGCATCAAGTGCTGCACCCAGGAGATCCGCTCATGAGCGCACCCGCACGCACCCGTACGTCCGCCGACCTGATCCGCGCGGAGGAGCCGGTCCTCGCGCACAACTACCATCCGCTGCCGGTGGTGGTCGCCCGGGCCGAGGGCGCCTGGGTGGAGGACGTCGAGGGCCGCCGCTACCTGGACATGCTGGCCGGCTACTCGGCCCTCAACTTCGGCCACCGCCACCCCGCGCTGATCGAGGCCGCCCACCGCCAGCTCGACCTGCTGACGCTGACCTCGCGCGCCTTCCACAACGACCGGCTCGCCGGGTTCGCCGAGCGGCTCGCCGCGCTGACCGGGCAGGACATGGTGCTGCCGATGAACACCGGCGCCGAGGCCGTGGAGAGCGGCATCAAGGTGGCCCGCAAGTGGGCGTACGAGGTGAAGGGTGTGCCCGCCGACCGGGCGACGATCGTGGTGGCGGCGGAGAACTTCCACGGCCGTACGACGACGATCGTCGGCTTCTCCACCGACGAGACGGCCCGCGCGGGCTTCGGGCCCTTCGCGCCGGGTTTCCGGATCGTCCCGTACGACGACCTGGCCGCGCTGGAGGCGGCCGTCGACGAGACGACGGCGGCCGTGCTGATCGAACCCGTCCAGGGCGAGGCGGGCGTGATCGTCCCCGCCGACGGCTATCTGCGCGGTGTCCGCGAGCTGACCCGGCGCGCGGGCTGTCTGTTCGTCGCGGACGAGATCCAGTCGGGGCTGGGCCGCACCGGCCGCACGCTCGCCGTCGAGCACGAGGACGTCGTCCCGGACCTGGTGCTGCTCGGCAAAGCGCTGGGCGGCGGAATCGTGCCGGTGTCGGCCGTGGTGGGCCGCCGCGAGGTCCTCGGTGTGCTGCGGCCCGGCGAGCACGGTTCCACGTTCGGCGGCAACCCGCTCGCGGCGGCGGTCGGCACGGCGGTCGTCGAGCTGCTCGAGACGGGTGCGTTCCAGCGCCGGGCGGCCGAGCTGGGCGGCGTGCTGCGCGAGGGGCTGGCGGGGCTGACCGGCCGGGGCGTGGTCGGCTTCCGCTCGCGCGGACTGTGGGCGGGCGTCGACGTGGATCCCGCCCTCGGCACCGGTCGCGAGGTCAGCGAACGTCTCATGCGGGAGGGGATCCTGGTCAAGGACACCCACGGCTCGACGATCCGGCTGGCCCCGCCACTGACCATCACCGCGGAGGAACTCCGTTCCGCGCTGGGCGCGTTGGAGCGGGTGCTCGTCCGAGGAAGCTGAGGTTCGCGGTTCCGGGTTCCCGGCGGGCGCAATCCGCCGAGAGCTGTTCTCCGTATCCCTCACAGGAGCGGAACACCTGGAGCCACGATGAATCCCACCCATGCCGTCGAAGCCGGCCTCACGGGACTGGGAGTGTGCTGCGCCGTGGCCAACACGGCGCTGCACACGCTTCTCGTCCCCGACCACCTGGAGGAGATGTTCTACATCGGCGTCCTCTTCGCGGTGGGGAGCGCCGTCATGTTCGCGGTGGCGGTGGCGCTGGTCGCCATGAGGCGCCCGCTGGCCGCTTGGCTGACCGGGACCCTGGTCAGTCTCGGGATGATCGTCGGCTTTGTGCTGTCGCGCACCGTCGGCCTGCCGGCCGGTTATTACGAACCCGGCTGGGAGACGCCGTACGGCCCGCTGTCCCTGCTCGTCGAGGGACTCTTCGTTCTTGCATTCCTTGCCTGGCTGGGCGGCCGGGTGGCCCGTGGCGCCTCTCCGGGACTGCCGTACAGGTCGGCCCGCGAACCGGTCTCCGTCGGGCCCGACGTCTCAGAACGCTGACGCAGCGAGGAGGACCGGCCATGGCTGGAACACTCAGCCGGAGCGGAGCGGCGGTGGGGGCGTGCGTGATGACGCTGGCCGCCGTGCTCACGGCGTGCGGCAACTCGGGGTCGGGCAGCGTGGGAACCGGGACCACGTCCTCCGCGTCGCCGTCACCGTCGTCCTCCCCCTCGTCCTCCCCGTCGGCAAGCGGCAAGCCGATGGGTACGACGGTGACCGTGCAGATGACCGAGTACAAGCTGACCCTGTCGTCGAAGACGTTCAAGTCGGGTGACTACACCTTCGTCGCCGAGAACAAGGGGCACATCGCGCACTCCCTGGAGGTCGAGGGACAGGGCGGTGACGTGCGGCTGCCCCACGACCTCGCTCCGGGCCAGTCTGCGCAGCTCAGGGTCACGCTGAAGAACGGCTCGTACGAGCTGTACTGCCCGGTGGACGGGCACAAGGACCTCGGCATGAAGACGGACATCACCGTCGGTGGCGCCACCGGTGGCTCGTGAGCGGCGGCACGGGCCGGCCTGTGCTCGACGGGCCGGCCCGTGCTCAGTGGTGGGCGTGCACGACCGCGTGCCCCTTGCCGCGGCCGATCATCCACCGGTTCACGGGGGTGGTCAGCACGAACGCAAGAGCCAGGGACAGCACGAGTGAGGCCCAGAACAGCCAGTCGGCAAGGCCCGCGTCCATGGCGCCGGGCACGCCGACCATGACCGTGTTGTCGATCAGTTCCATCACCGCGATGGACACGGTGTCGGCGGCCAGCGCGACCTTGACCGCCTGCCCCAGGGGGACACCGGCGCGCAGGACGCCCCGCATGGTCAGCGCGTAACCGAAGACGAACGCCAGGACGATGGAGATGACCACGGTGGCCGCGTTGTGCAGGCCGGCCGCGGTGCCGATGACCAGGCCGAGGACCTCGCCGATGGCGCAGCCGGTGAGGCAGTGGAGCGTGGCCCGGGCGGCCATGCTCCAGGACGTACCGGTCGCCTGGTGGTGCCCGTGGTGTCCCTGGTGCCCGTGGTGCTGGTGGTCGTGCGTCGCGTGGTCCATCGTCGGTCTCCCTTTCGCGATCAGCTCTCGACTCCCCCAACCATATACCCCCTGGGGGTATTCCGCACCCGGATCGCCCGCCAGGAAGGCCGGTGGCGGGTCGTCATCGACACGGCCGGAACCGGTTCCGCGGGACTACGGCTGCACTTACACTGACACCCCGTTTGACATGCCGGTTGACCTGCGAGAACTCTGCGGTTGAGCCGATCCACCCGGAGTGAGGAGCGACCCCTTGTTCTACTACCTGCTCAAGTACGTGCTGCTCGGGCCGCTGTTGAGGCTGGTCTTCCGGCCCCGCATCGAAGGCCTCGACCACGTGCCGTCCTCCGGAGCGGCCATCGTCGCCGGCAACCACCTGTCCTTCGCGGACCACTTCCTGATGCCGGCCATCCTCAAACGGCGCATCACCTTCCTGGCCAAGGCCGAGTACTTCACGGGACCGGGCCTGAAGGGCCGTCTGACCGCGTTCTTCTTCCGCAGCGCCGGCCAGATCCCGGTCGACCGCTCCGGCAAGGAGGCGGGCCAGGCCGCGATCCGTGAGGGGCTCGGCGTACTCCGCAAGGGCGAACTGCTCGGCATCTATCCCGAGGGCACCCGCTCGCACGACGGCCGTCTGTACAAGGGCAAGGTCGGCGTCGCGGTGATGGCGCTGCAGGCAGGGGTACCGGTCGTCCCCTGCGCGATGATCGGCACCTTCGAGGCGCAGCCGCCGGGGCGCGTCATCCCGCGCATCCACCCCATCGCCATCCGTTTCGGCGAGCCGCTGGACTTCTCCCGCTACACGGGCATGGAGAACGAGAAGGCCGTCCTGCGAGCCATCACCGACGAGATCATGTACGCCGTTCTGTCGCTGTCCGAGCAGGAGTACGTCGACGAGTACGCGGCGGTGGTCAAGGCGGAGCAGGCCGCGGCGGGCGCCGAGAAGGAACGCCGCTTCCCGCGGCTGCCGCTGAGCTGACCGGCATGACCGAGGGGCGACCGGAACTCCGGCCGCCCCTCGGTCGTCGTGATGCGATTACGGCTTGGGCGTGGCGTGCGGAGCGCAGGTGACGTCCGCGGTGTCCAGCTTGCCGGTGAGCAGGTAGGCGTCCACCCGGTCGTTGACGCACGGGTTGACCAGGCCGGTCACGCCGTGGGAGCCCGCGTCCTTCTCGGTGACCAGACGGGAGCCCTTGAAGCTCTTGTGCAGTTCGACGGCGCCCTCGTACGGGGTGGCGGCGTCACGCGTGGACTGCACGATGAGAACCGGCGGCAGGCCCTTGTGGGTCTTGACGTGCAACGGGGTCTGCTGCTTGACCGGCCAGGTCGCGCACGGCAGGTTCATCCACGCGTTGGCCCAGGTCATGAACGGGTAGTTCTTGTTGAGCCGCGTGTTGTCGCGGTCCCACTTGCGCCAGCTGGTGGGCCACTTGGCGTCGGCGCACTCGACGGCCGTGTAGACGGCGTTGCTGTTCTCCGAGGTGATGTTGCCCGCGGTGTCGGACATGTCCGGAGCGGCGGCGTCGACCAGCGCCTGGGTGTCACCCGCGAAGTACTTGCTGAACGTCGTCGCCACCGGCACCCACGAGGAGTCGTAGTACGGGGCGCTCTGGAAGAAGGAGATCAGCTCGGCCGGGCCGACGACCCCGCCGATGGGGTTCTTCTTGGCGGTGGCGCGCAACTGGAGCCACTTGTCCTGGACCGCGGTCCGGGTGGTGCCGAGGTGGAAGCTGGCGTCGTTGGCGGCGACCCAGTCCTCCCAGTCCTTCCAGCGGCCCTCGAAGGCGACGTCCTGCTCCAGGTTGGCCTCGTACCAGATGTTCTGGCGGGACGGGTTGACCACGCTGTCCACGATCATCCGGCGGACGTGCCCCGGGAAGAGCGTGCCGTAGACGGCGCCGAGGTAGGTGCCGTAGGAGACGCCGAGGTAGTTGAGCTTCTTCTCGCCGAGCGCGGCACGGATGACGTCCAGGTCGCGGGCGGTGTTCGGCGTGGTCATGTAGGGCAGCATCCCGCCGCTGCGCTCGTGGCAGCCGTCCGCGTACTCACGGGCCAGCTTGCGCTGGGCGGTCTTGTCCGCCTCGGTGTCCGGCACCGGGTCGGCCTTGGGCGCCTTGACGAACTCCTGCGGGTCGATGCAGGAGATGGGCGCGGAGTGACCGACACCGCGCGGGTCGAAGCCCACGAAGTCGTACGCCTTGGCGGTGTTGACCCACAGGGCGCTCTTGGTGGTGACCCGGCGCGGGAAACGCATGCCGGAGCCGCCCGGACCGCCGGGGTTGTAGACGAGCGCGCCCTGGCGCTCCCCCTTGGTCCCCGTGTTGCCGATACGGTCGACGGCGAGCTTGATCTGCTTGCCGTACGGCTTCGCGTAGTCGACCGGTACGGAGACCCAGCCGCACTGGATGGGCTTCTCCAGCCCCCAGTCGGCCGGGCAGTCGTGCCAGTCGATCCCGGCCTTGGCGGCCCGGGCGGCGGCGATCGCGGCGCCGCGTGCCTCCCGGTCCTGGCCGTGCCGCTCGGCCGCGCCGGCCGTGGGCGCCGAGACGGCACCGGCCAGCAGGGTCGCCGTGACGAGTGCTCCGGCCGAACCGAGCGCCAGCACGCGGTTCTTCGGTCTCGTGTCCCTCAAGTGGGGCCCCTCCCCGTACATCGCAGCGAATGGTCACGGAGGATCCTCGCGGCTGTGAACCACCTGAGGACAGGGGCCGTTGACCTTCTTTACCAATCCGATAACCGGACGTTGACGTCCCGTTCAGCGGATCAGGCCAACTGCGCCAGCGCCTCGTCCAGTACCCGCCGCAGTCGCAGCGCGTCGGCCGCGACGGCGGTCACCAGCACGGCGGGACCGGCGAGCGGCGCGATGGCGGCTCCCTCCCCCAGCATCCGCGCCGCCACCGGCTCCCGGTCGAACTCGGGCCGGACGACGACGAGTTGCCCGACGGCTCGGTGTCCCGCGAGCACGGCGGGACCGTCCCAGCCGCCCGGCGCGCCGGGCCCGCAGGCCAGCTCCTGGTCGAGTACTGTCCGCCCGGCTATCCGCACGGTGAGACGGCTGGTCAGTCGCCCGGGCTCCTCCCCGGTCCGGCCCAGTACCTGCTCCTCGCGCAGCACGAGCCGGGCCCCGGCCGCGAGATCGACGTGTGTGGAGACGTACAGGTCGCTGCCGCGGGCAGAGATCAACTGCTCAGGCAGCCAGTGCAGTTCACCTCCGTCGGCCACGACGAGCCGTACGTCGTACCGGGATTCCCCCTTCCGCTGCCCCGGCAACGCGATGGTCGCGGCGGCGGAGCGCACGTGCAGCCGGGCACCCTGCCCCACCTCCGCCGTCACGTCGAACCGGTCGCCGCCGAGAGGCCCGCTCATCGCCCCGACGAGCACGACCCGCGCTTCGCCCCCGCTCGCCCGGGTCCGGCGCGGCGCCAGCGGCCCCTCGCCGTCCAGCACGGGCAGTGCGGTACCGCCCCGCCCGTCGTCCCGGGCGACGATCCGGGCGGTGCCCCGCACCCCGGTCACGGTCATGCCGCCCACGCCGCGAGCCGGGCGCGCACCCAGTCGGCCACGTCCGTCACACCCGGCTCGCTCCTGAGCGACTGGAAGACGACCGGCAGTTCGCCGCGCTGCACCTTCGCGTCGGCGGCCATCCGCGCGAGGTCGGAGCCGACGTACGGTGCCAGGTCGGTCTTGTTGACCACGAGCAGGTCGGCGGTGGTCACGCCGGGCCCGCCCTTGCGCGGGATGTCGTCCCCGCCTGCCACGTCGATGACGAAGATCTGCGCGTCCACCAGCCCCCTGGAGAAGGTGGCGGTCAGGTTGTCCCCGCCGGACTCGACCAGGATCAGGTCCAACGGCCCGACCTCGTCCTCCAGGTCCTCCACGGCTTCGAGGTTGGCGGAGATGTCGTCCCGGATCGCGGTGTGCGGACAGGCGCCCGTCTCCACGGCGGTGATCCGCTCCGGCGGCAGCACTGCCTCTCTGAGCAGGAACTCGGCGTCCTCCCGGGTGTAGATGTCGTTCGTGACGACCGCGAGCGACATCTCGTCCCGCAACGCCCGGCAGAGCGCGGCGACGGTGGCGGTCTTCCCGGACCCGACGGGCCCACCGAGGCCGATCCGCAGCGCCCGCCGACTTCCGCCGGGCAGGCGGGCGTCGGCGCTGAGGGCGGGGGTGGTGTGGGTGTGGTCAAGATGCATGAGGACAGCTCCATCAATCAGCCCGTCTGGGGGTGCTCCCTCTGGGGGAGTTCGAGGACTAGGCCGTTCAGGCCGATACGGGGGTCCAGGGGGCGAAGCCCCCTGGCGGGGTCGAAGGGGCGGAGCCCCTGGGGACGGGAAGGGTAGGGGCGGCGGAGGCGAAACCCCCTACGAGGCGAACAACCGCACGGACCACCCCGCATGCCACTCCGCTCCGATTTCCAGCAACGGCGCCGACGCCGCGGGCAACACGTCGGCCCCCTCCCCGACCGCCCGCCGAGCCGCCTCCACCGCCCGGTCCGCGACACGATCCAGCTCCGGCGCCAGCCGGGCCAGCACCGCCGTCGCGTCGAACGGATCCAGGCTCAGCAACCGCACCACCGCGGCAGCGGGCCCGCTCACGCTCTCGTACGCCGCACAGTACGCCGCGTCCAACGCCTCCAGCCCGGCCGCCCTGGCCACGAGCCCCAGCACCACCGGCTGATGCGCCCCCTTGGGGAACCCCCTTGCCAACGCGTCCAGTTCACCGCACGGCCAGGTCGCCCGAGCGGCCCGCAGCAGCTGCCGCCCCAGCCGCCGCCCGGCACCCCGCAACGCGGGCGACGGCGTCCGCGCGTCCGCCGCGGCGTCCAGCACGGCCGGGTCCACACCGAGCGCCGCGGCCGCGGCGAGCGCACCCGCCACGAGCCCCGCGGTGTGCAACCGCCCCCTGCAGAAGTCCTCCAGGCTCGCGGCCCCGCTGATCCGCCCGGCCTTGACGGCCGCCTCGGCCCCGCCCGAGTGCGCGTGCCCACCGGCGGGAAACCGGCCGTCGGCCAGGACGAGAAGTGCTGCCCTGGACATCAGAAGAGGAAGTAACGCTGGGCCATGGGAAGTTCGGCCGCCGGTGCCGCCTCGACCAGTTCCCCGTCGATGTGCACGGCGAAGCTGTCGGGATCGACCTGGACACGCGGCCGGGCGTCGTTCTCCCTCATGTCCGCCTTCGTCACACCGCGCGTCGACTCGATGGCGACGAAGCGCTTCCCCAGCTGCAGCCGTTCCGGCAGCCCGTCCTCGATGGCGAGCGGCGCCACGAAGTTGAACGAGTTCGCGGCCGGTGCCCGGCCGATCGCCCCGTACATCGGCCGCGGGAGGATCGGCTGCGGCGTGGGAATGGACGCGTTGGCGTCGCCCATCTGCGCGTACGCGATCTGGCCGCCCTTGAGCACGAGGTGCGGCTTGACCCCGAAGAACGCCGGCTCCCACAGCACCAGGTCGGCGAGCTTGCCGGTCTCGACGGAACCGATCTCGCGGGCGAGGCCCTGGGCGAGCGCGGGGTTGATCGTGTACTTGGCGACGTACCGGCGCACCCGCAGGTTGTCGGCCCGCCCGTCACCGGGCAGCGCACCCCGCCGCCGCTTCATCACGTGCGCGGTCTGCCAGGTGCGCAGCACGACCTCACCCACCCGCCCCATGGCCTGGGAGTCCGAGGAGATGATCGAGATCGCGCCCAGGTCGTGCAGTATGTCCTCGGCGCCGATGGTCGACGGCCGGATCCGGGACTCGGCGAAGGCCAGGTCCTCGGGGACGGCCGGGTTGAGGTGGTGGCACACCATCAGCATGTCGAGGTGTTCCTCGGCGGTGTTGACGGTGAACGGCCGCGTCGGGTTGGTGGAACTGGGCAGCACGTGCGGCTCCGAGACCACGGTCATGATGTCCGGCGCGTGCCCGCCGCCCGCACCCTCCGTGTGGTACGCGTGGATGCCGCGTCCGGCGATTGCGCCAAGCGTGTCGCCCACGAAGCCGGCCTCGTTGAGGGTGTCGGTGTGGATGGCGACCTGGATGCCGGTGCGGTCGGCGACGGTCAGCGAGGCGTCGATGACGGCCGGGGTGGCGCCCCAGTCCTCGTGCAGCTTCAGGCCCAGCGCGCCGCCGCGGATCTGGGACAGCATCGCCTCGTGCGAGACGGTGTTGCCCTTGCCGAGGAAGCCGATGTTCAGCGGGTACTGCTCCATCGCCTCCAGCATCCGGGCCAGGTGCCAGGGGCCCGGGGTGACGGTGGTCGCCTTGGAGCCCTCGGCCGGTCCGGTGCCGCCGCCGACCAGCGTGGTGATGCCGGCCGCAAGAGCCTCGTCGGCGATCTGGGGGCAGATGAAGTGGACGTGCGCGTCGATGGCGCCGGCGGTGAGGATCCGCCCGTTGCCCGCGATCACCTCGGTCTCCGGGCCGATGACCAGGTCCGGGTGGACGCCGTCCATGGTGTCGGGGTTGCCGGCCTTGCCGATTCCGGTGATCCGGCCGTCGCGGATGCCGAGGTCGGCCTTGACGACGCCCCAGTGGTCGACGATGACGACGCCGGTGACGACGGTGTCGGGGGTGCCTTCCGCGCGGGTGGCGCGGGACTGGCCCATGGACTCTCGGATGACCTTGCCGCCGCCGAAGACCGCCTCGTCACCGGCGCGTCCGGGACCGCCGGAACGATCCTCCTCGATCTCGATCAGCAGGTCGGTGTCGGCGAGCCGGATCCGGTCACCGGTGGTCGGGCCGAACAGGTCCGCGTAGGCGGCACGGGAGATCTCAGGCATCGAGGGCACCTCCGGTCTCCCCGCGCAGGCCTGGTACGACACGGGCGCCGGCGAGCGGGACGAGTTCGACGTCGACGGGGACACCGGGCTCGAAGCGCACGGCGGTGCCGGCGGCGACGTTGAGGCGCTTGCCCCGCGCGGCGCCCCGGTCGAACTCCAGACCGGGGTTGGCCTCGGCGAAGTGGTAGTGGGAGCCGACCTGGACGGGCCGGTCGGCGGCGTTGAGGACGGTGACACGGGTGACCTCGCGGCCCTCGTTGAACACCACGGGGCCGTCCGCGAACAGGATCTCTCCGGGAATCATGGACGGCCCCTCAGACGATGGGGTCGTGGACGGTGACGAGCTTGGTGCCGTCCGGGAAGGTGGCCTCGACCTGTACGTCGTGGATCATCTCCGGGACGCCCTCCATGACGTCGTCCCGGGTGAGCAGCTTGCGCCCGGAGGACATGAGTTCGGCGACGGTACGGCCGTCACGCGCGCCTTCGAGGATGTGCGAGGTGATGAGCGCGACCGCCTCGGGGTGGTTGAGCTTCAGCCCACGGGCCCGGCGCTTCTCGGCGACGTCGGCCGCGACGTGGATCAGCAGCCTCTCTTGCTCGTGCGGGGTCAGTTGCACGTCCCACCTCACAGTCCTCGCTCCGGACCGTGCGGGGCCCGGTTGCCGCGGCCACGGGGCAAAGTCCCTGTTGGCGTGGATCGGCAGGCTAGTGCGAGCGGGTTTCGGGCACGTTAACCGTTCCGTGATCCCTCGTTCGGCCGCGGACGGGCCACGCGGCCGGCAGGGAGCCCGGACCGCGCCCGGACCGTATACGGCGCGACAGCGACCGCCCCGGTCCCCAGGCCGGCCTGCGGGGCGCCGCTAGGAGCGGTCGGGCCGTCGGTGTTCCGCCGCGATGCCGAAGCGCTGCTGTTCGCGAGGAGCGGACGTGGCGTCGCGGGTGTGCGAGACGGAGCTGATCACCCGCTCCTCCTCCGGCTGGTCGAGTGCGTCGAGTCGTTCCAGGTCGGCGGCGGAGACGAGGGCGACCAGGGGCTTGCCGTGCCGGGTCACGACGACGCGCTCACCGCCGTACACCACGCGGTTGATCAGGTCGGCGAGTTCAGCCCTGGCTTGCGTCACCGGAATCTCGTAGGCCATACCCCCATCATAACGTCACGTACGTCCTGTACATTTTTTACAGATAGCGCCGCCCGAGGAGGGGAACGCCATGACCCGACCGTCCGCCCGTCACGTCCTGCCCGAGTTCACCGAGCGAACCGGAGGCGGCTACCGCACCGTCGATCCGTACTCCAAGCTGCTGCAGGAGCGGATCGTGCTCCTCGGGACACCGATCGACGAGGTCTCGGCCAACGACGTCATGGCGCAGTTCATGTATCTGGAGTACGACGCGCCCGACCGGGACATCTCGCTGTACATCAACTCCCCGGGCGGCTCGTTCAGCGCGATGACGGCGATCTACGACACCATGCGGTACGTCGGCTGCGACGTGGAGACGATCTGCCTGGGACAGGCGGGCTCGTCAGCCGCGGTGCTGCTCGCCGCGGGCACACCGGGCAAACGGTTCGCGCTGCCGGGCGCGCGGGTGGTGCTCCAGCAGCCGTCGCTGCCCGAGCCGACGCGGGGTCAGCCGAGCGATCTCGCCATCCAGGCGGACGAACTGGTCCGGATGCGCGGCCTGCTGGAGGACATGCTCGTTCGCCACACCGGCCGCGATCCTGAGCGGGTCGACGCCGACCTCGAACGGGACCTGGTGCTGGACGCCCGGGGCGCTCTGGAGTACGGGCTGGTGGACGGGGTCGTCCCCAGCCGCAAGTCCTCGCGCACCGTCACCCCGGACGCGGGGTGAGCCGCCGATGCTGCCACCGGAACTTCCGCCGTTGCCGGCCCTGACCCGGGCCGAGGGCGAGTTGATCGACCGTTACCTGGAGGCTGCCGACCTGCTGGGCCGGGTCAATCCGGCGCGGCACGGCCACACCTACAGCGGACTGCGGGCCGCCCAGGCGCTGGTGCGCAAGGCGGTGGAACTGCGCGACGCGCTGGCGCTGATGCACAGCCGTGGCGAGACGGAGCTGCACGAGGCCACCCTGGCGCGGGCGCTGAGGGTGCTGGACGGCGAGCGCCGCACCGCGCGCGTCACCGTGCCCCCGGACGGCACCGGTTGAGAGCTTGCGCGCTCGCGACTGAGTCGAAACGGCCCAAAGGACGTACCCACGTTCGGACTAGCAGCGCATCCTTTTCCAGGGCCCTCGAAGTTGCGCGAACCGCCCGGCCGAAGAGCGCCGGGAGGAGCTTCGACCCTGGTCGGAGGGTGCGCCGCTGTCCCGGCAGGGACTCGAACACGAGCCCGTCCACCCGAACGGCTGAGTGGTGAGTAACACCACAAATACTCGGTTCCGTTGGGTTTTTCGGACAGGTGTGGGCGAAGATCCCTGACTGACGACAAGACCCCGCCAAAGCGGCGGGGCGATCCGGGCGGACGCCGAGTCCTGCCGCCGCCCGGATGACCGGTCGACAGGAGTGGATCGGCAGGAGTGGAGGACCCAGGCAAGACGGGTCGCCGGAACGGACAGCCGTCCGTCTCCGAGCAGCCCTTGGGGTGAAGCCGCGGCAACGCGGCCGGGCAACTTCGCCAGCCCGAATCCGACAGGTCATCCTTCACAGGCGGCTGACGAAGGGTTGCGCATGACTGCGCTCAATCGTGTCCCGTCGCTCATGGCCCGGGCCGGCACGGCCTCGGCATTCGCCATCGCCGCCGTCGGCGGCTCGATAGTCGTTCCCGGTGTCGCCACCGACGCCGCTGCCACGACTCCGGCGACGAAGGCGCTCCAGGTCGCGGCGTCCAAGAAGGGCGCACCGTACAAGTGGGGGGCCACCGGTCCCGGCAGGTTCGACTGCTCCGGCCTCACGTTGTACTCGTTCAAGAAGGCGGGCAAGAAGCTGCCGCGGACGGCAGCCCAGCAGTACAACAAGACCCACCACATCTCCGCCAGCCACCGCAAGGCCGGAGACCTGGTCTTCTTCCATTCGGGCTCGAACGTCTACCACGTCGGCATCTACGCCGGGAAGGGGAAGATCTGGCACGCCCCGAAGACCGGGGATGTCGTGAAGCTGCAGAAGATCTGGACGAAGAGCGTCTGGTACGGCCGGGTGAGCTGACCCGCGGTCACGCGCCGCACGGTCCCGGGCACAGGGCCACACCCGGAACCGTGCGGACCCCTACGGCCCCGTACGGACCCGTACGGACCCGTACGGACCCGTACGGGACCCCCTAGGGCTCCTGCTGCCCCCCTGCCGTGACCGGCCTCGCCGGGACCGCCCACGGCAGTTCGACGAAGACCGTCTTGCCTCCCTCGCGGGTGGGCCGCACCCTGAGCCTGCCGCCGCACTCGGCGGTCAGCCAGCGGATGATGACCATGCCGCGGCCGTTGTCCTGCTGCACGGCGGCGGGCAGCCGCTTCGGGAAGCGGGGGTGGCTGTCGGTGACACCGACGCGCAGCTGCTCGTCACGGTCGAGCGCGAGGGCCACCGTGAAGGTGGGCGACTGCCCGAAGGTGTGCTGTACGGCGTTGGTGGCGAGCTCGGAGACGATGAGCCGGACGGTGTCGCAGACGCCGGTGTCCGGCTGAAGCCCCCATTCCGCCAGGATGCCCACCACATAGCTGCGGGCAGCGGAAACCGAGGCTGGATCGCTCGGCAGAGTGATGGATGCTTCCAGATGGTCCGCCATGGCGACGTCGTCCCTTTCCCACGGGACCGCAGTCCGACACGGAGCGGATGGGTTCGAGTACGGTCCCGCACTGGTGCTTCGTCGCCAGACTGCCATCAGCGCGCCGGTCACGGGTGAGAACCACCAAGATATGCATATATCTGTCGCTCAAAGCGGTGAACTCTACGACGGCAGACCGTATTCGGGCGGCGCGCACGGAGTAATGGCGAGTAAGGAGTGGCCCATGCAGAACGGTCCCGCGGTGCGCCGCCGGAAGCTGGGCGCCGAACTGCGCGAGCTGCGCACCGGCGCGGGCCTCACCAGCGGTGAGGCCGCCCGTCTCGTGGGCTGGCACCAGTCGAAGGTGAGCCGGATCGAGACCGGCGCCAGCGGGGTGAAATCGGCCGATGTCCGGTTACTCCTGGACGCCTACGGCGTGACCGACCGTCAACAGCGCGAGCTGCTGCTGGTGCTGGCCGGGTCGGACGACGTCGGCGGCCGGCACCACTGGTGGCACGCCTACCGCGGTGTGCTGCCGCCCGCCTACCGTGACTTCATCAGCCTGGAGTCGCAGGCGAGCGAGATGCGCACCCTGGAGACATCGGTGGTCCCGGGACTGCTGCAGACGCCGGAGTACGCCCGCGCGGTCACCGGGGCGGCCGTCGGAAGAGGCCACGACGGTCCCGACGGCACCGGCGGCACCGACGGTCCCGGTGCCTCCGGTGACGCCGAGGAGCGGCTGGACGCTCTGGTGAAGGTGCGGCTGGCCAGGCAGGACGTGCTGCGGTCGGATCCGCCGCTGGTGCTGAGCGCCGTTCTGGACGAGGCGGTGCTGCGGCGGGAGGTCGGCGGGCCGGAGGTGATGGCGCGGCAGCTTCAGCGGCTCCTGGAGGCGGCGCGTCTGCCGCAAGTGCGCCTCCAGGTGCTGCCCTTCTCCGCCGGGGCGCATATCGGTATCACCGGCCCTTTCGTTATCTTCTCATTTCCGAGCACATCTGATCTGGACGTGGTTGTTCTCGACCATTTGACGAGTAGCCTCTACCTCGAGCGGAAAGAAGACCTCCGGGCCTACTCGGAGGCCTTCAACACCCTTCAGATCCATGCCCTTTCACCCGAGGACTCGCTGGATTACATCGCCGGGATAGGCGGCGCGTAAGGAGGCACCATGTCTGCACTGCCTCGGAACGTACCTTCCAGTACCGATCTGCACGGTGTGCGGTGGCTGCGCAGCAGCTACAGCACCGGAGCGAACAACTGCGTGGAGACGGCCCGCCCGCACTCCGGTCCCCGGGCCGGACTGCTCGCCGTGCGCGACTCCAAGGACCCGGCCGGACCCGCCCTGCTCTTCTCCCCCGGGAGCTGGGCGGAGTTCGTCGCCGCGCTCCGGTGACCTGCTGACCGCTTCCGGTCAGTTTCCGTCCAGGCGATGCACGGCCGTGTCACGCCGACTCATGGCCGCGTCTCGCCGATCACTCGTACAGCGCGTTCGATCTCGGCCCCGGAGAGGTCCGCCCGTGCGGTCAGCCTGAGCCGTGAGATGCCGTCGGGCACGGAAGGAGGACGGAAGCAGCCCACGGCCAGGCCCGCCGCCCGGCATGCGGCCGCCCAGCGCACCGCGTTCTCCGGGGACGGGGCACGCACGGAAACGACCGCGGCGTCCGGACGCACCGCTTCCAGCCCCGCGGCGGTCAGGCGTGCGTGCAGTTCGGCGGCCACCGCACGGGAGCGCGCCGCCCGTTCCGGCTCGCGGCGCAGCAGCCTGAGGGCGGCGAGGGCCGCTCCGGCCGCCGCGGGTGCGAGGCCCGTGTCGAAGATGAAGCTGCGGGCCGCGTTGACCAGGTGGTCGATCACCCGTGCCGGTCCCAGCACCGCACCGCCCTGACTGCCCAGCGACTTCGACAGGGTGACGGTGACGACGACGTCGTCGGCGCCCGCGAGTCCGGCCCCGTACGGTGCTCCCCGGCCGCCGTCGCCCAGCACACCCAGGCCGTGCGCGTCGTCGACGACCAGCCCGGCGCCGTACGCCCGGCAGGTCTCGGCGAGCGCGGACAGCGGCGCCGCGTCACCGTCGACGGAGAACACCGTGTCGGAGACGACGACCGCGGGCCCCTCGTGCGTGGCCAGTGCCTTGCCCACCGCTTCGGGATCGGCGTGCCCGACGACCTGCGTGGTGCCCCGGGCCAGCCGGCATCCGTCGATGAGGGAGGCGTGGTTGCCCGCGTCGGAGACGATGAGGGAGCCGTGCGGTCCGAGCGTGGTGACCGCCGCGAGGTTGGCGGCGTACCCCGAGGAGAAGACCAGGGCCGCCTCGAAGCCGCAGAAACCGGCCAGCTCTCGCTCCAGCTCGGCGTGCAGTTCCGTGGTGCCGGTCACCAGCCGGGACCCGGTCGAGCCGCCGCCCCAGGTCCGGGCCGCCGTCGCGGCGCCCTCGGTGACCTCGGGGTGGCGGGCCAGACCGAGGTAGTCGTTGCTCGCGAGGTCGAGGAGCGGCGAGTCGGCGGCCCGGGGCCTGAGGGTCCGGACCAGTCCGGCGCGGCGGCGCAGTTCCGCCTGGTCGTCGATCCAGCCGAACGCCATGGCTCCTCCGGGGATTTTGTAGGCAGTGAACAGACACTAGCCGGACGACCAACCGCCCACCGTGTGGCAATACCCACACAGGCAACCAGTCTCCGTTGTGCAAACTCTCCTTGGCCCGGGGCGGTCACGTAGGACAGGATCGGACCTCATGGACCTGCTGAACACGCTGGTGGAAAAGGGGCTTCGGCGCGAGCTGCCGACCCGCGAGGAAGCACTCGCCGTACTGGCCACCTCCGACGAAGACGTGCTCGATGTGGTGGCCGCGGCCGGCAAGGTGCGCCGGCACTGGTTCGGCCGGCGCGTGAAACTCAACTACCTGGTCAACCTCAAGTCCGGCTTGTGTCCGGAGGACTGCTCCTACTGCTCGCAGCGGCTCGGCTCCAAGGCCGACATCCTGAAGTACACCTGGCTCAAGCCCGACGAGGCCTCCGCGGCGGCGGCCGCGGGCCTGGCCGGAGGTGCCAAACGCGTCTGCCTGGTGGCCAGTGGGCGCGGTCCGACGGACCGGGACGTGGACCGGGTCTCCGAGACGATCAGGACGATCAAGGAGCGGAACGAGGACGTCGAGGTGTGCGCCTGCCTCGGCCTGCTCTCCGACGGCCAGGCCGAGCGGCTGCGCGAGGCGGGCGCGGACGCGTACAACCACAACCTCAACACCTCCGAGGGGACGTACGCGGACATCACGACCACGCACACGTACGCCGACCGGGTGGACACGGTGCAGAAGGCGCACGCGGCCGGGCTGTCCGCCTGCTCCGGTCTCATCGCGGGCATGGGTGAGAGCGACGAGGACCTGGTCGACGTCGTCTTCTCGCTGCGCGAGCTCGACCCCGACTCGGTTCCGGTGAACTTCCTCATCCCGATGGAGGGCACCCCCCTCGCCAAGGAGTGGCACCTCACCCCGCAGCGCTGCCTGCGAATCCTGGCGATGGTCCGGTTCGTCTGCCCGGACGTCGAGGTGCGCATCGCGGGCGGCCGTGAGGTGCATCTGCGCACCCTGCAGCCGCTCGCCCTGCACCTGGCCAACTCCATCTTCCTCGGCGACTACCTGACGAGCGAGGGCCAGGCGGGCAAGGCCGACCTGGAGATGATCGCGGACGCCGGGTTCGAGGTGGAGGGCGCCGACCAGGTGACGCTGCCGGAGCACCGGGCGGCGTCCGGGGGCGACTGCGGGTCCCATGGCGAGGCGGGGTGCGGGTCGCACGCGGAGGCGGGCTGCGGTTCGCACGCGGCGGACGGAGGCTGCGGCTCCCACGCGGGCGGTGGGGTCTGCGGCACCGCAGCGACGGCCACGGTGGCGGGCGAGCCCCGCACCGACCTCGTCGCCGTCCGCCGCCGGGGTGCCGGAACGGACCTCGCGCCCAATGCCTGACCTGCCCGGCCGGAGCGTGTCGGAGCTGCTGGAGCTGGACCGGCGGCACGTGTGGCATCCGTACGGCCCGATGCCCGGGCGGGCCGAGCCGCTCGTCGTGGAGTCGGCGAACGGGGTGCGGCTCAGGCTCGCCGACGGCTCGGGCGAACTGGTCGACGGCATGTCCTCGTGGTGGTCGGCGATCCACGGCTACAACCACCCGGTCCTGAACGAGGCGGCGCGCGAGCAGCTGGGTCGGATGAGCCATGTGATGTTCGGCGGGCTCACCCACGAGCCCGCCGTGCACCTCGCGAAGCTCCTTGTCGACATGTCGCCGGAGGGGCTGGAGCACGTCTTCCTGGCCGACTCCGGTTCGGTGTCGGTCGAGGTCGCGGTCAAGATGTGCCTGCAGTACTGGCGTTCGCTCGGGCGCCCGGAGAAGCGGCGGCTGCTGACCTGGCGGGGCGGCTACCACGGCGACACCTGGCAGCCCATGGCCGTGTGCGACCCCGAGGGTGGGATGCACGAGCTGTGGAGCGGGGTGCTGCCGCGTCAGGTCTTCGCGGACGCGCCGCCGGTGGAGTACGAGGACGCCTACGCCGGCCATCTGCACGACCTGATCGAGCGGCACGCCCATGAGGTGGCCGCCGTGATCGTGGAGCCGGTGGTACAGGGCGCGGGCGGGATGCGGTTCCACTCCCCCGCGTATCTGCGCACCCTGCGCGAGGCGTGCGACGCGCACGGCGTGCTGCTGGTGTTCGACGAGATCGCGACCGGCTTCGGGCGCACCGGTGCGCTGTTCGCGGCGGACCACGCGCTCGTGGCCCCCGACGTGATGTGCGTCGGCAAGGCGCTGACCGGCGGTTACCTGACGATGGCGGCGACGCTGTGCACCGCGCGCGTGGCCGACGGCATCTCACGGGGCGAGGTGCCGGTGCTGGCCCACGGGCCGACGTTCATGGGCAATCCGCTGGCGGCGGCCGTCGCCTGCGCCTCCCTCGAACTGCTTCTCGGGCAGGACTGGCTCGCGGAGGTCAAGCGGATCGAGGGGGGCCTGCGCGAGGGGCTCGCCCCGGCCGCGCGGCTGCCCGGGGTGAGGGACGTACGGGTGCTGGGCGCGATCGGGGTGGTACAGCTCGACCACGAGGTCGACATGGCGGCGGCCACCCGCGCCGCCGTGCGCGAGGGCGTCTGGCTGCGGCCGTTCCGCGATCTGGTCTACACGATGCCGCCGTACGTCACCGGCGACGCGGACGTGGCGCGGATCACCCGCGCGGTGTGTGCGGCGGCGCAGGAGGGATGACATGCCGGTACTGGTGATCACGGGAACGGGCACGGAGGTCGGCAAGACGGTCACGACCGCCGCCGTGGCGACGGCCGCGGTGGCGGCCGGGCGGTCGGTGGCCGTGCTGAAGGCCGCGCAGACGGGTGTACGGCCCGACGAGCGCGGGGACGCCGACGAGGTCGCGCGGCTCGCGGGAGCCGTTGCCACGGCCGAACTGGCCCGTTATCCGGAGCCGTTGGCGCCCGGGACGGCGGCGCGGCGGGCGGGCATGGCGCCGGTGCATCCGCACGAGGTGGCCGAGGCCGCCGCCAAGCTGGCCACGGAGCACGATCTGGTGCTGGTCGAGGGTGCGGGCGGGCTGCTCGTCCGGTTCGACGCGGCGGGCGGCACGCTCGCGGACGCGGCCCGGCTGCTGAACGCGCCGGTGCTGGTCGTCGCCTCGGCCGGGCTGGGCACGCTGAACACGACCGAGCTGACGGCGCGCGAGCTGCGTTCCCGGGAGCTGGAGTTGCTGGGCGTGGTGATCGGCAGCTGGCCGCAGTCACCCGACCTGGCGTGCCGTTGCAACCTGGCGGATCTGCCGGACGTGGCGGGCGCTCCGCTGTTGGGTGCGCTGCCCGCCGGGGCCGGGGCGCTGCCGCCGGCGGAGTTCCGCGCGGTGGCGCCGGGCTGGCTCGCGCCGCGGCTGGCCGGCACGTGGGACGCGGAGGCGTTCCGGGTGCGCAACGCGCCCTGATCCGCCTCCTCAGGGGTCGACGATCCGCTTCCTCAGGGGTGCGACGGGCTCGTACGGGGGACAATCCCCGTAGGCCCGTCCTGTCCGGGAGGTCGTCATGCGGCTGCGCTCCGCCGGCTCCGGCAAGGTGGCACGGGATGCCGTCCACCATCCCCTGTTCGCCCGCTACTACGCCCGGATCAGTACGGGCGCCGAGGCCCGGCTCGGGATGGCCGGGATGCGGGACAGGCTGCTCGCCGGCCTGTCCGGGCGGGTGATCGAGATCGGCGCGGGCAACGGTCTGAACTTCGCGCACTACCCGGGCGCGGTCGCGGAGGTGGTCGCGATCGAACCGGAGCGCGTGCTCAGGCGGTTGGCGGTGCGGGCGGCGCTGCGCGCGGAGGTACCGGTGGACGTGGTGCCGGGCGCGGCGGAGGCGCTGCCGGTGAAGAGCGAGGCCTTCGACGCGGTGGTGCTGTCGCTGGTGCTGTGCAGCGTCCGGGACGTGCCGCGCGCACTGGGTGAGGTGCGGCGGGTGCTGCGGCCCGGCGGAGAGGTGCGTTTCTTCGAACACGGCAGGGGCGGCGGCCGGGCCATGACCCTCACCCAGCGCGCCCTGGACGGGACCGTGTGGCCGGTGCTGAACGGCGGCTGCCACCTGGCCCGCGAGCCGGTCGCCGCGCTGCGGGAGGCCGGGTTCGAGCTGGGCCCGTACCGTACGGTGCTGCTCCCGGAGAAGGGACCGCGGCTGCCCACGTCGTACTGCGTGCTCGGCACGGCCTGGCGGCCCGCGGAGCGGTGATCCGCGGCTGACGGCGGGCGCGGTCCCGCGGAGGGCGGTTCTCCTCCCCCGGGTGGAGGATGCCCCTTACACCGGTATCGGGGCTGCGACCTGAGACGGAGACGCCCTCTGCCCCACGGGGGATTCCAGCCGTGGCCTCGTCACCTTACGCTCGGGCGGCACGAGGAGTGCACGGCATCCCGGCGAGCGAGGAGGCGGCCTTGTCCACACCTGCTGCGGAGCACGCGCCCGGCCGGGCGCCCGGCGACGGGATCGCGGCCCGCGCCCGGGGGCTGACCAAGGCGTACGGCTCGGGCGAGACCACGGTGCTCGCGCTGGACTCGGTGGACGTGGACATCGCGCGCGGCCGGTTCACCGCGGTCATGGGCCCCTCGGGCTCCGGGAAGTCCACCCTGATGCACTGCCTCGCGGGACTCGACACCGTCTCGGCCGGTCAGGTGTGGCTCGGCGACACCGAGATCACCGGGCTGAGGGAGCGTGAGCTGACCCGGCTGCGACGGGACCGGATCGGCTTCATGTTCCAGTCGTTCAACCTCATCCCGACGCTGAACGCGGCGGAGAACATCACCCTGCCCATGGACATCGCGGGCAAGAAGCCCGACGAGAAGTGGCTGGACCAGGTCATCGACACGCTGGGGCTGCGGGGCCGGCTGAAGCACCGGCCCGCGCAGCTGTCCGGCGGGCAGCAGCAGCGCGTGGCCTGCGCCCGGGCGCTGGCCTCACGGCCCGAGCTGATCTTCGCCGACGAGCCGACCGGGAATCTCGACTCGCGGGCCGGGCTCGAGGTCCTCGGGTTCCTGCGCGACGCCGTCGACGACCTCGGGCAGACCGTGGTCATGGTGACCCATGACCCGGGCGCCGCCGCCCACTCCGATCTGGTGCTCTACCTCGCCGACGGGCGCATCGTCGACGAGATGGAGCGGCCCACGGCGGAGGCGGTGCTGGACCGGATGCGCCTCTTCTCCGGGGGAGGCGCCCAGACCACCGGCACCGACGCGACGCACGGCGTCTCCGACCGCGACAGCGCCGCCGAGGAGGACTGACCCGGTGCTCAAGGCGACACTCCGCAGCTTCCTCGCCCACAAGGGGCGCCTGCTGCTGTCCGCACTGGCCGTCGTGCTGTCCGTGGCGTTCGTCGCGGGCAGTCTGATCTTCTCCGACACGGTCACCCGCACCTTCGACCGGCTCTTCGCCTCCACCTCCGCCGACGTGACGGTGGAGCCGAAGCAGGACCTGAAGTCGTCCGTGCCCACCGGCGCGGTCCAGACCGTGCCCGCCGCGCTCGCGGAGAAGGTCGCCAAGGTCGACGGGGTCGCCGCCACGCACGCGGACGTGTCCGTGCAGAACATCGTGGTGGTCGACAGCAGGAACAAGTCCGTTGGCCCGACCACCGGCGCCCCGACCATCGCCACCGACTGGTACCTCACCCACCGCAGCCCGGTGAAGCTGACGTCCGGACACGCCCCGCACGGCGCGGACGAGGCGCTGCTGGACGCGGACACCGCCGACAAGAAGCACGTACGGATCGGCGACACACTGACCGTGCAGGCGGCGCCCGGCACCTTTCGGGTGAAGGTCGTCGGCATCGCCACCTTCACCACCACCAACCCGGGCGCGGCCCTGGTCTTCCTCGACCCCGCGGTCGCCGCCCGCGAGCTGCTCGGCTCCGCCGGCCGGGCCACCAGCATCTCTGTGGACGCGGCGCAGGGCGTGAGCGACGGCGAGCTCAAGGGGCGGGTCGGCCGGGTGGTCGGCACCGGCGCCTACGATCTGAAGACCGCGGACGAACAGGCCAAGTCGGCCGCCGCCGACCTCGGCGGCTTCCTCGACGTGATCAAGTACGTGATGCTCGGCTTCGCCGGGATCGCCGTGCTGGTCGGTGTCTTCCTGATCGTGAACACCTTCTCCATGCTGATCGCACAGCGCACCCGTGAACTCGGCCTGCTGCGGGCGCTGGGTGCCGACCGGCGGCAGGTGCGGCGGTCGGTGCTCACGGAGGCGGTACTGCTCGGCCTGGTCGGCTCGACCGTGGGCCTGGCGGCCGGGATCGGGCTCGCGTTCGGGCTGATCCGCCTGATGAGCGCGTTCGGCATGAACCTCAAGGCGACCGAGATGGTCATCGGGTGGCCGACGCCCGTCTCGGCGTACGTCGTCGGTGTCGGCGTGACCTTCGTCGCGGCGTATCTGCCCGCCCGGCGCGCGGCGGGGGTCTCGCCGATGGCGGCGCTGGCGGACGCGGAGATCGCCGGGGTGGGACGGCCGCTGAAGACCCGCGCGATCGTCGGTGGTGTCGTCGGGGCGGCCGGTGTGGCCGCGCTGGCGGGCTGCGCGGCGGCGTCGAAGACCGCCTCGGCGGCCTCCCTGCTGGGCCTCGGAGTCGTGCTGACCCTGGTCGCCACCGTGATCGCCGGGCCGTTGCTGGTCCGGCCGGTGATCCGCGTCCTGGGCGGCGCGTTCCCCGCGCTGTTCGGTTCGGTCGGCCGGATGAGCCAGCGCAACGCCCTGCGCAACCCGCGCCGCACCGGCGCCACCGCCGCCGCGCTCATGGTGGGCCTGGCCCTGGTCGGCGGGATGTCGGTGGCCAGTGCCTCCATGTCGCGGTCGTTCGACCAGCAGATCGACAAGACGCTCGGCGCCGACTTCACCGTCCAGAACAGCAACTTCCTGCCCTTCACCAAGGAGATCACCGACCGGGTGCGCGCCACCGACGGCGTGCGTCTCGTGGTACGGCAGCGGTTCGTGCCGGTGGCGGTGCGGCTGCCGGACGGCAAGCGGGTCAAGACGACCGCCTCGGGATACGACCCGCAGGTGGACGAGGTCGCCCACGTCACGTACAAAGGCGGCGACAGCGCGGCGGCGCTGGCCGCCGGGCACCTCGGCATGGACGTGAACTTCGCCGAGGACCACCATGTGCGCCTGGGCAGCACCATCCCGGTGGAACTCCCGGGCGGCCGGACCACCGACATGACCGTGGCCGCCCTCACCGACCAGGGCGGCTCGGGATTCGGCATGCAGGGCGGGCTGTTCTTCGGCATCGCCACGGCGGAGAAGTACCTGCCGGGCGGCCAGGACGCGGCGCTCTACGTCGCCAAGGACCCCGGCACGAGCGCCGACCGGCTGCGCTCGCGCCTGGAGAAGACGCTCGATCCGTATCCGCAGGTGCAGGTCCGCGACCAGGCCGACTACAAGAAGCTGGTCCACGACCAGATCGCGGTGCTGCTCTACCTCGTGTACGCGCTGCTCGGGCTGGCGATCGTCATCGCGGTGCTCGGCGTGGTCAACACCCTCGCCCTGTCGGTCGTGGAGCGCACCCGGGAGATCGGCCTGCTGCGCGCTATCGGGCTGGCCCGGCGGCAGCTGCGCCGGATGATCCGGCTGGAGTCGGTGGTGATCGCGGTGTTCGGCGCGGTGCTGGGGCTCGCCCTGGGCCTGGTGTGGGGGGTGTGCATACAGCAGGTGCTGGCCCTGCAGGGCATGACCGCGCTGGCGATTCCCTGGGGAACGATCGTCGCGGTCGTGATCGGCTCGGCGGTGGTGGGCGTGGTGGCAGCCCTGCTGCCGGCGTTGCGTGCATCCCGCATGAATGTGCTGGCGGCCATCGCCCACGAGTGATGGAATCGCGGCGAAGACTCAAGTCGTCTGCTGTTGAGGAGAGTTCATGCCGCGCCCGTTCCGCTTCGGGGTCAATCTGCTCAACTCCGCACCCGCCGAGGAATGGCGCGCCAAGTGCCGCCGCGCCGAGGAGCTCGGGTACGACGTGATCCTCGTCCCCGATCATCTCGGCTGGGTGGCGCCGTTCCCGGCGCTCGTCGCGGCCGCCGGGGCGACCGAGCGGCCGCGGCTCGGCACCTTCGTGCTCAACGCCGGCTTCTGGAATCCGGCGCTGCTGGCCCGGGAGGTGGCCACCACGGACGCGCTGACGGGCGGCCGCCTGGAACTCGGCCTCGGCACGGGCTACGTCCAGGCGGAGCACGACACGGCCGGGCTGCCCTACGGTTCGCCGCGCGAACGTGTGGACCACCTTGAGCGCACGGTGACCGAGGTGGAGCGGCTGCTCGGCTCGGCGGACCACCAGCCCCGGCCGGCGCAACCGCGAGTACCGCTGCTGGTCGGGGGAAACGGCGACCGGATGCTGCGGCTGACCGCCGAGCGGGCCGACATCGCCGCGTTCACGGCCGGACGGGTGGTGGCGGGGAGCACGACCGGCAGGATGACGCCGCTCACACCCGAGGAACTCGACGAGCGCGTGGCCCGCTACCGGGAGTTCGCCGCGGGCCGTGCGGAGCCCGCCGAGCTGAACCTGCTCGTCCAGATGGTGGCCTTCACCGACGACCCCGAGGCCGCGCTCAGGCCACTGCTCGACCGCCAGCCGCAGCTGGCCGTGGAGCAGGCGCTGGCGCTGCCGATCGTGCTGGTCGGCTCCCTGAAGGAGATCGTGGCACGGGTGCGGGCGCAGCGGGAGCGGTACGGGTTCTCCTATCTGACCGTCCTGGAGCCGTACATGGAGGACTTCGCGGCGGTGATCGAGGAGTTGCGCGGCGAGTAGGCAGGTGGTGGCCGTCCACATACTGGAATCCCCCGGCAGGAGACGGGCCACGTGCTGTGATGATCACATGACTGAGCTGCTCATACGGCCTGCCGGGCCCGACGACCTCGACACCGTGCTCGCCTTCTGGAAGACGGCCGCCGAGGGCACCAGTATCAGCGACGACAGGGACGGCGTCGAACGGCTGGTGGCCCGTGACCCCGAGGCACTGATCCTCGCGGAGAAGGCGGGGGAACTCGTCGGCACGGTGATCGCGGGCTTCGACGGCTGGCGCTGCCATCTGTACCGGCTGGCGGTGCACCCCGGGCAGCGGCGGCAGGGCATCGGCTCGGCGCTGCTGGCCGCCGCCGAGGAGCGGTTCGTCCGGCTCGGCGGGCGGCGCGGGGACGCGATGGTGCTGGTGCGCAACGAGACCGCGCAAGCCGCGTGGCGGGCGGCGGGGTACACGCCGGAGGAGCGGTGGCGGCGCTGGGTGAAGCCGCTCTCCGTCGACTGATCACCTCCCCCCACATTTCTTTGCCCATCCTTTACCATGGGAGGATCACTCGGTTCTGCATGAAAGGTTGTGAGCCTGCGCCCATGGGCGAGCCTCCCGGTCGACGCCATCGCGCGACCCTCCCTGCCCTGTCCGACGATGGGAAGGAGGTGACCCGATGACCGAAGTGCTCCTCCTTCTGGTGGCGGTCCTGCTCTCGCTCGCCTGTGGTGCCTTCGTGGCCGCCGAGTTCTCTCTGACCACGGTCGAGCGGGGCGAGCTGGAGCGGGCCGCCGAGAGAGGTGAGCGCGGCGCCGCCGGTGCCCTCAAGGCGGTGCGGAGCCTCACGTTCCAGCTCTCCGGGGCGCAACTCGGCATCACGGTCACCAACCTGGTGGTCGGCATGCTCGCCGAGCCGTCCATCGCCGTGCTGCTCTCCGGTCCGCTGCAGGCGCTCGGCATCTCCGCCACCGCGGCGAGCTCGGTCGCGCTGGTGGTCGGCACGGCCCTGTCCACGGTGTTCCTGATGGTCGTCGGCGAGCTGGTCCCCAAGAACTGGGCGATCTCCTCTCCGCTGACCATGGCCAAACGGGTCGGCAGCGCGCAGCGCTGGTTCAGCGCCGTCTTCCGCCCGTTCATCACCCACCTCAACAACACGGCGAACCGCGTCGTACGCCGCCTCGGCGTGGAGCCCGCCGAGGAGCTGGCCTCCGCGCGCGGACCCCAGGAGCTGGTGGCGCTGGCCCGGCACTCCGCCAAGGAGGGGGCCCTGGAGGCGGACACCGCGGAACTGTTCGTCCGCACCCTGAACCTCGCCGACCTGACGGCGGAGAACGTGATGACCCCGCGGGTCCAGGTCGTCGCCCTGGACGTCCAGGCCACCTGCCAGGACGTGGCGAACGCGACCCGGGCAACCGGGCTGTCCCGGTTCCCGGTCTACCGGGACAGCCTCGACTCGGTCGTCGGGACCGCCCACATCAAGGACATCCTGGCCCTGCCCGCCGACCAGCGGCCCCACCGCTCCGTCGCGCAGGTGATGCGCGAGCCGCTGCTGGTCCCCGAGTCGCTCACCGTCGACCGGCTCCTCGACCGGCTCTCCGGCAAGCGCACCATGGCCGTCGTCATCGACGAGTACGGCGGCACGGCGGGCGTCGCCACCCTGGAGGACATCGTCGAGGAGGTCGTCGGCGAGGTGCGGGACGAGCACGATCCGCACGAGACGCCCGACCTCGCGCCGGCCGGGGCCGACGAGCAGGGCCGCGCCCTGTACTCGGCGGACGGCGCGACCCGCATCGACCAGCTCGCCCAGGTGGGACTGCGGGTGCCGGACGGCCCCTACGAGACACTGGCCGGGCTCATGGCGACGGAACTGGGGCGGATACCCGCGGTCGGGGACGGCGTCGAGGTCGCCGGGTGGCGGCTCGACGTCGTGGACGCCTCGGGCCACCGGGCGGCCCGGGTGCTGCTGCACGCGCCGCTCGACGACGAACAGAGGGAGGCCGTACGGTGACCGCCGTCCAGTTGCTGATCGGGCTGGCGACGCTGGTCGTCAACGCCTTCTTCGTGGGCGCCGAGTTCGCGCTGATCTCCGTGCGGCGCAGTCAGGTCGAGCCGCACGCGGAAGCCGGCGACCGGCGGGCGAAGAGCGTGCTGTGGGGCCTGGAGCACGTGTCCGCGCTGCTGGCGGCGGCCCAGCTCGGGATCACGCTGTGCACGCTGGTCCTCGGTGTGGTCGCGGAACCGGCGATCGCGCACCTGCTGGAACCGGTGTTCCACGCGGTGGGCGTGTCCAAGAGCGCGGGCCACGCCGTCTCCTTCGTGATCGCCCTGGGCCTGGCCACCTATCTGCACATGCTGCTCGGCGAGATGGTGCCGAAGAACATCGCGCTCGCCGAACCGGTCCGCAGCGCGCTGCTGCTCGGCCCGCCCCTGGTCGCGCTGTCCCGGGCGCTGCGGCCGGTGATCTTCACGGTGAACTCCTTCGCGAACACACTGCTGAAGCTGCTGAGGGTGGAGGCCAGGGACGAGGTCTCGGCGACCTTCTCGGACGCCGAGCTGGCCGAGATCGTCAAGGACGCCGGCGAGGCCGGTCTGATCGACGACCGCGCGCAGGAACGACTGCACGACGCGCTGGAGCTGGGCAGCCGCCCGGTGCGGGACGTGGTGGTCCCGCTGGAACGTGTGGTGTACGCGCGCGTGGGCGTCACGGCGGAGCAGTTGGAACACCTGTCGGCCCAGTCCGGCTTCTCGCGCTTCCCGGTGGTCGACTCGGCACGCCGGATCGTCGGCTACCTGCATGTGAAGGACGCGCTGGACGCCTCACCGCGCGATGCTCCGTTCCGGCTGCGGGACATGCGGCCCATCGCGCGGGTGCGGGAGAACACGCCGCTGGACGACGTGCTCACCGCGATGCGGGGCAGCCGTACGCATCTCGCGGCGGTGCTCGGGTCGGACGGCAGGCTCGCCGGGCTGGTGACGATGGAGGACGTGCTGCGGCAGTTGTTCGGGCAGCCCGCGTGACGGCGCCTTCCGGCCGGGCGGAACGGCCGGCCCGCCGGGCCGGGAACGGCCGGCCCGGCCCCGGGCGACCGACCGGCGGGTATGGCGCCGGGTTACCATCGCTGTCGCCATGCAGACCAATTCCGCACCCCAGCCCGCCCACACCAGCCTCGTCGCCGTCGGCGACTCCTTCACCGAAGGCATGTCGGACCTGCTGCCCGACGGTTCCTACCGTGGCTGGGCCGATCTCCTCGCCGCGCGGATGGCCGCCCGCACCCCCGGGTTCCGGTACGCGAACCTCGCGGTACGGGGGAAGCTGATCGGACAGATCGTCGACGAGCAGGTACCCGTGGCGGCCGCGATGGGTGCCGACGTGATCACGCTCGTCGGCGGTCTCAACGACACACTGCGGCCCAAGTGCGACATGAACCGGGTCAAGGACCTGCTGACGGAGGCCGTGGAACGGCTGGCGCCGGCGTGCAAGCAGCTGGTGCTGATGCGCAGCCCCGGCCGGCAGGGCCCGGTCCTCGAGCGGTTCCGCCCGCGCATGGAGGAACTGTTCGTCTGCGTCGACGAGCTCGCCGCACGGCACGGCGCGCTGGTGGTCGACCTGTACGGAGCGCCCTCGCTGTCCGACCCCCGGATGTGGGACGTGGACCGGCTGCACCTGACGGCGGAGGGGCACCGCCGGGTCGCCGAGGCGGTCTGGCAGACGCTCGGCCACAAAGCCGAGGACCCTCAGTGGCGGACCCCGATGGCGGCGACCCTGCCGCCGGGCTGGGTCACCCGGCGGGTCGCGGACGCGCGGTTCGCCCGGCAGCACCTGCTGCCGTGGATAGGCCGGCGGCTGACCGGCCGCTCCTCCGGCGACGGCCGCCCCGCGAAGCGACCTGAGCTGCTGCCGTACGAGGGTCCGGGGGCGTGAGGCCCCGGACGGCGGTGGACGTGACGCCGGTCTCGTAGCTTCCGCCGAACAGGCCCGTGGGGCTGGCCTGCACGAATCGCCAGTAGAATCCGTACACGTGACTTCAGCGCCCGCCAAGCCCCGCATCCCGAACGTCCTCGCCGGACGCTACGCCTCCGCCGAGCTCGCCACGCTCTGGTCGCCCGAGCAGAAGGTGAAGCTGGAGCGGCAGCTCTGGCTCGCCGTGCTGCGGGCCCAGAAGGACCTCGGGATCGAGGTTCCCGACGCGGCGCTCGCCGACTACGAGCGTGTCCTCGACACCGTCGACCTGGCTTCCATCGCCGAGCGCGAGAAGGTCACGCGGCACGACGTGAAGGCGCGGATCGAGGAGTTCAACGACCTCGCCGGGCACGAGCACGTGCACAAGGGCATGACCTCCCGCGACCTGACGGAGAACGTCGAGCAGCTGCAGATCCGCCTCTCGCTGGAGCTGGTGCGCGACCGCACGGTGGCCGTCCTGGCCCGGCTGGCGAAGCTGGCCGCCGAGTACGGCGAGCTCGTCATGGCCGGCCGCTCCCACAACGTGGCCGCGCAGGCCACCACCCTCGGCAAGCGCTTCGCGACCGCCGCCGACGAACTGCTCGTGGCGTACGGCAGGGTCGAGGAGCTCCTCGACCGCTACCCGCTGCGCGGCATCAAGGGCCCGGTGGGCACCGCGCAGGACATGCTGGACCTGCTGGGCGGGGACGCGGGCAAGCTCGCGGAGCTGGAGCGGCGGATCGCCGGCCACCTCGGCTTCTCGCAGGCCTTCACCTCGGTCGGCCAGGTCTATCCGCGCTCGCTGGACTACGAGGTCGTCACCGCGCTGGTGCAGCTGGCCGCCGCGCCGTCGTCGCTGGCCAAGACCATTCGGCTGATGGCGGGCCACGAGCTGGTGACCGAGGGCTTCAAGCCGGGCCAGGTCGGCTCCTCCGCCATGCCGCACAAGATGAACACCCGCTCCTGCGAGCGCGTCAACGGCCTCATGGTCATCCTGCGCGGCTACGCCTCGATGACCGGCGAGCTGGCGGGCGACCAGTGGAACGAGGGCGACGTCTCCTGCTCCGTGGTGCGCCGGGTCGCCCTGCCGGACGCGTTCTTCGCCCTGGACGGGCTGCTGGAGACCTTCCTGACGGTCCTCGACGAGTTCGGCGCCTTCCCGGCGGTCGTCGCCCGTGAGCTGGACCGCTACCTGCCGTTCCTGGCCACGACCAAGGTGCTGATGGGGGCGGTGCGGGCCGGCGTCGGCCGCGAGGTGGCCCACGAGGCCATCAAGGAGAACGCCGTCGCCACGGCGCTGGCGATGCGCGAGCAGGGCGCCGAGCGCAACGACCTGCTGGACAAGCTCGCCGGCGACGAGCGCCTTCCTCTGGACCGGGCGCAGCTCGAGCAGCTCATGGCCGACAAGCTGTCCTTCACCGGTGCGGCGGCCGACCAGGTCGGCGTCGTCGTCGCCCGGATCGAGGAGATCGCCAAGCAGCACCCGGAGGCCGCGGGCTACACCCCTGGGGCGATCCTCTGACCCGCTTCACCCAGGCGGAACTGGAGGCCGCCCGCGACCGTCTGGTGCCGGACGTGGTCGCGGACGGCCTCCACGTGCTGTTCTGCGGCATCAATCCGGGGCTGATGACGGCGGCCACCGGCCACCACTTCGCGCGGCCCGGGAACCGCTTCTGGCCGGTACTGCACCTGTCGGGGTTCACGCCCAGGCGGCTGAAGCCGTCGGAGCAGCGGGAGTTGCTGTCGTACGGGCTCGGCATCACGAACGTGGTGGCGCGGGCGACGGCGCGGGCCGACGAGCTGACCTCACGGGAGTACGTCGAGGGCGGCCGGCTGCTGGCGGCGAAGGTGGCGCGGCTGCGGCCGAGGTGGCTGGCCGTGGTCGGGGTGACCGCCTACCGGGCCGCGTTCGGCGACCGTGCGGCCCGGGTGGGGCCGCAGGAGCGGACGATCGGGGACACGCGTGTGTGGGTGCTGCCCAACCCGAGCGGTCTGAACGCGCATTGGACGGCGGCGACGATGGCTGAGGAGTTCGCGCGGCTGCGGGAGGCGGCGCAGGGCTGACGGGTCACGGGGGGTCTATGTCCGTGACCAGGGCGAGCAGCTGGAACGGAAGTTCCTTGTCCCACTGGGAGACGCCGAGTGCGACCCAGCGGTCCGTCTCTGGCGACCGCCACAGGTGCAGGTCGGGCACATGGGCGCTGAGCGAGGCCCACGGCTCGGGTATGTCCTCGCCGCTCTCCGCGCGCACGAGGACACTGGCCAGGCTGAGGACCTGCGGAGGTCCCCAGCGCCGGGTCAGCCGCTCGCTCAGGCCGTCCCTGTCGGCCTCGTACTGCTCCTCGGTCCGCTCCCGCTCCGTCCCGTCGTCGTCCCAGAAGTCGCCGCTCGTCTGTAAGGCGGCGACGTGATACCCCGGCCCGGTGCCGACGTCCGTCCCGCCGTGCTCCGCGGGAAAGTCCCCCGTGCACAGCAGTTCGATGGTGCCGAGGTACCGCGCGATGTCCATGTGATCCAGTAAAACGCCGACCACTGACAATTGGCGGGGCGTCAAGCATCCCGGCGGCGCAGGCTCCAGGCCCCCGCACCGAGCGCCGCGGCCGTCCAGAGCGCGGTCACCGCGAGGCCCGCCCACGGCCCCAGGGCCCCGTCGTACGACTGGCGCATGATCACCTGCCCGGCGTGGTCGGGCAGGAGGTCGGCGGCGCCGCCCGCCGCGGACCCGATCACGAAGGGGACGACGAGGAGGAACGGGCTGAGGACGGAGAGCGTGACCACGCCGCTGCGGAGCAGGGCCGTGAGTCCGGCCGCGAACAGGGCCATGAGCATCAGGTAGATCCCGCAGCCGACGACGCCCCGCACCTGCTCACCGACGGTCAGTCCGCTCGCCGCGGAGCCGAGGCCCGTACGCGCCGCGAGGAGGGCGGCGCAGGCGGTCAGCAGCCCCACGACGAGGGCCGGTGCGGCGATGGCCGTCACCTTGGCCGCGAACCACCGTCCACGCTGCGGGACCGCGGCCAGCGACAGCCGGAGCCCACCTCCCTGGAACTCCGACGACACCGCCATGGCGCCGAAGGCGACCGCGGCGATCTGGCCGGGCAGGACGCCCGACAGCGCCATGAACAGCGGGTCGAAATCCGGGTCCCAGGTGTCGGAGAGCCCGGCGAGCGCGGAGAACGCCGTGGTCGCGGCGAACAGCGCCAGCAGCGTTCCGCCCAGCGAGCGCAGGGTGCGGATCTTGATCCACTCGGAGTGGAGCACGGGTGTGAAGGGCATGGTCAGGCCTCCTGGTGCTGTGCGGTGAACTCGGCTTCGGCGGCGGTCAGGTCGAGATAGGCCTGCTCCAACGTGCCTTCTTGTGCGGCGAGTTCGAGGATGGGAACGCCCGCTGCGGAGGTGAGGCGTCCGATGTCGTCCACGCGTGCGTGGGGTACGGTCCAGTGGCCGTCCTCGTGCTCCACGGCGTCGTGATCGTGCCGAGCGAGGACGCTCCTGAGAGTGGCGGGATCGGTCGTGCGGATCCGCACACTCGGCTGCACGCGCGCGTGGATGAACTCCCGCATCGGGGTGTCCGCCAGCAGGCGGCCCCGGCCGAGGACTACCAGGTGGTCGGCGAAGGACGCGGTCTCGTTCATCAGATGGCTGGAGACCAGGACGGTTCTCCCCTCCTTCGCCAGCCGGCGCAGCAACTCCCGGATCCAGACGATGCCTTCCGGGTCGAGGCCGTTGGACGGCTCGTCGAGCAGGACCACCTCGGGATCACCCAGGAGGGCCGCGGCGATGCCGAGCCGCTGGCGCATGCCCAGGGAGTACGTCTTCACCCGGCGGCGTGCCGCCGAGGCCAGGCCCGTCTCCTCCAGCACCTCGTCGACCCGGCGCGCGGGGATGCGGTTGCTTGCCGCCAGCGCTCGCAGGTGATCGCGGCCGGTGCGGGAACCGTGCGCGGCCTGCGCGTCGAGGAGGGCGCCCACGTGGCGCAGGGGTTCGCCGAGGGTGGCGTAGGGCCGGCCGCCGATCGTGGCGGAGCCGGAGGTCGGCCGGTCCAGGCCGAGCAGGAGCCGCATGGTGGTCGACTTCCCGGCGCCGTTGGGGCCGAGGAAACCGGTCACGCGACCGGGCAGGACACGGAAGGTCAGGTGGTCCACGACTCGCCGGGTGCCGTACTCCTTGGTGAGGTTTTGGACGTCGATGCTGGTCATGGCAGCAGCATGGCCGCCGCCCCGGGGCCGGGACCTCCCCCGCCGGTGGAGATCGTCTCCCCCGCGCGGGGGAGGTCCGCTGTCGGTGGCGGCTGGCAC
The DNA here is from genome assembly GCF_042891955.1 of Streptomyces sp. NPDC001843. Classification (NCBI taxonomy): domain Bacteria; kingdom Bacillati; phylum Actinomycetota; class Actinomycetes; order Kitasatosporales; family Streptomycetaceae; genus Streptomyces; species Streptomyces sp. NPDC001843. Next base: position 113,686 of record NZ_JBIATQ010000004.1, on the reverse strand, counting down.
GATGACCAAATGGCCCGCCTTCTGCGCCCGTTGCTTCGGGGGACGACATACACACGGCTGCTGCATCTGTGGGTGCCGATGCTGATCGTCAGCGTGTGGTTGTTCATCGACCCGGCCAAGCCGTGGGTGCCCGCGCTGGCTCTGGTTCCGGTGGGGCTGTTGATCCCGGGCGTACGCAGGGGCGAGGGCGTACAGGCGCATCTGCTGCTGACGCCGGGTGAGGAGGACTCGGGCATCTCCACGGCCCCGTCGGCGACATGGCGCGACCGGTTCCGCACGATGCTGTGGCTGGAGACGCGGATGGCGCTGTCGGTGGCCGTCTGCTTCGCCACCGCCTGGCTGCCGGTCCTCGCCGTCGACCTGACCGGCGCGGCGCTCGGACACGTGCCCACCGGCAACCCGCTGCTGCCGGTCTCCGAGCCCCGCTGGGTCTACGCCCTGCTGGCGCCCCTGCCGGTGATCGCCTTGTACGCCGTCGTCGTAGGCCTCGGGGAGCTGGACACCGCCCTCGCCCGCCGTCTTCTCGGCCCTTCCCCCGCCGAGCGCATCGCCGCACTGGAGGAGCGCACCGAGTTGCTCCTGGAACGCACCCGCATCGCGCGCGAGCTGCACGACTCGATCGGTCACGCGCTGACCGTCGCCGTGGTGCAGGCGGGCGCCGCGCGTGCGGCCGGCGACCCGGCGTTCACGGAACGTGCCCTGGACGCCATCGAGGAGACCGGCCGGGCGGCACTGGAGGACCTGGAACGCGTGCTCGGCGTCCTGCGGGAGTCCCAGCGGCCCGTGAGCAGCCGCCCGACGCTGACGGACGCGGATCGTCTGCTGGAGTCCGCGCGCGCCTCCGGAGCCAAGGTCGACGCGGAGTTCTCCGGTCCCCTGGAAACGGTCCCCGGCCCGGTCTCCCGCGAGGGGTACCGCATCATCCAGGAGTCGCTGACCAATGTGCTCCGGCACGCTGGGCCGGTTCCCGTCCAGGTATGCGTGCGGGTCGCCGACGGCGCGCTCGCGCTGGAGGTCCGCAATCCGCTCGCCGCCGGCGTCCCAGGGGCCGGTGGGGGCAGCGGTCTGCGCGGGATACGCGAGCGGGCGGCACTGCTCGGCGGCCGCGCGCACACCGGCCCGGACGAAGGTGACTGGCAGGTGCATGCAGAGATCCCGCTGCGCTGATCTACGCTGGCGGGGTGCCGGTCACCGTTCTCCTCGTCGACGACGAACCCCTGGTCCGCGCGGGTCTGCGGGCCGTGCTGGGGGCCCAGCCCGACATCGAGGTCGTCGGCGAGGCGGCCGACGGGGCGGCGGTGATCCCGCTGGTCCGGCAGTTGCGGCCGGACGTGGTCGCCATGGACGTGCGGATGCCGTTGCTGGACGGCATCGAGGCCACGCGCGCGGTGCTGCGCACCGTCGACAGCCCGCCGAAGATCCTGGTCGTGACCACCTTCGAGAACGACGAGTACGTGTACGAGGCGCTGCGCGCGGGCGCCGACGGCTTCCTGCTCAAGCGGGCCCGGCCCGCGGAGATCGTGCACGCGGTGCGGTTGGTCGCGGAGGGCGAGTCGTTGCTGTTCCCGGCCTCCGTACGGCAGCTCGCCGCCCGGTACGGCACCGACGGCGACGGCGGCAACCGGGCCGCGCGTGCCGTGCTGGAGCGGGCCCGGCTGACCGAGCGGGAGGCCGAGGTGCTGCGGCTGATGGCCCGCGGGCTGTCGAACGCGGAGATCGCGGGCCGGCTGGTGGTCGGCACGGAGACGGTGAAGTCACATGTGAGCGCCGTACTGGCGAAGCTCGGGGCCCGCGACCGCACCCAGGCGGTGATCGCGGCGTACGAGTCGGGGTTCGTGGCTCCGGGCTGATCAGGCGGCCAGGTGCCGGCGTCGATGCTTCCGGCGGTGCTTCCCACGGTGTTTCCGGCGGTGCTTCCGCTGGTCAGGGTGGTGTCCTCCACCGGGCCGGAGGGCCGCTGCGCAGCGCGTCGAGGCGGCGCCGGTACTCGTCCTCGTCGATCTCCCCGCGGGCCAGCCGCTCCCGGAGTATGTCCTCCGCCGAGGGCGTGGCCGGCGTGCGGGTGTGCTCGTAGGGCCGGTTGAGGGCGCGGACGAGCAGGACGGCGCCTGTGATGATCAGCGCCCAGAACAGGATCATGCCGGCGGACATCGCGAACCAGCCCCAGCCGCCGAAGCCGTGGCCGTACCAGAAGATCATCGCAACTCACCTGCTTCGGCCGTGTTCCGCGCCCCGGACGTCTGGTGGCGCCCGGCACATTGCGGCCTCGATCCCAGGGTCCCGCCGCTCGCGGTCGCGGTCTGGGGCCGGACGGCCCCTGCCCCCGGGCCGCCCGGCCCCGGCACCGCGTCCGTCGCGGGCGCCCGGCTCTCGCCGGGGTGCGGTGTGCCGAGTAGCATCCGCCCCACACGGCGCACGAGCTGGGAGGACGGACGGTGGCGCGGCTGACCGGCGGGGATCCCTCGCTGCTGCGAAGGATCAACTCCGCGGTGGTGCTGCACGCGCTGCGTGCCACCGACTGCGCGACGCTCACGGAGATCTCCCGGGTGACCGGTTTGTCCCGGCCGACGGTCGAGGGCGTCGTCGAGGGGCTCATCGGGGCCGGTCTGGTCGTCGAGAAGGAGGCCGAGGAGGGTGCCGCCCGGCGTCAGGGCAGGCCCGCGCGGCGGTTCCGGTTCCGGGCCGAGGCCGGGCACCTGCTGGGGCTGGAGATCGGGGCGCACCGCGTCGCCGCGCTCCTCGCCGACCTCGACGGGCGGATCCTGGGTTCGCAGGCGAAGGAGGTCTCCGAGACGGCCGACGCGGACGAGCGCCTGGAGCGGCTTCGCACCGCGGTGGCCGAGCTGCTGCGGCGGGCCGGGACAGCGCGCGGCTCGCTGCGGGCGGTCGGGGTCGGCACCCCGGGGATCGTGGAGGCCGACGGCACGATACGGCTGGGCACCGCTTTGCCCCAGTGGACCGGTCTGCGCCTGGGCGAACGACTCAGCCGTTCCTTCCGGTGCCCGGTTCTGGTGGAGAACGACGCCAACGCCGCCGCGGTCGCCGAACACTGGAAGGGTGCCGCGGCCGAGTCGGACGACGTCGTGTTCGTGCTGGCCGGGCTGAGTCCTGGCGCCGGTTCACTGATCGGGGGACGGCTGCACCGCGGCTACGGCGGGGCCGCCGGGGAGATCGGCGCGCTGCATCTGCTGGGCCGGGAGGCGACGCCGGAGACGCTGCTGTCCACCACGCACGAGCCGTTGCACCCGCTGGACGAGCAGGCCGTCGCCGAGGTGTTCGCGCTCGCGCGCCAGGGCGACCGGCGGGCCCGGGACGCCGTCGACCGGTTCATCCAGCGGCTGGTGCACGACGTCGCGGCGCTGGTCCTCGCGCTCGACCCGGAGCTGGTGGTGATCGGTGGCTGGGCGGCCGGACTGGACGGCGTACTGGAGCCCCTGCGCCGCGAGCTGTCCCGCTACTGCCTTCGGCCGCCCGGGGTGGCGCTGTCCCTGCTCGGGGAGGCTGCCGTGGCGACGGGTGCCCTGCGGCTCGCCCTCGATCACGTCGAGGAGCAGTTGTTCGCGGTGGAGGGCACGGTGACGGCGCGACGGTGAGGGCCCGCCGGAGACCGACGGGCCCGGGGGCCTGATCCGCCGGACAGGACCCATGCCGTGCCCGCAAAGTCCCGCCTGCCCCGCTACGCCTGGCACGCTCCCCCAGAGGACGGGACCTTGCGGACACGACCTAGGAGGCCTGGCGCTCCGGCCCGTGGTGTATCTCCACGCCTCCGGAGTCGCCGAAGGTCAGTCGGCAGGTGTCCGCGCGGTAGGTGGCCACGGAGACCGCCGCGGTGCGGCCCTGGGCGAAGAAGCGGGTGGTGACGACGAGGACGGGGGCGCCGGGGAGCCGGTCGAGTTCCCTGGCGTCGTCCGCGCGGGCCGAGCCGAGCTCCACGGCGCGGTCCTGGCCCTCCAGCTCCAGGTGCTGCAGCTCACGCAGGACGGCACGCGCGCGTGCGGGCCCGGAGGGCGCGTCGATCCCGGACAGGTCGGGGACCGAGGACGCCGGGATGTAGAGCAGTTCGGCGGCGACCGGCTGGCCGTGCGACACACGCGAGCGGCGCACGACGTGCACGGCCTCGTCGTCGCCGGCCTCCAGGGCGGTGGCGACGGCGGCGGGCGGCGCGTCCTGCGCGCAGTCGACGGGCTGCCAGGCGTCACCGGGGGCGCCCGGCCAGGCCTGCTGCTCGGTGCCGACGGCCACACCCACGCGCGGGGGTGCCACGGTCGTGCCGACACCGCGCCGGCGCTGGAGGCGGCCTTCCAGTTCGAGCTGCTCGAGGGCCTGGCGGAGCGTGGCGCGGGCGACACCGAACCGGGCAGCGAGGTCGCGCTCGTTCGGCAGGATCTCACCCACGGCGAACTCGGAGTCCAGTGCCTCACTGAGCACGGTCTTGAGGTGCCAGTACTTCGGTTCCGGCACCGTTTCCAGCTGCGTGGTCCCCACCCTGTCCTCCGCAATCGCCGTGGTCCGCGGCGTTTTAGCGCCCTTGTTTATTAAAGGTTGTTGCACTTGTCTGCGACGATAAGGCGGCCCCCACCCCTGGTCAAGACCAATCCTGGTTCCCACAGAGAACGCGGAGGTGAACGCAGAGGTGAACGCCGCGGGGCGTTCACACGGGTCCGGCGCGAACGAGGTACACCGTCCGGCCGCGGCCGCCGCCGCGAAGGATTTTGGGGCTCTCGAGGGCTACCCGTCGGTAGCAATCGCTGACAGTCTGTCTACCCACGGCGTCCCCGAGCGAGTCCAGACGAGGAGCAGCACCATGTCCGCCACCGTCTCCTTCCCGGTCCCCACACCGCACGGCCCACGCACCGCGACCGTCTCCTACGCGCGCGTGGGCAGCGGAGAGCCGCTGCTCCTGCTGCACGGCATCGGGCACCACCGGCAGGCCTGGGACCCGGTGGTGGACGTCCTCGCGACCGAGCGCGAGGTGATCGCCGTGGACCTGCCCGGCTTCGGCGCGTCGCCCGGGCTGCCGGAGGGCCTGGCGTACGACCTGTCGACGACGACCGCGGTGTTCCGTGCGTTCTGCGAGGCGCTGGAACTGGAGCGCCCGCATGTCGCGGGCAACTCGCTCGGCGGCCTGATAGCCCTCGAACTCGGCCGCGAGAAGCTCGTACGGTCCGTCACGGCCCTGTCCCCCGCCGGGTTCTGGTCCGGGGCCGAGCGGATCTACGCCTTCGGCATCCTCTCGGTCATGCGCCGGATCTCCCGGCGGCTGCCGGTGCCGCTGGTCGAGCGGGTCGCACGCACGGCGGTCGGCCGGGTGGCGCTGACGAGCACCATCTACGCCCGGCCCACGCGCCGTTCACCCGAGGCCGTGGTCGCCGAGACGCTGGCGCTGGCGAACGCCACCGGGTTCGACGACACCCTCCGGGCCGGTACGGCCGTCCGGTTCACCGACGACATCCCCGGCATTCCCGTCACCGTGGCCTGGGGTTCGAGCGACCGGCTGCTGGTGCCCCGCCAGGGCGTCCGGGCGAAGGGCATCATTCCCAAGGCACGGCTGGTCCGGCTGCCCGGCTGCGGCCATGTCCCGATGAACGACGACCCGGCGCTGGTCGCACGCGTCATCCTGGACGGCAGCCGCTGACCGGCCCGGAAGGCGGGACAGGGCGCCCGAGCCCAGGGCGACCCCGGCTCCCACGAGCGCACTGCCCGCGGCTTGAGCGGTCCCGTAGGAGCCCGTTCCGACGAGCGGCGCGGTGCAGGCGGCGGCCACCGGGATGAGCCCGGAGAAGAGCGTGGCGCGCTCCGCGCCGATCCGCTGCATGCCCATGTACCAGCACACGAACCCGACGACCGTGACGACCGCCGCCTGCCACAGCAGCGCGGCGCTCTCCCCGGCGTCGGGGTGCCGCAGCCACCCTGCGCCGTCGAGGACCACCCCGGTCAGGGCCGCCTCGGCGGCGGCGACACCGCACACCGTGGCGGACAGCAGCCGGGGTCCGAGTGGCCGCAGGACCGGCACGGCCAGGACGGCGAACCCCACCTCCCCGGCCAGCGCGCACACCGAGTACGCGATCCCCGCGCCGTCGGTGCGTCCCCACCCCTGGACGGTGAACGCGCCCACGGCGACGAGCGAGGCCCCGTACAGCACGGCCGACCGGGGGCGCCGTCCGTCGAGGAGCGGCACGAGGACCGCCACCACCACGGGCGCGCACCCGACGAAGACGCCTGGAACCGCTGGTTCCGCAGTGCGTTCGGCGGCGATGACGGCGAGGTTGAAACCGACCATGCCCACCGCCGCGAGGACCGTGAGGCGGGCCCACTGACCTCGCGTCAGCCTGCGCAACGGTGCGCTTCCGCCCCGGCCGACGAGCGGGAGGAGCAGCAGGCAGGCCAGGGCGTAGCGCAGGAACTGGCCGCCCGCGTACGGGTAGTCGCCGAGAACGCTGTTGGCGGTGAAGGAGCCGCCGACGAGGACGCAGGCGAACGCGGCGAGAAGGGCGCCGCGGATGGTGGAGTTCATGCCGGCGACGTTAGGAACCCGTGCGGTCCGGTTTAAGGTCCAGTCGCATGACGTCATCGGGGACCAATCCGGGCGGGCTCGTCGGCTCCGCCGCGTGGGAGCTGCTGCTGCCGGCCGCTTCGGCACCGGCACGCGCGCGTGGCCGCTCGTTGCAGGCGGCGCTGCGCGAGGCGATCCGCTCGCACCGCCTGGCGGCGGGCACACGACTGCCGTCGAGCCGGGACCTCGCGGCCGATCTCGGCGTCTCGCGCGGGCTGGTCACCGAGGCGTACGAGCAGTTGACCGCCGAAGGGTATCTGCGCAGCGGCCGGGGGGCCGGTACCTGGGTGAGCGGGACCGTGCGGGCCGCCACTGTCCGCGCGCGTGATCTGGCGCCGCGCGCTCCGGGCGCCCGCGCCGACTTCGTTCCCGGAACGCCGGACCTGTCGCTGTTCCCGCGCACCGCCTGGGCCGCCACGCAGCGTGCCGTCCTGGCCGAGCTGCCGCACCAGGACCTCGGTTACCCCGATCCGCGCGGACTGCCGCGCCTGCGCACGGCCCTCGCCGGACTGCTGGCCCGCCGCCGGGGCGTGGACGCCGACCCGGAGCGGATCGTGGTGGTCTCGGGGGTCGCCCAGGCCACCACCCTGCTGGGCTCCGTGCTGCACGCGCGCGGGATGCGGGCCATCGGCGTGGAGGACCCGGGCAGTCCACAGCACGGCGCGCTGTACGCCTCGGCGGGCATGGCCGCGGTGCCCCTGCCGCTGGACGCCGAGGGCCTGGCGGTCGGCCCGCTGCGCGCCTCGGGCGTACGGGCCGTGTCGACGACCCCGGCCCACCAGTTCCCCACGGGCATCGCCTACTCCGCCCGGCGCCGCGCCGAACTGCTCGACTGGGCGCGGTCCGTGGACGGTCTCGTACTGGAGGACGACTACGACGGCGACTTCCGCTACGACCGGGCTCCGGTCGGCGCGCTCCAAGGGCTCGACCCCGACCGGGTCGCCTACACGGGATCGGTCAGCAAGTCCCTCGCTCCCGGGCTGCGGCTGGGCTGGCTGCTGGTTCCGCAGGGGCTGGCCGACGAGGTGGTGGAACGCAAGCGGACCATGGACCTGGGACACCCGGTCCTCGACCAGGCGGCTTTCGCGCGGTTCGTGGAGCGCGGTGACTACGACCGCCAGCTGCGCCGCTGCCAGCGCGCCTACCGCGAGCGGCGTGACGTCCTGGTCGCCGCGCTGGCGGAGCACTTCCCGGATGCGAGGGTGTCCGGGATCGCCGCGGGGCTGCACGCCATCGCCGAACTGCCCGGACGGTACGGGCCCGAGGGGAACTGCACCGCTCTGCTCGCCACGGCCGGTGTCATGGTCCGCCCGCTGGGCTCCTGCACGTCCGCGCGAGCCGACGCGGACGAGGTGCGGCTGGTCCTCGGGTACGCCCACCTGGGCCCGGCCCGGATCCGCGAGGGCGTCAAGCTGATGGCGGAGGCCCTCGCCGCCTGACGGCCGACGGCACGACGGCACGAACCCTCGAAATCGCACGCCGGTTCCCCTCCGCTCGCGGCCAGTTGTTCACCCGCGGTTTGCGTGCGCGCTGCGGCGCGCCAGTAGTTGTGGCACTGCACACCGGCCGGATCCCGCCCCTGGAGGCCCCCGCATGTCCCACCGACCCTTCCCGGGCCGCCGCAGCGTACTGCGCGGCTCCCTCGCCGCGTCGGCGGCCCTGACCCTGCCCACCGCCGTCGGCGCGGCACCGGCGTTCGCCCTGTCCGGGCGCCCCGAGGCGGACTGGGGCGTACAGGCCGGCGACGTGACCTCCGACTCGGGCCTGGTGTGGGTGCGTTCGGACCGCCCGGCCCGCATGATCGTCGAGACGTCGGCCACCGAGACCTTCCGCAACCCCCGCAGATGGCACGGCCCGCTGCTCGGCGCGGACACCGACTTCACCGGCACCACCCGGCTGCGCGGACTGCCCTCCGGGGAGCAGATCCACTACCGCGTGCTGCTCGCCGACCCGGACGACCCGCGCCGTACCGGCGCCCCCGTGACGGGCACCTTCCGCACCGCTCCCGCACGGCGGCGCCAGGACGTGCGCTTCGTCTGGTCCGGCGACCTGGCCGGCCAGGGCTGGGGCATCAACGAGTCGATCGGCGGCTACCGCATCTTCGACGCCATGGCGAAGCTCGATCCGGACTTCTTCCTGTGCAGCGGCGACAACATCTACGCGGACGGCCCGATCTCGGCCACCGCCACACTCCCGGACGGCAGCCTGTACCGGAACGTCACGACCGAGGAGAAGTCGCACGTCGCCGTCACGCTGGCCGACTTCCGGGGCAACTTCCGCTACAACCTGCTGGACGCGGCGCTGCGCCGGTTCAACGCCCAGGTGCCGAACGTCATCCAATGGGACGACCACGAGGTCCGCAACAACTGGTACCCGGGCGAGGTCATCGGCACCGGCACCCCGTACCCGGCCGGGACGAAGCTCGACGACCTCGCGCTGCGCTCCCGGCAGGCCTTCTCGGAGTACTTCCCGATCTCCACGATCGGCGGGCGTCCCGACGGCAGGATCTACCGCGTCGTCAACCATGGTCCGCTGCTCGACGTGTTCGTGCTCGACATGCGGACGTACCGCGACGCCAACTCGCCGGACAACCAGACCACCGACCCGCAGGGCATCCTCGGCCGGGAGCAGCTGGAGTGGCTGAAGCGGGAGCTCGGCCGGTCGCGTGCGCTGTGGAAGGTCATCGCCGCGGACATGCCGCTCGGCCTGGTCGTGCCCGACCCGGTCGAGGGCAAGGCGAACTTCGAGGCCGTCGCCCAGGGCGACCCGGGCGCGCCGCTCGGCCGGGAGCTGCAGATCGCCGAGCTGCTGCGGTTCATCAAGCACCGTCGTATCACCGGCACGCTGTGGCTGACGGCTGACGTGCACCACACCTCCGCCCAGCACTACGACCCGTCGCGGGCCGCGTTCAAGGACTTCGAGCCGTTCTGGGAGTTCGTCTCCGGCCCGCTCAACGCCGGCGCCTTCCCGGCCAGCGCGCTCGACGGCACGTTCGGCCCCGACCGGGTGTTCGTCAAGGCGCCGACGGCCTCCAACGTCTCGCCGGCCGAGGGCTACCAGTTCTTCGGCGAGGTCGACATCGACGGCGGCAGCGGTGAGCTGACGGTCCGGCTGCGCGAGTACGACGGCACCGTGCTGTTCACCCAGGTGCTGCAACCGGGCCGGGTCGGCCAGTAACTCCCTTACCCTCGTCACCTGCGCCGCGCACCGGAGTCATCCCCCGGTGCGCGGCGTGCTGTCCCGCCCCCGTACAACCCGAAGCCACCGTATGGCGAGTCATAGAAAAAACAACAAAAGGGACAGAACCATGCTTTACCCATCAGTCACAATGCGTTTGTGATCACGCAACACCGTTCCTTCACAGTGGGTGCATGACTCGAGACATGTTCGATGTGAAGCGTGCGAAGAACGGGCGTCCGGTGCACCACTGGCGACGGGACGTCGTCGAACTCGCCGCCCTGTTCACGGCCGTCGCGGTGGCGGACGTGACGGCCGATCTGGTGGGACACGGGCCGGACGGCCCGGCGCTGCTGGTGATCTCGGCGATCGCGCTGGCGGCGACCGCGGGATTCCACGTCTGGTGGGCACGGCGCCACGGCCACGCACCGCCGGCCGGTGATACCGGTGCCCGGCCGTCCGCCGAGGTGCGGCAGGCCGGGCCGTCCGCCGAGTCCGCGGCGGCACCCGAGGCCGTGGCCGGGGCGAGCACGCTGTGGCGGATGCGGACGACGGTGAAGGACCAGCCGGGATCGCTGGCCGCGCTGTGCACGGCGCTGGCCGGGCGGCGGGTCGACATCCTGAGCCTGCAGACGCACCCGCTGGCCGAGGGCACGGTGGACGAGTTCCTGCTGCGGGCTCCCGGCGGGCTGGCGGCGGCGGAGATCTGCCGGGCGGTCTCGCTGGCCGGGGGCGCGGGCACCTGGATCGAGCGGGCCGACGCGCACGATCTGGTGGACGCGCCGACCCGGGTGCTCGGCCTGGCGGCCCGCACGGCGCTGGACGCGGCGGAACTTCCGCTGTCGCTGCGGCAGTTGCTGGGACGGTGCACCATCCGTTCCCTGCCCGCCGCTCCGGCCGGAAAGGCCCGTGGCCCGGAGGCCGTACCGGTCGAGGGGGTGCTCGAGGACACCGTCATGCGGTTGCGGGCGCCGGAGGGCGGAGTGATCACCGTGGAGCGGCCGTACCTGCCGTTCACGCCGACGGAGTTCGCGCGCGCCCGGGCCCTGGTGGAGCTGGACGCCCGGCTCGGTCCGCGGGTCCCGCACGGCCGGGATGTGCTGACCCTGCCGGAGGGCGACGCCATCACCGTGCGCCGGGCCGACCCACGGGACCTTCAGGCGGCCAGGGCGATGCACGAGCGCTGCTCGGCCCGGACCCTCGGCATGCGGTACCACGGGCCGGTCGCCGACGCGGACCGCTACCTCAACCATCTGCTGAGCCCCCGCTTCGGCCGGACGCTGGCCGTCGAGACCGCGTCGGGACGCGTCGTCGGCCTCGGCCACCTGCTGTGGGACGGCGACGAGACGGAGGTCGCGCTGCTCGTCGAGGACGACTGGCAGCGGCGCGGCATCGGCGGGGAGCTGCTGCGCCGGCTGGTGGCGATGGCGGTCGACGCGGGCTGCGAGAGCGTGTACGCGGTGACGCAGGCGTCCAACACCGGCATGGTCGCCGCGATGCGCGGGCTGGACCTGCCCCTCGACTACCAGGTCGAGGAGGGCACGCTCGTCATCACCGCCCGCCTGGACGCCACCCCGGTCGTCTCGAGGCCGCCCTACGACGGCGGCGCCGCACAGCAGCCGCCCGCCGGGCGCATCGCACGGGACTGACGCCCGGCCCGGGAAGAAGGCCCCCCGGGCCGGGCACCGGCGCGGGTCAGCCCACCGCCTGCCGGTGTCCCGCCCGGGCCGGGTCCCCGGTTCCGGCTCCGAGCGCCCGGTCCAGGTCCGCCCACAGGTCCTCGACGTCCTCCAGCCCCACCGACAGCCGCAGCAGCCGGTCGCTCACTCCGGCGCCCCGCCGGTCCGCGGCGTCGACGATGCGGTGGCTGATGGACGCCGGGTGCTGGATGAGGGTGTCGACGCTGCCCAGGCTCACGGCCGGCGTGATCAACCGCACCCGGCCGATGACCTCGTGGGGGTCGCCGTGCACCTCGAAGGCGATCATCGCGCCGCCGAGACGCGGGTAGCGGACCCGGGCCACGCGCGGGTCGGCCGTCAGGCGCCGGGCCAGTTCGGCGGCGTTCGCGGAGGCCGCCCGCACCCGCACCGGCAGCGTGGACAGCCCGCGCAGCAGCAGGTAGCCGGCCAGCGGGTGCAGGACGCCGCCGGTGGCGAACCGGATCTGCCGCAGCCGCCGCGCGAACTCCTCGTCACAGGCCACCACGCCCGCCAGCACATCACCGTGGCCGCCCAGGTACTTGGTGGCGCTGTGCAGCACCAGCCGGGCGCCGTGTTCCGCCGGGCGCTGCAGCACAGGGGTGGCGAAGGTGTTGTCCGCCAGCAGCGGCACGCTGCCGCACGCGTGGGCGATCGCGCGCAGGTCGAGTTCGGCGAGGGTCGGATTGGCCGGCGACTCCACCATCACCAGCCCGGTGTCGGGGCGCAGCGCGTCCGCGATCCCGGCCGGATCGGTCCAGGTCACCTCCGTGCCGAGCAGACCGGCGGTCAGCAGGTGGTCGCTGCAGCCGTAGAGGGGGCGCACGGCCACGACATGGCGCAGGCCCGTCGAGCCGCGCGCGAGCAGGACGGCGCTCAGCGCGGCCATGCCGCTGGCGAAGGCGACCGCCGCCTCGGTGCCCTCCAGCCGGGCCAGGGCGGTCTCGAACCGGGCCACGGTCGGGTTGCCCAGTCGCCCGTAGACCGGCGGGCCGACGGGTTCGGCGCCGTCGGCGGCGAAGGCGTCGATGCGGGCGGCCTCGGCGCGGCTGTCGTAGGAGGGGTAGGTCGTGGACAGGTCGATCGGCGGGGCGTGCAGTCCCTGCCGGGCCAGGTCGTCACGGCCGGCGTGCACGGCCTCGGTGGCGAGTGCTCTCGACGCGGTGCGCGCGTCGTCGTGTGCGCGGATGCTCGCTGAGTCCATGGGCGGAAGGGTGAACAGTGAACGGTTCTCCGGCCGCGTACTCCGTGCTACGTTCGGGCGATGGCCGAATCCGTCGAACTGGATCCGGTGGACCTGCATCTGCTGCGGCTGCTGCAGAACGACGCCCGGACCACCTACCGTGACCTCGCCGCGCAGGTCGGCGTCGCGCCCTCGACCTGTCTGGATCGGGTGACCAGGCTGCGCCGCTCGGGCGTGATCCTCGGCCATCAGCTGCGGCTCGACCCGGCGAAGCTGGGGCGCGGGCTGGAAGCGCTGCTGTCGGTGCAGGTCAGACCGCACCGCCGGGAGCTGGTGGGGCCGTTCGTGGAGCGGATCCGGGCGCTGCCGGAGTCACGGACGGTGTTCCATCTGACCGGGCCCGACGACTATCTGGTGCACGTCGCGGTCGCGGACATGGCGGACCTGCAGCGGCTGGTCCTGGACGAGTTCACGGCGCGGCGCGAGGTGGCCCGGGTGGAGACCCGGTTGATCTTCCAGCAGTGGGACTGCGGACCACTGCTGCCGCCGCGCACGCCCTCAGCTGAATCCGGGTGACGCGGACATCGGTGCCGTATGAGGATGACCGCATGTCTGAGACGAAGAGCCCGCTGCCCCGCGAGGTCGCCGACACCTATGTCGACGAGCTCATCGCCCTCGATCCGGCCCTCGGTACCTACCTCGGTGTCAAGGAGAGCTCGAGCAGGCTGCCCGACTTCTCCCCGGCGGGTCAGGAGGCCCGTGCGCGACTGGCGCGGACCACGCTGGCCCGGCTCGACGATGCCGAACGCCTGCCCGGCGCGGACAGCGACCAGGAGCGCCGCTGCGGACGGCTGCTGCGCGAGCGGCTCACCGCCCAGCTCGCGGTGCACGAGGCCGAGGAGGGCCTGCGCGAGGTCGGCAACATGAGCACACCCGGGCACGTCGTGCGGGACATCTTCACCGTGACGCCGGCGCAGACGGAGGAGGACTGGGCGGCGATCGCCGAGCGGCTGCGCGCGGTCCCGGCCGCGCTGGCGGGCTACCGCGAGTCCCTGACTCTCGGTCTGGAACGCAAGCTGTACGCGGCGCCGCGCCCCACCGCCACGTTCGTCGAACAGCTCACGGAATGGTCGGACACGGACGGGAAAGGCCGCGGCTGGTACGAGGACTTCGCCGCGGCGGGTCCCGAGGCGCTGCGTGCGGAACTGGACGAGGCCGCCCGCGCGGCGACCGCGTCCGTGGTGGCGCTGCGGGACTGGATGCGGGACGTGTACACGCCCGCTCTCGAGGGCGCGCCGAACACCGTGGGCCGTGAGCGCTACGCCCGCTGGGTGCGCTACTACAACGGCGCCGACGTGGACCTGGACGAGGCGTACGCGTACGGCTGGGCCGAGTTCCACCGCATCCTCGGCGAGATGCGGCAGGAGGCCGAGAAGATCCTTCCTGGCGCCGAGACGCCGTGGGTGGCGCTGGCGCACCTGGACGAGCACGGCAGGCACATCGAGGGCGTCGACGAGGTCCGCGAGTGGCTGCAGGGGCTGATGGACCGGGCGATCGAGGAGCTGAACGGCACCCACTTCGAACTCGCGGAGCGGGTGCGGAAGGTGGAGGCGTGCATCGCGCCGCCCGGCGGTGCCGCGGCCCCGTACTACACGGCCCCGTCGGAGGACTTCTCCCGCCCCGGCCGCACCTGGCTGCCCACGATGGGACAGACCCGGTTCCCGGTGTACGACCTGGTCTCGACCTGGTACCACGAGGGCGTGCCGGGTCACCACCTGCAGCTCGCCCAGTGGGCGCACGTGGCCGAGGACCTCTCCCGCTACCAGGCGTCGATCGGCGGGGTCAGTGCGAACGCCGAGGGCTGGGCGCTGTACGCGGAGCGCCTGATGGACGAACTCGGCTACCTCACCGATCCCGAGGAGCGGCTGGGCTATCTGGACGCGCAGATGATGCGGGCCGCGCGGGTGATCATCGACATCGGCATGCACCTCGAGCTGGAGATCCCGGCGGACTCACCGTTCCACCCCGGTGAGCGCTGGACGCCGGAGCTGGCGCAGGAGTTCTTCGCCGCGCACAGCAGCCGGCCGGCGGACTTCGTGGAGAGCGAGCTGACCCGCTACCTCACCATCCCGGGGCAGGCGATCGGCTACAAGTTGGGCGAGCGGGCCTGGCTGCTGGGCCGGGAGAACGCCCGCAGGCGGCACGGCGAGGCGTTCGACCTGAAGGCCTGGCACATGGCGGCGCTCTCCCAGGGCTCACTGGGCCTGGACGACCTGGTGGACGAGCTGTCCCGGCTCTGACCGCGGGCCCCGAGGTCCCCGCGCCCCGGTGAGCGCCGGTCACCCGATCGGCCCTACCCGCGCGCGGGGCCTCGCCGCGGCTTCCATGCTGGTCTGCGAGACCAGGCCACCGGAAGGGCGGATCGTCGATGAGGCTCGTCGTGGATCTCAACAAGTGTCAGGGGTACGCGCAGTGCGCGTTCCTCGCGCCCGACGTGTTCGCCATGCACGGCGAGGAGTCGCTGATCTACAACCCGCAGCCCGCCGAGGACCAGCGGGAAAGAGTGGTCCGGGCCGTCGCCGCCTGCCCGGTGCAGGCGATCACGGCCGACGGTCTGGTCACGGCCGACGGTCTGGACGGCACGGGTGAGCGTGCGCCGGCCGGCCGGGAGACGTCCGATGGCCGCTGACTACGGGGACTGGCTCAGGCGCGAGGGCCGCATCGTGATCGTGGGCGCCTCACTGGCCGGCCTGCGGGCCGCCGAGACGCTGCGCGCCGAGGGTTTCACCGGCGAGCTCACCCTGATCGGTGACGAGCCCTACGAGCCGTACGACCGGCCGCCGCTGTCCAAGGCCGTCCTGCTGGGCAGGGCGACGCCGCAGCACACCGAGCTGCCCCACCGCTGGGAGATCGACGCGAAGTGGCGGCTGGGCGTCGCGGCGACGGGACTCGACCTGGCGGCCAAGCGGGTACGGCTCGCCGACGGCGACGAGGTGGAGTACGACCGGCTGCTCATCGCGACCGGCGTCCGCGCCCGGCCCTGGCCGAAAGAGGAGGAGAGCCGCCTGGACGGCGTCTGCCTGCTGCGGACCCGCGAGGACGCGGCCGGGCTGTACCGGAGGCTGAAGGCCGGGCCACGCCGGGTGTTCGTGATCGGTGCCGGGTTCACCGGTTCCGAGATCGCCTCGGGCTGCCGTGAGATGGGCCTCGCGGTCACCGTCGCGGAGCGCGCCGGTGCCCCGCTGGTGGGCGCCCTCGGCGGGGTGATCGGCGCGGTCGCCGCCGACCTGCAGCTCGAGAACGGCGTGGACCTGCGCACCCATGTCACGGTGACGGCGCTGGAGGGGGACGCGGTCGGCAGGGTGCGGGCCGTCCATCTGTCCGACGAGAGCACCGTCGAGACGGACGTGGTGGTGGTCTCGTTGGGTTCGATGCGCAACACCGAGTGGCTGACCGGGTCGGGGCTCGGTGCGGGGCCCCGGGGCATCGCCTGCGACGCGGGTTGCCGGGCCTTCGACTTCCGGGGGATCGTCACCGACGACGTGTTCGTCGCGGGTGACGTGGCGCGGTCCCCGCACGCGCTGTTCGGCTACCAGTTCCTCTCGCTCGAACACTGGGGCAACGCCCTCGCCCAGGCGGAGACGGCCGCGCACAACATGATCTGCCCGGGCGCCGAGCGGCGTCCGCACCTGTGGATGCCCGCCTTCTGGTCGTCCCAGTTCGGGGTGAACATCAAGTCGGTCGGTGTACCGCCCATGGGCGAGCAGCTGATGATCACTCAAGGGTCGCTGGCGGAACGGCGCTTCGTCGGCGTCTACGGCCACCAGGGCCGGATGGTGGCCGCGGTGAGCTTCGACAACACGCGGTGGCTGGAGTTCTACCAGCGGCAGATCGAGCGGGGTGCCCCGTTCCCGGTGGAGTTCCCGACCGTGGACCGGCGCCCCGAGGGGCGGCCGGTGCCGGCGGACTTCCCCGACCCGTCGCTGCCGACCCATGGCCCCACCGTGACCCTGAGCGGCTACTCACCGGCCGACCAGCATCTGGTCTTCACCCCCGGCCGCCACTGAGCGGCCGACCGGCCCCCTCACCTTCCTAGGGACCCGCCATGACGCACGCCCCGCTCCTGCGCCAGATCACCGACTACGCCAACCGCGCCGACCCGTATCCGCTGTACGAGGAGCTCCGTAAGACCCCGGTGCTGCAGGAGGAGGACGGCGGCCCGTACGTCATCAGTTCGTACTGGGACATCGAGAGCCTGCTCCACGACCCGCGGATCAGCTCGGACGCCTCCAACCTGGCCGCGGCCGGCGACGACGAACTCTCCGGCACCGAGCAGACGGGCCTGCCGCCGAGCTTCATCCGGCTGGACCCGCCGGAGCACGACCGGCTACGGCGGATCGCCAACAGCTCCTTCGGCCCGCCGCACCGGCCCCACCGGGTCGACGCCCTGCGCGGTGATCTCGCCCGGATCGTCACCGACCTGATCGACGGCTTCGGAGACGCCCGGGAGATCGACCTGGTCGACGAGTTCGCCTATCCCTTCCCGGTGACCGTGATCTGCCGGCTGCTCGGGGTGCCGCGCGAGGACGAGCCGCGTTTCCGCGCCTGGGTGGACCCGCTGGTCGCCAGTCTCGACCCGGACACCCGGCAGGGCGCGAGCGCGGAGTTCAAGGAGTCCGCGCAGAAGGCGCGGATGGAGCTCGGCATGTACCTGGCCGGCCTGGTCGAACAGCGGACCAAGGAGCCGCAGAGCGACATGCTGTCCGACCTGGTGAACAGCCGCGGCCCGGACGGCGCCATGACGATGATGGAGGTCCTGAGCACGGCCGTGCTGCTGCTCATCGCGGGCCACGAGACGACCGTCAACCTCATCACCAACGGCATGCTCACGCTGCTGCGCCACCCGCGGATCCTGGAGCGGCTGCGCGACGACCCCGGTCTGTCGGTCAAGGTCGTCGAGGAACTGCTGCGCTACGAGCCGCCGGTGCAGCTGGTGCCGCAGCGCACCTGCATCGCGGACATCGAGGTGCGCGGGGTCACGATTCCCAAGGGTTCGCGGATCTGGCTGGTCCTCGCCGCCGGCAACCGGGACCCGGAGCGCTTCCACGAGCCCGACCGGTTCGACCCGGACCGTGAGGACATCCAGCACCTCGGTTTCGGCAGCGGCATCCACAGCTGCTTCGGCGCTCCGCTGGCGCGGCTGGAAACCCAGCTGGCGCTGTCCGAGCTGGCCCGGCGGCTGGACAATCCGCGTCTGGTCGAGGATCCGCCGCCGTACCGGCCGAACGCGGTGCTGCGCGGTCCGCGTCATCTGCGGATCGCCTTCGACGGTCTGCGTTGACCGCCGGGCGGGACCGGCTCAGTCCGCAAGCCGCCTGAGCTGCACCAGACCGACCCAGGTCTCCGGTCCGGGCTGGGCGTACGCGGCGCGCACCGAGTACGGGCCCGGTTCCAGGGGGACGCGCAGGTGTTCGGCGCCCTGAGTCGCGCCGCCCGGCCAGGCGGAGTCGAACAGCACCACCGGGCCGGGCACGTTCCAGCGGATCTCGTGGTCCCACACGGCCGCGTCGAGCGCGGCGGGGACACCGGCCAGCAGCTCCCTCTCGGAGTTGGCGGCGGACCAGCGCACGAAGGTGCCGTGGTCGGGCAGGTAGGAGGTGGAGGCGGGTTCGTCACCGAAGACGAGGGCCGCGCTGTCGCCGACCGGGAGCAGGCCGACGTAGCCGTCGACCTCGCACGCGCGGTCGTAGTCCGTGGCGAGTTCCTCGCTGTCGGCGCCCGCCCAGAACGGCAGCACCGTCTCCGGTACCGCTATCAGCGGGCCGCCCCCGGACTCCACCCACTCCAGCGCGCCTGGATCCGCGTATCGAGCCATGGGCACAGAACCTAGCAGCCGCAGTCGCCGTCCACCGGCGCGGTCAGCGAGTCGGCGGCCCGGCGCTCGCGCCCCCGCCGGGTCTCGAACTCGAAGCCCTCGCGCACCCAGTACTCGAAGCCGCCGAGCATCTCCTTGACCTGGTAGCCGAGTTCGGCCAGGGCGAGCGCGGCGCGGGTGGCGCCGTTGCAGCCGGGACCCCAGCAGTACGTCACCACCGGCACGGATCTGTCGAGGAGTTGCCGGGCCCGCTCGGGGATGAGCGCGGTGGGGAGGTGGACCGCGCCCGGGACGTGACCCTGGTCCCAGGACTCGGTGGAGCGGGAGTCGAGGACGACGAATCCCGGGTCACCGTCGGCGGCGAGCGCGGCGGCCACGTCGGAGACGTCGGCGTGGAAGGCCAGGCTCGCGCGGAAGTGGGCGGCGGCTTCGGTGGGAGCGGCGGGGGCGACCCGCAGGACGGGATTCACGGTGCTGGTGGTGGTCATGACCGAAATCTACGGTCGGTGGCCCGCACCCTGAAGTGAGGATCCACGGCCTTTCCCTTGATCGGCCGGGGCATCCCTTGGTATCCATGCGGGATGACCGTGTTTTCCCCGGACGCCACCGACTGGCGCATCCTCGAGATCCTCCAGCGGGACGGACGGGCCGGCTATGCCGAGCTGGCCCGTGCCGTCTCCATGTCGCCGAGCGCGGTCACGGAGCGGGTGCGCCGACTTGAGGAGGCGGGCGTCATCCAGGGGTACGCGGCGGTGGTGGACCCCGAACGCCTTGGTCTGTCGATCCTCGCGTTCGTGCGGCTGAGGTATCCCAACGGCAACTACAAGCCGTTCCACGACCTGGTGGCCGCGACGCCGGAGATTCTCGAGGCGCACCACGTCACGGGCGACGACTGCTTCGTCATCAAGGTCGCCGCGCGGTCCATGCCCCATCTTGAGGAGATCTCCGGGAAGATCGGCGCGCTGGGTTCGGTGACCACCAGTGTCGTCTACTCCTCACCCCTGCCCCGGCGGCCGCTCGGGCGCTGACCTCAGCGGACGCCCCGCTGCCGGAGTGTGGATCCGGTGCGTTCCTTCACCACCTCCAATTGCGCGTGGATCCGGCGGCGCAGGTCGGCGACATGGCTGACGATGCCGACGCTGCGGTCCCGTTCGCGGAGCGAGTCGAGGACGTCGAGGACCTCGTCGAGGGTCTGGTCGTCGAGGCTGCCGAAGCCCTCGTCGATGAAGAGCGTGTCCAGCCGCACCCCGCCGGCCTCGTCGGTGACGACGTCCGCGAGGCCGAGGGCGAGCGCGAGGGAGGCGAAGAACGTCTCGCCGCCGGACAGCGTCGCCGTGTCCCGCTCACGTCCGGTCCAGGCGTCCACGACGTGCAGACCGAGCCCGCTGCGGCCGCGTCCGCTGCGGTCGGCGGAGTGGACGAGCGTGTAGCGGCCGGAGGACATCCGCTGCAGCCGTACGGTCGCGGCGGCGGCGACCTGTTCCAGGCGGGCCGCCAGTACGTACGACTCCAGGCGCATCCGGCGCTCGTTGTCCGCGGAGGTCCCCGCGGTGAGGGCGGCCAGGCGGGCCACGCGCTCGTGCTCCTCGCGCAGCGGTGCCAGTCGTCGCACTCCGTCGGCGGCGCGGGCGGAGAGCCGGTCGAGCTCGGCGCAGCAGCGGGCGGCGGCGTCGCGCGCGGAGGCGGCCTCGCGCAGCCGCCGGGCCGCCCGTATGGCGGTCTCCTCCGCCGTCGCGGGATCGGCGGGCGGCCGCTGGGCGGCGGCGGCCGTGTCGGACTCGGCCAGCACGGCCCGCACGGCGGCTTCCTCGGACTGCCAGTCGTCCAGGCGGTGTTGCAGCTCCCGGTGGGCCGCGTCGTCGAGCAGTGCGGCGGCCGCCTCCTGCGGGGTGTCGAAGCCGGCGCGGTACGCGGCGTCGGCGAGCCGGGCGTCGGCGTCCTTGAGGCGCTGGGCGGCGTCCTCGGCGGCGCGCGCGGCGTCGGCGGCCTCGGTGAGCAGCCTGACCCGCTGTTCCAGCTGGGCGGCCCGCGCGGCCACGCTGTCGGCGCCGTCCCGTGCTTCGGCGAGTTCCTGCTCCAGGGTGGCCTGTTCGTGGTCGAGGGTCTCGCGGCGGGTGAGCCGGGAGGCGGCCCGGACGGCGGCCTGCTGCCGGGCCGTGAGACGCCGCTCGCGTTCCTGCTCGGCCCGGCGCAGCTCCTCGCGCACGGCGTGCAACCCGGAGGAGTCCCGGCGGGCGCGCGCGTACTCCTGCTCCAGCCGGTCCGCTTCTTCGGCCAGTCGGGCCGTGGGCGTGTCGCCCGCTTCGGCGGTCGCGGCGGCCAGCGCCTCTCGTACGACGCCCAGGCGCCGCTCGTCCTCGGCGTGCTGTTCCTCGGCGTGCCGGGAGGCCGCGAGCGCCCGCTCCTCCGCCTCGCGGCCGACGTGTCCGGCGACCTTGCGTGCCGGGGCCGGGTGTTCGGTGGCGCCGCAGACCGCACAGGGCTGACCGTCGGTGAGGCTCGCGGCCAGTTCGGCGGCGATGCCGCTCAGGCGCTGTTCCTTCAGGTCGAGCCAGTGGCGGCGGGCCTCCAGTGCGCGGTTGCCGGAGGCGAGGGCACGCCGCTGGGCCTCCTCCGTGTCACCGGCCAGTTGGTCGCGCATCCGGGCCGCGTCGAGTCGCCGGCGGGTGGGTTCGCGCTGGACGGCGAGTTGTTCGGCCCTGGTGGCGGCCTCCTGCGCGGATTCGATGCGGGCCTGGAGGGACGCGCGGGTGGCGTCCCACCCGGCGAGCCAGTGCTCCGCCTCCCGCAGAACGTCCTCGTCGTCGCGCTCCAGGCGGTCCAGTTCCGCGCGCTCGGTGACGAGTTCGCCGAGCCGCTGCTCGGCGCGGCGGGCCGACTCCAGGCCGCCCAGTTCCTCGGCGGCGCGGCGGGCGGCCGCCGCGAGCCCGGCCGTCCCGGCGTCCGCCCAGGTGTCCGGAAGCCGGCCGCGCGCCCGTGTGTGCGCGACGGTCGCCCTGCGGTGCTCGGCGTCGGCGGCCTCCCGCAGCTCCAGCGTGGGCGCCACCGCCTCGGCCTTGCGCGCCCGCTCCATCCGTGTCTGTGCCTCCCGGTGGGCACCGGCCCGCTCCTGCAGGCGTCCGGCGCGCTCCCGGGCCTCCGTGAACCGGCGTTGCAGCCGCGCGAGTTCGCGTACGTCGGTCAGCGTGCGTTCGGCGGTGGCCTGCGCCGACTCGGTCGCGGCGAGGCGGCAGTCGGCGACGGTGAGCCGTTCGCGTGCCGTGCTGCGGGCGACGGCCGCCGCGCTCAGCACGGCCTCGGCGAGGCCCGGTGCGCCGGGGGCCAGCTCCGGCAGCTCCATGGCGTCCCCGGCCTCCTGCTGCATGCGGTGGGCGTCGGCGAGCAGTGCCGCGTCCCCCTCGCGCACCCGGGCCTCGGTGGTGCGTCGGCGTTCGGCGAGGTGCTTCTCGACCTCGGCGAAGCGCCGGGTGTCGAAGAGCCGGCCGAGCAGCCTGCCGCGGGCCTCGGCGTCGGCGCGCAGGAAACGGGCGAAGTCGCCCTGGGGCAGCAGGACGACCTGGCAGAACTGCTCGCGGCTCATACCGAGCAGCTGCTCGACCTCGTTGCCGACCTCCTGGTGGGAACGGCTGAGGTCCTTCCAGGTGCCGTGCGTGGCGTCGTACTCGCGCAGCCAGGTCTGGGCCTTGTCGACCGTCGTTCCCTTGCCGCGGAGCTTGGCGCGTTCCCACGGCGGCTGCCGGATGATCTCCAACCGGCGTCCGGCGACGGTGAGTTCGAGACGGACCTCGGTGCGTGTGCCCGGTTCCGCGTGATCGCTGCGCAGGTTCGTGCCCTGGTTGCCCTGTCGTGCTCCGGGCACGGCGCCGTAGAGCGCGTAGCACACGGCGTCCAGCACGGAGGTCTTTCCGGCGCCGGTGGGTCCGTGCAGCAGGAACAGCCCGGCGGCGGACAACGCGTCGAAGTCGACCGTCCGGGCGCCGCCGAAGGGCCCGAAGGCGGTGATGTCGAGCCGGTGCAGCCTCACCGGGCCACCTCCCGCACCACGTCGTCGGCGCGCACCGCGTCGAACGCCTCGCGCAGCACCTTCTGTTCGTGTTCGTCGGGTCCCGCGCCGCGCACATGGGCGACGAAGTCCTGGGCGATCTGCTCGTCGCTGCGGTCCGCGAGGCGCCGGGAGTAGGAGACGGTGGGGTCGTCGGGGGCCCGGTCGGGGGCGAAGACGAGGCTGAGGGTGTGCGGGAAGCGCTCGGTGAGCCGGGCCATGGGGTCGGCGGGGCGGACCGGGTCGGTGAGGGTGGCCTCGACCCAGGCGTTCTCGTGCCGGGCCAGCGCGGGGTCCGCGAGGAGGTTCTCCAGGGTGCCGCGGACGCGGGCGAGCGGGCGGGGCACGGGGCAGTCGACGCGTTCGGCGGTGACGGCGCCGTCGGCGTCCAGGTCGACGAGCCACATGCTCTTGCGGTGGTCGGTCTCCGAGAAGGAGTAGGCCAGCGGGGAACCCGAGTAGCGGACGCGTTCGGTGATGGTCTGGCAGCCGTGCAGATGACCAAGGGCCACGTAGTCGACCCCGTCGAACACGCCGGCGGGTACGGCGGACACTCCGCCGACGGTGATGTCCCGTTCGCTGTCGCTGGCCCGGCCGCCGGTGACGAAGGCGTGCGCGAGGACCACGGATCGGGTGCCGGGGGCGCGGGCCGCGAGGTCGGCGCGGACCCGGTCCATGGCGGCGGCCAGAACGGACTCGTGGGCCGCCTTCTCGACCCGGAACTCGTCCTTCACCAGAGCGGGTTCCAGGTAAGGCAGCCCGTAGAAGGCGACGTCCCCGAAGGAGTCGGTGAGCACGACGGGTGTCCCGCAGGCGGAGGGCTCGGTCCGCAGGTGGATGCCCGCACGCCCGATCAGACCCGCGCCGACGCCGAGACGGCGGGCCGAGTCGTGGTTCCCGGAGATCATCACCGTGGGCACGCCCAGGTCGGCCAGCCGGTGCAGGGCGTCGTCGAACAACTCGACCGCGGCGAGCGGGGGCACCGCCCGGTCGTAGACGTCTCCCGACACGACGACCGCGTCCACGTCGCGTTCCCGTACGGTCGTGACGAGGTGACCGATGAACTCGGCCTGGGCGCCGAGCATGTTCACCCGGTGGAAGGCCCGGCCGAGATGCCAGTCGGAAGTGTGCAGGAGCCTCATGATCCCCGAGACTAACGGCCGGGTCCGACATCACGGGCGGTCACTCCCGTACCGCCCCGTCATGGGGCCCTCTCCGGGGGCGACTTGTGTCCGATTCGTGCCGAACGTCACACGTCCCCGTAGGCCTCCCCGCCCAGTTCGAACCCCGCCGTCCCGGATGTGACGTCGGCCAGCCAGGCCCGGAAGGCGTCCACCTCGGTGTCCGGCAGGCCGATGTCGATGGTGACCGCCTCGCCGTAGCGCACGTCCCGCACCTCCCGTCCGGTCGCGCGCAGGTCGTTCTGCACCTTGCCGGCGCGCTGGTGGTCGACGGTGACCGTGGCCAGCCGGAAGCGGCGCCGGGTGCGGGTGCCGAGCGCGTCCAGCGCCTCGCCCACGGCGCCGCCGTAGGCGCGGATGAGCCCGCCGGCGCCCAGTTTGACCCCGCCGTAGTAACGGGTGACGACGGCGACGACGTAGCGCATGTCGCGGCGCAGCAGCATCTGGAGCATGGGCACGCCGGCCGTGCCGCCCGGTTCGCCGTCGTCGCTGGCCTTCTGGACGGAGGCGTCGGCGCCGATGACGTACGCCCAGCAGTTGTGCGTGGCGTCCGCGTGCTCCTTGCGGACCGCGGCGACGAAGTCCTGGGCCTCCTGCTCGCTGGCCGCCGGGGCGAGGGCGCACAGGAAGCGGGAGCGGTTGACCTCGGTCTCGTGCACGCCCGCGCGGGCGACTGTGCGGTACTCGTCCTGCATCCGGCCAGCCTATGCCCGTCGAACGCCTACTCCTTCCGGCCCCGGGGCACGGTCACCGACGTCAGCAGTGCCGTGCCGGGCGTCAGGTCCCGCCAGGTCGGGCCGTGCCAGGTCAGGTCGGCGATCGCCGAGGTCGGGAACTTCGCGCGCACCTGCCCCAGGGCGTCTCCCAGGTCGTCCCCGGCCAGGTCCAGGACGAGGTCCTCGAGGCCGGGGTTGTGCCCGACGAGGAGCAGCGTCGCGACGTCGGGCGGCACCTCGCGCACGACGTGGAGCAGTTCCGGCACGTCGGCCGCGTACAGCCGCGGGTCGAACCGTACGGGAGGCGGGGTGCCCCACTGCGTCGAGGCCAGCTCCCAGGTCTGGCGGGCGCGTACGGCGGTGGAGCACAGGGCGAGGTCGGGCAGCCGGTCGGCCTCGGCCAGGGCTCGGCCCGCCGCGGGCGCGTCACGGCGCCCGCGGGGCGCCAGCGGGCGCTCGTGGTCGGCGACCCCCGGCGGCCAGGCCGACTTGGCGTGCCGCAGGACGACCAGCCGGCGCAGCGGGCCCACGCCCGCGGGGGCCCTCACGACAGGCCCCCGAAGTCCCGCACCAGCTCCGGACCGAGGCCGGCGCAGACAGGGAAACGGCCCGCCGCGGGCACGTCGCGGCGCCGCGACGAGGACTCGGCCACACCCGGCCGGACCGACTCGACATGCAGCAGCACAGCCACCCGCCGCAACAGGCCGGCACCCGCGCGGGCCCTCACGACAGGCTCCCGAGGTCCCGCACCAGGTCGAGGCCGAGGAGCCGGTCGGCGTAGGCGTAGGTCTCGAAGCGGGCGCCGTCCGGCAGGCCCGGCTCGGTCTCCACGCGGCCGAGCACGCGCAGCACCCCGGGCACGTCCAGATCGTCCTCCCAGGCGGTGCGCAGCCGTCCGCGCACCTCCTCGGGAACCGGCCGCGACGGCTGCCGGGCCCAGCCGGCGACGGCCCGCCGCCAGCGCGCGAGACTGCGGTCCGCTGCGTCGAGGGCGTCCGTGTCGAGTCGTACGGGTGTCCCGCGGGGCGCGGCGAGCAGGGCCAGGCGCAGGGCGGCGGGATCGCGGACACCGCCGTCGGCCACCGTGGGAGGCTCCGGCCCGGTCACCGGAGCGACCTCGACCAGGACGGCTCCGTCCGGCGACGTTCCGTCGGTCGCCGCCCCCCGCTCCCCCGCCACACGGATGACCTGGGACTCGCCCAGCCCCGTCGCGAGGTCCCGGCCGTCCTCGAAGGGGCGGATGCCCAGGCCGGTGGCGGCGGCACGGAGTTCCGGCTGCTGCCGGTCGCCGGTGAGCACGGCCCAGACCGGGGTGCCGCCGAGTTCCAGGACGCGGACGAGGACGTCGGCGACCAGCAGCACGCGAAGGGCGGAGGCGTCGAGGCCCGAGGCGTGCGCGTGGACCCGGGTCAGGCCCCGCCGGGCGGGAGCGGCCTCGACGGGCTCACCGGTGCGGGAGTCGATGATGCGCAGCACGGCCCGACTGTAGGCGCAGGGACGGCCCTTTGCAGACACTTGGCCGCGATTGCGGACGTTGTGGCGGGATACCGGACGGCCGGGGAGCGGCTTTTGGACAGCGCGGCGGGAATCACCGCCCGGCGGCCGCCGTTCCCGCCGAGGACAGTGACCCCGAGGCCCGAGGAGGCCGGCCGTGTACGGCGACGCAGCGACCATCCGCAGGATCCTGACCGAGCTCGGTGACACCTGGGCCGTCGTCGGCCTCTCCTCGAACCGGGGCCGGGCCGCGTACGGCGTCGCCGAGGTGCTGCGGCGCTTCGGCAAGCGTGTGGTGCCCGTCCACCCGAAGGCGGAGACGGTGCACGGCGAGCCCGGCTACGCCTCCCTCGCGGAGATCCCCTTCGAGGTGGACGTGGTCGACGTCTTCGTCAACAGCGACCTCGCCGGACCGGTCGCCGACGAGGCGGTCGCCAAGGGTGCCAAGGCGGTCTGGTTCCAGCTCGGGGTGATCGACGAGGCCGCGTACGAGCGGGTCCGGGCGGCTGGAGTGGACATGGTGATGGACCGGTGCCCGGCGATCGAAATTCCTCGTCTGGGCTAGCTGTCTTACTCTCTTCTCACATTCCGTGTCTGAATACGAACATTCCGTGTAACCCCCTGACCTGTACAAAGACTGTGGCGCTGCGTTCCGGCTCAACAGTCAAAATTTGGGAAACAGTCTTTTGCCGCCTCGCAAGGCGTCCCTACCCTGTGGCCTCATTGCTCGTTAATCCTCTGTTCAGAAACTGAGAGGCCACTTGACATGGCGAATGTCGACCATGCCGTGCCGCAAGCCACGAGAGACCCGAGCGGTCTGCGAAGGGACGTCGGGCTGATCGGACTGATGTGGGCCTCCGTGGGGTCCATCATCGGTTCCGGCTGGCTCTACGGAGCCCAGAAGGCCGTCGTGGCGGCCGGCCCCGCGGCGATCATCTCGTGGGTGATCGGCGCGGTGGCCATCGTCCTGCTCGCGCTGGTGCACGCCGAACTCGGCGGCATGTTCCCGGTGGCGGGCGGAACGGCGCGCTACCCGCACTACGCGTTCGGCGGCCTGGCCGGCATGTCGTTCGGATGGTTCGCCTGGCTGCAGGCGGCGACCGTGGCCCCGATCGAGGTCGAGGCCATGATCGGCTACGCCGCGCACTGGCACTTCGCCCAGGGCTTCCAGCACGCCGACCAGACGCTGACACCCAGCGGCTTCGTCGTCGCCGTCCTCCTCATGGCGGTCTTCGTCGCGGTCAACTTCTTCGGTGTCCGGGCCCTGGCGCACACCAACAGCGCCGCCACCTGGTGGAAGATCGCCGTCCCGCTGGGCGCCATCTTCATCATCGCCGCGGGCCACTTCCACGGCGGCAACTTCACCTCGGAGGGCTTCGCCCCGTTCGGCGCGAAGGGCGTGCTGAGCGCCATCAGCGGAAGCGGCATCATCTTCGCCCTGCTGGGCTTCGAGCAGGCGATCCAGCTGGCGGGCGAGAGCCGCAACCCCCAGCGTGACCTGCCGCGCGCCACGCTCGGATCGGTCGCGATCGGTGCGGTGATCTACATCCTGCTCCAGGTCGTGTTCATCGCCGCACTGCCGCACAGCGCCTTCGCGCACGGTTGGGCCCATCTGAACTTCCCGGGCATCAGCGGTCCGTGGGCGGGCCTGGCGACCCTGGTGGGTCTGGGCTGGCTGGCCGTGGTGCTGTACGTGGACGCGGTGATCTCCCCCGGTGGCACCGGCCTGATCTACACCACCGCCACCTCCCGCGTCTCCTTCGGCCTCGCGAAGAACGGCTACGCGCCGAAGATCTTCGCCCAGACCGACAAGCGCGGCGTGCCCTGGTTCGGCCTGATCATCTCCTTCGTGACCGGCGTGGTCTGCTTCCTGCCCTTCCCCAGCTGGCAGGAGCTGGTCGGCTTCATCACCTCGGCGAGCGTCCTGATGTACGCCGGCGCTCCGCTCGCGTACGGCGTCTTCTCCGACCGGCTGCCGCACTTCGCGCGCCCGTACCGGCTGCCCGCCGGCAAGGTCATCTCGCCGCTGTCGTTCGTGGTGGCGAGCCTCATCATCTACTGGTCCGGCTGGGACACCCTGTGGCGGCTCGGCATCGCCATCATCCTCGGCTACGTGCTGCTCGGCTCCTACGCCTGGTACGCCACGAGCAAGGAACTGCCGGACGCGCCCCGGATGGACTTCAAGGCCGCCCAGTGGCTCCCGGTCTACCTGCTGGGCATGGGCGTGATCTCCTGGCTGGGCGGCTTCGGCGGCTCCGGCAAGCTCCCGCTGTGGTGGGACATAGTGGTGATCGCGGCGTTCTCCGTCGGTATCTACTACTGGGCCAAGGCCTCCGCCTCGGGCAC
Organism: Streptomyces sp. NPDC001843; assembly: GCF_042891955.1. NCBI lineage: Bacteria > Bacillati > Actinomycetota > Actinomycetes > Kitasatosporales > Streptomycetaceae > Streptomyces > Streptomyces sp. NPDC001843. Next base: position 85,422 of record NZ_JBIATQ010000004.1, on the reverse strand, counting down.
CGAGGAGATCGAGCGCAGCATCGACGAGGTCGTGGTCGTGGACATGCCCGCGCACTGAGCGCAGCCGTCCGCACCGACCGCAGCATCCCGCTGAGGGCCCGGCCGCTACCGCGGCCGGGCCTTGCGGTCTGTTTGCCGTTTGCTGTTTGCTGTCTGAACACCGTCATACTGGCCCGGTGACACGCCCCTCCCCCCATCTCGATCTCCCTGCCGAAGAGCGCCGTCCGGTCGTCATCGTGGGCGCCGGCCCCGCCGGGCTCGCCATCGGGAACATTCTGCGAGCCGCCTCCGTCGACTGTGTGGTCCTGGAGACCGAGAGCCGCGAGTTCATCGAGACGCGGCCGAGAGCCGGGATCGTCGAGGAGTGGGCGGTGCGGGAGCTCCGACGGCGCGGGCTCGGCCGGGGCATGCTCGACCGGGCCGAGGCGCACACCGAGTGCGAGTTCCGCTTCGCGGACGAGCGGCACCGGTTCGCGTACACCGACCTGACGGGCCACCGCCACTACGTCTATCCGCAGCCGATGCTGGTGACCGATCTGGTGCGCGAGTACACCGAGGCCCGGGGCGGCGACATCCGCTTCGGCGTGCGGGACGTACGACTGCACGACCTGGACACGGACCGTCCGTCGGTGTCCTACCTCTGCCCGGAGTCGGGGCTGCGGCGGATCGTCGGCTGCGACTTCGTGGCCGGTTGCGACGGGGCGCGCGGGGCCACCCGGGACGCGCTGGCGCCGGGACGGGCCCGGATCGCCCGCCACGACTACGGCATCGGCTGGCTGGCGCTGCTCGCCGAGGCGCCGCCGTCCTCCGACTGCGTCGTGTTCGGCGTCCATCCGCGTGGCTTCGCCGGGCACATGCCCCGCAGTCCGGAGGTCACCCGCTACTACCTTCAGTGCCCGCCCGGCGACGACCCCGAGAACTGGGGGCACGAGCGCGTCTGGGCCGAGCTGCGCGAGCGGCTGCGGGCGGCGGGGGCGCCGGCACTGACGGAGGGACGGCTGATCGAGAAGCGCGTGCTGGACATGCACGACTACGTCGTGGAACCCCTGGTGTTCGGCCGGCTGTTCCTGGCGGGTGACGCCGCCCATCTGACCGCGCCCATCGCGGCCAAGGGCATGAACCTGGCCCTGCACGACGCCTTCCTGCTCGGCGACGCGCTCGACGCGCGGCTCACCCGGGGCGACGGCACCGGGCTGGACGGCTACTCGGCGGCGGCCCTGCGGCGGGTGTGGGACTACCAGGAGTTCTCGCAGTGGCTGTCGGACATCTACCACGGGGCGGCCTGCGGCGATCCGTTCCGCGCGGGCACCACGCTGGCCCGTCTGCGGCGCCTGTTCACCTCTTCGGCGGCGGCAGGCGCGTTCGCGGAGCAGTATTTGGGCACGGCCGCACGGCACTGACGCCTGGGGCCTGTCGGGCGGATCAGGTCGCAGGAATCGACAACCGACGGCAACGCCGCAGATGGCGTGCCGAGCCCCGCGTCTGCGGCATGATCCGCCGGACAGGCCCTGGCCTCAGTCGTGCACCGGACGGTCACCGAGGCGGTGGTCCGCCACGTTCAGCGCCTCGTCGACCAGGCGGCGCAGATGCCCGTCGTGAAGTGAGTAGACCACGCGGCGGCCCTCCTTGCGGGTGTTCACCAGCCCCGCGAGCCGCAGCCGGGCCAGGTGCTGGCTGACGGCGGGCCGGGCCGCCCCGCACGCCGCCGTGAGGGTCGTGACGTCGGCCTCCCCCTGCGTCAGCGCGTGCAGCAGCGTGAGGCGGGTGCGGTCGCCGAGCAGGGCGAGGAGTTCGGCGGCGAGCGCGAACTGTTCCTCGCCCGGGGTGCGCGGATGCGCATGGTGCGCAGGTGACAGGTGCATGCGTGCGCTCATACGCACATAATGGCTCCGTGGGCGGCGTACGTCCACTCCCGCACCGGAAGGGGAACCACGTGAGCGACCGCCACCATCACCACGAACACCGGCACCGCCACTCCGCCGGGCATCACCACGAACACCCGCACCGCCCCTCCGCCCGGCACCGCCTCGCCCACCTCCTCACGCCCCACTCCCACGACAGCGCCGACAAGCTCGACCCCGCGCTGGAGTCGAGCGCGCGCGGCATGCGCGCCCTGTGGGTCTCGATGGCCGTGCTGGGCGGCACGGCCCTGGTACAGGCGGTCGTCGCGGCCGTCTCAGGGTCGGTGGCACTGCTCGGGGACACGGCGCACAACACCGCGGACGCACTGACCGCCGTACCGCTGGGCATCGCCTTCGTGCTCGGCCGGCGCGCCCCGACGCGCCGCTTCACCTACGGGTACGGGCGTGCCGAGGACCTCGCGGGGCTCGCGATCGTACTGACGATCGCCGCGTCCGCGGTCTTCGCGGCGTGGACGGCGGTGGACCGGCTCCTTGATCCGCGGCCCGTCGCGCACCTGCCGGCCGTCGCCGTGGCCGCGCTGGTGGGGTTCGCGGGCAACGAGTGGGTGGCCCGGTACCGGATGCGGGTGGGCCGCGCCATCGGGTCGGCCGCCCTGGTCGCCGACGGCCTGCACGCCCGGACCGACGGGTTCACGTCACTGGCCGTGCTGGTCGGCGCCGGAGGATCCGCCCTGGGATGGCAGCTCGCCGATCCGCTGGTCGGGCTCGCCATCACGGCGGCGATCGCCCTGGTGCTGCGGGACGCGGCGCGCGAGGTGTTCCGGCGGGTGATGGACGCCGTCGACCCGGCGCTGGTGGACCGCGCCGAGCGGGCGCTCGGGGAGGTCTCGGGCGTGCTGGAGGTCGGTGAGCTGCGGCTGAGGTGGATCGGGCACCGGCTGCGGGCGGAGGTCGCGGTCGTGGTGGACGGCGAGACGACGGTCCGCCAGGCCCACGCGGTGGCCGTCGAGGCCGAGCACGCACTGCTGCACGCCGTACCGAGGCTCACCGCGGCCCTGGTGCACGCGGACCCGGCGCCCGCCCCGGGCCACGCCGACCCGCACCTGCCGCTGGCCCACCATGTGACCGCCTGACGTCAGGCCGTGCCCAGCCCCTCCAGCACCACCGCTCCCGGCAGTTCGGCGAACGCCTTGCCCGGCACCAGCAGTTTGCCGCGCCGGCGCCCGCTGCCGACCAGGACGTAGGGCAGGTCGACGACGGCCGGGTCCACCAGCACCGGCCAGCCGACCGGAAGACCGAGCGGGGTGACGCCCCCGTACTCCATGCCGGTCTCCCCCGTCGCGGTCTCCATCGGCGCGAAAGAGGCCTTGCGGGCACCGAGCTGGCGGCGCACGACGCCGTTCACGTCGACCCGGGTGGTGGAGAGAACGACGCACGCGGCCAGGGTGGTCTCGCCGCCCCGTTTGCCCGCGACGACCACGCAGTTGGCCGACTGCTCCAGCAGTTCGCGGCCGTAGTGCTCGACGAACACGGCGGTGTCCGCCCACTGCGGATCGGTGTCGACGTAGACGATCCGGTCGGCCGGGACGTTGCCGCGCCAGTCGCGCACGGCGTCGGCGACCGGGCGGGTCAGCTCGTCGAGGCAGTCAGGAGCGGGCGTGGCGGTGTCGAAGTGTCCGATGGGTGCGCGCATGGCCGCACGCTAACAGCCCTGGGGCGAGGGGCGGCCGGGCGCCTCAGGGGACGGGTGGCACCGAGACCGCCATCACCATCTCCATCGGCACCTCGCCCGTGTTGCCGTACGTGTGGGGCGTGTTCGCCTCGAAGGAGACGCTCGCGCCGGCCGGGACGCGGTACTCCGTGCCGTCGACAGTGAGAGTCAGCTCTCCGGCCGTGACGTGGAGGAGTTCGACGGTGTCGGCCGGGTGCGGGTCGGAGGTGCTGTGCTCGCCGGGCATCAGGCGCCAGTCCCAGATCTCCAGCGGTCCAGGGGCCTCGGCGCCCGCGAGGAGCCGGTTGTAGCTGCCCGCTTCCGTGTGCCAGAGCCGTACGGCCTGCTCGGCGGGGACGATCCGGACCTTCGGACCCTGCTCGTAGTCGAGCAGGGTGGTGATGCTGACGCCGAGCGCGTCGCCGATCTTGACGACGGTGCCGAGGCTGGGGTTGGTCCGGGCCTGCTCGATCTGGATGAGCATGCCACGGCTGACGCCCGCCCGGGCGGCCAGCACGTCCAGAGTGAAGCCGCGCACCGCGCGCCAGTGCTTGACGCTGCGCGCCAGGGACTGGGTCAGCAGGTCGAGGTCCGACACATTCCGTCCAATATTTTGGATGACAGTGTTCATCGTACTGAACTACGGTGGGTGTACCGAATTGTTCACCGAACTGTACTGCGAGGACCCGTGACAGCACTCTTCGCCCTGGCCACCAGCCTCCTGTGGGGTCTGGCCGACTTCGGCGGCGGGCTGCTGACGCGACGCATCCCCGCGCTGACGGTGGTCGTGGTGTCGCAGGCGATCGCGGCCGTGGTCCTGGGTGCGATCGTGATCGCCACGGACGGCTGGAGCGAGGCCGGGCCCCGGCTGTGGTTCGCGTTCGCGGCGGGCCTGGTGGGCCCCGTGGCGATGCTGTCCTTCTACAAGGCGCTCGCCCTGGGGCCGATGGGTGTCGTCTCCCCACTCGCCACCCTGAGCGTGGCCGTACCCATCGGCGTGGGCCTCGCCCTCGGCGAACGTCCGGGCCTCGCGCAGGTGGCGGGCATCGCGGTCGCCGTCGCGGGCGTCGTCCTCGCGGGCGGGCCGCAACTGCGGGGCGCACCCGTGCAGCGGCAGGCGATCCTGCTCACACTGGTCGCCGCCCTCGGCTTCGGCACGGTGTTCGCCCTGATCGCGGAGGCCTCGACCACCATCACCGGCCTGTTCCTCGCGCTGTTCGTGCAGCGCGTGACGAACGTGGCCGCGGGCGGCGCCGCACTGTACGTCTCCGTGCGCCGGGGCGCCTCCGCCCTCCCGGCGGGCGGCTTTCCCTGGTCCGACCTGCCGGCCCTCGGGTTCGTCGGGCTCGCCGACGTGGCGGCCAACGGCACCTACTCGGTCGCCGCCCAGCACGGCCCGGTCACCGTGGCGGCGGTCCTCGCCTCGCTCTACCCGGTGGTCACCGCGCTGGCCGCCCGCGGCTTCCTCCGGGAACGCCTGCGTGCCGTGCAGGCGGCGGGGGCGGGCCTCGCCCTGCTGGGCACGCTGCTCCTGGCGACCGGCTGAGTCAGCTCTCGGGCTCGAGCTCCGCCAGCCGGGCCAGGTCCTCCTCGTCCAGCTCCGCCAGGGACAGCAGCTGCTCCGGGGTGACGCCTTCCGGGATCGGTACCGGGGGCGGGGTGCGCAGCGGCGGCTGCCAGCCGTCGGCGGGTGTCCAGCGGCGCACGACCTTGGCGGGTGCGCCCGCCACCACGGCGTGGTCGGGCACGCTCCCGCGGACCACCGCTCCGGCGGCCACGACCACGTTCCGGCCGATCCGCGCGCCGGGCAGGATCACCGCACCGGTGCCGATCCAACAGCCCGGGCCGATCTCCACCGGCTCCATCCGCGGCCATTGCTTCCCGATCGGCTCGTGCGGGTCGTCGTACGAGTGGTTGGTGGAGGTCACGTAGACGTACGGCCCGAAGTAGCAGTCGCTGCCGATGGTGACCGTCGTGTCGGCGATGACGTGGCTGCCCCGGCCGAGCACGACCCCGTCGCCGATGCGCAGGATGGGCTCGGGCCCGAGGTCGAGGTCGGGCATGAGGCCCGCGGTCAGGGTGACCTGTTCGCCGACGATGCAGTGGGCGCCGAGATGGATCCAGGGTTCGCCGAAGACGGTGCCCAGCGGGAAGGCGAGCCTGGTACCCGTTCCGATCGCGCCGAAGCGCAGGCGTCCCGGGTGCTCGGCGGTGACCGAGCCCGTGCGCTGCGCCCATGCCCAGCCCGCGTGCACGGCGCGCTGGAGGAGACCGCGCCGCCAGGACGAGAACGAGAACGTGTTCTTGGGCTTGGGCATCCGCTCACCGTACTCAGCGCGCGGTCCGCCCAAGAGGCCGGACGGCTGTGATCTTCGCCCCACCGGGTGGCGTACGGTGCGGAGGTACCGACGACGAGGAGAGGGCGATGACGCACAAGGCGTTGATCATGGGTATCGGCGGCAGGGAACCGAAGGTCGACACCGGGGCGTTCGTGGCGCCCACGGCCTCCGTCATCGGAGACGTGACGCTCGAGGCGGGGGCGAGCGTCTGGTACGGGGCGGTGGCGCGCGGCGACGTGGAGCGGATCACCGTCCGGGCGGATGCCAACGTGCAGGACAACGTGACGCTGCACGCCGACCCGGGCTTTCCCGTCACCATCGGCGAGCGGGTGTCCGTCGGGCACAACGCCGTGGTGCACGGGGCGACCGTCGAGGACGACTGCCTGATCGGGATGGGGGCGACAGTCCTCAACGGGGCGGTGATCGGCGCGGGGTCCCTCGTGGCCGCGCAGGCCTTGGTGCCGCAGGGGATGGTCGTGCCGCCGGGGTCACTGGTGGCGGGGGTGCCGGCGAAGGTGAAGCGCGAGCTGACGGAGGAGGAGCGTCAGGGGGTGACGCTCAACGGCACGCTGTACGCGGAGCTGGCGAAGGCGCACCGGGACGTGCACCGGGACTGAGACCTCACGGTCTGTCTCAGTCAGCAGGTCCGTCTCAGTCGGCGGCCGGGACGGGTTCCCGCTCGGTGTCGGCCTCCCGCTTCTCGGCCGCCCTCTTCGCCTTGCGCTTGAGCACCAGCATCGAGGACAGGCCGATCAGCACGGCCACGACCAGGCCCAGGTAGGAGAAGCGCTTGAGCCAGTCCTCGGCGACGACTCCGACGTAGTAGATGACGGCGGTGGTGCCGCCCGCCCAGCAGATGCCGCCGAGGACGTTGGCGACGAGGAACTTCCAGTAAGGCATGTGCAGGACACCGGCGAGCGGGCCCGCGAAGATGCGGAGCAGGGCGACGAAGCGGCCGAAGAAGACCGCCCACATGCCCCACTTCTCGAAGGACCGCTCGGCCGTGGCGACGTGGCCCTCGCTGAAGTGCCGGGGGAACTTCCTGCCCAGCCAGGCGAGCAGCGGGCGCCCGCCCTTGCGGCCGATGGCGTATCCGATGGAGTCGCCGATGACCGCTCCGGCGGTCGCGCACGCCCCCAGCACGACGGGGTTGACGCCGGAGTGCTGTGAGGACATCAGGGCCGCCGAGACGAGGATGATCTCTCCGGGCAGCGGGATGCCCAGGCTCTCCAGGCCGATCACCAGGGCCACCACGGCGTAGACGGCGGCCGCGGGCACCGAGTCGAGCCATTCCTGGACGTGCACCGCCGGTTCCTCCCCTGTCGGTCATCACTTGCGGGACGGCACCGTCGGGCGCTCCCCCAGTGAAGGCTACCGGTTCACCGGTGGACGGCGGCGGCCATCAGTCACGGCGGGCCACGAGGCGGTAGGCGTTGGACAGGCCGAGACGGTGGGACAGCGGCCGTACCGCGAAGCGGTCCGCCAGGGTGGCCAGGACCAGGGCGGGCACGCCCGAGAGCAGGGTCGCGGTGCGCAGGGCCCGGCTCAGGGCCCCGGGTGACTCGGCCAGCCAGGGGGCGTCCTCACGCGGCGCGGTGTGGTCCAGGGCGAGCCAGACGGCGGCGAGCAGGTCGACCGGATCGTGCGGCTCGGTGTGCTGTTCGGCGACCACCGTGAAGCCGAGTCCGGTGAGCCGTCGGCGCAGGTTGGCGACCGGCATGAAGTGCAGGTGCTGCGGCTGGAGCCAGGGCAGCCACCAGCGGCCGAGGAGGCGGGCGTAGCGGCTCTCCGGGTCGGGGACCTCGATGAGCAGGTGACCGCCGGGGCGGACGGCCTGGTGGGCGGCGCGCAGTTCGCGATCGGGGTCGGTGCTGTGTTCCAGGTAGTGGAACATGCTGACGACGTCGTAGCGGGCGGCGAGGTCGGGTGCCAGGTCGGGGAAGAGGCCGCGGTGGGCGTGCTCCACGCGGCCCTCGCGGGCGGCGATCTCCACCCCGTCGGTGAAGTCGAGGCCGTCGAAGGTCGTGCCGGGCAGCACCTCGCGGGCGGCCGCGCAGAAGTGGCCGTGTCCGGTGCCCACGTCGAGCCAGTTCTTGGGGGTGGGGTCGTGCGGCAGCATCGACTCGGCTCGGCCCCGGTACATCTTGGTGCGGCCTCCGAAGGTGCCGCCCATCTTCTGCTCGCCGAGGCCGTCGTAGAAGTCGCGGTAGTAGAACTCCAGGCCGGCCTCGTTCAGGGCCGGGTTCTGGAAGGTGTGCCCGCACGCCTCGCAGCGGTCGAGGAGGAAACGGCCCGGCTTGTGCTGGAGCAGGTCGATGGTGCGCAGCCGGGTGGTCAGGCGGTCGGAGCCGCACCAGGGGCAGGTGCCGCGCCGGGGCGCGAAGAAGCGGTCCACGCCGCCCGCGAGGTCGGCCTGGTAGGCGGGGCGCAGCGCGGCGACCCGGGTGGCGCGGTCGGTGCCCTCGGTCTCGTTGCTCATCGGGTCTCCTCCGGGCGTGTGTCGGCGGCCAGCCGCTCGAGACGGGTGGCGGCGGCGGGGGCGCCGCCGGCGGCGCGGAACGCGGCGCGGATCCGTCCTGCGGCGGTGCGGTGGGCGGGTTCGTGCAGGACCGTGTCGAGGGCCGCGCCGAGCCGGGCGGCGGTGACCCGGCCGAACCGCACCCGGACGCCCGCTCCCGCGTCGACGACCTGGGCGGCCACCACGGGCTGGTCGTCGCGGATGGGGGCGACGACCAGCGGGACGCCGTGCCAGAGCGCCTCGCAGACGGTGTTGTGCCCGGCGTGGCACACCACCGCGCCGGCCCTTTCCAGTAGGGCCGGTTGGGGCACGTAGGGCAGGACCAGTACGTCCTTGTCGTCGCCGGACGCCTCCACGGCGCCGCCCGGGTCGGCCACCACGGCCTGGACCCGGTCGGCCCGTTCCCGTACCGCGCCGACGCACTCGGTGAGGAAGCGTCCGGTCGCGTCGGCGTTGGCGGTGCCGAGGGTCACCAGGACCGTGGCCCGGGCGGGGTCCAGCCATTCCCAGGGGAAGCCGGGCGCGGCCGGGCGGTCGGCGATCGAGGGGCCGACGTAGTGGATGTGGTCGCCGCGTACGGCCGACGGGCCGGCGAGTTCGGGGGTGCTGAACGCCAGCAGCAGGTGGGGGGAGAAACGCGGGTCGGTGTCTCCGGCCGGGTCGCCGATGCGGGCGCGCAGTTCGTCGAGGCGCGCGCCGAGCCAGTCGGCGACCTTGGGGATGCCGTCGTAGACGCCGGTGAGTTCGGCCGAGGTGGTCGCTGAGGTGGCCCAGGGCAGGCCGAGGTGCTCGGCCACCAGGGCCCCGGCGAAGGCCTGCTGGTCGGCGACGACGACATCGGGGCGGAAGTCCTGCGCGGCCGCCCGGACTCCGGGGGCCATGGCCTCGGCGAGCGGCAGCAGGTATCCCTCCCACAGGTACTTCAGCGCCTCCGGTCCGCGGAGCTCCGGCGGGCGTGCGGCCGGGGCGGGTCCGGCGCACGGGAGGACGTCGGCTTCGGGGCCGGCGAGCCGCCGCAGCAGTCCGGGGTCGGCGCACACCCAGGCCACGCGGTGTCCGCGCGCGGCGAGTTCGGCGGCGACGCCCACCGCCGGGTTGATGTGCCCCACCAGGGGCGGCACGACGAACAGGAAACCGCTCACCTCAGGGCCCCGGCGCCCGCCGAGCGGATCAGTTGCAGGACGTGCCCGCCGACGGTCCCGGCCGCCTCGACCAGCACGGAGTGTTCGTGTCCCGGCAGTACGACGGACCGGAAGTCGGCGAGCAGCGCCTCCTTGAGGGGCGCGAGTTCCACCAGGTCCGAGTCGCCGCCGTAGACACCGAGGACGGGGCAGCGCACGGCCCTGATCTCGTCCTCGGTGAGCACCCGGCTGGCGGGGATGTCCCGGCCGAGGGTGGTGTCCCGGGCGAGCCGTGCGGCGCCCTTGGCGAGGCGCGCGGTGTTGTGGCCGCGGTTGGCGGTGATCCAGCGAATCGCGTCGGGCTCGTTGTGCGCCAGCTCGGTCACCACCCGGTCGAGGATTCCGCCGAGCTTCGCCGCCCAGGCCGCGGTGGCCGGCTCGGACTCGATCAGGGTGAGGCTGGCCGTCCGCTGAGGGTGGCGGGCGGCGTAGCCGAAGGCGATGGTGCCGCCGTAGGAGTTGCCGACGAGGTGGACGGGCCCGGTGACGCCGAGGCGGTCGAGCAGTGCTTCGAGGTCGTCGATGTTGTGGTCGAGGGTGTAGCCGGCCGGTGGCCGCTCGCTGCGGCCGTGGCCGCGCAGGTCGTACATGACGACGTCGACGCCCGCCACCGCGAACCGCGGGGCCACGGTGAAGTAGTAGCTGGCCAGGCTGTCGGTGAGCAGGCCGTGCACGAGCACGGCGGTGGCGACCGGGGGGCGGCCGTCCTCGGGTCCCATCCGCTGTACGTGCAACCGGACTTCGCCGGTGTCGACGATCGCCATCAGTCAGCTCGCCTCCGCGGCCTTCAGGCTGTGCACCACGTGCTCGACGAGTCTGCCGACGGTGAGCTCGATGATCTCCTCGAACTCCATCCCGGCCAGGAACTCGGCGAAGTTGACCCGGTTTCCGTAGTGCTCCCGCAGCAGGCCCGCCAGGGTCACGAGGTCGATGCTCTCCAGCTCGAGGTCGCGGTTGAAGGTGGTGGTCATGCCGATCTCGAGGTCTTCCTCGCCGTACTCCTCCAGGAGGGTCAGGAGCATGCCCCTGATGTCGGCGAGCACCGCCTCCTCGTCGGCGTGCGCGGCGGTCGGCTCCATGGGTTTCATCGCTCCTGCTCCTCTTCGTCGTCGCCCGTCGGGCCCGTCGTCCAGGCCACGACGTAGTCCCTCGGCGGCAGTGCGGGCGGATTGCGGACCGTTGCGCAGTGCACCGTGTACACGCGTTCCAGACGGCCCGAGACCAGCAGCCGCTCTCCGGTCGGTGCCGCGTGGAAGACTGCGAAGTCCCGGGGGCGACCGCCGAATCCGGTGCCCTCCGCCTTCGCGACGGCCTCCTTCGCGGCCCAGAACCGGGCGAACCAGAGCGAGGCGTCGCCCGCCCCGGACAGGGCGTGCAGCAGCCGGAGTTCCTCGTCGCCGAGGGCGGTGGCGACGGCCGCCGGGTCGCGCGCGGTGACCTCTTCGATGTCGATGCCGGGACCGGGGCCGGGCGTGTGCGGCCGTACGATCGCCACGCCCGCCTCGGCGCGGTGGGCCAGGGAGACGTCCAGCGGGGGCAGGGTGCGTCCGTGCACTCCGGTGACGTACGGGCGGCCGAGGTCGTCGTTGTGCACCTGGATCTCGGCCGGGAAGACCGGTCCCTCGCCCTGCTCCCACAGCCATCGCCGTACGGCGTCCTTGACCGCGATCCGGCCGAGCAGCCACTGTCTGCGGCCGCGCGGCGCGTGCTCGGCGTACCGCGTCCGCTCCGGGCCGCCGAGGGAGTTCCGCATGATCAGTTCGCGGGACGCGAGGTCCGGCCATCTCTCGTGGAGCAGCGACCAGCCGCCCGGCCGGGGTTCGGAGAGGGTGTTGCGCTCGGGGAAGCGCTCGACCGGGCGGGTCTGCGGGTCGTTGTCGAAGCGGCGGTCCTGCCATCCGGTCAGCCGGGCCCACACCCGTCCGGCGACGGTCAGTTCCACGTCCGCCTCGAGGACGGTGTCGGTGAGCGAGGTGATCCGTACCAGGCACTCGACCCGGGTGCCGGGGGCCGGGTGCGGTCCGTGGAAGAGCATGTGCCGCATCTGCACGGGGAACACGACGGTCCGCTCGGTCCTGGTCGCCATGATCCAGTAGCCGAGGATCTGACCCACGTTGTCGAGCAGGGCACCGGGGGCGGTGGGCGTGGTGATGACGCCGCGTACGTGCCCGTCGCCGATGCCGGTGAGTTCGGTGACCCCCTGGAACGCCGGCCCGTGGAACATCCAGCGTTCGCCGTAGAGCTGGGCGGCGGTGTGGCCGGGGGTGCGTTCGGGGGTGCCTTCCGCAACAAGGGGAGCCGTGCGCGGCGCGGCCGGTTCGGGGTACCGGGCGGCGAGTTCGACCACGGCGCGGGCCGTGGGGCCGAAGGAGACCGCGAGGCGGTCGGGGTCGTCCGGGGTCGGGGTGACGGTGACCGGGACGTCGACGGGCGGGGTGGCGGTGAGCCACCGGTCGAAGCGGGCCCCGTGCACGGCGACCGCCCGCATCCCGGGTGACGCCTGCTCCGCGGCGTCCATCATGTGCTGCACGATCGTGGTCGCCGGGACCACGGGCCACCGGTCGCCCACGTCCGGCCAGCCGGGGCGCTGCGGGAAGAAGCAGTGGTCGAGCAGGTGGGGCATGGTGTCCGGGGAGACGCGGACGGTCGTCTGCCGGGTGGACGGGGCGACGATGGCCGGAGGCCGCCGGGCGGGCGCGGGAGGCGGGGGCGTTTCGCGGGTGCCGCCGGCGGTCCAGGGTGCGCTGCCGGTGCGCAGGGATGCGGTCGGGGGCCTGCGTCCGTCCGCCGTGATGAGCTGGGCGGCCGTGTGCGCGGTGTCGCGCAGGAGCGCGCTCAGTTCGGCGGCGGCCGGGAAGCGTTCGGCGAGGGTGTCCAGCGGGGACGTCGGGGCGGCGGGGTCGACGCGTGCCGGGGCCGGATCCGCGGTGGGCGCGGCGCGCAGCTCCGCCCGCAGCGCGGTCAGGGCCGGGCCGTCGAGCGACACCAGCGCGCCTGACATATCGAGCGGGACCGGTGGACGCTGCGGCCGGGCGGTGGGGGCGGAGGCGGTGACCGGGGCGTGCGGCCGGGGCAGTGCCGGTGCCACCCGGGCGCCCGCGGTCCACAACGCCGCGGCGACCCGGCGGAGTTGGGCGAGGCCGGTGCGGTGCGGCGAGTTGGCGGCGACGACCAGGTGGTCCCGGTCGCCGAGGGTGTCGTCGACGAGGGAGGCGAGCTGTCCCGGGCCGGCCTGGACGAAGGCGTGGTGCCCGGCGTCGTACAGGGCCTCCACGAGCCGGCGGAAGCGGACGGGTTCCAGCAGGTGCCGGACGAAGAGTTCGCGCACGGCCGTCTCGCCCTCGGGGAACGGTGCCGCCGTCGTCCCGGACCAGACGGGGACGGTGGGCGGGTGCAGCCGGAACCGGGCCGCGGCCTCCTCGATGGGCGACAGGTAGGGCTCGAGCATCGGCGTGTGGAACCCGGACCGGAAGGGCAGCACCTGGCACAGCACGCCCCGGGCGCGCAGCGTCCGTACGAAGTCGCCGACCGCGGTGTCCGGGCCGCAGACCATCGACTGGCTGGGCGCGTTGTCGTGGGAGAGCACGATCCCCGTGTCCGCCCAGCCGTCGGCTAGGGCGGCGACGACCTGCTCGGCGGGTGCGCCGACGGCGGCGAAGGCCAGGCCCGGGACGGTGACCGTGTCCGGGTCGAACCCGGCCATGAACGCGTCGACCTCGGCTCCCGAGTACAGCCCGGCCACCGCCATCGCGGTCCACTCGCCGACGCTGTGCCCGGCGACGGCGTCCGGGACAACGCCCATCCGGCGCAGCGCCGCGTCGAGGAGCCGCCCCACACCTACGACACCGGCGCCGTGCCGGCCCAGGTCGTCGACCCTCGGCTCCCCGGCGGCGGCCCCGGGGAGCGGGGGCAGGCCGAAGTGGGCTGCGATGTCGTCGACGCGTGGCGTGAACTCGGCCTCCAGACCGGGGAAGACGAAGGCCAGCTTCCCCCGCCCGGGTCCGAGGAGCGGGCCGGGCCGGAACCAGACGTCGCCGCGGCCCTGCCAGGCCCTGCCCTTGCCGACCGCCCGCCGGGCGAGCGCGAGCCGCTTGGCGGTGGGATCGACGATGCCGAGCCGCGCGGGACCCGCCTCCGGGTGCGTACGGGCGCCGTCCAGCCCGGAAGCGAGGACGGCGGAGTCGTCGGCGGCGAGGAGCGCGGCGAGCCCCTCCGGACGGTCGGCGGCGAGCAGGAGGACGCGCTCCGGTTCGGCGACGCGGACGGGGGTCCGCGGGCGCCCGCCCGTGGTCTTCGCCGGGTCGTCGTCCGCGGCGGGCGCCGTCGCTCGCCCGCCGGGTGCCTCCTCAAGCACCACGTGGGCGTTGATCCCGCCGAAGCCGAAGGCGTTCACGGCCGCCCGGCGTACCGGGCGGTCCGGGGTGGTCTCCCAGGGGGCCGCCTTCTCCAGTGGGCGGAAGCGGGTGCGGGCGAGGGCGGGGTGCGGGTCGTCGCAGTGCAGGGTGGGCAGGAGCGTGCCGTGGTGGACGGCGAGGGCGGCCTTGACGAGGCCCGCCACCCCGGCGGCCGGCATGGTGTGGCCGATCATCGACTTCACCGAACCGAGCACCGCGCGTTCGTCGCCGCAGGGGTCGCCGGGGTCTCCGGGGCCGAACACCTCGGCCAGCGTGGTCAGCTCGGCGGTGTCCCCGGCCGGGGTCGCGGTGCCGTGCGCCTCCAGCAGGCCGATCGCGCCGGGGGCGGCCGGGTCGAGTCCGGCGGCCCGCCAGGCCTGGCGTACGGCGTGGCTCTGGCCGCCCGGGTCGGGGTTGACGAGACCGGACGTACGGCCGTCACTGGCCACGCCCGTGCCGCGGATCACCGCGTACACGCGGTCGCCGTCGCGCTCCGCGTCGGCCATGCGTTTGAGGACGACCACGCCCGTGCCCTCACCGATGAGGATGCCGTCGGCGTCCCGGTGGAAGGGGCGGATGCGCTGGCTCGGGGACAGGGCGCGCAACTGGGAGAAGACGCTCCAGAGAGTGATGTCGTGGCAGTGGTGCACTCCCCCGGCCAGCATCATGTCGCAGCGTCCCGCGGCGAGTTCGCCGACGGCTTGGTCGACCGCGACGAGCGAGGAGGCGCAGGCCGCGTCCACCGTGTAGGCGGGGCCGCGCAGGTCGAGCCGGTTGGCGATGCGGGAGGCGGCCAGGTTGGGCACCAGGCCGATCGCGGACTCGGGGCTGTCGGGGCCCAGGCGCTCGGTGAACGCCCGGCGGACGCGGCCGAGTTGGTCCGGCGTGAGGTGGGGCAGCAGTTCGCCCAGGGTGCGTACGAGCTGTCCCGCCGTGCGGACCCGTTGGTCGAGCCGGACCAGGCCGGGGGTGAGGTAGCCGCCCCGGCCGAGGACGACGCCGACGCGGTGCCGTTCGGGCAGCCGGTCCCCGCCGCCCGCGTCGGCGATCGCGGCGGCGGCCACGTGCAGCGCGATCAACTGGTCGGGCTCGGTGCCCGCCACGGAGGCGGGCATGATGCCGAACCGGGTGACCTCCACCTCGGCGAGGCCGTCCACGAACCCGCCGCGCCGGCAGTACACCTGGTCGGCCGCGGCGGGCCCGGTCGCGGCCGAGGGCCGGTAGTAGTCGGCGTCCCAGCGGTCCTCGGGCACGTCGGCGATCGCGTCCACGCCGTCGCGCAGGTTGCGCCAGTAGGCGTCGAGGTCGGCGGCGCCGGGCAGCAGGACCGCCATCCCCACGATGGCGACCGGGACCTGACGGCTCATGATGTCGTGGTCCGTCATGTCACCGGGCCGAGGCGGTGTAGACGACCGCGCGGGCCGATTCGTCGCCCCAAGCCAGTTCCCGCAACAGGGCCGCGGTGCCCTCCTCGGGGTCGATGAGCCGCATCCCCCGCCGGGCGTACTCCCGGCCGAGTTCCGGGCTCACCATGCCGGTGTGTGCGCCGGTGGGCGCCCACGGCCCCCAGTGGACGGTCAGCGTGCGGTGGCCGGTACGGGCGGCCCAGTCGGCGCCGAGGTCCTCGAGGGCGTCGTTGGCGGCCGCGTAGTCGGCCTGGCCCCGGTTGCCGAGGACGGCGGAGACACTGCCGAACAGCACGGCGAAGCGCGGGCCGGTGGGGAGTTCCTCCAGGGCGGCCAGCAGGGTGGTGGCGCCGGTGGTCTTGGTGCCGTACACCCGCTGGAAGGATTCGGCGGTCTTCTCGGCGATCAGCCGGTCCTCGATCACCCCGGCGGCGAACACGACCCCGTCCAGCCGTCCGTGCTCGGTGTGGATCTCCTTGACCGCCTGGAGTGCCGCGTCCCGGTCGCGGAAGTCCACCGAACGGTACCGGGCCTCGCTGCCGAGCGCGCTGAGTTCCGCGAGCGTGGCGGTGATCTCCCGCCCCGCCAGGATCAGTTCGGCGACGCGGTTGATCTCCGCGGGCTTGAGCGAGACGTCCGCGCGGGTGGCGAGCGCCGCGCGCAGTGCGGCCGGGGTGCGGGCGGCGGCGGTGCGCGGGTCCTCGGGGCCGGCGGGGGCGGGGGTCCTGCCGATGAGTTCGATGCGGCAGCGGCAGGCCGCCGCGAGCGTGGCCGCGAACCTGGCGGTGATCCCGCGGGCGCCGCCCACCAGCAGCACCACGGAGTCGTGGTCGAGGCCGAGCGCGGCGGCCTCGGCCGCGCCGTCGCCGGCCGGACCGGCGCCGGTGGTGCCGAGCAGGCCGAGGGGCGCCTCGACGAGTTCCATGCCGTGCCGGCCTGCGGCCGTGCGCAGGACGACGGGGTCCTGCCCGGGCGACGGCGCGAGCAGTTCGGTGAGCAGGGCGTCGGCGACGCAGGCCGGTGCGGTGTCGTCGAGGCCGACGACCCGTGCGACGGTCTCCGGGTACTCGCGGGCGATGGTGCGGAACAGGCCGTACAGCCCGGCCGCGGGAAGGGCGTCGCCGCCGGCGGTGGGGCGGGCGGCCAGCAGCCGGCTCGGGCCCAGCGCAAGGGCGGCCTGGAGCACGGGGAAGGCGTCCGGCAGGACCGGTACGTCGGCGCCGGGCAGCGCGCCGAGATACAGCACGCCGTCCAGTGGGCCGTCGGCCTGGGTGAGCAGATGTTCCCGCCCCGCGGTCACCACCTGGGCGCCGTACCCGGCGAGCCGTGCCTCGATCTGCCCGGCCGCGCCCGCGCCGTCGCCGAGGACGGCGAACCGCTTCCCGGCGAGCGCGGCGGCGGGGTCCGGCGGGCCGACGGGCAGGGGCAGGGGCACCGGGCGCAGTTCGAAGCGTTTCGGGGCCTCGCCGGTGATCTCCTGGGTGATCTCCGCGGGCTCGTGCGGGGGCTCGTCCAGGTGGTTGACCGTCAGGTCCATGACAGCATCAGTCGCGGCCCCAGCCCCGTCCGCGGTCGCGGCGGCCGGCTGTCCGGCAGTCGCCTCGTCGTCGGCGACGGTCAGCCGCGCCTCCAGCCAGTCGGTGACCGACGCGGCCGTCCGCGCCCTGGCCAGCTCCTCCAACTCGGCGTCGGCCAGGGAGGCTTGCAGGTCGGAGCCGCTCCCGATGCCCAGTCGCTTGGCGAGTTCACCCGCGATCTCGGCCCGTTTGATCGAGTCGATGCTCAGGTCCGCCTCCAGGTCGAGGTCGGGCTCGATCATGTCGACCGGGTAGCCGGTGCGTTCGCTGATGATCTCCAGGACGACGCGCTGGACGTCGGCACCCTCGGAGGCGCCGGTGTCCGCCTCGGCCGGGGCGGGCGCGGACGACTGGGCGGGCACGGTCCCGGCCGGCGGGAGCTCGACGGGCGTGGCCTGCGTCCGGGGCGGCGCGGCGGGGGCCGCCGGAGCCGGGACCGACGCGCCCGCTGCCGCGCCGAAGTAGGTCAGCAGCACATCTCGCTGGGCGGCGATCATCTCCCGGCTGGTGCGCAGGAACTCGGAGACCAGCGCGTCGTGATCGGCCGGGGCGCCGTGCGGGGGGTTCGTCGTCACAGTCGTCTCCACGACTCGTCGGGCCGGTGCGAGCGCACCGGGGAGGAGGTCTCCGGCGGCGGTGCGGACCAGGTGTCCGTCGACGGTCCATCCGGGCCGTCCGGGCGCCGGTGTCCGGACCGCGTCGACGGCGTCGCGCCCCCTCAGGAGCCAGGCGGTGCGCACCGGCCGCCCCGCGACGGCCAGTTGGGCCAGCGCGTCGAGCCAGCCCCGCAGGCCGCTTCCGTCGCGCGGTTCGCAGGCGACGGTGCGGTGCGGACGGTCGCCGAGGATCTGCCGGACCAGTCGGGTGAGGACCGTGCCGGGTCCCGCCTCCACGAAGACCCGTGCCCCGGCCTCGTACATCGCCTCGATCTGCCGGACGAAGGCGACGGGCGCGCCGATCTGCGCGGCGAGTCCGGCGCGCACGGCGTCGGGGTCCGGGTCGTAGGGGGCGGCGGTGCGGTTGGACCACACGGGGAACTCGGGTGGCCGTACGGTCTTGTCCTTCAGGACCTTGGCGAACCGCTCGCCCGCGCCGGCCACCAGGGGACTGTGGAAGGCACAGGCCACCGGGACGCCCTTGGCGGTGAGTCCACCGGAGCGCAGCAGCCGTACGGCGGTGGCGACGTCCTGTGTCGGACCTGAGATCACCGTCTGTTCGGGCGAGTTGTGGTTGGCGACGACGACCGTGGTGGGTGCGCCGGCCGCGCGCAGGGCCCGTTCGACGTCCTCGGCGCCGGCGGTGACGGCGGCCATGGTGCCGGGGTCGTCGCCGGCGGCGGCCAGGATCGCCGCCGCGCGCTCGGTGCTGAGCTCCAGGAGTGTGTCGGGGTCGAGGGCACCGGCCGCGCAGAGGGCGGCCAGTTCGCCGTAGCTGTGTCCGGCCGCCATGTCGGGCCGTACTCCGGCCGCGGTGAGCAGGGCGTGTGCGGCGAGCCCGGTGACGCCGAGCGCGGGCTGCGCGGCCCGGGTGTCGGTGAGCGCGGCCCGCTGCC
Source organism: Streptomyces sp. NPDC001843 (assembly GCF_042891955.1). NCBI lineage: Bacteria > Bacillati > Actinomycetota > Actinomycetes > Kitasatosporales > Streptomycetaceae > Streptomyces > Streptomyces sp. NPDC001843. Next base: position 66,882 of record NZ_JBIATQ010000004.1, on the reverse strand, counting down.
GTGCGCGGCCGGCCTCGTCGAAGGCGGCCGGCGGATACATCCGCTCGGCGAGCTCCGGTGCCGCCTCCAGGAACCGCTGCAGCTCCGGGAAGGCGAGGAAGACCTCGGCGAGCATGCCGGGGCGCTGGCTGCCCTGCCCGGGGAAGAGGAAGGCGACCTTGCTCTCGGCGGGGCCTGCCGTCTCCTGCGCCAGGTGAGTGCCCGCGGCCGGGTCGTGCTCCCCGGCCAGCGCCCGGCGCAACTGTCCGATCAGGTCGTCGACGTCACCCGCCACGATCGCCGCACGCACCGGCTCCGGGGAGGCGTCCGCGCGCCGCGCCGCGCTCAGTGCAAGGTCCCGCAGCCGCCAGGGGCGGCCCTCGGCTTCTGCCGCCGTCAGCACTTCCCCGATGGCGCGGTGGGCCGCAGCCAGGTCCCGGCCCCGGAACAGGAACAGTTCGGCGGGCCAGGTGTCCAGCGCCTGTTCGGGCGGTACGGCGTCACCGTGGGCGCCGATGATCACATGGAAGTTGGTGCCGCCGAAGCCGAACGCGCTGACCCCGGCGAGGCGTTCGGCTGCCGGAGCCGCCCACGGCCGGGCCCGGGTATGGAAGGCGAAGGGGCTCTCCCCCTCCCGCCACGCCGGGTTCGGCCGCTCCAGGTGCAGGGTGGGCGGCTTGACGCCGGTGTGGAGGGCCAGCGTCGCCTTGATCAGGCCCGCGAGGCCGGCGGCGCACTTGGTGTGGCCGATCTGCGACTTGACCGACCCGAGCGAGCAGGCGCCCACCCCGGCGCCCGCGGCGGCGAACACCTCGCTGAGGACGGTGAGTTCCGTACGGTCGCCGACCACGGTGCCGGTGCCGTGCGCCTCGACGAGACCGACGTCGGCGGGCGAGACGCGGGCGTTGCGGTACGCCCTTTCCAGCGCGGCCCGCTGTCCCTCCGGGCGGGGTGCGGTCAGGCCGAGGGAGCGGCCGTCGCTGGACGAGCCGAGCCCCTTGATGACGCCGTAGATCCGGTCGCCGTCGCGTTCGGCGTCGGCCAGCCGCTTCAGGACGACGCAGGCTACGCCCTCGCCGAGGGCGATGCCGTCGGCGGAGCTGTCGAAGGCACGGGAGCGGCCCGTCGGGGAGAGCGCGTGCACCGAGGAGAACAGGACGTAGTCGTTGATGCCGTTGTGCAGGTCGGCGCCTCCGCACAGCACGACGTCGCTGGTGCCGCCGACGAGTTCCTTGCAGGCGACGTCGACCGCGGCGAGCGAGGAGGCGCAGGCGGCGTCGACGGTGTAGTTGGCTCCGCCGAGGTCGAGGCGGTTGGCGATCCGGCCGGAGATGACGTTTGCGAGCATGCCGGGAAAGGAGTCCTCGGTGAGCCGGGGCAGTTGGGCGTCCAGCCCGTCCGGCACCTTGCCGTGGTACGACGGCAGTACGGCGCGCAGGGTGGCGGCGTTGGACAGGTCGCTGCCGGCCTCGGCGCCGAAGACGACTGAGGTGCGGGAGCGGTCGAAGTCCCGTCCCGTGTCGCCGTATCCGGCGTCCTCCAGTGCGCGCCGGGCCGCCTCCAGGGACAGCAGCTGGACCGGCTCGATGCCGCCGAGGGAGGCGGGCGGGATGCCGTAGCGCAGCGGGTCGAAGGGGATGCGGGGCAGGAAGCCGCCCCACTTGGAGGTGGTGGCGCCGCCGGCATGGTGGACGGCGGGGTCCCAGCGCTCGGGCGGGACCTCGGTGACCGCGTCGTTTCCGGCGACGACGTTCGCCCAGAAGGCGGGCAGGTCGGGGGCGTCGGGGAACATGCAGGCCATGCCGATGACAGCGATGTCGAGGGGGGCGGGCGCCGCCGGTCGCGGGGCCGGGTCCGCGCCGAGCCGTTCGGTGAGCTCCCGGGTGCGGCCGGCGAGGAAGACGGCCGCTTCCGCGGTGACCGAGCGGTGCAGGGCATCGATCGTGGTGGTCGCCGAGCGCAGGACGGCCACGTCGCCGGCCATGAACATGCCTTCGCTGAGCTGGCGTTGCTCGTCGACCGGGGTGAGTTCCCCGCCGTCGGGCCGGTCCAGGCCCTTGCTGGCGATGCGCAGCCGACCGACGTTGAGCCGTTCCAGCTCCTCCCAGATCCGCCGGTCCGGCACGCCCCGGGCGCGCAACTCGGCTTCCCGGTCACGGTAGTCACGGGTGAAGGGGCTGGGGACGCAGCGGGTGGCGTGTCCGGGGGCGGTCTCCAGCAGGGCGGTCGTGGTGGCCGTCACGACCTGCCGCTGGAAGAGGGGCTGGATCGCGCCGTGTTCGACCGACTCCGCAGTGAACAGGTAGGCGGTGCCCATGAGAACGCCGACCGCCGCACCCCGGGCGGTGAGTGGTGCGGCGAGCGCGGCGACCATGGCCGCCGAGCGTGCGTCGTGCACGCCGCCCGCGAAGAACACCTCGATCCGCCGGGCGGTCTCCTCGTCCGCACCGGCCAGGAAATCTTCCAGCACGGCGAGTTGGGCCTCCCACAGCGGGAAGCTCGCCCGGGGTCCGACGTGGCCGCCGCACTCCGCGCCCTCGAAGACGAACCGGCGGGCCCCGGCGTCCAGGAACTGCCGGAGCAGGCCCGGCGAGGGCACGTGCAGGAAGGTGCTGATCCCGGCCCGCTCCAGCGCCTCGGCCTGGGAGGGCCGGCCGCCCGCGATGACCGCGTGGCTGGGGCGCAGTTCCCGTACGGCTTCCAGCTGGGCGTTCCTGACCTCTTCGGGCGCGAACCCGAGTACTCCCACACCCCACGGCCGCCCTTCCAGTACGGTCCGGGCCGCCGTCAGCATCGTCCGGGTCTGCTCGCCGCTCGCGAGGGCCAGCGCCAGGAACGGCAGCGCACCGGCGTCGGCCACGGCCGCGGCGAACCCGGCCTGGTCACTGACCCGGGTCATGGGTCCCTGCGCGACGGGCAGCCGCGTGCCGAGGGCGCGGCTCATGGGGGAGCCGGGTAGGAGGGCCCGGTCGGGTGTGGGGGTGATCGCAGCGGATTGCCGGTCAACGGGCTTCATGGGGGCGGGAGTCGAGGGGCCGGCATCCGCCAGCGCTTCCCGAACGGTCGCCCGCAGTCCCCTGACCACGCCCTTGACGTCCCGCCACCGTTCGGCGAAGCGGGCCGCCAGGAAGCCGTCCTGTCCGACCGGCAGCAACCGGTGCCGCGGATCGTCGGCGCCGAGCAGGGCCGCGACCGCCGCTGGATCCCCGGACGGCAGGGGCGGCGCGTCCGGGCCCCGGCGGCGAAGCACCCGGTGCCCGCCCACCACTACGGTCTCCGAGCCGTCCAGGGAACGCAGCGCCGCGGCCGTCACCTCGGGCAGCCCCGACTCGGCCAGCAGGGCCAGTTGGCTGTCGAGCACCACTCCGGCCGCCCCGCCGGCCACGGCGGCCGCCGCCGTACGGGCCCCGATGCCGCCGCATGCCCACACCGGCGCGTCCACATCCGGCTCTGCCAGCAGCTGTTGCAGCAACACGAAGGTACTGAGGCTGCCGACCCGGCCGCCGCTCTCCCCGCCCCGGGCGATCAGCCCGTGCGCCCCGGCGCGCACCGCGTCGCGGGCCCCGGCCAGGTCCGTCACCTCGACCAGAACGCGGTGGCCTGCGGCGATCTCGTCGACGCGCCACGGCGCATCCGGGGCCAGCACCACGGAGTCGGGGCCGCCCTTGCCCTTCTCCCCCGGGCCCGAGGTGCGGTGTCCGGTCAGGTCCTGGGGCCGCATCCGGCAGTGCGCGGCCACTCGCACCCCGTACGGGCCGGGGGCCGTCCGTCTCAGGCGTGCCAGCGCCTCACGTGCTCCTCGGTCGCCGGCTCCGAGGTCCAGGACGCCGAGTCCGCCGGCCCGGGAGGCCGCCGCGGCGAGCCTGGCATCGGGTTCTCCGAAAGGGGTGACACAGATGATCAGGTCCAGGGCGCGCACGGCAGACGTCATGATGCTCCGAAGAATTCGGTGGACCAGCACGGTGGGGGGCTAGTGCGACGTGGAACTCCTGTGCGAGGCCCCCGGAAACTAGCGAGCGCCTTACTCGCCGGTCAATATCGGTGCGGGCTTTCCCGATGCCGTCGAACCGATCCGGCCAGCCGTCTGAACTCACCGCAAGAGCCGAAAATCCGAGCAATTCCGTGCGGCCGGACGGCGGCACGCGTCCCGCCCCGGCACGCACCACACCACCGCAAGCCCGTCAAAGTGCCCGGGCGATTCACCCGGCACTCATCTCTCCGCAACGCGGCGGGCCGCCGGGCCGCGCTGTGTTAAATCCCCATGTCCGCCGCTCCGTGGCTCGATCGGGGCACCGGCCCCGGGAAACCCTCGACAACGCAATTCCTGGCGTAAACCCCTATCCGGGAAAGTTGTCGTAAATCCTTGAAGTAACGGCCGGTAACGTCCCTCCCGGGCGGCGCGGGCCGCTTCGGCCGAAGGCCGGCATGACGGTCGTCGGGCCGTCGGCGGCACCCCAGGTCGCACGAGGAAGGGGGATGCCGCTGTCGTCGCACCAGTTCTTGGCCAGGAGCAAGGTGACGACCAGTGCGAGGGCGGTGAGGCCGACGCCGACCAGCAGGGCTTTGCGGCGCCTGCCCCGGGAGACGGTGCGTTGACTTCCACCGGCCGCCGGGTGGGCGGCCCGGGACGTGGGTGGCCTCTCCTCGGCAGGGCCACGCACCTCGCGCGAGTCGAGGTAGCGGCGGGCACCCCAGCCGAGCACGGCTTCGGCGAGCAGTGCGTCCAGGCCGTCCTCGAAGTGGCTGAGTTGCTCGGCGGCGTGGCGGCAGTAGCGGCACCCCACCAGGTGCCGCTGCACATCGGGCAGCAGCACGCCGCCCCGGCGTACGGGGATCTCGAGCAGACGGTTGTAGAAGCGGCATTCCTTGGTGGGCGCGAGTTCCCTGTGGGCCCGTACACAGGCAACCCGGAATTGTGCGCGAGCCCGCACCAGAGCGGCGGAGGCGGTGGCGGTGTCGACCCCCAGCAGACTAGCTGGTATGTTTATCGGTTCCGCCTCGACCTCGGTATGCCAAAGAAGGCATTGAGAGGATCCCGGAAGCGCCCGGAATGCACGCTCGGCGAGTTGGCGCCTTTCGGGCGTGCCGGGCATCGCCGCGCGTAGACCGCGGCCACCGGTGGGCTTGCGCAGTTCCGGCAGGACTATCGGAATAACGTCGTCGGCCGCCCAGTTCCGGACCGTTTCCCGCACGGCCGCCAGGAGCTGCGGGCGCAGCGCGCCGCCGACCGCTCCGCCCGCCAGCCGTCCCAGCACCCGGCTGAAGGCGGAGGTGGCCACCAGCTGGGCGGAACTCGACATGGACGCCAGGCAGATGACCGCATAGTCGCAGGTCGCGCGCCAGTGCCGGGCCAGCAGCAGGGCGACCGCACGATGACTGTCACCGCCCGGGCCGTGCAGCTGGGCGACCAGGTCGCGGTCGGAATCCCCCGGGGTGGATCCCGGACGCGGCGGGTACGGCGGGGGTGGGGGGTGAGGGGGTTGCACTGGACCTTTTCCTTCCGGGCCGCAGGACGGCACGGGAAATGCGCGCCCTGCGGAAATCAGTGCCTGATTGGTGCGTACCTGGGGATCGGCCTTCCTCCGTGGGCCCGGCCGCACCCCTCCCGCGGGAGGCTCACCTTCGCACACGCGCCTCACAGGAAACAAGAAGTTCGAGTGACTCAAGTTCAGGGTGCGGGAAATCCCGCAGAGTTACCGCCGGTATCCGCACCCGCTTTCGAGATCCGAGGTGGCAGAAGCGTCAACGAGTGCCCCTCGAATGCGCGATGACACCCCGTTCCCACATGTTTCTCCCGCACCCCGCCCGGCGTGGGTGCGCAAGGCCGTGACCCCGGCCGCCGGGCTCGGCACCCGCTTTCTGTCCGCGCCGAAGGCGACGCCCAAGGAGATGCCGCCGGTCGTCGACAAGCCGGCCATCGAGTCCCGCCGCGGCGTCCGTGGTGACCGGACGTCACAAGCGCGCCGTGGAGGAACACTTCGAGGATGCCCACGAACTGGGCCAGGCCCTTGCAGCCAAGGGCGACGCCGTGCACCGACTGGGCCGAGCGGTGGCGTGCGTGTGTGTGCCGACCGTGGGAGCGAGGCCGTCCGTGCCGGGAGGGGCGGCGGGCCGCACGCCCGCTCCGGTGGCGCCCGGGCCGGCTGGCCGCGGCGTTCCGCCCGGTGCCGTGCCGGGGTCACGCGACGCCGGCCTGTGCGCCCGTCGGCACGTCGGCGACCAGCCTTTCGCCGTGCTCCTCGGCGACGACCTGATCGCCTGCGCGAGCCCCTGCTCAGCCGCATGCTGGACGTTGGCGACCGGTACGCCTGCAGCGTGGTCGCCCTCGTGGGGGTCGATCCCGCGCGGATCCACCTGTATGGCTGGGCGGCGGTCGAGCCCACCGGCGAGGGCGACGCCGTGCGCGTCACCGGCCTGGTGGAGAAACCGTCACGCGAAACGCCCCGAGCGCCTACGCGTCATCGGCGTCACGCCCTCGACCCGGCCGTCTTCAGCGCCCTGGAGCGCGCCCCGCCCGGCCGGCTGCGCCACGGCCCCGACGACAAAGGCAGACTACCTGCGCACGGTGGTCCGCCCGGCCTGCGACCGGCCGGACCTCGGCCCCGGATGCGTGGCCCGGCTCAGGGAGTTCGTCGCGGGGCTGGAGGGCGACGGGGCGGCGCGGCGGAAAGAGCGGCGCGCGGCCTGGGCGTCCCCGGAGTCCGCCGTCGAGTCCCGGGGCCGCCGTCGAGTCGCAGGGTCCGCGGTCGAGTGCGGGTCAGCCGCCCGGCCGCAGGGTCCAGACCACGGTCATCTCCCCCGTGACGGCGCCGTCCTCCCGCTGGATGGCGACGGTCACCGGGAACTCGGGGCGCTTGCCCTCGTCGAGTTCGGCGACCACGTCCGCGGCGGGGCGGCCGAGGGTCGCGGTGGCCTTGACCGGGCCCAGTGCGATCTTCTTGAACGCGATCTGGGCGGAGACCGGGAGCGGCACGGCGCGCGCGAGCTGGTCACCGAAGGCGGCGAGCACGACGGCACCGCTGGCGGACTCGCCGAGGGTGAACATCGCTCCGGCGTGCGGCCCGCCGACGTGGTTGCGGTACTCGCTCTGGTCCGGCAGGGACAGCACGGCCCGCTCCGGGGTGGTCTCGAGGTACTCGAGATTCAGGGTCCGCACCATCGGCACCGTTGCGGCCAGCAGCTCGCCGATCGACATCTGGTCTGCGCTCATGACCGCATGTTACTCACGAGTAGCCGATCCTGGCCAGAGCTCGCGCGCCACGCCATTAGGGTTACGTGCCATGTGGCCAGGACAGCAGCCGCCCGGGGGCGAGCAGAACCCGCAGAACAACCCGTACCGGCAACCGGGTTACCAGCAGCCGAATCCCTACCAGCAGCCCGGCTACCAGCAGCCCAACCCGTATGCGCAGCAACCGCAATGGGGGACGCCCCCGCCCGTGGGTGCTCCGCTTCCGCCGCAGGGTGGAGGCGGGGGTGACAACCGGACGAAGGTCGTCGCCATCGTCGCCGCCACGGCCGTGGTGGTGGCCGCCGGTGTGACCGGATTCCTGGTGCTCGGCGGCAAGGACGACAAGGCCGACGACGGCGCGGCGAAGGACGACGCGAGCCGGTCGGCGTCGGCGTCCCCGGACCCGGGCGGCTCCCCGTCCGGGGCGGACGCCGATCCGCGGGGCGCGGAGACCCAGAAGCCGACGATCGCGGGCTGGAAGGTCGTCGTGAATCCCAAACGGGGCGTCGCCTTCGACGTGCCGCCCGACTGGGAGGTGCAGCCCCCGGGTGCGGGCATCGGCATGGAGGACCACAAGACGGGCAAGCCGATCGCCTTCATGACGGGCACGGCCCTGTACAAGTCCAAGTGGTGCACGTCCGACGACGACAAGGACGGCCGCACGGACGACACAGAGCTGGGCGCGGCCGGCACCAAGGGCGCCAGCGGCGCGAAGAACACCGACGTCGCCGCGTTCAACGCCGTGGGCTGGTGGGTCTACGGCGGTTACACCCAGCCCGACGACAAGAGCCTCACCCTCGACAAGAAGGCCACGAAGTTCACGACGGATTCGGGCATCGAGGGCAGCTACGCCTGGGCCCGGTCCCACAACAGCCCGCAGAAGGGCAAGTCCAAGTGCGCCAGCGACGGCAAGGCCGTCAGCTTCGGCTTCAAGAACTCCGCCGGGGACTTCGTTTCCTGGATCCTCTACGGGGCCACAGGCGTCAACGGAGAGATCCCGGACAAGACCATCATGAAGATTATGAGTACCGTGCGCCTGTCCGGTGACCCCACGGGGTGATGCGACCGGCCCCGTCCGCCCCGGAACGGACGGCACGTCAGCCGATGCCGAACGCTCCGTCGGGGGGCTCGGGTGACGGCACGGCGTCCTCGTCCCGTACCGGCCGGGCGTCGCCGATGAAGTCCCTCAGCCCCGGGCCGTGTGAGACCCGGGCCGGGAAGGCGTCGGAGGCGGTGCGGCGGGCCAGGGCGGCCGTGTCCAGCGGGTGGTGCGCCGCGACCAGGACGGCGTTGCCGAACCGGCGGCCGCGCAGCACACCCGGCTCGGCTATCAGCGCCAGTTCCTCGAAGACGGCCGCAAAGGTGGCGAGCTGCGAGCGGAGGAAGGCGAACGGCGTGGCGTCCGCGAGATTGGCGAGATAGACCCCGTCGGCGCGCAGCACACGGGCCGCCTCACGGGCGTAGGCGAGCGAGGTGAGGTGCGCGGGCACCCGGGAGCCGCCGAAGACGTCCGCGATCAGCACGTCCGCCGAGCCGGCCGGGGCGGACTCGAGCCAGGCGCGGGCGTCCGCGGCGTGCAGCGCGATACCGGAGCCGTCCGGGAGCGGCAGGTGCTCGGCGACGAGCTCCAGCAGCCCCCGGTCGGCCTCCACGACGTCCTGCCGGCACCCGGGCCGGGTCGCAGCGAGGTACCGGGGCAGGGTGAACGCGCCGCCGCCGAGGTGCAGCACGTCCAGCGGTCGTCCCGGCTCGGCGACCGTCTCCAGGACGTACCCGAGCCGCCGCGCGTACTCGAACTCCAGATGCGCCGGCGCGTCCAGGTCCACGTACGACTGCGGCGCCCCGTCGACCGTGAGCAGCCACGCCCGCTCCCGATCGACGTCCGGCATCAGCTTGACGGTACCGTGGTCGGTGACCCGGGAGATGGGTATCGGCTCGGCGGGTGTCGGCTCGTTCACCTTCCCATTGTGCCTAGTGCGAGGCGGTCACTTGTGCCTAGTGCACAGCCGTCACCGTGCCCGCCCCGACCGTCCTGCCGCCCTCGCGGATCGCGAAGCCCAGCCCCGGCTCCAGCGGCACCTCGCGGCCCAGCTCCACGGTCATGGCCACCGTGTCCCCGGGCCGCGCCACCGCCGCCTCACCGAGGTCCACATCGCCCACGACGTCCGCCGTGCGGATGTAGAACTGCGGCCGGTACCCCGTGGAGAGCGGCGTCGCACGTCCGCCCTCCCGCGTCGAGAGCACGTACACCCGCGCCGAGAACCGACGTCTGGGCACGACGCTCCCGGGCGCGGCAACGACGTGCCCCCGCCGGACGGCGTCCCGCGGCACCCCGCGCAGCAGCAGCGCCACGCTGTCCCCGGCCTGGGCCTCGTCCATCGGCTTGCCGAAGGTCTCCAGCCCGGTGACGACCGTCTCCACGGAGGCGCCGAGCACCTCGACCCGGTCGCCGACCCGCACCGTGCCCCGCTCGACCGCGCCCGTGACGACGGTCCCCCGCCCGGTGATGGTGAGCACGTTCTCCACCGGCAGCAGGAACGGCGCGTCCAGGTACCGCTCCGGCATGGGCACATACGTGTCCACGGCGTCGAGCAGCGCCTCGATGGACGCCGTCCAGCGCGGGTCGCCCTCCAGGGCCCTGAGGCCGGAGACCCGTACGACGGGGGCGGCGTCGCCACCGTAGCCGTGCGCGGTGAGCAGGTCGCGGACCTCCAGCTCGACCAGGTCGGTGAGCACGGTGTCCTCGCCGTCGTCGACGGCGTCGGCCTTGTTGAGGGCGACGACGATGTGGTCCACGCCCACCTGCCGGGCGAGCAGCACGTGTTCCGCGGTCTGCGGCATGATCCCGTCGAGCGCGGAGACGACGAGGATGGCCCCGTCGAGCTGGGCGGCGCCGGTGACCATGTTCTTGACGTAGTCGGCATGGCCCGGCATGTCCACGTGCGCGTAGTGCCGGGTGTCGGTCTCGTACTCGACGTGCGCGATGTTGATGGTGATGCCGCGCTCGGCCTCCTCCGGGGCCCGGTCGATGTGGTCGAAGGGCACGAACGTGCCGGCGCCGCGCTCGGCGAGGACCTTGGTGATGGCGGCGGTCAGGGTGGTCTTGCCGTGGTCGACATGACCCATCGTGCCGATGTTCAGGTGTGGTTTGGTGCGTACGTACGCCGTCTTGGGCATGACTGAGTACCTCGAAGCCTCTGTGTAGAAGAGTTCCAGGAGAGATGGGGACCCCGAGGACTCGCCGACCCTCCCCCTGCGGGGTCCGCCGGACTTTCCGGAGAGGGTCAGCTTCGGGCGCCGTCGACAGCGGCCAGGAAGATCGGGACGGCAGCCTTCGGGGCATCCGCGACCGCGGATGCTGCGAGGAGGAAGGCGTACCGGAACATGACGCAGATCATGGCTGACGCTTCGTCGCACGTCGAATGGTTTTTCGGGCGCTGCACGGCCCCGGGTCGCGGGCAACGGACAGGTTCCATACGGCGATCACACGCGTTCGTCGGTTAATGTCACCGAATGCTCGATGCCACCAACCGCTCTGGGGGCACCGCCACGGCCTCTCCCCGGGCCGCCGCCTCGGAGCTCGCGATCGCCGTCCCCACGGCCGCGACCGCCGCGCCCCTTCTGTCCGTCCGGCCCGCGGGCCCGTCCGGCTTCGTCGCCCGCTGCACCCGAGCGCTGCGCTCGCCGTGGTCGCGGCTGTCGCTGCTCCTGGTGCTGCTCGCGGCCGCCGGGGCCTGCGTGCTGCTCTTCGAACCACAGCGGCTGATCACGAACGGCTGGCCGCCGCAGCTCGGCGGGGCCGCCGCGGCGGCCGTGTTCGCGGCCGCGTACGGGCTGTGCACGGTGGCCTTCGTGCCGCGGCCACTGCTGAACCTGGCCGCGGGCGCCCTGTTCGGCTCCCAGATGGGTCTCGGGACGGCGCTCACGGGCACCGTGCTCGGTGCCGGGGTCGCGTTCGGCCTGGGCCGGCTGCTCGGTCAGGACGCACTGCGCCCGCTGCTGCGCGGTCGCTGGCTGAAGGCGGCCGACGGGCAGCTCAGCCGGCACGGCTTCCGGTCGATGATGGTGGCGCGGCTCTTCCCCGGCGTACCGTTCTGGGCCGCGAACTACTGCGCCGCCGTCTCCCGTATGGGCTGGCTGCCGTTCCTGCTGGCGACGGCGCTGGGCTCGGTCCCGAACACCGCCGCATACGCCGTCGCCGGCGCCCGCGCCTCGGCGCCGACCTCGCCGGCCTTCCTGGTCGCGATGGCCTTGATCACCGTACCGGCGCTCGTGGGCACGGTGGTGGCCTGGCGCAAGCGGCACCACCTGCGCGCCCGCTGAAGTTCTGTCAGGGCCGGCGGCTTCCGCCGGCGACCCGCAGCCGTCGGCGCCGCTCTCCTCAGCCGGCTCCCGGGTACACGTCGAGCCGGCCGCACATTCCGAATTTCCCGTACTCCGACGGCTGCTCGGCCCGTACGACGGCACCGGTCAGATGCGCCGCGTCCCCCCGCTCGAGCCGGTCGAGCTGCTCCCCCGTAGCCGTAGCGGCGGCTGCCGCACCGCGCCGCCAGCGTTCGCGCCATTCGGCGATCCGGGGTCGTACGAGCGCGGCGGCGGCCCGGTGGAAGGCGGCCAGCCGCTCCGGGCCCGAGCCCTCACGCAGCGCCCGGTAGCCCTCCAGCGCCAGATCGCGCCGGGCGCGGGCGAGCCGCTCCCGCTCCTCCTCCGGCGCGTCGGCGGGGATGGCGGTGGCGGCGGCGTACACCGCCGGATCGGTCAGGTATTCCGGGGGCAGCGTGAGCACCGCGTCCCCCGCTTCGGGCAGCCCGCTGTTCTGCATGAGGACGGTGATGCGCAGGTCGTCCTCGTTGACGAGCCGGTGGACGGTGCCCGGCGTGAACCAGGCGACCGTGCCGGGCACGAGGGGCGTGACCTCGTACCCGGACGTCGTGAGCGTCTGCACGGCGCCCCGCCCGCCGGTGACCACGTACGCCTCCGAGCACGCCAGGTGCAGATGAGGAGTTCCGCCCCGGACGCCGTCGGCCGCGGGCCAGTCGTACACGCACAGCCGGGAGACGGCGACGCCGCCCGGCAGGCCGGCGAACTCCCCGCCGCTCACCACGGATGCGCCTCCAGGTACTTGGCGATCTCCGCCCGCTCCCAGGCCCCGTCCGCGACGACAACCCGGTAGCGCCGGCGCAGTGTGTCACCGGGGGCCAGTTCCAGCTCGTCGAAGAACGCCCAGGAGGGGGCGACGGCGGCGAACGGGTCGTTGCGTACGAACCAGTGGGACGGGTGGGCCCCTTCGGCGCCGAGGTGGTCGTTCTCGGGAGCGTGCGCGAAGACGAGCGTCGCGTGGCCGTCGGTGCCGTCGTGTTCGCCGGAGAAGGCCAGCCAGGGCGCCTGGGCCCCCATCAGGCCGGGGCCCTCGGTCTCGGGACCGATGATCCGGCCGTCGCGGAAGGCCCGCGGGCCGCGCCAGAACAGGCCCGTGTACCCGGCCATCGCACGGCCGGCGGTCGTCGGGCTGCCGAAGCGCAGCGGCTCGGCCCGCTGGTTGGTGATGGCGCTGGTCCAGGTCAGCGCCCAGGAACCCGACGCCGGGTCGACGTCGTGCACCTCGATCCGGCGCTCCTCCTCGGCCCACAGTTCACCGGTGTACGGGTGCCAGGTCAGCCGCTCCGCGATGACCACGCGGTCGTCGTGCGCGGCGACCTCGTCGAAGCCGACGTGCGCCATCGAGCCGACCCGCTCCGGGAGCGGCAGGTACCCCTGGCCGTGGACGTAGGAGTTGCCGCCCCAGAGGTTGGCTCCGGACAGGTGCGAGGCCGTCAGCTGCAGGCCCTTGTGCCAGCGGTGGTCGTTCGGCCGGTAGTCGGTGACGACGTCGCCGGCCAGCGTCCGGACCGGGTGGAGGTACGGCTTCGGCGCCTCCCAGGCGGCCTCGGGGCGGTACACGTAGGCGAGGAGTTCGACGCCGGTGCCCGGCTCGGTGACGGTGATGCGGTCACCGTGGGCGTGGACGACGCGCAGTCGGCTCGCACGGGTCACGCGGGCACCTCCTCCGCGACGACGGGCGCCCAGCCGGGCGCGCCCCCGTGCATCGCCGTGTAGAACGGGTCGCCGGGCCCGATCTCGCCCGCCCGCACCGTGGTGTCCGTGAACGCCGACTTGTACAGCGCGGTGATCAGTTCCAGGCTGGTGCGCCCGTCCGCGCCGCTGCTGCGCGGCCGCCGGCCCGCACGCATGCTGGCGACCAGCTCCCGCAGTTGCTCCAGGTGCGAACTGGGCACGTCGGGGCCGAAGTCCTGCCAGGCGGCGGCTTCGGCGGTCGGCACGTCGCGGGCCGGGGTGACGCGCCAGTTCTCGTTGCTGTGGCCGTAGAGGTGCGTGAGCTCGACGGTCGCGCGCTCGCAGTCGATGCGGATGCGGCTCACCTCGTCGGGGCTCAGCACGCTGTTGACGATCGTCGCCAGCGCTCCGCTCTCGAAGCGGACCAGCGCCGTGGAGACGTCCTCGGTCTCCACGTCGTGGACCAGCCGCCCGGCCATGGCACGCACCTCGCTCCATGGACCGAGCAGGTCGAGGAGCAGATCCATCTGGTGGATGCCGTGGCCCATGGCGGGCCCGCCGCCCTCGGTGTGCCAGCGGCCCCGCCAGGGCACCGCGTAGTACGCGGTGTCGCGGTACCAGGTGGTCTGGCAGTGCGCCACCAGCGGGCGCCCCATCGCCCGCTCGGCGATCAGCCGGCGCACGTGCCGGGAGCCCGAGCCGAAACGGTGCTGGAAGACGATCGACGCGTACGGGCCGCCGTCGGTACCCTCTTCCGCCTCCACGGCGTCGTAGTCGGCGAGAGTCGGCACCGGCGGCTTCTCGCACCACACCCAGGCCCCGGCGCGCAGCGCGGCCACGGTCTGCTCACGGTGCAGCGTCGGCGGGGTGCAGACGCAGACCAGGTCGGGCCGCTGTTCCTCGAGCATCCGGTCCAGGTCGGTGTAGGCGTGCGGGATGCCGGTCTCGGCGCAGAACGCCTCGACGGCGGCCGCGTCGATGTCCACGGCCGCGACGACCTCCGTCTCGCCCTCCTCGGCGAGCCGCGCCAGCGCGGGCAGATGGGATCCGCGCCCGATGGCGCCGGTGCCGATGACGGCGGCCCTGATGCGCCGGCCGGTGAGCGGGGGTGTGGGACGGGACATGGGCGTGATCAGCACCTCTCCGGACGACGGGCGCGCGCGGACAAGCGCAGCAAGCGCTTTCCCTTTCCGCTGCAACGTATGTGGCGACGACGCGGCCGGTCAACACCTCCGGCCCGGCCGGCCAGGTGAACCCCTGTGTCCGGCCCCTCGCAGCGGGACGGTACGCTGCCCTCCGCGACACAAGATCGCGACACAGGACCACCGCCGGACGACCGTCGGATCGCGCTCAACCTCCTCGGCCTTCTCAGCACTTGGACGTCACACCTTCATGTCATGGTTTGAATCCCTCGTCCTCGGACTCGTCCAGGGGCTGACCGAGTTCCTCCCCGTCTCCTCCAGCGCGCACCTGCGGCTGACCGCGGCCTTCTCCGGCTGGAAGGACCCGGGCGCGGCGTTCACTGCCATCACCCAGATCGGCACGGAGGCCGCGGTGCTGATCTACTTCCGCAAGGACATCGGACGGATCATCTCCGCCTGGTTCCGGTCGCTGGCCGACAAGGGGATGCGCCGGGACCACGACGCCCAGATGGGTTGGCTGGTGATCGTGGGCTCCATACCCATCGGGGTCCTCGGCGTGACCCTCAAAGACCAGATCGAGGGCCCCTTCCGCGACCTGCGGGTCACCGCGACCATGCTGATCGTGATCGGCGTGGTCATCGGCATCGCCGACCGGCTGGCGGCGCGCGACGAGACCGGCGGACGGCACCGGGCGCCCAAGCAGCGCAAGACGCTGGAGAACCTCGGCGTGAAGGACGGTCTGATCTTCGGCCTTTGCCAGGCCTGCGCCCTGGTCCCCGGCGTCTCCCGCTCCGGCGCCACGATCAGCGGCGGCCTGTTCATGGGCTACAAGCGCGAAGCGGCCGCCCGCTACTCCTTCCTGCTCGCCGTCCCGGCGGTGCTCGCCTCCGGGGCCTTCGAGGTGAAGGACGCGGTGGGCAGCGGGCATGTGGCGTGGGGACCGACCCTCTTCGCCACGGCGATCGCCTTCGCCTCGGGGTACGCGGTGATCGCCTGGTTCATGAAATACATCTCCTCGAAGAGCTTCATGCCGTTCGTCTGGTACCGCGTCGCCCTCGGCATCGTCATCATCGCCCTGGTCACAGCGGGTGCGCTCAGCCCGCACGCGGCCGAGTCGGCGAGCTGAGGCCCCACTCGGCCCGCCTTCCCGTGACCGACCACATACGGTCTGCGTAGCCGTGCGGTAGCGGACTGTCAGTGCTTGGCCCTAGGCTTGTCCGCGTGTCCCCCGATTCCACGACCCCTGGTTCCGTGCGGTCTGCTGCCGATCTGAACGAGCAGATCCGCGCCCTGTGGCTGCGCGCGGGCGGGTCCCTCTCGGCGCAGGAGCGGGCGGAGTACGAGCTGTTGGTGATCGAGTGGGCCGAGGCGATCCGGGACGGGGTGATCGAGGCGGCCTGACGGAAGGGCGGCTCGTACGATCCGGATCATGGAGCATCTCAGCAGTGTGCCGCCACGCCGGGGCCTCGTCGTCTTCCTCAACGGCACGTCCAGTTCGGGCAAGTCGACCATCGCGGCGGAGTTGCTGCGGATCCTGGACGAGCCGTACTTTCACATGCCCGTCGACGCGTTCCACGCCATGCGGTCGCGGGCCGAGATCGCGCCGGACCAGCTCTCCACCGTGCTCCACCGGACCTGGCAGGGCTTCCACCGTGCCGTCGCGGGTATGGCCGCGGCCGGCAACAACGTCGTCGTGGACCACGTACTGAGCGCCGAGTGGCGGCTGCGGGACTGCCTGGCGCTGTTCCCGGCACGTGATGTGGTGTTCGTCGGTGTCCACTGTTCCCCTGAGGAACTCGAGCGCCGCGAGCGCGAGCGCGGTGACCGGACGAGCGGGCTCGCCGCGCGGCAGCTGGCCCAGGTGCACGCCCACGGTGACTACGACATCGAGTGCGACACGGGTGTTTTGAACGCCCAGGAGTGCGCCCGCCGCATCAAGGAGTTCCTGCCGACGAGGCCCTTGCCGACGGCGTTCGAAAGACTGCTGTCCGCCGCGCAGGGGCCGATGCACTCACTCTGAGGCCGCAGGTAGTGCCGGCACGCCTCTTGGATCCGTGCGCCTGGTGCCCAACACTGTGTCGGTGACGCAGCGTGTGGAGCTCGCGACGGTGATGGACCGGCTGGCCGTGGACGGGGTGGTGACCGACTACGCGGTGGCCGTGGACGACGGCGACTGGACGGCGTACCGGGAGTTGTTCACGGCGGACGGGCGGGCCGACTACCGCAGCGCGGGCGGCATCGAGGGGGACGTGGGGCAGGTCGCCGGATGGCTCGCGGAGAGTCTGGGACTGTTCGCGATGCGCCAGCATCTGATCGTCAACCGGCGGGTCCGGTTCGGTCTTCTGGAGCGGGACACCGGGGACACCGCCCGGGTCCAGGCCGACTACCTCAATCCGATGCGGTTCGCGGGCGGCGACGGCGACTCCACCGCGCCGGACCTGGTGTGCGGCGGCCGTTACTCCTTCGGTCTGCTGCGCACGGCCGACGGCTGGCGGCTGCGCGAGGTGGTCGTCCAGGAGAAATGGCGTCGTCTCCCCGGCCCCCGCCCGGCACCGGTGGCTGGGTGAGCCCGGCTTCCGACCGGCACCGGTGGCGGGGGAAGTCCAGCTCCTGACCGGTGCCCGGCCGACGCACCCGGTGCCGGAAGGACGTGCGGTGCGCACACTGGAACCGTCCACCGGGAAATCGGTATGCACAGGCCGGCGCTCGCAGGGTAGAGAGGCGACGTATGAATACGTTCGACCGCTGGCTCGCCTCCCCATGGCGGCGATCCCTCACCGCCGTCCTCGCGGGTGCCCTTCCCGTGTTCGCCTTCCCCGAGCCCTCCCTGTGGTGGTTCGCCTACGTCGCGCTGGTCCCGTGGATCCTGCTCGCGCGCGCCGCACCGACCGGTCGGCGGGCGGCGTACGACGGCTGGTGCGGCGGGTTCGGTTTCATGGTGGCGGTGCACCACTGGCTGCTGCCGAGTCTGAACGTCTTCATCTTCCTGCTGGCCGCGCTGCTGGGTGCGCTGTGGGCGCCGTGGGGCTGGCTGGCACGCCGGTTCCTCGGCGACGGACCGGCGGGCGGCGGACCGGCGGGCGGCGGACCGGCGGGCGGCGGACCGGCGGGCGGCGCGCCCGGGCCCGGGCGGGTGACAGCCGCGCTGCTGGTGCTGCCGTCGGCCTGGCTGGCGGCGGAGCTGGTCCGTTCCTGGCAGGGGCTGGGCGGTCCCTGGGGCATGCTCGGCTCCACCCAGTGGCAGGTGGCCCCGGCGCTGCGGCTCGCCTCGGTGGGCGGGGTCTGGCTGCTCAGTTTCCTGGTGGTGGCGGTGAACGTGGCGGTCGCCGTGCTGGTGTCGGTGCGCGCCTCCCGGTTGCCCGCCGTGGCCTCGCTGGTGGCGACCGCCGCCGCGGCCTCCGCGGCCTGGATGTGGGCGCCGCGGCCCGACGTCGACGGCGGGGTGCGGATCGCGATCGTCCAGCCCGGGGTGATCAAGGGACCGACGGCACGCTTCGAGCGCGAGGAGGCGCTCACCCGACGGCTCGCCGGGAAGGGCGTCGACCTGGTCGTATGGGGCGAGAGCAGCGTCGGCTACGACCTCGACGACCGCCCGGACCTGACCCGTCGGCTCGCCGCGCTGTCCCGTTCCACCGGCGCCGACGTGCTGGTCAACGTCGACGCCCGGCGTTCCGACCGGCCCGGCATCTACAAGAGCTCGATGCTGATCGGCCCGGGCGGTCCGACCGGCGCCCGGTACGACAAGATGCGGCTCGTGCCGTTCGGTGAGTACATACCCGCCCGCTCGCTGCTGGGCTGGGTCACCTCGGTGGGCAAGGCGGCCGGCGAGGACCGGCGGCGGGGCAGCGAGCAGGTGGTGATGAACGTCGGGCACGGGTTGCGCGTCGGCCCGCTCGTGTGCTTCGAGACGGCCTTCCCCGACATGAGCCGCCATCTCGCGGAGGACGGCGCGGACCTCCTGCTCGGCCAGTCCTCGACGTCCTCGTTCCAGGACAGCTGGGCCCCGGAGCAGCACGCCTCGCTGGCCGCGCTGCGGGCCGCCGAGACCGGACGCCCGATGGTGCACGCGACGCTGACCGGTGTCTCCGCGGTCTACGGACCCGGCGGACAGCGGCTCGGCCCGTGGCTCGGCACGGACGCGAGCACGACCCACGTGTACGAGGTGCCGCTGGCACACGGCGTCACCCCGTACGTCCGCTACGGCGACTGGCCGGTGCACGTCGCGCTGCTGGTGCTCGCCGCCCTCTGCGTCGGCGAGGGGACGCTGACGGTCAGGCGGCGCCGGAGGAGGACTCCCGGACCGCACCTACCACCCGTTCGCACAGTTCATGGGTCGCCAGTGCGTCACGGGCGCTGACCACCTTGCCCTCCCGCACGGCCCCGAGGAAGGCCAGCACGGCCTGCTCGATGCCGCGCTGGCGGGCCACCGGCACCCAGTCGCCGCGCCGCCGCACCGTCGGCTGGCCCTTGTGGTCGATTATCTCGGCGAGGTTGACCACCTGGCGCTTTGTGTCCTGCCCGGAGACCTCGAGGATCTCCTCCGCCGAGCCGCTGAGCCGGTTCATGATGCCGAGCGCGGTGAAGCCTTCCCCGGCGAGCTGCAGGACCACATGGTGCAGCAGGCCGCCCTCCGTGCGGGCGCGGACGGTCACGTCCTCGATCGGTCCCGGCACGAGGAACCGCAGGGTGTCCACGACGTGGATGAAGTCGTCGAGGATCATCGAACGCGGCTCCTCCGGCAGCCCGATCCGGTTCTTCTGCATGACGATCAGCTCGCGCGGATGGTCGGCGCACTGCGCGTAGCCCGGGGCGTGGCGCCGGTTGAAGCCGACGGCGAGCGAGACGCCGCGCCGTTCGGCGAGCGCCACCAGCCGCTCGGAGTCGGACAGTTCGTAGGCCAGCGGCTTGTCGACGTACGTCGGTACGCCCGCCTCGAGCAGCCGGCCGACGATCTCCGGGTGCACGACGGTGGGCGCGTGCACGAAGGCGGCGTCGAGGTCCTCGGCGAGCAGCGAGTCCAGGGTGGGGTGCCGGTGTCCGGCCGGTAGGTGGAGGCCGTCGGCGACCCGGGCCAGGGTCGCGGGCGTGCGGGTGTGCAGGTGCAGGTCGACGCCCGGCTGCACGGCCAGCACCGGCAGGTAGGCCTTCTGCGCGATGTCGCCGAGTCCGATGCAGCCGACCTTCACGAGCGCTCCCCTAGCGGTTGCGTGCTGGTGTCCTCCCGGCAGCATACGGGGGGCTCCAGTCGGCGATCCCGTCGAAGCCGCGCAGCAACAGCGCCGGGGCGGCCTTCGACAGCGCGGTGATCGCGGTGTCGCGTACGGCGGCGGCGACCCGGCTGCCGGCCATGCTCATACCGGCGGCCCGGACGGCCCGGCGGGCGATCGCGGTCGTACGGGGAAGTCTGGCCGCCGTATAGGCGGGGAGGTCGCCGGCGAGCAGGGCCAGGACGACGGCGTCCTCGACGGCCTGGTTGCCGCCCTGCCCCAGGGTGGGCGGCATGGCGTGCGCGGCGTCACCGACCAGGGCGGTCCGGCCGCGGTGGAAGGCCGGCAGCGGCTCGGCGAGGTGGTGGACGTCGTGGCGGAGCACGCCCTCGGGGCGCGCGGCGGCGAGGACGGCCGGGATCGGGTGGTGCCAGTGACCGAACCGGCGCAGCAGCTCGGCGCGTTCGTCGTCCGGGGCGCGCTCCCCGGCCGGGGCGGTGGCGGCGGCGTACGCGTACACCTGGCCGTCCTTGAGCGGGTGCGTGCCCCACAGGCACCCCCGGCCCCAGGTCTCGTGCGAGGCGAACCGCTCACCGGGCGCCGGGGTCAGCACCCGCCAGGTGGTGAAGCCGGCGTACACGGCGCCCGGGTGCCCGGGGAACAGCAGGCCCCGCGCGCGGGAGTGGACGCCGTCCGCGGCCACCACCAGGTCGGCCTCCAGATCGTCGTCGGCGGTGGTCACACGGGCGGGCCGGCCGCTGTCGCCCGGGTCGGCGAGGGTCGCCGTGGCGTCGGCGCGGACGGTGCCCGGCGGCAGCAGGGCTGCCAGCGTGGCGACCAGGGTGGCGCGGTGCAGCAGGACGAGGGGGCCGCCGAAGCGTGCGGCGGCCGCCTCGGCGTTGGAGCGGGACAGCCAGCGGCCGCGCGGCGTGCGCAGCCCTCCGTCGCCCTGCCAGGCGGCCAGGTCGCGTATTTCCTCACCGATGCCGAGGAGGTCCAGGGCGCGTAGCGAGTTCGGCGCCAGGGAGATGGCCGCGCCGACCGGCTCCAGGGAGCGCGCCCGTTCCAGGACGGTGACCTGCCACCCCTGCTGGTGCAGGGCCGCGGCGGCGGTCAGGCCTCCGATGCCGCCCCCGATCACGACGGCGCTCGACGACTGTGCCATGGCTCCTCCAACGGCGCGGAGCATCCGCGCACTACAAGTGTAGTTCGGCAACGCCTCGAAGGTACTACATGTGTAGTCGAAGAGGTAGGTTGACCGGCATGTCCGTACACACCCCGAGCGCCTCCCGCGCCGATCTCGTCGCCGACACCGCCCTCGCCCTGCTCGCCGAACGCGGCATGCGCGGGCTGACGCACCGGGCGATCGACGAGGCCGCTGGACTGCCGCAGGGCTCCACGTCGAACCTGGCGCGGACCCGGCAGGCGCTGCTGGAACTGGCGGTGCGCAGGCACGCCGAGCGGGAGGCGCGCGTACTGGCCCTGGAGGAGCTGCCCGATCCGCGCGGCGGCGCGGACGCGCTGGCGGACGCCCTGGCCCTGGCCGCGCACCGCTCGATCACCCGGCACCGCGCGCTGCTCGTGGCCCGCTACGAACTGGCCCTGGAGGCAGCCCGCCGCCCGGAACTGCGCGCCTTCTACGATGCGACGGGCGCCGTCTTCCGCGAACAGCTGACCGCGATGCTCGACGCCGCGGGCTCGGCCGACCCCACCCGGCATGTGCTGTCGCTGGTCGCGTGGGCGGACGGCTTGATGTTCAGTTGCGTGGCCGGGTCGTTCAACGCCGAGGCGCCGAGCCTGGCGGACGTGCGGGCGGGGATGCGGGAGCTGCTGCGGGGGATGCTCGGTGGCTGAAAGGAACCGCCGTTCTCGGCCGGGAAATCCCGTGGTGAAGGGCGGCGGGGGTGGGTCAGGATGCGGGCATGACGATCACACGTGAAGAGCCCGCCCAGAACGCCGACGAACGCTCCATGCTGGAGGGCTGGCTGGACTACCACCGGCGGACGCTGGCCTGGAAGTGCGAGGGCCTGACGGACGAGCAGTTGCGGACCGCGTCGGTGGAGCCGTCCGAGCTGTCGCTGCTGGGGCTGGTGCGGCACATGACCGAGGTGGAGCGGTGGTGGTTCCACGAGGTGCTGCTGGGCGAGGACCCCGGGGTGCTCTACTGCACCGAGGACGACCCGGACGGCGACTTCCACCTCACCGGGACGGAGACCTGGGACGAGACCCGAGCCGCCTGGGAAGCCGCGATCGAGACGTCTCGGCGCCACGCAGCGGCCCTGACCCTCGACGACTTCTCCAAGATGCGGGGCAGGACGACCGGGGAGCCCTTCAACCTCCGCTGGATCTACACCCACATGATCGAGGAGTACGCCCGCCACAACGGCCACGCCGACCTGGTCCGGGAGCGACTGGACGGCGCGACCGGCGACTGACGTCAACCGCGGCACAGCCGTACTCCCCGTACGGGGCACGAGATCACCCGTGCGGGGCATCATCCGCTCCCGTACCGTTTCCAACCCGGGCCCCAGCCAGCAGAGTTGCGCGCGTGCATCGTACGACGACCACCGCAGCGCTCCTGGCCACCGTGGCCGTCTCGGCCCTCTCCGGCTGTGTGACGGTCCAGCGCCCGCCGGCACCCGGCCCGCCGCAGGGCTCCGCCCCGTCGCAGGCACCGGTGCCCCGGCCGGACGGCAGCGCCCAGCCGCGTGCCGTGCAGGCACCGGTACGGGAGGCGCTGGAGATGGTCGGCCCGTCCCGTCACCCTCAGCAGCGCACGTCCCCCGCTCCGCGTCCGCCGGTGGACCCGCCCACCACCCGGCAGCCGCCATCCCGTGTGCAGCCCCCTCCGCATCCGCATCCCCGCCCCCACCGGCGCAGGCCCCCGGAGCAGCCGCACATCGAGGTCCCGGACTTCTCCCGGACGGCGCCGAAGTCCCCGGACGTCTGCGCCCTCGGCAGGAAGTACGGCGGCTGGCGCCCGGACAGTCCCGAGGCGACGATCTGCGAACAGGCCTATCGGCGCTGACCGGGGCGGGCCGGGGCGGGCCGCCTACGTCGGGCGCTGCCTCGGCGGTCCCCAGGGTCCCCCTCCGGCGGAACCCCCCTCCGCGAGCCGCACCTCCAGCCTGCTGATCGCCGCGCGCACCCCGTCCCCGTACCGGTCGTCGCCGAGTGCGCCGGCCGCCCCCCGGGCCTGGCGCAGATGGGTGCGGGCGGCCTCGCGGTGGCCGAGCTTCACGTAGTCGGCGGCGAGGTTCAGATGCAGGCTGGGGTAGAAGGCGCGCACCGCCGCCGGACTGCCGTCCCCGGGCGCGTGGGCCTCGGCCAGCTCCTGAGCCGCCGACAACGCCCGCAGGTCCCAGGCGAGTTCGTCCGAGGGGTCGTCCTGGGTGTCGGCCAGGTAGTGGGCCAGCGTGCAGCGGTGCAGTGGGTGCCCGTCCGCTCCCAGCTCCGCCCACAGGTCCAGGAAGCGGCGCCGGGCCTCCTCACGGTCCCCGCCGTGATGCAGCATCACGACCTGCCCGATCCGGGTCAGCACGGCGTCGGGCGCCGTCTGCTCCTGTCGCTCCGCCACCGCGTCCTCCGGGCACACTAGGGGCCTGTCCCGGACGACGCTAACCGGCGGCACCGGCAAACCCGGTCAGGCGGCCCCGTACGACACGGGGCCGCCGGGTCGCGGTCAGCCGAGATCGGGGATCGTCCAGTCGATCGGCTCGTGGCCCTGCGCGGCGACCGCCTCGTTGATCTGCGTGAACGGACGCGAGCCGAAGAACTTCTTGGCCGACAGCGGCGAGGGGTGCGCGCCCTTCACCACGGCGTGCCGCTCGGCGTCGATCAGCGGGAGCTTCTTCTGCGCGTAGTTGCCCCACAGCACGAAGACCGCCGGGTCGGGGCGGTCGGCCACGGCCCGGATCACCGCGTCCGTGAACCGCTCCCAGCCCCGGCCCTTGTGCGAGTTGGCCTCGCCGCCCCGGACCGTGAGCACCGCGTTCAGCAGCAGGACGCCCTGCTGGGCCCACGGCATCAGATAGCCGTTGTCCGGGATCGGCGTGCCCAGCTCCTCGTGCATCTCCTTGTAGATGTTGCGCAGCGACGGCGGGATCCGCACCCCCGGACGGACCGAGAAGCACAGGCCATGGCCCTGGCCCTCGCCGTGGTAGGGGTCCTGACCGAGGACGAGGACCTTCACGCTCTCGTACGGCGTGGCGTCCAGCGCGGCGAAGACCTCCTCCCGGGGCGGATAGACGGGACCCTTCGACCGCTCCTCCTCGACGAACTCGGTCAGCTCCTTGAAGTAGGGCTGCTGCAGTTCGTCGCCCAGAACCCCGCGCCAGGACTCGGGCAGCATGGCGATGTCGGTCACGTCAACGTCCTCACGATGTCAATCAACTACGGCGTGCGGTCACTTCCAGGCTTCAGAACCTACAGGCGACCACTGACAACGGGAGCCCGCCCTCGGAAAAGCACCCCTGACCAGCAGCTGCCGACTACCAGCTGGTCTTCCGGTGCAGCTCCCACATCATCATGATCGTGGACGGGTCGAGCGCCTGCTCTCCGCCGGAGATGTCGTCGCTGGCCGCCACGTACTGGCGGCCCTGCCACAGCGGCAGCAGCCGGGCGTCGTTGACCAGGATCTGCTGCGCCTCCTGGAACTCCTTCACGACCTTGGCGCGGTCGCTCTCGCGGCGCGACTCGGGCAGCAGGGTCTTGGTGATCTTCGGCGACGGGTAGGGCGTGCCCAGCGCGTTCTGCTCGCCCACGAACGGGGCGATGAAGTTGTCCGCGTCCGGGAAGTCCGGGAACCAGCCGCGCCCGAACACCGGGTACTCACCGTTCTCGTACCCCTGCACGTACGTCTTCCACGGGCGGCTCTTCAGGGTGATCGTGAACAGGCCGGAGCCGTCCAGCTGCCGCTTGAGCTCCTGGAACTCCTTGGCGGTCTCCGAACCGTAGCGGTCGGTGGTGTACCAGAGCGTGAGCGGGACGCGCTGGTGGATGCCCGCCTTGGTGAGGATCTCGCGGGCCTTGGGGACGCTGGGGTCGCCGAAGTCGTCGAAGAAGCCGGTGGTGTGGCCCGTCAGCCCCGCGGGGACCATGGAGTACAGCGGGTCCACGGTGTCCTTGTACACCTTGTGCGCGATGGCGGCGCGGTCGACGACCTGCGCGACGGCCTTGCGGACGGCCGGGTTCTTGGCCCAGGGGTCCTTGGGGTTGAACACCAGGTAGTTGATGTCCGTGCCGGCGCCGTCCACCAGCTGGAGGTCGGAGGAGTCCTTGCTCTGCAGGGCGACGATGTCGTCGGCGGCGAGGCCGCGGTAGGTGACGTCGATCTGCTTGTCCTTGAGCGCCTTGACCATGGTGCCGGAGTCCCGGAAGTAGCGGATGGTCACCGCGTCGTTCTGGCGCTGGGCGAAGCCCTGGTAGTGGTCGTTGCGGACCAGTACGGCCTTCTCGCCCTCCCGGTACGACTGGAGCTCGTAGGGCCCGGATCCGTCGACCTTGCCGTCCTTGCGCAGCGACCTGGCGGGGTAGTCGTCGGGGTCGACGATGGACATGGCCGGGGTGGCGAGCACGAAGGGGAAGGTCGCGTCGGGCTTGTTCAGGTGGAAGACCACCTGGCGGTCGCCGAGCACCTGCACCCGGTCGAGGCTGCCGAGCAGTCCGGCGGGGCCGGTCTTGGCGTTGATGGTGCGGATGCGGTCGATGGAGTACTTGACGGCCTGGGCCGTGAGCGCGTCGCCGTTCGAGAACTTCATGCCGGGGCGTATCTCGCAGCTGTAGGTGCGGTAGCCGGAGTCGGTGAACTTGCAGCTCTTGGCGGCGTCGGGCTGAGGGGTGGTGGCGCCGCCCGGGTAGGCGAGGAGCGTCTGGTAGATGTTCCGGAACAGCTCCCAGGAGCCGTCCCAGGACGCGGCCGGGTCCAGGGTGCTGGGGGCGCTGGTGGTCCCCACGACGATCGGCCCCTCGCTGTTCGGGTCGCTCGCGGAGAAGACACTGCACCCGGCCATCAGGCCTATGGACGCGACAGCCGCCACTCGTCTCAGGCATCGCTTCCGGTTGAACACGCGCACGCTCCTCGATCCGCCATACCAAGGGTCGGCAGACCTTACCGCAGCGTTCCGCGCCCTGAACCACCCTGTGACCAGCGCCCTTGATCAACTGTGCTATGACGACGTTGTCACCGGACCGTGCGGGCCCGGTACTACGCAAAACGGGCGTCTTCCCCGCGAGGAAGACGCCCGAAGCGCTGTGCCGGCCGTGCCGTCAGCCCACGCCGGCGTTCAGGAAGATGCCGCCGTCGACCACGAGCGTCTGCCCGGTGATCCAGTCCGACTGCACCGAGGTGAGGAACGCGGCGGCGCCGCCTATGTCGGAGGGCACACCGAGCCTGGCGAGCGGGTAGGCGGCGGCCGCCTCCGCCTCGCGGCCCTCGTACAGGGCCTGCGCGAACTTGGTCTTCACGACGGCCGGGGCGATGGCGTTGACCCGCACCTTGGGCGCGAACTCGTGCGCCAGCTGCTGGGTCAGATTGATCATCGCGGCCTTGCTGACGCCGTAGGCGCCGATGAACGGCGAGGGCGCGAGGCCGGCGACCGAGGCGATGTTGACGATCGCGCCGCCGTTGTCCTTCTGCCAGGCGTGCCACGTCTTCTGCGCGAAGCCGAGCGCCGAGATCACGTTGGTCTCGAACACCTTGCGCGCGACGTCCAGGTCGAGGTCGGCGATCGGCCCGAAGACCGGGTTCGTACCGGCGTTGTTGACCAGGAAGTCGATGCGGCCGAAGGCCTCCATGGTGCGCTCGACGGCCTCGGCCTGGTGGGCGAGGTCGTGCGCCTTGCCGGCGACGCCGATGACCCGCTCGGCGCCGAGCTGCTCGACAGCCTCCTTCAGTGCCTCCTCGTTGCGGCCGGTGATGCACACCCGGTCGCCGCGCGCGACCAGCGCCTCGGCGACGCCGTGGCCGATGCCGCGGCTGGCGCCCGTGACGAGGGCGACCTTGCCGGAGAGTTCGGGAAGTTCAGTCATGTCCGTGATCCCCAGGGTTCTAGTCGAGCGGTCCGCCGGCCACGTACAGCACCTGGCCGGAGACGAAGCCGGCGGCCTCGCCCGTGAAGAACGCGATGGCGTTGGCGATGTCCTCGGGCTCACCGACGCGCTGGACGGGGATCTGGGTGGCGGCGGCGGCCTTGAACTCCTCGAAGCCCATCTTGACGCGCTCGGCCGTGGCCTTGGTCATCTCGGTGGCGATGAAGCCGGGGGCGACGGCGTTGGCGGTGATGCCGAACTTGCCCAGTTCGATGGCGAGGGTCTTGGTGAAGCCCTGCAGGCCCGCCTTGGCGGCGGAGTAGTTGGCCTGACCCCGGTTGCCCAGCGCGGAGGAGGAGGACAGGTTGACGACGCGGCCGAAGCCCGCGTCGACCATGTGCTTCTGCACGGCCTTGGTCATCAGGAAGGAACCGCGCAGGTGCACGTTCAGGACGGTGTCCCAGTCGGAGACGCTCATCTTGAACAGCAGGTTGTCACGGAGCACGCCCGCGTTGTTCACCAGGATGGTGGGCGCGCCGAGTTCCTCGACGATGCGCGCCACGGCCGCCTCGACCTGCGCCTCGTCGGAGACGTCGGCGCCGACCGCGATGGCCTTGCCGCCGGCCGCGGTGATCTTCTCGACGGTGTCCTTGCAGGCGGCCTCGTCGAGGTCGATCACTGCGACCGCGCGACCCTCGGCGGCCAGGCGCACGGCGGTGGCGGCGCCGATGCCGCGTGCCGCGCCGGTGACCACGGCGACCCGCTGCTCAGTGGTGGACATTGCTGGTTCTCCTCGCCCTAGAGAAGGTGCGCCCGTTTGGTGAGCGACCGCTTAGTACCTTCAGTACACGTGACGCTAGAAGCCGTGGCACCCGGTGTCAACGGCACACCGGGTGCGTGTGATCCATTACCTCACCAGGAGGTCCAGCAACCGCGCAGCCTCGCCCGCCGGATCGGTGGTGAGCCCGGTGTGGACCGGGCCTGGCTGTACGACCGTGGAGCGGGGTGCGATCAGCCAGCGGAAGCGCCGCCCGGCGTCGTCGCCCGCCGCCTGCCCGGCCGCCGCCCCGCCGGTGCACACCCCCTCGACGGCCCCGAGCGCGGCCCGGACGCCGGCCACGTCCGCGGCGGGGTCCAGGGCCAGCAGCCGGGCCTCGTCGAGGTGGGTGCGGGCGCCGACGTACGCCTTGGCGCGGCAGTAGACGACCACGCCGGCGTTGATGCACTCGCCCCGCTCGACACGGGGTACGACCCTGAGCAGCGCGTACTCGAAGACGTCGCGGTCGCCGCCCTGGCCCGCCCTGGTGATGTGACGCTCGGTCATTTGTGCCCCTTGGTGCCTTCGATGCCTTCGATGCCTTCGATGCGCCCATGGATGACGGCGGCTCGCGCTAGCAGCGGCCGGGCGTACGCCCGCCGGAGGTCGTCCGGGGTGGCGAAGCCCGGCTCGTCGGCCAGCCAGGCGTCGGGGATCTCGGCGGTGACCTCGGCGAGGAGCTCCTCGGTGACCAGGGGCGCCAGCTCGGCGGCGGCGCGCGCGACATCCGGTGCGAACCGTACGAGGGCGTGGTCCGAGGCGTCGTACGGGCGGGTGGCGGAGGTCTCGGCGGAGGGCCAGTTGTGGTGCCAGATCATGGT
Organism: Streptomyces sp. NPDC001843; assembly: GCF_042891955.1. Taxonomy (NCBI): domain Bacteria; kingdom Bacillati; phylum Actinomycetota; class Actinomycetes; order Kitasatosporales; family Streptomycetaceae; genus Streptomyces; species Streptomyces sp. NPDC001843. The sequence goes on along the minus strand of NZ_JBIATQ010000004.1, from coordinate 38,605 downwards.
GGCGCCATGGTCGATGAGCCACACCTCTCCCCCGCGCACCAGCAGGTTCGGGTTGCGCCAGGAACGGTCGACGTTGTTCACCAGCGCGTCGAACCAGACGATCCGCCCGGCCTCCGCACGGCTGACCGTGAAGGCGAGCGGGTCGAAGCCGAGGGCTCCGGAGAGGAAGTCCATCCCGAGATTGGTGCCGCCGCTGGACCTGAGCAGTTCCTGCACCTGCTGGTCGGGCTCGCCGAGCCCCAGCACCGGGTCGAGCTCGATCGCCACCAGCCGGGGCATCCGGAAACCGAGACGGCGGGCCAGTTCGCCGCAGACGACCTCGGCGACCAGGGTCTTGCGGCCCTGGCCGGCGCCGGTGAACTTCATGACGTACGTGCCGAGGTCGTCGGCCTCGACGAGCCCCGGCAGCGAGCCTCCCTCACGCAGGGGCGTGATGTAGCGGGTCGCGGTGACTTCCTTGAGCATCGCCCCAGGTTACTGGCCTGCGCCGAAGGCCGGACCGACAGCGCGGCCACAGCTCCGGCTTACGCGGGCCTCATCTCCGGGAGGACAAGATCTCGATGCCGTCTGAACAGGTGGTGCTCCGAGACCGTACCCCTGGACGGATCACGAAAAGCTCCGCGGAAGGGAACCCCTCATGACCAGCGCATCGCCCACTCCCGCAGCCGGACCGGCCCGCCGTACCGTCGTGGCGGCGGCCGGAGCGGCGGGACTCGCAGCCGCGCTGGCTGCCTGCGGCTCGGACGACGATTCGTCGAACACCTCCGGCGCGGCCGGGTCCTCCGGTACCTCCACCGGGGCGGCGGGAGCCGCCGGCTCCGGCACCGCGCCCAACGAGCAGGCGAGCGGCGGCAGCGCCGGCGGCACGGCGCTCGCCAAGACCTCGGACATCCCCGAGGGCGGCGGCAAGGTCTTCAAGGACCAGGGCGTGGTGGTCACGCAGCCGACCGCGGGTACGTACAAGGCGTTCTCGTCCAAGTGCACCCACGCGGGATGCGCGGTGGGCAGTGTCGCCGACGGTGTCATCGTCTGCCCGTGCCACAACAGCCACTTCTCCGCCGCCGACGGCAGTGTGAAGCAGGGCCCTGCGACCCAGCCGTTGGCCGCCGCGAACATCACCGTCTCCGGGGACGAGATCAAGCTGGCGTGAACGCGGGCGTCAGCCCCGCCGACGCGGCCGTCCGAGGCAGCCGAGCACCTCGTTCGTCGTCGTGACCGTGGCGACCAGCGCGAGGGTGTTGCGGATCATCACCGGGGTGTATTCAGGGGGCACCCCGGCGATGGCGTCGGCGGGCACGACGGCGGTGTAGCCGAGGTTCACGGCGTCGAAGACGGCGTTGGGGACCGCCACGTTGGCCGACACCCCGGTGACGACCAGCGTGCGGCAGCCCAGGTTGCGCAGCAGCGCGTCGACCTCGGTTCCCTGCACGGGCGACAGGCCGTGCAGCCGTCGTACGACGATGTCCTCGTCGGCCACCTCGATGGGGGCCGCGACACGCACCGCCGCGGTGCCGGACAGCTGCTGGACCGGAAGCCGTTCGGCGGCACGGAACAGCCGGGCGTTGCGGCCGGCGCCCCGGCCGTCGGGGCGGCGTTCGGCGATGGCGTGGATCACCTGGACGCCACTGTCGTGCGCGGCGGCGACCAGCCGGGCGACGTTGCGCAGGGCACCGGAGGAGCGGGCCTGACTGGCGAGTTCGGGCAGCGCGCTGTCGGGGCCGACCACGCCCTGCTGGCACTCGACGGTGAGCAGGACGGTGCTCGCGGGTTCGAGAAGCTCACCGAGCTGCTCGCGGGACACCATGAGACCCTCTTTCGCCGGGTTGCGGGGCGGGCGAGACTAACGGCCATTGCGCACGAGGGGAAGACGACCCATTCTTTTCTGACGTGATGTCAGAGGATCTAGGCGCCGGACAGGACCCGGACCGTCTCCTCTGGCACGACGTGGGAGAAGAGGGGGACGCATGACCGCCACTCAGCGCCGGGGCCGCAAGATCATGATGACAACGGGTGAGGTGGACGAGTTCCTCACCACCCAGCGCACCTGCCGGGTCGCCACCGTGTCGGCGAACGGCGCTCCGCACGTGAGTGCCCTGTGGTACGCCTGGGACGGCGTGTCGCTGTGGCTGTACTCCGTGGTGCGCAGCAAGCGCTGGACGGACCTCAGTCGCGATCCGCGGGTGGCGATCGTGGTCGACTCGGGTGAGGAGTACGAGCAGCTGCGCGGTGTCGAGCTGACCGGCACGATCGAGTTCGTGGGCGAGGTGCCCCGGATCGGCGAGCTGTGCGCCGAACTGGACACCGCCGAGATGCTCTTCGCCCGGAAGAACTTCGGCCTGGACGAGATGCCCCACGACGGGCGGCATGCCTGGGCCCGGCTGACACCGGACAAGATAGTCTCCTGGGACTTCAGCAAGCTGGGGCCCGCGTAGGACGGCCGGGACGGCTCAGCCGACCTTCTCAGCCGACCTTCTCGGCCGCCGTCCGCAGGGCCTCGACCGCCGCCCGGATCGACGGGCGGCGGTCGGCGTCCGCACGCCAGACGACGTAGACATGGCGGCGTACCCGCTGCCTGAGCGGGACCGTGACGACGCCGGAGGGCACCGGATGGCGGCCCAGCAGCGGCGCGATGCACACGCCCAGACCGGCTGCCACCAGGCCGAGCTGGGTGTGGGTCTCGGCCGCGCGGTGGCCGACGATCGGCTCGACGCCGCGTGAGCGCAGGGTGAACATCAGCCATTCGTGGCAGAACTCGCCCTCGCCCCAGGTGATCCACTCGTCCTCGGCGAACTCCCCGAGGTCCACCTCGTCCCGGTCCGCGAGCGGGTGGCCGACCGGCATGGCGACGTCGGCGGGGTCGTCCAGGAGGGGCGCCTTGACGAGGCCGTCGGGCACCGGCATCGGCTTGTTGTACCAGTCGAGGACGACGGCGAGGTCCAGGTCGCCGCGGACCACGCCGGCGACGCCGTTCTCCGGCTCCAGTTCGCAGGAGCGCACCCGTAGCGCGGGATGCAGGGCGCGCAGACCTGCGAGGGCGGCGGGGAACAGGCCGCGTGCGGCGGTCGGGAAAGCCGACATTCGCAGCTCGCCGGCGACCTGGCCCCGGTGCGCCTCGAGGTCGGACTGAGCGAGCTCCACCTGGGAGAGGATGCGTGCCGCGTGCTCGGCGAGCAGCCGACCACCGTCGGTGAGCCGGACGCCACGCCCGTTCTTGGCGAGCAGCTGCTGACCGACCTCCCGCTCCAGTTTGCCCAGTTGCTGGGAGACCGCGGACGTCGTGACGTGCAGCGCCTCGGCCGCGCCGCTGACGGAGCCGTGCCGGGCGAGGGCGTCGAGGGTACGCAGGCGCTCCAGGTTCAACATGTAAGTAATACTAAGGCGTACAGCTGTGGAAATCTCAATTGTGCTACGAGGTTCGCTGCAGCATCGTGGAGCCATGACCACCGCCACCACCGCATGCACCGCCACAGGCACAGGCACAGGCACTGCCACCCGGAGCGAAGCCCGTACCGCCTCGAGCCCCCGCGTCCGCCTCGACTGGCGCCTCCGCTTCGGTGCCCTGTCCCTGATATGGGGCTTCAGTTTTCTGCTCATCAAGGTGGGCACCGACGGCTACGCGCCGTTCCAGGTCACCCTGGGGCGGCTGGTGTTCGGCACGGCGGTGCTCGGGGCCGCGATGGCGGTGAAGCGGCAGCGGCTGCCCCGCGGGGCCCGGACCTGGGGGCACCTGGCGGTTGCCGCCTTCCTGCTCAACGCCCTGCCCTTCTCCCTCTTCGCCTACTCGGAACTGACCATTCCGTCCACGCTGGCCGGCATCTGCAACGCCACCTCCCCGCTGTGGGGCATGGTCCTGTCCCTGGTCGCCCTCTCCGAGGACCGGCCGACGCGGGTGCGGGTCGCCGGGCTCGGCCTGGGCTTCCTCGGCGTCCTGACGGTCCTCGGCGCCTGGCAGGGCTTCAGCGGCCTGGACGCCACGGGCACGGCGCTGGCCCTGATGGCCTCGCTCAGCTACCCGGTCGGCTGGATCTACCTGCGCCGCACACTCGCCGGTTCCGGCCACTCGCACCTGTCGATGACCGGCGCCCAGCTGCTCCTGGCCACTCTGCAACTGGCAGTCGTCACCCCCGCGTTCACCACCCTTCCCGGCCACTTCCCCGTCATACCGCTGCTCGCCGTCGCAGCGCTGGGCGCCCTCGGCACCGGCCTCGCGGTCCTCATCCAGTACGGCCTGGTCGCCGAGGTCGGTCCGACGACGGCCCAGATGGTCACCTACTTCATCCCGGTCATCGCCACCGCCGCCGGCGTGGCCGTCCTGGGCGAGACGCTGCGCTGGACGACACCGGTGGGCGCCGCGATCGTGCTGGCGGGTGCGGCACTGACCCAGGCTCGGGGCAGGCGGACGGGCTGAGGGCTCCGGCGCCGTCCGGCGGCCTGGGCCTGCCGGGGTACTAGACGTAGCTGCGCATCGGAGCCGGCCCGACGGCGGAGGTGATCGCGTCCGCCAGCGGGCCGGCCTCGGCCGGGTCCAGGGTCGAGACGGTGATCCGGATGCCGGGTGGGGTGTTCAGACGGAAGCGTGCGCCGGGTGAGACGGCCCAGCCCGCGTGCAGGAGGCGGGCGACCGCGCCGGTCTCGTCGGGGACGGGCACCCAGACGTTCATGCCGCTGCGGCCGTGGGCGCGGACCCCGCGCTCGGCGAGCGCGTCGATGAGCAGCTCCCGCCGGGTCCGGTACGCCGCAGCCACCGCCGGCCCGTCCACCACGCCGTCCGCCCACATCCGGAACACCGCCCGTTGCAGCAGCAGGCTCACCCAGCCCGGGCCCAGCCGTTGGCGGCCACGGACCCGGTCGACGGTGACCGGGTCGCCCGTGAGCACCGCGAGCCTGAGGTCGGGACCGTAGGCCTTGGCCGCGGAGCGGACGAACGCCCAGTGACGGGTGACGCCCGCGAGGGGGTGCAGCGGCAGGTCGACGATGCCATGACCGTGGTCGTCCTCGATCAGCAGGGTCTCCGGGTACTCGCGCAGGACGGCGCGCAGGGCACGGGCGCGGGGCGCGCTCACCGCGGCACCAGTGGGGTTCTGGGCGCGATCGGTGACTATGAGGGCGCGCGCGCCGGAGCGCAGGGCGGTGCGCAGTTCCTCGGGCCGTGGCCCCTCGTCGTCGACGCCCACGGGGGTCGTACGCAGTCCGAGCGCGGCGACGAGGTCGAGGGTGTGGCCCCAGCCGGGGTCCTCGACGGCGACGGCGTCCCCCGGCCTCAGGTGAGCGGTGAGAACCCGTTCGACGGCGTCGAGCGCCCCGGAGAGCACGGCGAGCGGGCCCTCGGGCACGTGGTCGGCGTCGAGTTCCGCTCGTGCGACGCGCGCCAGTTCCGGCTCCACCGGGTCGTCGCCGTAGAGCACCGGCTCCCGGTCCAGTTCCTCGGCCACGGCTGCCAGCGTGGGGGCGAGCGGCGGCAGCAGTGCCGGGTCGGGGTTGCCGTCGGACAGGTCGCGCACTCCGGCCGGTACGTCCACGCGCACCTCCTCCCGCCCGGTGGTGGCCGGCTTGGGCCTGATCCGGCTGCCCCGGCGCCCGGCGGTCTCGATGACTCCGCGCTCGCGCAGGGTGCGGTAGGCGGCCGCGACGGTATTGGGGTTCACCCCCAGGCTGAGGGCCAACTCCCGCATGGGCGGCAGAAGCCGGCCGGGCTCGAGGGCACCGGTCCCCACCGCGCCCTCGATGCTCGCGGCAATCTCCGCTGCGCCACGTCCACTGATCCGATACTCTCCTAGCACAAAGACAATTATGCACTAGTGCAATCAACACGCAAGGAAGCCGCCATGCAGGGCACCCAGCAGACGCCGCCCCCGTCCGCCGCCTACTCCCCGACCGACCGCACCGTCCCCACCCGCTCCGCCGACCGGGCGTCGTACGACCGGGATCTGGTGCACGCGATACTCGACGAGGGCTACGTCTGCCACCTCGGTTTCGTCCGCGACGGCGCACCCGTCGTACTGCCCACGCTCTACGGCCGGGTCGGCGAGCGCCTGTACGTCCACGGCTCCACGGGCTCGCGCCCGCTGCGCATGACCGGTGAGGCCGACCCGGGTCTGCCCGTGTGCCTGACGGTCACCCATGTCGACGGCCTGGTGCTGGCCCGCTCCGCGTTCCACCACTCCATCAACTACCGCTCCGTGGTGGTGCACGGCACCGCGCATCAGGTCACCGACCCGGAGGAGAAGCGGCTCGCGCTGGACGCCCTGGTCGACCACGTGGTCCCGGGCCGCACCGCCGACTCCCGGCCCGCCAACAAGAAGGAGCTGGCCGCCACCTCCGTGATCCGCCTCGACCTGAACGAGGTCTCCGCCAAGCTCCGCACCGGCGGTGTGAACGACGAGCCCGAGGATCTCGCGCTCCCCCACTGGGCCGGCGTGGTACCGCTGCGCAAGGGGTACGACACTCCGCTCCCCGAGGCCGATCTGGCCCCTGGCACGACGCTGCCCGACTACCTGGCGGACCTGTGATGCCGATACATCCCTGGGACGCGCCCACGACGACTCCGAGCGGCAGACCTGGCTGGCCACCCATGACTTCGGCCGGCCGGCGGTCAACGGCCCGCCCGGCGGATCCCCGCTCGTCCAGCCGCTGCACTTCGCCTGCGATCCCGAGCGCGGCGGGGCCGTCACCCACCTCGCCCGTCCCAACCCGCTGTGGCAGGCACTGGAGGCGAACCCGCGGGTGCTGCCGAGCGTGGTCGACGACTACGTCCATGTCCCCGGCCCGTGGCAGGCCGTGCCGGGCACCCCGCCCGAGCACGGCGGCGTGCCCACCAGCTTCTACGCGGCGGTCCAGCCGAGCTGCACCGCCCACGTCGTGGACGACCCGGCGGCCAAGGCCGACCTCCTCAACCGCCAGGTCGGCCACTTCCAGCCGGAGGGCGGCTCGGCCCGGGCGGCCGCCGACGCAGCCCCGTACGGCCGCCTGCTGTCCGGCATCCGCGACCTGCGCCTGGAAGTGACCGACGTCCGGGCCAAGTTCAAGTACGCGGGCAGGAAGGCGGAGGAGGCCGGCAGCAGATGGCGGCCGCTCCGACGACCCGGAACGGCCCGCGCGACGCGGCGGCGCTGGAGCATCTGGTGCGGCGGGGGCTGTTGCCGACCACCCCCGCCCACCCCGTCCGTCCCGCCCGCCGCCTCCTGACGGCGCGCACGGCCCGGTCTCACAGCAGCACCGGCCGCTCCTCCCCGCGTGCCCGCCGCGCCCCGCGCGCCTCCGCCACCGCGAGCCCGGTGACCGAGCCGAGCATCAGCAGGGTTCCGGCCACCGTGGAGGCGGTCAGGTGCTCGCCGAGGAGGACGACGGCCAGGACGGCGGCGCTCACCGGCTCCAGCAGCATGATCACGGAGACGGTGGCCGCCCGTACGACGGCGGCGCCAGCGAAGTAGAGGGCGTACGCGAGAGCCGTGGGGATCGCCGCGATGTATCCCAGCAGCCAGAGCACCCGCATGGGGTGGGCGGTGTGCGGCAGCAGCCCCTCGTCCAGGGCGAACGGCAGCAGACACAGGCTGGTCACTCCGAATGCCCACACCGCAGCGTCCGAGGCGTCGGTCCCGCCGCGCTGCCCCCACCAACGGGTGAGCAGAGTCATCATGGAGTAGCCGGCCGCCGACACGAGCGCGAGCAGTACGCCCCACGGACGTACGGTCGCGCCCGTGCCGCCGAACGTCAGCACGGCGAGTGCGGTGAGCGCACCGGCGACAGCGACGGCACCGGCCGCGCCGAGCCGCTCCCCCAGCGCGAAGCGGGCGCCGAGCGCGATCAGCACGGGACCGGCGCCGAGGGTGACCACGGTGGCTACGGCCAGTCCGGTCGCGGACACGGCCGCGAAATAGGCGGTCTGGAACACGGCGGGGCCGACCCCGTTGGCCACGGCCTTCAGCACACGGTGGCCGAGCGGCTCGGTCGCCGCGGGACGCGGACGGCGGCGCAGAAGCCAGCCGACGAGCAGCAGCGCGAGCCCGGCGGCGCAGCGCCAGAAGGAAAGGGTGACGGCCCCGATGTCACTGGTCCGGTAGACCAGGGAAGCGGCGGCGCCGGCGGTGCCCCAGGCGGCACCAGCGACGGTAAGACAGAGCAGGCCACGCCCGACGGGCAGGCCAGAGACAACATGCGACACGAGTGGTCTCCGCAGCGGTGGAAGTTCGGTATCGGCCCCGCGTCAGCAGGACCCACGGACTTCGTCTGCGGGCAGCACCGTCCCGCCCGGCGACACGCCGGGCGCGTTCCCGGAGGCCCGCCTCAGGCGGCGGGGGGCGAGAGGACGAGTGCGTTCATCGGCATGGTCGCCACCTTAGGCAGCCGTTCGGCGGGCGGACAACTGCCTTTCGGGACCGCCGCCGGCCACCGGCTCCACGGCGCCCTCGGCCGGTGCCGACGACTGCGCGATGAACGCGCCGAGCAGGACGACGGCACCGCCGACGACCTGCGGCGCCGAGAGGTGCTCGCCGAGCAGCACCCACGCCAGCACGGTCGCGATCACCGCCTCCAGACAGGCCACGACGCCCGCGACCTGCGGGGACAGCCGGCGTACGGACAGCACGCCGGTGACGTACGCGACGACCGTGGCCACGAGCACGATCCAGGCCAGCAGGACGGCGGCCGGAACCTCGCCGCCGTCCATGCGCGCGGTGCCGGACAGGACCGACCAGTCCATGGTCCAGGGACGGGCGACGAAGGTCAGGACCACGGCCCCGACGAGGAGTCCGTAGGCGATGACGCCGAGCGGGTCCGGTGCTTCCTCCCCCGTCCCGGCGCCGTGGTCGGACAGCATGAAATAGCCGACCTGGCAGCCGGCCGCGCCGAGCGCCAGCAGCAGCCCCAGCACGTCGAAGGCGAGTCCTGACCACACCTCCACCACGCAGGCGAGGCCGCCGACCGCGAGGACCACCCCGAGCGCGGCCGCCCTGGTCACCGGCCGCCGCTGCACGAACCGCACCCAGCCGAGCACGAGCGCGGGTGCCAGGTACTCCACGAGCAGTGCGACCCCCACTGGGATCCGGGACAGCGCGGCGAAGTAGCAGGCCTGGACCCCGGCGACGGCGAGCAGCCCGAACCCGGCGAGCAGCGCGGGGCGGCGGCGCGGGAGGGAGCGGTGACGCACCGCGAGCGGCAGCATCACGAGCGCGGCGCCCGCCACCCGAAGCCACACCACGTGCAGCGGGTCGAGCCCCGCCTCGATCAGCGGCTTGGCGGCTGGTCCCGACCCACCGAAGGCGAGCGCGGAGCCGAACGCCATGCCGAGCCCGACGCTCTTCCCGCCCCCGCCGTGACTGCCCTCAGAGATGCGCACCGGCACATGATGACAGGCGATGACATGAGCGTCACCCCGGTTGACACCTGTCTCAACGGCTGGACGGCGCCGGGCCGTCAGGCGCCGCTCAGCGCGCCGTACCGCAGTCGCCCACGCGTTCCGCCGTGGCGCCGTCGATCCGCGCGAGCAGGTCGGGCACCTCGACGCCGGCGTGCTCGAGCACCTCGACGGCACGGGCCCCGGGGTCGGCGGCCAGCGCCGCCAGGAGGTCGGTGCCGCGGACCCGGTCCTCTCCGCGCCGCGTGGCGCGCTCGCGGGCGGAGCGCATGGCGGCCGCGGCCACCGGTGACCAGCCCTCGGCGTCGGCCAGGACGTGCAGCGCGCCGGAATCTTCCACTCCGCTCTGCCAGCGCAGGCCGTAACCGATGCTGCGCTGCACGAGGTAGCCGAGCAGACGGACGGCCTTCCGGGCGTCGCCGATGGCGGCGCGCGCCTCGGCGTCGGCCTCCAGGAGTGAGTGCAGCAGATGGGCGGTGTCGATCTGCCGGTCCCCGTCCCGGACGGCCCTGCGGCGGGCACGGTCGACCACCGCCGCGAGTTCCGCACCGAACCCGGCTTCGTCGTCCGCGCGGCGGACGCCCTGGTCGCGGGCGGGCCGACGGTGAATACGGGGTTGCACGTCCTCCACCTCATCAGTCACCGACGGCCCGCGTCATCCGCGAAAGGGAGCATTTCGGCCTCCCGCGGAGAGTGGACGCCGATGTTCGGGATCTCATCCCTGCGGAGGAGACCGGACCCGCACGACGCCGGACAGCCCCGCTCTCCACACATTCTGACGGTTCGTCAGTATTGAATGTTCAGGGCCCTGCGGCTACGTTCCGCGACACCGTAGCCCGACACGAAGGGGTGGTCGCATGGCCGAAGTCAGCGCGGAGGCACGCATCCAGGCACCGGCCGAGAAGGTGTGGGAGAAGCTCACCGACTGGTCGGCGTACGGGGAGTGGAACGCCACCCACACCAGCTTCCCCAAGGGCGGCCCCGAGACCCTGGAAGCAGGCGGGACCTTCCAGGAGAACATGAAGCTGATGGGCTTCCCGGCCGAGGTCGAGTGGACCATCGAGGAACTGGAACCGGCCCGGGTGTTCGCCATTCGCGGCAAGGGCCCGATGGCGGTGAACGTCGCCACGCGTTACACGCTCACCCCCGACGGCGACGGCACGACGGTGCGCATCGACGGCGAGTTCACCGGCGCGGCCGTCTCCCTCATGGCCGGCAAGCTCAAGGACTCCGCGACGGCGGCCCTCAACGAATCGCTGCGCAAGCTGAACGGCCTGGTGACCTGAGCCCCGCCCCACACGAAGGCGCCCCGCGAATCACTCCACGGGGCGCCTCCCACGGGCCGCACAGGCGTCAGTCCTCGTCGGCGAGGATCAAGTACAGCCTCTTGCGGGCGTCGTTGATCACACCCAGCGCCTTCTCGCGCTGCTCCTTGCTACCGGTCTTCCAGACCTGACCGAAGGCCTCCATCAGACCGAACCCGGCCTGGCGGATCTCGTTGAGCACCTCCCAGTCGACCCCGCGGGACGCCTCCTCCCAAGGGACGTCGGAGCCCGCCTCGGCCGCGGCCCGGCCCTCGTCGGTGAGCGCGAACAGCTTCTTGCCGCCCTCGCTCTCGCTGGTGATCAGGCCCTCGTCCTCCAGCAGCTGCAGTGTGGGGTAGACCGAGCCGGGGCTGGGCTTCCACGCGCCGCCACTGCGCTCGGCGATCTCCTGGATCATCTCGTAGCCGTGCATGGGCCGCTCCTTGAGCAGAGCCAGGATCGAGGCCCGCACGTCACCGCGCCGCGCCCGTCCCCTCGGACCGCCACGCCCCCGCGGCCCCCAGGGCCCCGGACCGAAACCGGGCCCGAACCCCGGACCACCCGGTCCGAAGGGCCCGAAAGCGGCCCGCAGCCCGTCCCTCCCGTGCCGGTGGGGGCCGTCCTGTCGATGTCCACGCTCGAATCCGTGGGTACGCATCGCAATCACTCCATCCATCGTTGATCTGTCGCGATGCTTCAACGATATATCGGAACCGATCGCATGACAAGAGTCTCGGCTGGACGGCGCGAAAGCGGGACGGTCACACGGCCTGCGGAGTGAACCGGAACAGCTCGTCCCGTCCCTCCTGCACCACGCCCCAGCTGCTCTCCGGAACCTCGTTCCACGCACCGGGCAGATCGCCCAGCGGTTCGGACACGACAAGGCGGGTCTCGTCGGAGATGTCCCTGAGGAAGGCCACGTCGGAGTGGAGGGCACGCAGCGTCTCCACCTCGGTGCTGTAGTAGAGCGAGCGCGAGGCTCCCTGGCTGGAGTACCGGAAGGCCCACAGCCGTCGCCCGTCCGTCAGCGCGACGGTCATCTGCAGCGGGAACTCCACGCCGTTGCGGTGACCGGTTCCCTCCACCAGGCCGACCATCCGGGCCACGGCCGCCGGCGGGTCGTCCTCCAGGCCGAAGGTCAGCGCGAGGAAGAACATCATCTCGGAGTCCGTCGACCCCTCGATGGCGGGGTAGAGCGCCGGGTCGACGGCCAGGGCGAGGTCGCGACGCGTCTGGTGGAAACCGTTGATCGCTCCGTTGTGCATCCACATCCACCGGCCGTGACGGAACGGGTGGCAGTTGGTCTGCTGCACCGGGGTACCTGTCGAGGCCCTGATGTGGGCGAAGAAGAGCGGGGAGCGGACGTGGCCGGCGATCTCCCGCAGGTTGCGGTTGCTCCACGCCGGGGCGGTGTCCCGGACGACCGCGGGGGTCTCGAGGTCCGACGCGTACCAGCCGACGCCGAACCCGTCGCCATTGGTCGTCTCCACGCCCAGTCGGGAGTGCAGACTCTGGTCGATCAGCGAGTGAGCCGGTCTGTACAGAATCGCATCGAGCAGTACTGGTGTTCCCGAGTAGGCGAGCCAACGGCACATCGCCACCGCCTCCTGATGCCTGTTCCGTGACGGGCCGGCCGACGCGGCGGCCCCGCCTCCCGGGTGCCCTGCCCGCGTCCCGCAGCCACCCGTGCGGGTCCGCCGCTCCGGCGCGCGGCAGCCGTTCCGGGCCGTCTTCAGGGTGCGCACGACGCCGGTCAGGCGCCTCACCCCGGGCGGGTGAGGATCGGCTCACCGGGCGCTCCCCGCCCGGAACGCGGCCGTCGTGCCCGGACCGCGGCACGACCGGTCCAGTGTCCCGGAATTGGCCTTGGCCGGGCGGCAGCCGTGGACCCTACCGTCGGCCCATGCGTATCCGAATCGTCGACGCCTTCACCGACCGCCCCTTCGCGGGCAACCCCGCCGGGGTCCTGCTGCTCGACGCCTTCCCGGACGACGACCGGCTGCAGAAGATCGCCATGGAGCTCAATCTCTCCGAGACGGCGTTCGCCCACCGCCTCCCCGAGGGTTCGGGCGCGGACTGGGCGCTGCGGTGGTTCACACCCGTCACCGAGGTGGCCATGTGCGGCCACGCGACGCTCGCCACGGCCCACGTCCTGCACACCACCGCCGCCCACGAAGGGCCGGTCCGGTTCACGACGCGCAGCGGGGTGCTCAGTGCCACGCCCGGCGAGGACGGCTCGATCACTCTGGAGTTCCCGGCCGCCCCGCTCACCCCGGTGGACGTCCCGGCGGGGGTCGCCCGGGCGCTCGGCGCGGAGCCGGTGACCGCCTTCGACACCGGACCGAACGTCGGCGACCTGCTGCTGGAGCTGGAGGACGAGAAGACCGTCCTCGGGCTCTCCCCCGACCACAGGACCCTCGCCGCCTACTCCGCACGTGGGATCATCGTAACCGCCCGCGCCGAGGACCCGGCCCGGGGCCATGACTTCGTCTCCCGCTGCTTCTTCCCGAACGTCGGCATCGACGAGGACCCGGTCACCGGCAGCGCCCACACCGCCCTGGCGCCCTACTGGTCCGAGCGCCTCGGCCGCACCGACCTGACCGGCCTGCAGGCCTCCCGCCGCCCCGGCCTGGTGCGCACCGGCCTGCGCGGCGACCGGGTCCTGCTGACCGGCCGAGCGGTCACGGTCGTCGAGGGCGCACTGCTCGTCTGAACCCAGGGGCGCAAGTGACGCGAAGGGGCGTGCGACAGCCTCGTACGCCCCTTCGCGTACGAGGCTGTCATACGCCCCTCGTCCGGCCGCCGTTACGCGGTCGGCAGCCAGCCCACCTTTCCCGCCAGCACCGCGTATCCCACGAACGCTCCGATGTCGAGCAGGGAATGTGCCACCACCAGGGGGCCGACCCGGCCCCAGCGCCGGTAGAGGTACACGAACACCACGCCCATGACCATGTTGCCGACGAAGCCGCCGATGCCCTGGTACAGGTGGTAGGAGCCGCGCAGTACCGCACTGGCCACCAGCGCGGTTCCCGGTGTCCAGCCCAACTGGCCCAGCCGGCGCAGCAGATAGCCGACGACGATCACTTCTTCGAGGACGGCGTTCTGCACCGCCGACAGGATCAGCACGGGGAACTTCCACCACACGTCGGGCAACGCCTCGGGCACCACCGTGAGGTTGAAACCCAGTCCCCGTGCGGCCAGGTAGAAGGCGATGCCTGTGCTGCCGATCACCGCGGCGATCCCGGCCCCGCGGCCGAGGTCGGGCCAGGGCCGGGTCCGGTCGAAGCCAAGGGTGCGCAGGCTCTCGCTCTCGCGCATCAGGAAGTGCGCGACCAGTGCCACCGGCACCAGCGCCGTGGCGATGCCGAACAGCTGCCAGGCCAGGTCGAGCCAGGGACGGCCCGGCGCGGCCGAGGCGTTGAGGGTGGCCGCCTGGTCCTTGAGGCCGCCGGGTTTGGTGACCGATCCGATGAAGCTGATCAGAGCGGACACTCCGCTCGCTCCGAGCGAGAGCCCCAGAACGAGCAGTGTCTCGTCCCGGTAGATCCGCCGCGAGGGCCGCTCCCGCGGAACGGAACCGGCCTCCAATCCCGCCTCCACCTGCACACCTGCCTTCGATCACGAAGATCGTGCGCCGCAGGCCGTCGGGACCGGAAGGGGCACCATCCTCATCGGAGGTCACAGCTTGCCCCATCCGCGCGTCTGCCCGGACATCGCCCCCACGCCGAGGGGCCGGCCGGGCACCGGCGGTCGCCCTATCCCAGCGGCACCGGCTCCGGCAGGCCCACCGGCCAGGTGTGCACCGGTTCTCCCAGATGCATGAGCTCGCCGTAGCGGCGGGTCGTGGCCGCCAGGGCCACGTCCCGGGGAAGGCCCTGTTCGAGGGCGCGGTGGAAGGTCGCCGCCTGCCAGGAGGCTCCGTTGACGCGGCGCCGGCACCGTTCCTCGATGACGCCGAGGTAGAGGTCCCGGTCGGCGGCCTCGACGCCCCACGCCGCGAGCCCCGCCTCGGCCAGCGGCAGCAGTTCCTCGCGCACCAGCGTCACCGCGTCGACCTCGCTGGTACCGCCGTGCCGTCCGCGCCGCGGCCACTGCAGACGCGCGTCGATGCCGTACCGGCACGCGGCGTCGAAGTTGGCGGCGGCCGTTTCGAACGGCATACGTGTCCACACGGGCCGGGACTCCTCGGCGAGGGAGCGGACCAGACCGTAGTAGAAGGCCGCGTTGGCGATGACGTCGGTGATGGTGGGCCCGGCGGGCAGGACGCGGTTCTCCACCCTCAGGTGCGGCACACCGTCGGCGACGTCGTACACCGGGCGGTTCCAGCGGTACACCGTGCCGTTGTGCAGGACGAGTTCGGCGAGCTTCGGCACGCCACCGGCGTCGAGCACCTCCAGCGGGTCCTCGTCGTCGCAGATGGGCAGCAGCGCCGGGAAGTAGCGCAGGTTCTCCTCGAACAGGTCGTACGCCGAGGAGATCCACCGCTCCCCGAACCAGGTGCGCGGCCGCACGCCCTGGGCCTGCAGCTCGGGCGGACGGGTGTCGGTGGCCTGCAGGAAGAGCGGGGGGCGGGACTCGCGCCACAATTCGTGGCCGAAGAGGAACGGGGAGTTGGCGCCGAGGGCGATCTGCGGCGCGCTGGCCACCTGGGCGGCGTTCCACACATCGGCGAAACGGCCCGGGGTGACCTGGAGGTGCAGCTGCACGGACGTGCAGGCGGCCTCGGGGACGATGGAGCGGGACGTGCAGGTCAGGTGCTCGACCCCGTCGATGTCGAGCCGGAAGTCCTCACCGCGGGCGGCCACGATCTGGTCGTTGAGCAGGGTGTAGCGGTCGACCTCGGAGAGGTTGGAAGAGACCAGGTCGTCACGGTCCAGTGTGGGCAGGATGCCGATCATCACGATTCCGGCGTCCAGCTCGCCCGCTTTGCGGTCGGCGTACGCCAGCGACGTACGGAGTTCCTCGGCGAGCTGGTCGAATACCCGCCCGCCCAGCCTGTGGGGGGCGATGTTCACTTCCAGATTGAACATGGCGAGTTCTGTTTGGAAATCTCGGCTTGCGATCCGTTCGAGCACCTGTCCGTTCAGCATTTTCGGCAGCCCGTCGGGCCCGACGAGATTCAGCTCGATCTCCACACCCATCAGGTTCTTGGGCCGATCGAACCGCTTCTGGGCCAGCAGCCGCTCCAATCCCGTCAGGCACCTGCCGAGCTTCTCCCGGTAGCGCTGCGGGTCGGACAGGTCGAACGGCCCTGCCACGACCTTCTCCCCCATCGAAGCGTCCCTCCTCGGATGGGCGGGCGGAAGATCCGGCCGCCGGGGTCCAGGGTCAGGTGGGATGATGCCCACCCGACGCGATCGATAACGTCCCGCGCGTGCCCTGTCCCCGCTACTCTGTTGGAATGTGTCCGGCGGCACATTCACGGGGCATGAGGCAGCGCGCACCTTCGTGTGCCCCGTCGCCCTCGTGAAAAACGCCGACGAGAATGGGCCGTCCGCTACGCCGGCGTATTCCATGGTCAGGAGGGGCCGTCCGGCCCCTGAATCGGGATGATTCACACAAATCGCCGACCGAATACGAACTTGTTTTACTCACCGGAAACAGCTAGACGAAACACCTTCTGAACTTAAGTCGTATAAACTCCGCGAAGAAGGCAGAAGGTTGGCGCCCACCGTTCTGGTTCCCGCCGTCCAGGCGACGTGCGGCAGGCCGCGTCCGCACCTCTCGTTCACCGCCACGGGCCCCCGCCTCTCTGACCCCATGAGCTGACAGCGCCGTCCGCCCGCCCCGCCCTCGCGCCATCGCGCCTGTCGAATGAGAGGCGACCCACCATGCCCCTCCACGTTCCCCCTGCCCCCGCGCCCGCCCTGCGCTCCGTGCTCACGGCCCTCGGTTCCCCCACCGCCGTCCGTGAGGCCCGCACTCCTTCCCTGCGCACCGCGCAGGGGCCCGCCACCCCCGAACTGCCCCTCCCGGTACACGTACTCGACCGGATCACCGCCGAGGGCGTGTCCGCGACCCGGCTGACGGGCTGGCGGTTCCTGATCCGCAGCGGCGGCCGTGCCGTGGCCGCGGCCGAGATCCGGCTGACCCCCGACGGCTGGGCGTTCTCGCACTTCTTCGAAGGTCCCTACATCGCCTCCACGGAACGCGCCCTGCGCCAGGCCGAGACCATGCAGCAGCCGTACCAGGTGCGTCTGCTGTCCGTGCCGGCCCTGTACATGCTCACGCTCTGGCTGCACGGCGACTGCACCGCGGACGGCGCCGAGGGCCATCCGGCCGCCACCGATCTGCTCGTCCCGCTCGCCCCCGCGCCGCCCGGTATCGCGGCGCACCGGCCTCATCCGGTCGCCGAACTGCTTCCCGTGCTGACCCACCGGGTGACTCCCGTCCCGCTGCTCGGCTCGCCCGCCTGACACCACCCTCCCGCCCCTTCTTCCCCGGTCCCGCTTTCGTACCCCGCCGCCCCTTCGGTGGCGGGGTACGAGCGTGCATTCCAAGACCATTTCGCTCGTACGAGCATTCACCCGCTCTGCGGAGCCGCCAAAACCGTGCGCGCCACCCTGACTAGCCCCATCCGGCCACTGAGAACCACCCGAAAAGACAGTGCGGAGGAGATGAACCGTGCGCGTGGACGATGCGTCATGAACCTGTGAGAAGCGGTGCTGCGAAATACCTGCGGATTGACGCCCGGAGGGCAACACTGGGTTCCGACCGACTTATGACCACGGGGGGCGGACATGACCACGACAGAGCGAGAGATCCCACCCATGTGCCAGCACCAGCCACCGTGCCCGACAGCCGAATCCGCCGACCGGGAGTCCGCCCGCCTCGTGGCGCACCACCCGGAGCAGGGATGGAGCCTGCTGTGCAACGGCGTTCTGCTCTTCGAGGACACCGGTGAGCTCCTGCCCGACGGCCAGATCGTCGCCCCGCACCGGGCCCTGGACACCAGCAGGGTGATGACGGTCGCCTAGGCACACCTGTGGGGCCGGCTCGCACCACCGGGTGCGCACCGGCCCCGACGTATGTCCGGGGACGACTACCGACCGTGTCCGTCCGTCACCCGAGCGCTTCGCGCAACGCCTCGTAGGCGGGCTTCGGCTTCAGCTGCTCGTCCCACGGCAGGGCGGCCCCCTCGCCCGGGAAGACCGCCGGGATCCAGGAGTACTTGTCGGTGTAGTCCCACACCGTCACCCCCACGCACCGGCGTACGGCGAGGCAGGCCTCGGTCAGGTCCCGGTACCAGGTCGCCTGCTCGGCCAGCTTGGCGTCGGTGGCGGGCAGTTGCATACGGACGTCGACCTCGGTGAGGGCGGTGTCCAGCCCCAGGCGGGAGAAGCGGCGCAGGTTGTCCTCCAGGGTGGTGGGATAGCCGTACTGGAGGGCCAGGTGGGCCTGGAAGCCGATGCCGTTCAGGGGCACGCCCCGCTTCCTGAGGTCCTTGGCCAGCGCGTAGTAGGCGTCGCTCTTCGGGCCGGTCGCCTCGATGTTGTAGTCGTTGAGGTACAGCTTGGCGTGCGGGTCGGCCTGGTGGGCCCAGCGCAGCGCGTCGGCGATGTAGCCGGGGCCGAGCGTCTTGTACCAGATGGTCTCGCGGTAGGTGCCGTCCTCGTTGAAGGCCTCGTTGACGACGTCCCAGGAGTAGACCTTGCCCCGGTAGTGTCGGACCTCGGCGAAGATGTGCTTCTTCAGGACGGCCCGCAGCTCGGTGGCGGTCCATTCACGCGAGGTGAGCCAGTCGGGCAGCTGGCTGTGCCAGACCAGGGTGTGGGCGCGGACGCGCTGGTGGTTCTTGCGGGCGAGAGCGACGATCTCGTCGCCGTTCGTCCAGTCGAAGACGCCTTGCCGGGGTTCGGTGGCGTACCACTTCATGCCGTTCCCCGGCGTGATCGTGTCGAACTCGGTGCCGAGGATCTTCGTGTACGCGCTGTCGGTCAGCTCGGGGTTGTCGGTGGCGCTGCCGAAGTAGCGTCCGTGCCGGTGGGCGAGTTCGGCGAGCGTGGGCTGCCGTCCCTGCGCCTGGGCGGCGGGGCCGGTGGCCACGCCGGCCGCCACCAGGAC
The DNA here is from genome assembly GCF_042891955.1 of Streptomyces sp. NPDC001843. Taxonomy (NCBI): domain Bacteria; kingdom Bacillati; phylum Actinomycetota; class Actinomycetes; order Kitasatosporales; family Streptomycetaceae; genus Streptomyces; species Streptomyces sp. NPDC001843. Next base: position 19,885 of record NZ_JBIATQ010000004.1, on the reverse strand, counting down.
TGCGGCGAGGGCGCCGGCGAGTCTGAGACGTGTACTGGACCTGGGCATGGTGCGACTCCTCACGGTCGGGTGCGGGTGGGGTCGTACTCGGGTGCGGACGGGGCCGTACACCCGTCGGCGCGGGTCATCCCTTCGTCGCGCCGGCGGTCAGGCCGCCGACGAGCTGGCGCTCGGCGACGGAGTAGAAGGCGAGGGCGGGGACCATCGCCAGGACCAGGTAGGCGAAGACACGGGCGTACTCCGCCGAGTACTGGCCCTGGAACTGCGCGACGCCGAGGGGCAGCGTCCACCACTTCGAGTCGGTGAACACCAGCAGCGGCAGCATGAAGTTGTTCCAGCTGGTGACGACGGCCAGCACCGACACCGTGCCGAGCGCGGGCCGCGCCATGGGCAGCAGCACCCGCCAGAAGAACCCGAAGGCGCTGCACCCGTCGAGCGTGGCCGCCTCCTCCAGCTCGCCGGGGATCTGCCGGAAGAAGCCGCGCAGGATGATGATGGTCGTCGGCAGCCCGAAGGCGGCCTGCGGGAGGATCACGCCGAGCGGGTTGTCCAGCAGACCGAGGTAGCGCAGCAGCAGGAAGAGGGGCAGCGCGGCCACCGCGAAGGGGAACATGAGCCCCATCGTGAAGAAGGTGAACAACAACTCCCGCCCACGGAAGGCGAACCGCGCGAAGGAGAAGGCCGCCAGCGCGGACGCGGCGACCACGAGCACGGTCGTCGCCACCGCGACCAGCGTGCTGTTGCCCACCAGCCGCCAGAAGTCGCCCGAGCCGAGGATGTCCGTGTAGTTGCCGGTCAGCCAGTGCTCGGGCAGTCCGAAGGGGTTGCGGGAGAGCTCGGCGGTGGACTTGAAGCCGGACAGGACGGCGTACAGCAGGGGTACGACCATCATCGCGCCGACCGCGACGAGCACCAGGTGCAGTGGCAGTTCGCGTACGGCATTGGTCCTGCGGGTCACTTGCCGTCTCCCCTCATCGTCGTGGTGGCCCCTTCGAGGTCGCGGCGGAGCACGAACCGCTGGTAGACGACGGCGAAGACGAGGCAGATGCCGAACATGACCACGCTGATCGCGCTGGCGTAGCCGACCTGGTAGCGCTTGAAGCCGTACTGGAACATGGTCACGGCCAGCGTCTCGGAGTGGTGGTCGGGCCCGCCCTGGGTGATCACCCAGACCAGGTCGAAGAGCTGGATCGCCCCGATGACGGACAGGAACACACTGATGCGCAGGGTGGGCGCGAGCAGCGGCAGGGTGACGTTGCGGAACCGCTGCCATGGGTTCGCGCCGTCGATCAGCGCCGCCTCGGTCAGCTCGGGCGGGATCGCCTGCATCCCGGCGAGGTAGAGCATCATGTGGAAGCCGAAGAACTTCCAGGTCATGACGAGGAACAGCGTCGCCATGACGTAGGAGGGGTCGGCGAACCACTCCCCGCCGACGCCGTCCAGCCCGATGGCGCCCAGAAAGTGGTCGGCGAGCCCGTCGTCGGGGGCGAAGACCATGCTGAACAGCACACCGGTGATCGCCTCGGACAGGACGTAGGGCGCGAAGAACAGCATCCGGTACACGGCCCGCCCGCGCAGCCGCTGGTTGAGCGCGACGGCCATGGCGAGCGCGAACGGCAGCTGCAGCGCGAGGGACAGGACCACCAGGAGCAGACAGCGCCACAGGTCGCCCAGGAAGACGTCGTCCTTGAAGAGCTGGGTGAAGTTGTCCGTGCCGATGTAGTCGGAGGGCATGCCGAAGCCGCCCCAGCGGAAGAAGGCGGCGTACAGCGCGAACAGCATCGGCAGCAGCACCAGCCCGAGGAACAGCACCAGCGCGGGCACCTGGAAGGCGACCGCGGTGAGCCAGTTCAGCAGGCGTCGGCGCGCCCGTCCCCGGGCCGACGCCGCCGCCGGGGCGGAGAGGGCGACACCGGGGTCCGTCCGCTTGTCCGGGAGGAAGGTCGAGGTCATCGCCGGCTACTACGCTTCCTTCGCGGCCTTGGTGATCGACTGGGCGACCTGCTCGGGTGACTTCGAGCCGGCGATCAGCGCGGCGACACTGTCGTTGACCTCCTGGCCGACGGCGGGCGCGTACGCCTGGTCCAGGTAGAGCTGGAAGCCGGTGGCACCCTTCAACTGTGCCTGCACGGCCTTGGTGTTGGGGTCGGAGAGCGCCTTCTCGGCGCCGGGCACCACCGGGAGGGTGTTGGTCTTCTTCACGAGTTCCAGGTCGGTGGTCTCGGAGGCGAAGAACTTCAGGAAGTCGACGGCCGCCTGCGGGGCACCCTTGCGCAGGGCGTGCCCGCCGCCACCGCCGAACACCTCGTTGATGGCGCCCTTTCCGCCCTCGACGGCCGGGAAGGGGAAGAAACCGAGGTTCGAGCCGAGTCCCTTGCCCGAGTCGGCCTCGACGACCGGGGCCCACTGCCCCATGAGCTCCATGGCCGCCTTGCCGTTGCCCACCGCGGCCGCCTGGCCGGTCGGAGTGGAGTACCCGGCGCCCAGGAACCCCTTCTGGAACGGCTGGAGCTGGACCAGGTCCTTGAGGTGCTGTCCGGCCTGGACGATCCCCGGGTCGCTGAAGTCCTTGGCCTCGTCGGCCTTCTTGAGGGCGTCGATTCCGGCCGTGCGCATGGCGAGGTAGGCCCAGTAGTACATCTCGGGCCACTTCTCCTTGCCGGCCACGGCGATCGGCGTGATGTTCTTAGCCTTCAGCTTCCGCACGGCGTCGAGGAAGCCGCTCCAGGTGGTCGGCGGGGTGCTGATGCCGGCCTGCTTGAAGAGCGCCTTGTTGTACCAGAAGCCGATCATGCCGATGTCGAACGGGATGCCGTACAGCTTGTCGTCGATGAGGTAGGGCTGCTTGGCGACGGACAGCATTCCGTCGGACCAGGGCTTGGTCCTGTCGGTGAGGTCCTCGACGAGCCCCGCGTCGACCTGCTGCTTGAGCACGCCACCGCCCCAGGTGTGGAAGATGTCCGGCAGCTTCCCGGAGGCGATCAGCGCCGTCATCTTCGACTTGTAGGCGTCGTTCTCCAACTGGACGATCTTTACCTTGACCTTGGGGTTCTGCGCCTCGAACTTCTTGGCCAGACCGGCCCAGACCGTCTTCGTCGGCTGGGTGGTGGAGATGTTCCACCACTCGATGGTGGTCGTGCCGTTCGACGACCCTCCGCCCGAGTCGCCGCCGCAGCCGCTCAGTGCCGTCATGCCCAGACCGGCCGCGGCGGAGGCCGCCAGGAAGCCGCGGCGGGAGAGTGCCGGGTCGCCCATGATGCGCTCCTTCTCTTCGAAACTTTCGGAACTACGCCGGAAAGCTGCGCCGCACCCTAGAGACCGCTCTTGCCGGGTGGCAACCCTTTGGACGACGCTTGTGCGGCGAAATCGGCATCCCCTGGCCGGAAGTGCCGCTGCGGTGCATGCAGTGGTACACGATGGTGAGCCGAAACATTCGGCGATATCACCGAACGTTCCGAACCGCGACTCTAGAAAGGCCGCTCAGAGGCGTCAAGGTGTCGTGCATCAGGTAGGGGGCCGGTCGTCGAATGAGTCGAAGACGGCAGGGCCCCGGCGGGGCCCGTACCGACTCCCTCGGACCCGCGCCCTATCGTGACCGGCATGCAGTCCTACACGATCGGCCAGGCAGCACGACTGCTCGGCGTGAGCCCGGACACCGCCCGCCGCTGGGCGGACGCGGGCCGGGTGGCGACCCACCGCGACGAGGCGGGGCGACGGCTCATCGACGGCAAGGACCTGGCCGCGTTCTCCGTGGAACTCGCCAAGGCGGGCGGCAACGACGAGGACACAGCCGGGTCCCACACCTCCGTGCGCAACGCCTTCCCCGGCATCGTCACCGCGATCAAGCTCGGCGACGTCGCCGCCCAGGTGGAGATCCAGGCCGGCCCCCACCGGCTCGTCTCCCTCCTCACCCGGGAGGCCGTCGAGGAACTGGGTCTGGAGGTCGGCATGGAGGCCACCGCGCGAGTGAAGTCGACGAATGTACATATCGACCGTGTGTGATCGAGCCGATGACGGCCAGGGTGACGCAAACCCGCGCATACCGTCCCAGAAGCCGCACGCGCACTACGGTGATGAGTCATGACCCTGAGCATCCGCAACCAGCTCCCCGGCACCGTCACCGCCATCCAGCCCGGCGACGTCATGACCGCAGTCAAGGTCCGCCTGGACGGTGGCCAGGACCTCATCGCGGCGATCACTTCGGAGGCCGTCGACCAACTGGCCCTGGCCCCGGGTGTCTCCGTCCGCGCTCTGGTGAAGTCGACGGGGGTCTCCCTGGCCACCAGCCGGGTCGACGGCCTCTCCATCCGCAACAGGCTCTCCGGAACGATCACCCACCTGGAGCTCGGCGAGGTCATGGCCCACGTGAAGGTCACCGTGGACGGCGGCAGGATCACCGCGGCGATCACCAAGGAGGCCGCCACCGACCTCGGCCTCTTCGTGGGCTCCGACGTGGTCGCCCTGATCAAGTCGACCGAGGTGTCGCTGGCGACGGCGTGAACGCGCAAGGGCCTGCGTCCGCCCAGGTCGTGTCCGCAACCTCCGCCCGGAGGGCGAGCCGCGCGGCGTCTGGTGCCTCTGGGGGAGCATGCCGGGCGTCGCGGAGCAGGCGGGACTTTGCGGACACGGCCCAGGACCCGCGTCTGCCCGGCAGAAGGCTTCAGTTTGTGCGCCAGAGCGGCAGATCCGCGTGCCGGACCCGGTAGCCACCCTTCGTGACGGGTGCGGAGGGTGCCGGTGCCATGCAGGAATTCACCTCATCCATGTGCTTGTCGCCGCCGACCGTCCAGTTCTCGGCGTCGTCCCAGGAGAAACCCACCCGGTCCCGGGACGGCTTCCCTGGCTTGTCCTCCCCGCCGTCGTACACGCTGAACCCGAGCCGCTTCCCCACCCAGTCCGGGCCTCCGGCGCTCACCTCGGTGATGACCGCGGTCAGGGTGGCGCTGCCGGGCGCGGTCACCAGGCAGTCGACCGTACCTTCGGCGGTGTAGGTGATGTTCCGCTCCGAGGAGTAATGGGAGACCTTCACCGTGCCGCGCGCGTCGGTCGGCAGCCCGCCGGGTAAGCCGGGGATCGGCCTGCTGAAGGGTACGGCGTGCGCGGCGAACGTCAGCGAGCGGATGTCGTCATCCTCCGCGTACGGCAGGCGGAACACGGCGGACCCGGTGACAGCCGCCTGTACCGGCCGCTCTCGGGGACTGCCTGACACCGCCGTGGCGCCGCTGGCCGCGGTGGCGGCAGCCGCGATCGCGACGACCATGGCCAGGGAAGCCGACTTGCGGGAGCGAAGCAGGGAACGCACAGGACTCATCAGGGTCTCCAGTCGCCGATGTGGTCGGGCGGCGGAGGTCCTCCCCACCCGAACTCATCCTCCGGTTCGCCCGCGCCGAGCACGTCACCCCGCAGAAGCGTCCACCTGTGAGACCCAGGTCGTACGGTCACGGTGCCCGTACGACCGGAAGTCGATCCCGGATGCCGAAGGGCAAGCCGAAGGCCCCGCCCAGGACGGACGGGGCCTCACACGCTCTCTCAGTCCTCGTAGGCGTCCAGCGGCGGGCAGGAGCAGACCAGGTTCCGGTCACCGAAGGCCTGGTCGATGCGGCGCACCGGCGGCCAGTACTTGTCGGCGGCCGAGGCCCCGGCCGGGAACACGGCCTCCGCCCGGCTGTAGGCGTGGTCCCACTCGCCGCCCAGCGCGCCGGCGGTGTGCGGGGCGTTCCGCAGCGGGTTGTCCTCGGCGGGCCACTCGCCCGTGCCGACCTTCTCGATCTCCGCGCGGATCGCGATCATCGCCTCGCAGAACCGGTCCAGCTCGGCCAGGTCCTCCGACTCGGTCGGCTCGATCATCAGCGTGCCGGCCACGGGGAAGGACATCGTCGGGGCGTGGAAGCCGTAGTCGATGAGCCGCTTGGCCACGTCGTCCACGGACACCCCGGTCGCCTTGGTCAGCGGCCGCAGGTCGATGATGCACTCGTGCGCGACCAGGCCGCCCGGGCCGGTGTAGAGCACCGGGTAGTGCGGCTCCAGTCGCTTGGCGATGTAGTTGGCGGACAGCACGGCCACCTGGGTGGCCCGCTTGAGGCCCTCGCCGCCCATCAGACGGACGTACGCCCACGAGATCGGCAGGATGCCCGCCGAGCCCCAGGGCGCGGCCGAGATCGGGCCGACACCCGTCTCGGGCCCGGCCGCCGGCTGGAGCGGGTGGTTCGGCAGGTACGGCGCGAGGTGCTCGCGCACGGCCACCGGGCCGACGCCGGGACCGCCGCCGCCGTGCGGGATGCAGAACGTCTTGTGCAGGTTGAGGTGCGAGACGTCACCTCCGAAGTGCCCCGGCTTGGCGAGCCCGACCAGCGCGTTGAGGTTGGCGCCATCGACGTACACCTGGCCGCCGGCCTCGTGGACCTGTGCGCAGATGTCGGCGACGTGCTCCTCGAAGACGCCGTGCGTCGAGGGATACGTGATCATGAGCACGGCCAGCTCGTCGCGGTACTGCTCGATCTTCGCGCGCAGGTCCTCGACGTCGATCTCGCCGTCCTCGGCGGTCTTGACGACGACGACCTTCATGCCGGCCATCACGGCGCTGGCGGCGTTGGTGCCGTGCGCGGAGGACGGGATGAGGCAGACGGTCCGCTGGTCGTCGCCGTTGGCGCGGTGGTAGCCGCGCACGGCGAGCAGGCCGGCGAACTCGCCCTGCGAACCGGCGTTGGGCTGCAGCGACACCTTGTCGTATCCGGTGACCTCGGCGAGACGTTCCTCCAGCTCACGGATGAGCGTGAGGTAACCCTGTGCCTGCTCCGCGGGGGCGAAGGGATGCAGCTGCCCGAACTCCGGCCAGGTGACCGGCTCCATCTCGGTGGTCGCGTTGAGCTTCATGGTGCAGGAGCCCAACGGGATCATGCCGCGGTCGAGCGCGTAGTCGCGGTCGGCCAGCCGGCGCAGGTAGCGCAGCATCGCCGTCTCGGAACGGTGCTGGCGGAAGACCGGATGGGTGAGGTATTCGTCGGTGCGCAGCAGGGCCTCGGGCAGCGTGTCCCCGGTCACCGCGTCCAGTGCCTCGATGTCCGCGTCGGTCCCGAAAGCCGACCACACGGCGGCCAGCCGGTCCCGGGTCGTGGTCTCGTCGCAGGCGGCCGAGACATGGTCGGCGTCGACGAGCCGCAGGTTGACCCCGTTCTCCCGGGCCGCGGCCACCACCTCGGCGGCCTTGCCCGGCACCCGCGCGGTGACCGTGTCGAAGAACGCGCCGTGCACGACCTCGATCCCGGCCGCCCGCAGACCCGCGGCCAGGAGGGTGGCGTAGCGGTGGGTGCGCCGGGCGATGCTCCGCAGGCCCTCGGGGCCGTGGTAGACGGCGTACATACCGGCCATGACGGCGAGCAGCACCTGAGCGGTGCAGATGTTGCTGGTGGCCTTCTCCCGGCGGATGTGCTGCTCACGGGTCTGCAGCGCCAGCCGGTAGGCCTTGTGCCCGTCCGCGTCCACGGACACGCCCACAAGACGGCCCGGCAGGCTGCGGGCGAACTTCTCGCGCACCGCCATGTAACCGGCGTGCGGGCCGCCGAAGCCCATCGGCACACCGAAGCGCTGGGTCGTACCGACCGCGATGTCCGCGCCGAGCTCGCCCGGGGAGGTCAGCAGGGTGAGTGCCAGCAGGTCGGCGGCGACGGTGACGAGCGCCCCGAGCCCGTGGGCCTGCTCGATGACGGGCCTGATGTCGCGTACGGCCCCGGAGGCGCCCGGGTACTGGATCAGCACGCCGTTGATCTCACGCTCGGCGACCTCGGCCGGGATGCCCTCGCTGAGGTCGGCCACGACGACCTCCACGCCGGTCGGTTCGGCGCGGGTCCGGATCACGGCGACGGTCTGCGGCAGCACGTCGGCGTCGACCAGGAAGAGGCCCTTCTTGTTCCTGCCCATGCGCCGGGAGAGCGCCATCGCCTCGGCCGCGGCGGTGCCCTCGTCGAGCAGCGAGGCGCCGGAGGTCGGCAGTCCGGTGAGCTCGGCGACCATCGTCTGGAAGTTCAGCAGGGCCTCGAGCCGGCCCTGGGAGATCTCCGGCTGGTACGGCGTGTAGGCCGTGTACCAGGCCGGGTTCTCCATGACGTTGCGCAGGATGACCGGCGGCGTGAAGGTCCCGTAGTAGCCCAGCCCGATCATCGAGCCGAGGACCTGGTTGCGGTCGGCGAGGGATCGCAGTTCGGCGAGCACCTCGGCCTCGGTGCGGGCGCCCGGCAGGTCCAGGGCGTCGGCGTTCTTGATCACGTCCGGTACCGCGGCGGCGGTCAGTTCGCCGAGTGAGCCGTAGCCGACGTGCGCGAGCATCTTGGCCCGCGCCTCCTGGTCGGGGCCGATGTGGCGCTGCTCGAACGGAATGCCCTGTTCGAGCTCGGAGAGCGGAGTGCGGTGGGCGGTCATTGCGGAGGCCTCCTGGTCTGACGCGACCTTCGAGGGGCACCCCGGTACGGATACCCCGACGGCCTCCCCCTCTGTCATCTCGACCTGAGAGCTTCACCGGGTCGCCCGAAGGTCCCGGCTTTCACCGTCGGTGAGAGCGGAAGCCGTCGAGACACCGCCCTGCTTTCCAGAGTGACCTCGTCCGTGCGGTACGTGGGCCTGAGAGATTCCGGGGAGGAGTTGCTCCTTCGGCGCCTCCGATGGTGTCCGGAGGACTCTCCCGCACGGGGTCAGCAGCCGCTTGCCAGCGTACCAGCGAGGTCAACGTGTGAGCCTCGAGTGGCCGCCTTCCTGAATGTGCTCTTTTGTAGTGCTAACGGATGAGTTGCGACCAAGAGGAGGGACCGTGCGAACCGATATCGATCCGCGCCACCTGATCGGCCGCAAGGCGTTCGACCGGAACGGCGACAAGATCGGCACGATCGACGAGGTCTACCTCGACGACGCGACCGGCGAGCCCGAGTGGGCGGCCATACGCACCGGGCTGTTCTCCAGGGACGCCTTCGTCCCTCTGGAGCCCAGCGAGCTGATCGACGGCGCCCTGCAAGTCCCCTTCGACCGGTCCCTCATCAAGGACGCACCCGACTTCGGCGTCGGCCGCCATCTCTCCCCGGAGCAGGAGCTCCAGCTGTACCACCACTACGGCCTCGACGTGAGCACCTCTCCCCCACTCCCGGACCACGACTTCGGCGATCTCGCGGGCACGGACGAGACGGCGGGACCGACGTAGCAGCCGGGGGCACGCCGCCCGCCCAGGGCTGCTCCCGCTAGGGCTGATCCCGCTAGGGCTGCTCCTGCTAGGGGCTGCTCCCGCCATGGTCTGCTCGCGCTATGGGCTGCTCGCGGCGCCTCGGGCCCCCTCGTCCCGCGCACCGCCCCGGAGGCCGCTCGACGCTGCCCCGGCGGTCAGCGGGAGCGGGTCCGCCGGTTCCAGGGCCGGATCCTCGACCCTGAAGGTCCGCACCCGGCCGGGCCCCGAGTCGGGGGTCTCGAAGCGCACGGTGACCCGCCCGAGGCCGCTGCCCTGCACCCAGCCGTGGCCGAACTCGGTGTGCCGTATGTCGTGCCCCGCGGGCCAGCGCCGTTCGGCCGGCGTCGGCTGGTGCTCGGCGGAATCGGTCACCACCTCCTCCGCCGCCGCCGTTTCCGTCAGCTCGCCCGCCGCCTGCGCGAACAGGTCCTCCTGGGTGTAGTCGGCGAGCCCGGAGACCCCCACGCCGAGCAGCCGTACGCCGCCGGTCGTGTCAACGGAGTCCAGCAGCCGGGCCGCCGCCTCCCGCACCACCGCCGGATCGTCCGTGGGCCCGCGCAGGGTCTCGGACCGGGTCAGCGTCGAGAAGTCGTACCGCCGTACCTTCAGCACGATGGTCCGTCCGGACAGCCCGGCCCCGCGCAGCCGCCGCACGCACCGGTCGGCCAGCCGCTGCACCTCCAGACCGACCCGGACCCGGTCGTGGATGTCCACGTCATAGGTGTCCTCGACCGACACCGACTTGGCCTCCCGCTCCGCCACCACAGGACGTTCGTCGCGTGCCAGCGCCATGGCGTACAGAGCGTGGCCATGAGCCTTCCCCAGCAGCCGTACGAGTTCGTCCTCGCCCGCCTCGGCGAGTTCGTCGACCGTGGTGATACCGGCGCGTCGCAGATGGTCCCCGGTGGCCGGGCCCACCCCGGGCAGCGTGCGCACCGGCATGGGACCGAGCATCGCCCGCTCGGTGCCCGGCTCGATCAGTACCAGCCCGTCCGGCTTGGCCTGCTCGGAGGCGATCTTCGCGAGCATCTTGGAGGCGGCGAGTCCCACCGACCCCGTGAGCCCCGTGGCGGCCCGGATGTCCGCGCGCAGCCTCGCTCCCGCCAGTCGCGCCGACTGCTCGTCCCAGGCCGTTCCGCCGGCCTCCAGGTCCACGAACGCCTCGTCCAGGCTGAGCGGCTCCACGAGCGGGGACAGCGCCCGCAGCAACGCCATCACCTGTTCACTGATCGAGCGGTACAACCCGAAGCGCGGAACGAGGTAGGCCGCGTTGGGGGCGAGCCGACGCGCCTGCGCCATCGGCATCGCCGAATGGACTCCGAACACCCGCGCCTCGTACGACGCGGTGGCGACCACTCCGCGCGGCCCGAGCCCGCCCACGACGACGGCCTTGCCGCGCAGGCTCGGCTTGGACGCCTGCTCCACCGAGGCGAAGAAGGCATCCATGTCGAGATGCAGGATCGTGGGCGCGTTTCTCACATCTCCGATGCTGCACCACACCACTGACAACGCCCGGCCGGCCGGCGCACCGGCGGCAGCGCATCCTCCGTCGCCGGACGGCGGCCGCGCTCAGACCGCCCTGTTGCGCCGCCGCGCCAGCTCGTCCGCGGGGTTCTGGCCGACGAGGGTCTCACCGGTGTCGATGCGCTCCCCGTGCAGTTGGGAGAGCGCGCTTTCCACGTCTCGCCACACCACTCCCACGGCGATTCCGAAGATCCCCTGACCGCCCTGCAACAGGGCGTGGACCTCGTCGGGGGAGGTGCATTCGTACACCGTGGCGCCGTCGCTCATCAGCGTCATGCGTTCCAGGTCACTGAAGCCGCGTTCTCTGAGGTGCTGGACGGCGGTGCGGATGTTCTGCAGTGAGACACCGGTGTCCAGAAAGCGCTTCACGATCTTGAGGACGACCACATCGCGGAAGCTGTACAGACGCTGCGTGCCCGACCCGTAGGCCGGCCGCACGCTCGGCTCGACCAGACCTGTGCGGGCCCAGTAGTCGAGTTGGCGGTAAGTGATCCCGGCGGCCGCGCAGGCCGTCGGTCCGCGGTAGCCGATCTGTTCGGACGCCATGGACGCCGCCCCTCCGCCGTTCGGCACGGCCGTCGGCCGCTTCGGGACGGGATCTGCCGCGCCGGCATGAGGGGGGTACCCCCTGCCCGAGCGGAGCCGAGCGCTGGGGGAAGGGTACGGACCGCTCTCCCCGAAACCGCGTCCGGGGGCACCCCCAGCCGTACCGTCGCCGCTGCTTCTCACGCCGACCTCCGTCCTTGACCTGCCTTCTCGACGGTAGGCAGTCACCAGGGGTGCGTCAACGATCGCCACACTCGGCACGCCGAGTGATAATCACCCTAAGAGTGGTTTCCCGTGCCCCACCGCGGGGAAAGGCTAGCCGAATGCGCTGGCGGGGAACGTCAGGACGCTCTCGTCGGCCCTGGGCGGGCACCGCCGCAACTGCGGTCACACGCCGTCAAGGGGCCGGTCACGGACCGCGTGTCCGCCACCGGCCGCCCACCGCTCTCACTGGCTGCTGGTGCCGAAGTCCTCGGGCGAGATCTGGTCGAGGAACTCGCGGAACTTCTCCACCTCGTCCTCCTGCTCGTCCGGAATCGCGATGCCCGCGTCGTCGAGCACCGTGTCACTGCCGTAGATCGGCGTTCCGGTGCGCAGGGCCAGCGCTATGGCGTCGGACGGGCGGGCGCTCACCTCGACGCCGCTGGCGAAGACCAGCTCCGCGTAGAAGACGCCCTCACGCAGGTCCGTGATGCGTACTTCGGTGAGCTCCTGACCGACGGCCTCCAGCACGTCCTTGAACAGGTCGTGGGTCAGCGGTCGTGCGGGGGCCATGCCCTGCTGGGCGAAGGCGATCGCCGTGGCCTCCCCCGGCCCGATCCAGATGGGGAGGTACCGGTCGCCGCCCACTTCACGCAGGAGCACGATCGGTTGGTTGGAGGGCATTTCCACCCGGACACCTACGACATCGAGCTCGTTCACACAGCAACCCTAGGCCGTGCCCGGGACGTTTGGGTAGTCGGGCCGGGAACGGGTGCCCGATCCGGCCTCCGCACACCAGTACCGCTCAAGGCAGCCGCACCCCGAGCGCGGTCTGCACCAGAGCCGCGTGCAGCCTCACCGTGAGCGCTGCCAGCTCCCTCGTACGGGCCTCCGCATGCGCCCTGGTCTGCGGATTCCGGTGGCGCTTGAGCGGGGCCACCACCTGGTCCACCAGCCCGGCCTCACGGTCGGCGGCGGCCTTCATCACCCGAAGATGGCGCGGCTCGATACCGAACCGACCCAGTTCCGCCACCAGGGAGGCAACGGTGACGGCCTCCGCGTCGTACACCCCGCCCTCCAGGGGAGTGAGGAGTCCGTACGACTCCCACTCCTCCAGATCGCTCTCGTCGATCCCGGCGGCCGCCAGCAGCTCGGCCCGCCCGATCCGGGCCGCTGTGGGCCCCTCGGCGGGCTGGAGCACGGACTCTCCGTCGCGCTGGCGCCCGACGACCGGCAACTGCACGGCCTCACCGCGCTCCATCGCGTCCAGGTGCTCCCGGATCACCTTGAGCGGCAGATAGTGGTCCCGCTGCATCCTCAGGACGTGACCGAGGCGCTCGACGTCCCCGGCGCTGAACTTCCGGTAGCCCGAGGGGGTCCGCTGCGGCTCGACCAGCCCTTCCGACTCCAGGAACCGGATCTTGGAGATCGTGACTTCGGGGAACTCGTCACGCAGCGCGTTCAGCACCGTGCCGATGCTCACCAGCCCACTGTCCGTGGCGGCGGTGCCGTGCCCGGCACCGCCGCTCGGTGTTCGAAGCATGGACCTTCCCTGGGGGTTCCCCCGGACGGCGTCCGGGGGATGGTCAGATGCCCTGCCGGCTCGCGTAGAACACCAGCCGGTACTTGCCGATCTGCACTTCGTCACCGTTCGACAGGGCGACCTGGTCGATCCGCTCCCGGTTGACGTACGTACCGTTCAGACTGCCGACGTCGGCCACCGTGAAGGAGCCGTCCGGGGAGCGCCGGAACTCCACGTGCCGACGCGAGACCGTGACGTCGTCCAGGAAGATGTCGCTCTGCGGATGACGTCCGGCCGTGGTCAGCTCGCTGTCCAGCAGGAAGCGGCTGCCCGAGTTCGGCCCACGGCGCACCACCAGCAGCGCCGAGCCCAGCGGCAGCGCGTCGACGGCCGCCTGCGCCTCCGGGGAGAGCATCGGCGTCTGGCCGGTCGCCTCGGCGTCGTAGGCCTCGAGACCCGAGATGGAGATCGTGGACGTCGTCTCGGACGCACGCTCCGGCACGGCTCCGGGGCGCAGCGGCGCGCCACAGTTGGAACAGAAGCGGGCGTTGTCCGCGTTGCGGTTTCCGCACCTCGTACACACCACTGCCGACATGGACGGATCCTCCTGCCCCGCCGGAGCGCTGGACGCGTACGGGCCGGAGGTAAACCCTCCACCCGTACCTGAGGTTGACGGTTGCCCGAAACCTATGCCGCCGGACTGGGCAGGGTCAACAGACGGCGCGCCCTGACCTCCGGAAATGTCACCGCCCGGACCAGCGACCTGGTCACGGAACAGCGGGCGCTGACCCTCTGCGTCAGGCTGTGCGCGATGGCGGGCGGTCGCGTTGTCGCTGCCCTCTCGCGCGCTCTTGCCGAACAACTTCGCAAACAACTTCACGGGCGATTCCCCTTGACCGAAACAGACCCGCCCGTGGGGCAGGACGAACCCTGATTGCCTACACCGGCCGACCCGGACACCCTCACAACGTCCGTGGCCACCAGACAGTTTCCACCACGCACCACCCCTTCGGTACGCCGACCCCCCGCAACCTCATGCCCCTGTCCGACGTCCCCCATGCACTCTCGGTTCACTATGAGGACGACCGAGCGTAGTCAGGCTGCTTCGCCGGTCGCAAGGCATCCACGACGATCTTGTTCGACCGATCGACGGTCACGGTGGCCTGCTCCTTCTCGAGAGTCTGCACCACGCCTCCGGGGATGTTGAGGGCCGGTTCCAGGTCCTGCGGCTTGCCGATGACCTTGAAACGATAGGGGGAGTTGATCTTGTTCCCGTCGACGCTCACACTCTTGCCGGAGTCGGTGAGGTACGTCCCGGCGACGACCCGCACACCGTTCACCTGGATCGCCTCCGCGCCGGCCGCGCGCAGTTCCTGGATCGCGTCGAGCAGCATGTCCGCCTGGACCGTCCCCTTCGTGTCGTCGATCGTCATCGTGATGCCGGGACCCTCGGCCGCCACGGTGCCCGCGAGGATACCGAGTTGCTTCTCCTTCTCGGCGGTCTGCTTGCGCGCCTCCGCGGCCTGGTCGGAGCTGCTCTGCAGCTCCTGCCGCTGCTTCTCCAGTCCCTGCTTCTCGTCCTCAAGACGCTGAGTACGGTCGTCCAGTTCATCGAGGATGCGAACGAGATCCTCCTGGCGGGCACCGCGCAGGGCGCTGTCACTGTCACTGTTCGACGCCACCTGCACGGCCAGCCCGAAGCCGAGACCGAACAACAGCACCGCGACGATCAGTTGGGCCCGGCTGACGCGCGGCGGCCACAGCCCCTGGACCAGGCGCTGCCGACCGGTCAGGGCCTGCTGAGGCCGCTGCTCGGCGGCCTCCTCGGGCAGGGGGGCCGAAGCCGGCACCTCGGCGGGCACTTCTGCGGGCGCTTCGGCGGGCACCTCTGCGGGCAGTTCCTTGCGCAGCCTCTTCTCCGGCTGCTCGTCCTGGTTGCTCATCGCCGTCACGCCCGGAACACGTGCCGCCGGATCGCCGCGGCGTTGGAGAAGATGCGGATACCGAGGACCACCACGACACCGGTGGACAACTGCGCGCCCACGCCCAATTTGTCGCCCAGGAACACGATCAGCGCGGCCACGACCACGTTGGACAGGAACGACACCACGAAGACCTTGTCGTCGAAGATGCCGTCGAGCATGGCCCGCAGACCGCCGAAGACGGCGTCGAGCGCCGCGACGACGGCGATCGGCAGATAAGGCTCGACGACCGCCGGAACCTCAGGACGGACCAACAGGCCGGCCACGACTCCCACGACGAGGCCCAGTACGGCGATCACGATGTGCCCTTCTCAGTGCTCGGCTGTGCTGTACGTACGATCACACTCGGTGCTGCGGGCAACCGGACGTCGCTCTCCGTGGAAATGCCGGTCCGGATGCCGTAGTTCTCTTCCAGGGCGTGCAGATACAGCCCGTCTGCGCTGTTCTGGAACCTGGTGCTCAACTTCTTCCCGTCCCCCACCGCCAGGACCGTGTAGGGCGGCACCAGCGGCTTGTTGTCGACCAGTATCGCGTCCCCCGCGGCCCTGATCGCCGACAGGGTGGTCAGCCGTTGTCCGTTGATGGAGATGGCCTCCGCGCCCGAGGCCCACAACCCGTTCACCACGCGCTGCATGTCGCGGTCCCGCACCCGGCCGGTGTCGGAGAACCCCGAGGTCTCGCGCGGATTGCCCGCCTGGCCGCTCGAGGCTTCCTTGGCGTCGTTCACGACGAGCTTGACGCCGGGCCCGTGCACGGCCGTGGCACCCGACAGGACGCCCACCAGATCCGCCTGCCCGCTGCCGCCGCTCTTCTCCAGCGCCGCCCGCTGGCGGGCGCTCACGTCGTCACGCAGCTTGTCCACGTCGCTCTCGAGCCTGTCCGCCGACGACGTCTCGCTGTCGATACGGTTGATCAGCTCTTGGCGCTCCTTGGCGACCACCGGCGCCGCCACATGCGCCTGCGCCGCGCCCACCGTCACCACGAGCGCGGCGAGGACCAGGCCGGCGGCGAGGCCCAGCTTGGCCCGCAGCGTCTTCGGTACGCCGCCGGCCTCCCCGTGGGCCTTCCGCCGGGCCGCGGCCTCGGCGTACCCGTCGTCCAGGCTGTGATCCATGACGTTGGTGATCAACGACATGGAGGCATCCGGACGCGCGGGCCGCGAGGATGTGCTCCGAACGGGGGATTGCTGCGGCATGCCGCACATCGTCGCATGTCGCGACCAGTACCTCCGAACGGCCCCTGCACGTGCCGGACAGGCCCCCTTGGGGAACGCTTGTCCGGCACGCGCGCGTGCGGCGGTCTTTACCTTCCGGCGCTGTCCACGACGGCCGACCACTCGTCGAGCAGGGCCTGCGCGGACGCGTCGTCCGGCCCTTCCGCCCACAGGTGGGTGACCGCCTCGGCCGGGTCGGGCAGCACCATCACCCAGCGCCCGTCGGTCTCCACGACCCGTACGCCGTCGGTCGTGTCCACATAGCGGTCTCCGGCGGCCTCGACGACTCGCCGCATGACGAGACCCTTGACGGCCCACGGAGTCGCCAGGTCCCGCTTGAGGACGTGCGCACGCGGAATACGGGCGTCGATCTGGCTGAGGGTGAGCTGCGTCCGCGCCACCAGCCCGATCAGCCGCACGAAAGCAGCCGTACCGTCGTAGACGCTGCTGAACTCGGGGACGATGAAGCCGCCCTTGCCGTCACCGCCGAAGATGGCCCCTTCCTCGCCTCCCACGCGGGTGAGGTCGTCGGGGGACGTGGTGGTCCACTCCACCTGGGTGCCGTGGTAGGCGGCGACCTGCTCGGCGATCCTGGTCGTGGTGACCGGGAGCGCGACACGGCCGCTGCGCCGCTCGGCGGCGACGAGGTCCAGCATCACGAGCAGTGCCCGGTCGTCCTCGATGATCCGGCCCTTCTCGTCGACGAGCGACAGCCGCTCGCCCACCGGGTCGAACCGGACCCCGAACGCCGCCCCGGAGGACGCCACGATCTCTCCGAGGCGCTTCAGCCCGGACCGCCGCATCTCGCCGGTCTCCGTCGGCCTGGACTCGTCGAGGCCCGGATTGATGGTCAGCGAGTCCACACCGAGCTTGCCGAGCAGGCTGGGCAGGACGAGCCCGGCACTGCCGTTCGAGGCGTCCACGACCACCTTGAGCCCCGACTCGGCGATCCCCGTGGTGTCGACGTTCCGCAGCAGCGATCCCGTGTACGAGTCGAAGACGCTCGCCGGGAAGTGCAGATCACCGATTTCGCCCGGGAACGCGCGCCGGTACTCCTGCCGCGCGAACACCCGGTCCAGCTTCCGCTGGCTTCCCTGGGAGAGGTCCGCCCCGTTGCCGTCGAAGAACATGATGTCGACGGAGTCCGGCACACCGGGCGAGGTCCGGATCATGATGCCGCCGGCGCTGCCCCGCGCGGTCTGCTGCCGGGCCACGGGCAGCGGTACGTTCTCCAGGTCGCGTACGTCGATGGCGCTGGCCTGGAGCGCGGAGATCACGGCGCGCTTGAGCGCACGGGCACCACGGGAGTGGTCACGGGCCGTGGTGACGGTGGAGCCCTTCTTGAGGGTGGTGGCGTAGGCGCCGGCCAGCCGCACCGCGAGTTCGGGCGTGATCTCGACGTTCAGGATTCCGGTGACACCGCGGGCTCCGAAGAGGTGCGCCTGGCCCCTGGACTCCCAGATGACCGAGGTGTTGACGAAGGCACCGGCCTCGATGGTCTTGAACGGGTAGACCCGCACGTTGCCCTGGACGATCGATTCTTCGCCGATCAGGCACTCGTCGCCGATGACCGCGCCGTCCTCGATCCGGGCGGCACGCATGATGTCGGTGTTCTTCCCGACGACACAGCCCCGCAGGTTGCTGTGCTGCCCGACGTAGACGTTGTCGTGCACGACGGCCTTGTGCAGGAAGGCACCGCTCTTGACGACCACGTTCGACCCGACGACGGTGTGCTCGCGGATTTCCGCGCCGGCCTCGACCTTGGCGTAGTCGCCGATGTAGAGCGGCCCCCGGAGCACGGCGTCGGGGTGCACCTCGGCGCCCTCGGCCACCCATACGCCCGGGGAGATCTCGAACCCGTCGATGTCGACGTCGACCTTGCCCTCCAGGACGTCGGCCTGCGCCTTGACGTAGCTCTCGTGGGTACCGACGTCCTCCCAGTAGCCTTCGGCGACGAAGCCGTAGATCGGCTTGCCGTCCTTCATGAGCTGCGGGAAGACATCGCCGGACCAGTCGACGGGGACGTCCGGCTCGACGTAGTCGAAGACCTCGGGCTCCATGACGTAGATGCCCGTGTTCACGGTGTCCGAGAAGACCTGTCCCCAGGTCGGCTTCTCGAGGAACCGCTCGACCTTGCCTTCCTCGTCGACGATGGTGATGCCGAACTCCAGTGGATTGGGCACACGCGTCAGACAGACGGTGACCAGCGCGCCCTTTTCCTTGTGGAAATTGATCAGCTCGGTGAGGTCGAAGTCGGTCAGGGCATCGCCGGAGATGACGAGGAAGGCATCGTCCTTCAACGCCTCTTCGGCGTTCTTGACGCTTCCGGCGGTACCGAGTGGCTTCTCCTCATTGGCATACGTGAGCTCCATTCCGAGCTCCTCGCCGTCACCGAAGTAGTTCTTGACGAGCGATGCCAGGAACTGCACGGTAACGACGGTCTCGCTGAGCCCATGCCGTTTGAGCAGCCGTAGCACGTGCTCCATGATCGGGCGGTTCGCCACGGGCAGGAGCGGCTTGGGCATGCTCGAGGTCATAGGGCGAAGGCGAGTGCCTTCGCCACCGGCCATCACGACGGCCTTCATGTCGGAAGCGTCCTCCTCTAAGAGACGACGGTCCAGCCGACTTCACCCGTCCAGATTGTCCCGCACTTTTCCGCCAGGGGCCATCTCAAGCCACTACGTCCGGACAATCGGCGGGTTCAACCGGCCACGGCGTCCGCGCGAACCAGGCGTCGGACTTGGACCACGTAGAGCACTCCTGCCCACCAATAGAGGGTTGTACCCCATCCTGCGAACGCCCATCCGAAAATAGCAGCGAGTGACGAGATCCATCCGCTTCCGTCACTGAGCAGCAACAAGGGGAAGGCATACATCAGGTTGAAGGTCGCCGCCTTACCCAGGAAGTTCACCTGCGGTGGCGGATAGCCGTGCCGCCTGAGGATGCCCACCATCACCAGGAGAACCAGCTCTCGCGCCAGGAGCACCGCGGTCAGCCACGCCGGCAGGATCTCACGCCAGGTGAGCCCCAGCAGCGTCGACAGCACGTAGAGCCGGTCGGCCGCGGGGTCGAGCAGCCGGCCGAGGCTGCTGATCTGGTTCCAGCGTCGCGCCAGCTTGCCGTCCAGATAGTCGCTGATCCCGCTCAGCGCCAGCACGAGCAGCGCCCAGGTGTCGCTCTTGGGCCCGCCGAACTCGGGCCTGAGGATCAGCCACAGGAAGAGCGGTACGCCGAGGAGCCGCGCCATGCTGAGGATGTTCGGGATGGTGAGGACCCGGTCTGTCTGGACGCGGGTCTCCTGGACCTCCACCCGGGGGCCTCCTGTGCGAAACGTGCCGACGATGCTCCCTGACCTTACCCCAACGCAAAAAAGCTCCGGCTCCTGGGCTGGTGCCCAAGAGCCGGAGCTACAAAAGGAGTTCGGCGGTGTCCTACTCTCCCACAGGGTCCCCCCTGCAGTACCATCGGCGCTGTGAGGCTTAGCTTCCGGGTTCGGAATGTAACCGGGCGTTTCCCTCACGCTATGACCACCGAAACACTATGAAACTGACAACCGAACCATGTGTGGCACATGGGGCTGTTCGTGGTTTCAGAACCAACACAGTGGACGCGAGCAACTGAGGACAAGCCCTCGGCCTATTAGTACCGGTCACCTCCACCAGTTACCTGGCTTCCAGATCCGGCCTATCAAC